>NZ_JAHLSY010000010.1 GCF_019049855.1 Hydrogenophilus thiooxidans | reverse complement strand
TCTTACGGTGAAGCTCCCGGAGCGGATCTATCTGTTCGAATTCAAAGTGGTTGCGGACAAACCCGAAGGAGCAGCGCTTGCGCAACTTCGTGCCAAAGGCTATGCCGAAAAGTACCGCGGCCAAGGGGTGCCGGTGCACCTGGTGGGGATTGAATTCAGCAAACGCCAGCGCACCGTCGTGGCGGTGGAAAGCGAGACTGAATAGCCTTCCGCAAGTAGTTCAATTCTTTGAGTCGCGGGAGGTTCACCCGGTAAGCGGGGACCACCTCTGCACTCCCCAAAAAAATTCCAAGGAAACTACCTCATCTGTCCAATGCCCGTCGAGGCTTTGGTTGTTTGGATGATCATCATTTGCGCTAGATCAAGAATCTGGTTTTCGTGATCTTGATATAGATCAGGTTTAAAAAGTAATCTAATGATTTTTCAGAAATTTATGCTTTGATCGGGTACGAAAAATTGACAGAGATCAAGGTAAAAAATCAAGTCTTTTACTATGATGCTTTCGCTGTTTCCATTGGCAAGGAGCGAAGCGATGAAACCTAAAGAGAGAGAAATGGTCGTTGACGAACGGCGGCGTGGTTTCTTGGGCGCGGCGGCGTTGGCCGGTTTAGCAGGCGCAGGTTTGTCGGCAGGTGTGGTGGTTACGACAACCTCTAGCCGTGAGGCCGTAGCAGCGACTAAAGAAGGGGACGAACTCAAGGTCCACATGAAGCCTGGTGAGCTCGATACCTACTATGGGATCTGGTCGGGGGGTCACTCAGGGGAAGTTAGGATATTGGGATTGCCCAGTGGCCGCGAGATTAAACGTATCCCGGTCTTCAACATTGACTGTATGAGTGGCTGGGGCATCACCAACGAGAGTAAGGCGATCATCGGGACCAAACCAGACGGTTCTTTGCTGTTCAAGACTGGGGACACCCACCACGTCCATGGTTCTTATAAAGATGGTACCTACGACGGGAAATATTTTTGGGTAAACGACAAAACTCATGGGCGAATCGCGCGCATTCGAGGTGATCGTTTCGAAGTCGACAAGATCACCAAGATCCCGAATATTCAAGGGTTCCACGGAATTTTCCCGGATAAACGGGATCCGGTCGACCCGAAAATCAACTACACCACCCGAGTCTTCTGTGGATGTGAATTCCATATTCCGCAACCTAACGATGGACGTGATCTTGACGATCCATCGAAATACTTCGCGCTCTTTACCTGCGTCGACGCCGAGACGATGGAAGTGCGCTGGCAGTGCAAAGTCGACGGTAACATGGATCTGGTTGCCACATCGTTCGACGGGCGTTTCGCGTGCGCGAACCAGTACAACACTGAAAACGGCGTCCGTTATGAAGAGATGATGGCGCGTGAAGTCGATGCCTGCGTCTTCTTCGATATCGCACGGATCGAAAAGGCGATCAAAGAAGGGAAATATTTTACGATCGGCAATTCGAAAGTACCGGTAGTTGATGGAACGCGGGCGGCCAACCAGGATCCGAAGACGGCGCTTACCGCTTATGTGCCGGTTCCAAAGAATCCGCACGGAGTCAATGCGAGCCCGGATGGGAAGTACATGGTCTGCTCCGGGAAACTTTCACCGACGGTCACTGTGATCGAAGTGGCGAAAGTAGCCGACTGGTTCGATGGCAAACTCGACGATATTCGCAAAGCAGTGGTTGCCGAAGTGGAAGTGGGGTTGGGGCCGCTGCATACCACTTTCGACGGGCGGGGGAATGCCTATACCACGCTCTTTCTCGACAGCCAGATCGTTAAATGGAATATTGACAAAGCGATCCGCTACTACCAAGGTGACAAGTCGGTGCAGTACGTGATTGACCGCGTCGACGTCCATTATCAGCCTGGGCATCTCAACGCATCGATGGGTGAGACGAAAGAGGCCGACGGTCAGTTCCTCCTCACGGGGTGTAAGTTCTCAAAAGACCGTTTCTTGCCGGTGGGGCCTCTCCATCCGGAAAACGAACAGCTCATCGACATCCGCAGCGAAAAGATGAAGCTTCTGGCCGATCATCCCACTTATCCCGAACCGCACGATTTCATCATCGTGCGCCGAGACCGCATTCGGACGCAACAAGTGGGTAAGCTCGACGAACACCCGCTGGCGTTGAAACGGGTCGAAGACTCGGGTGTGTTCCGCGAGGGCAACAAGGTGACGGTGAAGGTCGCTGCATACGCGCCGCAGTACCAATTGCGCGAGTTCGAAGTGAAGGTTGGCGACGAAGTCACGATCATCGTCACCAATATGGATATCGTCGAAGACCTCACGCACGGTTTCGCGATTCCCGAATACGACATCAACTTCATTGTCAACCCGCAAGAGACCCGGTCGGTCACGTTCATCGCAGACAAACCCGGCGTTTTCTGGTGTTATTGCACCCACTTCTGCCATGCGCTCCACTTGGAGATGCGTTCACGGATGATCGTCCGTCCGGCGTGACGGTTCTGCATTGACAGATGCGCTGCCCTTTCGAGGGGCAGCGCGCGTTTCCCCCAACAGGAGACAATCGTGGTTGGTCGCTATCGTTTCGTGCATGGGTTCGGGGCGCTGCTCGTTTGGCTGGTTGCTGCCACAGTAGCAGCAGCACCGAACGCCAAACTCTACCAAGCACAATTGCCTGTCGCGCTCTTTTCTGCTCCCGACCTCTGCGCTTACGCACCCTGCAACGCGGTCTTTCCTGAAGCGAATCGTTTTTCGCAGCGCATGGGAAATCCCCCCTATGTCGAAGCGTGGCGTGACGAAGGGGGCAAAAAGCAATTACTGGGCTATATTGCGCTTTCCACCGACGTCACCAAAATTCCCGCCTATTCCGGGAAAACCATGATTTCCCTGATCGGCATCACGCGTGATGGTCGATTTGCGCGGGTGGCATTACTCAACCATTCGGAACCGATCCTGCTTTTGGGTATTCCAGAAGAGAAATTGATCGCATTCAACGAACAATACACCGGGAAACCGATCACCAAGCGTATCGAGATCGGTAAGGTTGAAGACGAAAGCGGTAATGCGATCGGGATCGATGGCCTCTCTGGAGCCACGGTCACGGTGGTGGTGCAAAACCAGATCGTGCGTGCGGTGGCGCGTGCGGTTGGCCGCCAGGTTGGCTTGATCACCCAGGTGGAGCGCCCAGAAGCGCATTTCGTGACCACCGGGAAACGCTATTCTTGGTATGAACTCGAGCAGCTGGGGCTGGTACACACGTTACGAGTCTATCCTTCTGACCTCGGTTGGGATACCCCGTCAAGCATGAACGCAGCAGCAGGGGCAGCGGGTGATGCGAAACCAGGTGAAACGCCCGCGCTCGAAGTGCGGTTCGGGTTGCTCGACCATCCCGACGTCGGGAAAAGTCTGTTGGGAGAAGCGGGTTGGGAAAGCCTGATGGCACGGCTCAAACCAGGTGAAAATGCGATTTTCGTCATTCGAACCGCTGGTAGCGAATCGTTCAAAGGATCGGGATTCGTTCGAGGGGGCGTGTTCGATCGGATCCAGTTGCGCCAATTGGGTGATGTGTTCACGTTCCGCGATCTCGACTACGTGCCACTTTACGATCTGGTCGCAGAGGGAACGCCGGTTTTCGACGAATCGGGGATTTTCATCGTCCGTGATCCAGCTTTTTCGGCTGCCTATCCGTGGGAGTTCGTGTTTCTTGGGAACCGAATCGTCGACAAACTGACCGGTCATCGTGAGTACGTGAGTTTTGGGCAGAGCTATTGGTTGCCGGAATCGATGCTGGAGGGGGGGCGACCGGAGTTGCCCAAACCCGAGGCGAGCTGGATGCGTTTCTGGAAAACCCGGACGGTGGAGATCGGTCTGTTCGTCGCGACATTGCTGGCAATGGCAGGGGTTTACGCGGCGCGTGATCGTCTGACTGCCCAAGCGACCCGCAAACGGAAATGGCCTGTCGATGGGTTCAAGTACGCCTTTTGGCTGATCAGCGTCTTCTTCTTCGGTTGGCACCTACTGGCGCAACCGTCAATCACCCAGGTATTGACGTGGTTCCATAGTTTGTTGACCGAGTGGCGCTGGGAGCTGTTTCTCACCGATCCCTTCATTTTCCTGTTCTGGATTTTCATCGTCGTCACGGTTTTCGTCTGGGGGCGCGGCCTGTTCTGCGGCTGGGCTTGTCCGTTCGGTTCGCTTTCGGAATTGCTTTTCAAAGTGGCGCAACGGGTTGGGTTGAAACGGTTTCAATTTCAACTACCAATGCGTTGGCACCTGCGGTTGAAAAATCTGAAATACGGCATTTTCCTGTTCTTGCTCACCGTATCCGCGTTTTCGATGCCGCTTGCCGAGAAGTTGGCGGAAGTGGAGCCGTTCAAAACGACATTCTTGGTGGGAATCCTGGAGCGGGGAGGACTCTTTGCCGCTTATGCCTCGGTACTCCTTGGGCTTTCCCTCTTCATGGAGCGACCTTTCTGCAAATATCTCTGCCCGCTGGGTGCTGCGCTGGCGTTGCCAACGACGTTCCGGTGGTTCGGATTGCGTCGGAAGGCGGAATGCACGCAATGCACGGCCTGTGCGCGTGGCTGTGGGTCGTTGGCGATCGATGCGGTTGGCCGAATCGACCACCGTGAATGCATGCTTTGCCTGGATTGCATGGTACTGTACCATGATCCCCATGCTTGCCCGCCGTTGGCCGCAGAACGGAAGCGGCGGGAAAAACTCGGGTTGCCGCTGACGCCGGTTGGGAAAGATGGTTATTTTATTCCCATCCAACCCGTTGCGGTGAAGCAAGAAGGGTGAGCGCGCAGAAGGGGGCAACGATGATGGCAGCAGCGCACGCAAAACAGACGCTGGATCCGAACTGTTTGACGGAACCGGTGACGCCTCCGTTCCTGGCGCGGACGGGGTGGCAGCGGTGGGTTGCCGAGGCGTGGGACCATCTCTGGCCGTGGCACCGAGACGCGCTGCCCCAGATGTGGCGTTGGGCGACGATGCTTTTTGCGCTCTGGGTGACATTGGCGTGGTTGATGGGGGCAGTGGGCCGAATCGCGTCGCCGTGGCTCATCGCGTGGTGGGTTGCGTGGAGTGCGGTCGAACTTCTGGTGCGGCTACGTAGCAAACCCTACGTGAAGGACGGGCCGTGGTGGGGAAGCCGTTTTCGGCGTGCGGACTGGCTCGATCTCTTGGCGTACGTCGGCTTCAAGAATCTCTTGATCGGCGCGGTGCTCTTTTGGGCGGTGCGTTGGTTGTGAGGGACGGGTTGAGCGCACATTGGTCCCGTTTCGAGTCGCGACCACACGCCCGTTGGGGGGTGTTCCTGGTGCTTTTCGGGTGTGCGGTCGTGGCAGGTGGAGAGGCGACGCAAGCATTTTCAGCGCCTCGGGAGGCGCCACGCGCAGAGTCTTCCCCAACCGAACGTTTCGTCGCGGATGACGCCGCATTACAACAGGCACTGGAAGAGGCCCCTGCGGGAAGCGTGATCTGTGTGGCACCT
Source organism: Hydrogenophilus thiooxidans (assembly GCF_019049855.1). Lineage (GTDB taxonomy): Bacteria > Pseudomonadota > Gammaproteobacteria > Burkholderiales > Rhodocyclaceae > Hydrogenophilus > Hydrogenophilus thiooxidans. The sequence goes on along the minus strand of NZ_JAHLSY010000010.1, from coordinate 89,161 downwards.
GGCGTCTATCGGGGGCCATTACGTATCACCAAACCGCTGGTTTTGCGTGCAGTTGGCCGCCGAACGGTGATCGACGGCGGCCTTCAAGGGCACGTGATCGAAATCACTGCTCCGGATGTCTCGGTCGAGGGGTTCATCATTCGCAATTCGGGCGGTGACGTCCAGGCGGAACACTCGGGCATCCGAGTACACCCCGGCGCGCACCGTGCGGTGATTCGCAACAATGTGTTCAGCTATGTCACTTTCGGCGTCTATGTCGAGAAGGCCGATTACGTTCGGATCGAAGGGAATGTGATCACCGGCAAACGCGATTTTCTCTCCCCAAAACGCGGCAACGGGATCCAACTCTACAACGCGCAACATGCACAGATCATCGGCAACGACATTTCGTTCGTTCGCGACGGAATCTACGTCGATGTCTCGCACGACGCGCTTTTTCGCCGTAACCGGCTGCACCATTTGCGTTATGGCACCCATTATATGAACTCTTACCGCAACGTGTGGGAAGAGAACGAGGTGTTCTTCACGCGAACCGGTTTTGCGTTAATGGAGGTCCGCGATCAGGTGGTGCGCAACAACCGAGTCTGGGGAAATTCCGATATCGGCATCATGTTGCGCACCTTGCAAAACGGGGTAGTCGAAGGGAACGTTACCGCCGGCAACGCCCGAGGTTTTTTCATTTACAACACCAACTATTCGGTAATCCGTGACAATGTCGTGGTGGATAACCAGGTGGGGGCGCACGTCTCCGCGGGGTTTACGTTCAACCAGGTCGAGCACAACGACTTCATCGGCAATGCGCAGAACATCCGTTACGCTGGAACGCGCAATTTGGTGTGGGGGGAGAAAGCGGGCAACTATTGGAGCCAATACGTTGGGTGGGATCGGGACGGCGATGGCATCGGGGACGTGCCTTACGAAGCAGTAGGCGTCGTCGATCGTCTGCTGTGGCGCTACCCGTTGGCGCAGGTACTGTTCTCTTCGCCTGCGTTGGAATTGATTCGCTACGTCAGCGCGCAATTCCCGATTTTGAAAGCCCCAACGGTGATCGATCCCAAACCGCACCTCAAACCGATCCATCAACAAGGAGCAGCGTGGTATGGCCGCCGATTCCACCAAATGCGATGACGTCGTCGTCCGTGTCGAACGCGTTGTGCGCCGTTTCGGTACGAAAGTGGCGGTGGCCGACGTCTCTTTTACGGTGAACCGCCAAGAGCGTTTCGCACTCATCGGCCACAACGGCGCAGGGAAGAGCACGCTCTTTCGCATGATGTTGAGTCTGTTGCCCCCGAGCGCCGGAACGATCACGCTCTTTGGCGAACCGGTGACGGGCAGGGACGATGCCACCCAACGTGCCGTGCGGCGAATGATCGGCTATTTGCCCGAACAGGTGGTGCTCTACGACAATCTCACAGCGGAAGAAACGTTACGCTATTTTGCCGAACTCAAAGGGGTGGTTGTGGACGCGCGCGAAATCGCCGCGCGGCTTGACGAGGTGGGGTTGTTGCGGGTTGCGAAACAACCCGTGCGGGGGTTTTCCAAAGGAATGCGGCAACGACTGGGGTTGGCACAAGCGCTGCTAGGCGAACCTAAGCTCCTCTTCCTGGATGAACCCACCACCGGTCTTGACCCGATGGGGGTACGGGACTTCTATCAACTGGTCGATCGTTGGCAAGCGCGGGGAACGACGGTGATCGTTTCCTCACACATCCTTGCCGAGATCGAACTGCGTGCCGATCGCATCGCTATTCTTGCGGAAGGGCGTTTGGTTGCAGTGGGCTCAGTCTTCGAACTCCGAAAACAAGCGGCGTTGCCTGCCCGGTTGTTGGTTCAAGCGCAGAATGCATCTTCTGTTTCGGTGCTGATTGCGACGGCAGAACGACTCGGGGTGACGGTTGACGAACGGACGGAAACGGGTGTCTGGTTTCTCTGGCCAAGCGAGAAGAAAGAGAGCGCGCTGGCGTGGCTCCTTGAGCAGCGCGCACATTGGCGCGATTGGGCATGGCGCGAGGCGACGCTCGAAGAGGTCTTCTTTGCGCTGGCGCTAAAAGAGCAGACGAGACAAGCAGAAGAGGAGGCGGCATGAATGGGGTCCTTCTGGCGATCGCGCGGAAAGAGTTCCGTGACCGCGTCCGAAGTCGCTGGGTATGGGTGGTGGCGATCGTTTTCGCGCTGTTTTCTCTGGCAATCGCCTTCTTGGGCGGGGCTGCGCAAGGCGCTGTTGGGATTCGCAATATCGAGGCGGCGATCGCCAGCCTGACCAGTTTGGCCATCTTTCTGGTGCCCCTGATCGCGCTGGTGTTGGGGTACGACGCCGTGGTGGGGGAGCGCGAGCGGGGGACGCTCGAACTTTTGTTGTCGTTGCCCATTTCGAAATGGGCGATCGTCGTCGGCAAGTTTCTCGGGTTGGGCGCGGCGCTGGTGGCGGCAACCGGGGTTGGATTGGGTGCGGCGGGGATCGTTTTGGCTTTTCGCTTGGGGTGGTCGGTGTGGAGTGTATGGACCCAGTTCGCGCTCGGATGCATCCTACTCGGTCTCGACTTCCTAGCGATTGCGATCTGGTTGTCGACTTGGGCGCGCGATCGCAGTCGCGCGTCTGGGGCAGCAATTGCGGTGTGGTTTGCGCTCATTTTGGTCTTCGATCTGATCTTGCTCGCAGCGATGGTGGCGTTGAGTGTCCATCCTGCCGGGCGTTGGTTACCTTGGGTCATGCTGCTCAACCCCGCGGATCTTTTCCGTATCTGGGGATTGGCGTCGATCGGGAACGTTCAAGCGTTACGAGGGGTATCTGAACTTTTTCCCTCGGTGGTGGCGCAGCAGCCCTTTTGGTTGGCAGTGGCGCTATTGGGGTGGACGGTTGGACCCCTTGCGTTGGCGATTCGCCGTTTTCGCCGTGATGGTAAGGAGTTGCGATGAGTGTTCGAAATGCGCGGCAGTGGCTGGAGTTCTGGGGAACCGTATTGCTATCGGTGGGGTTGCTAACTGCATGCTCTTCCGATAGCGCCGGAAATGCGGCACCGAAGGATTTTTCGGAAGGCGACGCCTGCGTGCTCGACGGGATGTATCTTGCCGATTTTCCCGGTCCTAAAGGTCAATTGATTTTTGCCGATGGCCGAGTCGCTTGGTTCTGCGATACGGTCGAATTGCTCCATACGTTGTTAGCACAGGAGACGGTGAAATCGATTGCGGGCGCATTCGTTCAGGATATGGCGAAGGCAGATTGGGAGCGGCCTCGTGGTCAGTGGATTGAAGCACGAAGTGCATTCTATGTTTTCGGCTCTTCACGCCTCGGTTCAATGGGGCCCACGGCAGTCAGTTTCGCCAACCGTGCCGATGCGGAGGCGTTTGCCCGGAAGTATGGTGGGGCGGTGAAAACATTTGCCGAGGTGACAGCCGAGGACGTTCGTCTCGACGGCGCGGCGCTGCACGACGACAAAATGTAAGGAGCTCGTATGGCGTTCGATGATTTTTATCGGGGTATTCCTGCTCCGCTGGCGCAAGAGATCGACGCATTGTCGCTGTTGGTGTACCGTTGCCGCACTGCAGCCAAGGCGTTGTTGGAAGCCGAAGGGGTTGTTGAGCTTGCCGAATGGTATGCGCGCTTTTCCCAGCTCGAACCTGCTTTGGCCCACGAGGGGTGGGAGCGTTACCTCAGCGCAGTCGTCCTGACGAAGCAATGGGAGCAGGCGAGGCGGCAATTGGCGGAAAAATTGCGTGTAGCGCAAGGCGAAGTGGTTGAACCTACCGATTTGGAAATTTTGCCTCTGGACGCCATCGCGGCGTACCTGGCGGAAGCGGATCGAGACGAACTCGGCGTCATCAAGTGGGAGCGGATGCTCGATTGCCTTCGTTGCACGCTCCGTAACGGTACAACACTTTGGGTGCGCTACGCGGCGCCCGATGCGTACAGTTTCGTATGGCAGACCGACTCTGACGTGCAAGGGCGTATCGATACCGCCCCGCATGCGCAAGGAGGGGGGCAACCGCACCATCATGGGGCTGATGGTTCGGTTGTCGCCGATACGCTCACTTCGGTTACCGCGTTGCCGGAAACCAATTTTGTCCGAGTCGTGAACGCTGTGTATTCTCCGGAGTGATTCGCGGTGGCGGGGAAAGAAGCGAGCCATAGACGGCGTGAGGTGGTGATCACGTTAGCGTCGGTGGTGAGCGCTGCAGCTGCGGGATTGTGGGCGTACCACTTTCAGGCCGAACGCGCAACGCAGAAAGCGGAGGAGGAGGGGGCGCATTGTGAAACCGACCTTGAGGCGCGAACCCCGCCACGTCCGTACGATCCTGAGCGGGACGGTCCAAATCCTCTGGCGCCCCGCTCGATTCCAGATGAGGCGCGTTGCCCGATCTGCGGAATGTATCCGGCGCGTTACCCACGGTGGGCGGCGCAGCGAATCGACAGTGCGGGCCGGGTCGATTTTTACGACGCGCCGCGTGATTTGGTGATCCATGACCAGTGGTTGCGACAAGAAAAGGGGATTGCGGAAGATCGTCGCGTTGCCGCGGCCATTTGGTTGCGTGATTATTGCAGCGAGACGGCGTCTTGGGTTGCTGCAGATGCCGCGTGGTTTGTCTGGTCACCGAAAATCATCGGTCCGATGGGGCGTCCGGAGCCGGCCGCGTGCGCGACGGAGCAAGCGGCTCGGACGTTGGCTGAGGCCAATAGTGGTGAGGTGTTGCGCTTCGCAGATCTCTACTCGCGATTCCGGTGGTGACCCTTATGGGGTCGTCAACCACGGTTTGCATTTGGGGTAGAGTGAAAAGAAGAGGGCGGGCACTGCTTCGCGCGGCAATGCATCCAAGGTGTTTTTGATGAAGAGCCCCAACGCCGTGTCACCACTGACCCGAAGTCGACGCTGAAAAAAGAGTGTATCGCTGTCTTCTTCTTGCGCGATGAGCGCGCAATAGACCGCGAGCGGCGCGGCAAAGGTAACGCGCGGGGGTATGGCGCCGGTGAGGGGACGAAACCCGAAAGGCGCTAGGGCGAAATCGAATTGCCAGGGAAAATCGGTGATGATGAGGCGGACCGGTTGATCCCATAGCGCACGACGCGTTTCCGGGGTGAGAAAGGGCAACAGGTGACGGTTGAGCGCATGGCAAAAAAGCGCATTCGCCGGATAACGCGGCAGCCGGGCAAGTAACGAGAAAAACGGGGCGCGCGGTCGATTCGGGTCAGCCATGATCGACGATCCATTCATGTCCTGCTTTGCCAAACCAGTAACCATTACAGCACCGTTGCGGGTCGATCCATTGTGCGTCTGGAGTGGGAGTGGCGTCGCGCCATGCGGCAACCGCTTCGATCGCCGCTATCGTGTCGTTGAGGTTGGGCACGATCCGAACGGCGTCGGCCAGCGCGCACACTTCGTCGAGTCGGTCAAGAAGTGACCACCAACGCGCCGACTGGGTCTGGACACCGTTCATACGAAGAAAGTGATCCCCTTCCTGCGTTTCGATCAGGAGCCCTTCGGGCCATTGTTGACACAGGAACCCGCAGTCGTCTTTGGGGCGCCCGTACCGGCGTGCGGTGAAGCAGCGCGATGAGTGAGCGAGCGCTAAGGGTCCCCAGACGGTAATTTCGGTGGTCATGCCCAGTGAATGGGCAAGTGGTACCAAGTGCGATAGGTCTTCGCGACTCAATTCGTGGTGGGGTACCCAACGGCTCGCACCCATCGCAGCAAAGGTACGCAAGGTGTCTCCGTGGTAGATGTTGAGCTGCGCGCCAGCCGTCCAATCGGAGATATTGGCCGCTTCCAGGAGCGCAACCATGGTGAGATCGTTGGCTTCCAGCGGCCAGCCGGCATCACACAGTTTTCGTAACCACTTGATCTGGCTGGTCGATTCGATCAGGGTGTATCCCGAAAGAACCACTGTTTTGCCTGCATCGCGCAACAGGGTGGCGATGGCGAGCCAATCGGCAACTTTGAGCGTTTGCCGCCGCGGACAGACGATTTCGCCCAGATAGACGCGATCGACTGCGGTTTCGGCAATTCGCGCATAAAATTCGAATGTCGCCTGTTTGGTCCAGAAATAGGGAAGGGGCGCAAGCGCGATTTCCATCGTCATTTCCACGGACGGCTATAAGGGCCCAGCGTTGTCTGGTTTCCTTCGCTGATGCGTGCCAGTTCGTTCTGCCATTCGGTTTGAACCGTGTAACGCTCCGGGTTTGCGGTCAGCGCATCGATCGCACGCCGCCAGACTTGGGTGACGGTGCGGACATAAGCGACGCTTCGTTGGCGCCCTTCGATTTTGATCGCGCGGACACCACACTGCTTCAACTGCGGGAGCAGGTCGAGCGTGTTGAGGCTCGTTGGGGATTCAAGCGCGTATCCGATTTCCCCGTCGACGCGAAAGCGTCCTTTGCACAAGGTGGGATAACCCGCGGGTTCGTCAGGTGCGTAACGGTCGATCAAAAAGCCGTTGAGGCGAGCCTCCATCCCGTTTTCTTTCTCTTCCCACGAGACGAAACGTGCCGGCGAGCAGGCGCCTTGATGATTGGGGGCCTCTCCGGTTGCGTAGCTCGACAACGAACAACGCCCTTCCACCATGATGCAGAGTCCGCCAAAACCAAAGACCTCGATTTCGAGCGGTGCGGCGTCTCGTGCCACCTGCTGGACTTGATCGATACTGAGGACTCTTGGGAGGACGGCTCGAACGATGCCAAAGCGGCGTGCCAAGAGTTGCAATGCCGGCGCCGAAGTGGCCGAAGCCTGAACCGAGGCGTGCAAGCGCAGTTCTGGGAAACGCTCCCGCGCATAGGCCATCAAGCCGAGGTCAGCGAGAATGAGGGCGTCGACACCGAGCGCGGCAGCGTGATCGATCGCACGATGCCATTCACTGCAGTTGTGCTCTTTCGGGTAGGTGTTGATCGCCAAAAAGACGCGAACACCGCGTTGTTGTGCCCAGGCAATACTCGCTCCCAGTTCGTCGGGGGAAAAGTTGAGCCCAGGGAAATGGCGTGCGTTCGTTGCGTTTTTCAGCCCTAAATAGACCGCGTCAGCGCCCGCTTCGACTGCGGCGCGCAACATCGCCGCGTTGCCCGCAGGGCAGGCGAGTTCCAACGTTCCTGACTGCACGGCAAAGTGCCTCTTCCTGTGGGATGCAATAAAAGAAGCGTAGCAGGTTTGCGCCGCTCTTGCCTTGATCGGCATCAAGAAAACGGGGCAGAGGTCACCCGCTGTTTCTGAGCCCCGCGGCAATCCCGTTGATCGAGAGGTGGATCCCAAGACGCAGCCGCGGATCGTCTTCGCCCGCGCGGTGACGGCGCAGCAGCTCCACTTGCACCAGGTGCAGCGGGTCGATATAGGGGAAGCGGTTCTGGACCGAGCGTTTGAGGAGCGGGTTGCTGTCGAGCAGTTCGCGTTGCCCGGTGAGGGTGAGGAGCCAGCGGACGGTGCGGCTCCATTCGTCGCGAATCCGCGCAAAGATCGACTGGGCAAGTGCTTGGTCGCGCACGAGTGCCACGTACCGTTCCGCAATTGCCAGGTCGCTCTTGCCCAGCACCATGTCCATGTTGTGGAGCATCGCGGTGAAGAAGCTCCATTCGCGCGCCATGCGCTGCAATAGCGCAATACGCGCCGCTGCCGTTTCGCCGGCCTGTTCCGCTTCATTTACCCACGTTTCGACGGCGCTGCCAAAACCGTACCAGCCAGGCAGCATGATCCGCGCTTGCGACCAGGAGAAGACCCAGGGAATCGCGCGCAGGTCTTCGATGTTCCGGCTCTTGGTGCGCGACGCGGGGCGCGACCCGATGTTGAGGTGCGCGATCTCCTCGATCACCGTCGCTTCCCAGAAGAAGGTCTCGAACCCTTCGGTCTCGTAGACAAGCGCACGGTAGGCGCGAAACGCGTGGTCGGAGAGTTCGGCCATCACCGTTTCGAAACGGGGATCGGGCGCCGAGCCGTCCTTACCCAAGAGCGACGCTTCGATGGTTGCGGCGACCAAGACTTCCAGGTTGCGCTGCCCGAGCTCCGGATTCGCATATTTCGCCGCGATCACCTCTCCCTGTTCGGTCAATTTCAGTTGCCCTGCTACCGCCCCTTTGGGTTGTGCCAAGATCGCCTGGTAGCTGGGGCCACCGCCGCGCCCCACCGATCCGCCGCGGCCGTGGAAGAGGCGCAGCGTGATCCCGATCTGCTCCGCCGTTGCCACCAGGGTTTGTTGTGCGCGGTAGAGCGCCCAGTTCGCAGTGACGAAGCCGCCGTCCTTGTTCGAATCGGAATAGCCCAGCATGATCTCTTGCCGGTTACCGCGCGCGGCAACCCACGCACGGTATTCGGGAAGCGCGTAGAGGTCACGCAGGATTTGCGGCGCCGCCTCCAGGTCGGCGATCGTTTCGAAGAGCGGGACGATATCGACGGCCAAATGGTTGCGCCACGGCTGCAGCAGCCCCACTTCTTTGAGGAGCATCGCCACTTCCAGGATATCGGAGACGGCGTCGGTCTTCGAGATCACGTACTGTTCGATCACGCGCGGCCCGATGGTGTCGTGCGCCCAGCGCGCGGTGCGGAAAATGTCGAGTTCGCTCTGCGTGGTCGCGCTGTAGGACCAGTCGGGGTTGGTGAGCGGCCGTGCAGTCGCGAGTTCCCTACGCAGCAGCGCCACCCGCTCCGCTTCGGGTAGGCGCCGGTAGTCGACACCAGGGTGCGCCGCCGCGATGAGTTCGGCGATCACCGCTTCGTGCACGGCGCTGTTTTGCCGCAGGTCGAGGTGCGCCAAATGAAACCCGAAGACGCGAACCGCGGTGCGCAGCTCCGCCAGTGCCCCGTCGGCGATTTCGCTAAGCCCTGCGGCGGTGAGTGAACCGTGAATCGTTTCCAAATCGGCGGCGAAGGCTTCTGCCGACGGATAAGGCGGCAGTTCGACGCTCGGAAGGCGCCGCGGCAGATGTCCAACCAGTTGCTGGTAGGTTGCGGCCAGGCGTGCGTAGATCGCGATCAACGCCAGACGGTAGCGCTCGTCGGCGCGGTGCGGAGAGGGCGAACCCGCTTGTTCGGCCAGCGCGTCGAGTTCGGGCGTGACAGGCGACAGGCCAGCAGCAAGCGGCAGTGTCCCGCCGAGTCGGTGGACCGCGTCGAGGTAATATTCGAGCGCAGCCGCGGCGTTGCGAATGACCGTCGCGCGCAACACCTCGGCGGTGACAAAGGGATTCCCGTCACGATCGCCGCCCACCCACGAACCGATCTGCAGGAAAGGGGTCTCAGCCCAGCGGCCGACGAGCCGCGCCAACCGGCGGTAGAGTTTGGGCAATTGCGGCAAGAAGGTGCTGCGGAAGTAGTTGAGGACGTTGTTCGCTTCGTCGAGCACCGAAATGCGCGTCGGACGAATCAAGCGGGTGAGCCACAGGGTGCGGATCGCCCGGGTGATTGCCGCATCCACCTCGGCACGCTCTTCGGGGGTGAGCGCGACGCGATCGCGCTCAGCGAGCCAATGCGCGATCTCCTGTTCACGCGCAAGCACCGCTTGGCGCTGCACTTCGGTGGGGTGGGCGGTCAGAACGGGGCGCACGCACGCTGTGGCCAGAAACTGCGTGAGCGCCGTTCGGGAAACCCCTGCGCGTTCGAGCGCCGCGACGGCATGCGCCAACGATCCTTCTTTCGCTGGCGAACCGGCGATCGCGTGCGCGCGGGCGCGTCGCAGATGGTGCTGGTCTTCGGCGATGTTCGCCAGATGGGAAAAGAGGGTGAAGGCGCGAATCACGACGATCGCCTCGTCCCGTGTCATCCCATGCAGAAGCGTTTCGAGCGAAGTGGGATCCGTATCGCCACGGTGGATCGCTACCGACGCTTGACGGATCGCTTCGACCAAGGAAAAGATCGCTTCGCCATGTTCGGTGCGGATCGTGTCGCCCAGGCGTTTTCCCAGCTCGCGGATTTCGGCGCGCAGTGGTGCGTCTTTTTCGGTACGGAGGTCGTTCATTTGAGGTTTCCTGAATCAGCGGTTTGCAGCGTGCTGGAGCTGCGCTTCGCCGTCTTCGATCAATTGTTCCAAATAGTAGCTGTAGAACGACTCATCCGGAAGCCCGATGAGCGGCGGTGCCAAGGGCTTGCCGTCGCCATCCACCACCACCACCGTTGGCGTGAGCGTCCCTTTCATCACCCGCGCGAATGCGGCATGGTGCGTGGGGTTGCCTTGAAAATCGATCAGCGGGAGGTCGGCGCGGTCGGCTTCGATGCGACGAAAACGAGCGCGGTCGCGGCGGCTCTGTGCGACGCTTTCCAGATAGCGTTGTGCGCGGACACAATAAGGACATTCGCGGCGTTCGAAGTAAAGCAGAATGGGTTTGCGGGTGGTTTTCGACCAGGCACCGTCCGCGGCAAGGTCGGTAGCGGGCGGTATTTCCGTGTGCGTCTTGGAGATGGGTTCGGTTGGCGCGGCGAACGCGGGTGATACAATCAAAAAAAGCAAGGACGTCAGGGTTCCGAACAGGAGGTGCCGTAACGCTGGTGCGCCCTGACGCCAACGCGCCACGAAAAAGGAACAACGATGCCGCATCATGGTACTCCGTCCCGTTTGGTGATCGCAACCCGGGAAAGCCGCTTGGCGCTCTGGCAAGCGCGCCATGTCCAGAGTCTGTTGCAACGATTGTATCCCGATTGTACGGTCGAACTCTTGGGAATGACAACGCGCGGTGACCAGATTCTCGACCGTCCGCTTGCGAAAATCGGCGGAAAGGGGCTTTTCGTCAAGGAGCTCGAGGTGGCGCTCCTCGAGCGTCGTGCCGACCTTGCGGTCCATTCGATGAAAGACGTGCCGATGGTGCTCGGTGACCCTTTCCGTCTTGCAGCGATCTTACCGCGGGAAATTCCGGAGGATGCCTTCGTTTCGAACCGCTACGCTTCGCTCGACGATTTGCCGCCGGGCGCAGTGGTGGGCACCTCGTCGCTGCGCCGTCAGGCGCAGTTGATCGCGCAATACCCCTATCTGAGCGTCGAACCGCTGCGGGGCAACCTCGATACGCGGTTGCGCAAACTCGATGAAGGGCAGTACGACGCGATCATCTTGGCGTCGGCAGGGTTGAAGCGGTTGGGGCTCTGGGCGCGCATTCGCAGCGTGTTGCCGGTGGCTGAGATGCTCCCGGCAGCGGGCCAGGGGGCGTTGGGTATCGAAGTGTTGACCGATCGACCCGATGTCGCCGAATGGCTCGCGCCGCTGCACGACCCCGAAACGGCGGCGTGCGTCCTCGCCGAGCGGGCGTTCGCGCGTCGGCTGGGGGGCAGTTGTGAGGTGCCGATTGCAGCGTACGCAACCCCGTCAGACGGGCAGATTTGGCTGCGCGGTTTGGTTGCCGAACCGGATGGCAGCGAAATTTTCCGCGGCGAAATGCAAGGCGCATTCGCCGAGGCCGAAACGCTCGGACTGCACTTGGCGGAGCAGTTGATCGCAGAAGGGGCAGAAGCGCTCGTTGCGCGGCTCGCGTGCAACGCCCAAGCTGGATTGGGGTCGTGACCACAGCGCAAAACATGGCGATTGTGGCAGAAAAGCCCGCCGTCTGGGTCACGCGGCCGCTTGCGCAAACCGAGCGGCTGAGCACACTCCTGCGCGCGCACGGCTGGGAGCCGATCGTCGCGCCGCTCTTGGCTATCGAGCCGACGGTCACCGAGGAAGCGGCTCGCCAGTGGGCCGAGGCGCTCGACGGCTATCTTTGGGTCTTTTTCGTCAGCGCCAACGCGGCGCAGATCGCGGTGCCAGCCATCCGTATGCACCGCCCCTGGCCACCGGGGCCGCCCGTTGCCACAGTTGGCGCGGGCAGCGCCGCTGCATTGCGGGCGCTCGGTTTCCCCGATGTGTGGTACCCTGTGGATGGCGCCGACAGCGAAACCGTGTTGGCTGCGTCGTGGACGCAACCCGAGCGCGTTGCCGGGCAGTCGCTTCTCATCGTCAAAGGAGAAGGGGGGCGCGGTCTGCTGACCGAAGCGCTCAGAGCCCGGGGCGCGGAGGTGCACGAATGGATCTGTTACCGCCGACGCGTCGCGCGCTGGCTGCCGCACCATTGGGAACCGTACGCACAAGGGCGGATTGCGGCGCTCCTTATCACCAGCAGTGAAGCAGCGCGGGGATTGCCCGAGGCGATGGGCGCGGAACGCTTCGAAAAGGTGCGTGAACGCCTCTTGGCGGTCGCCAACCATCCCCGCGTCGCTGAGGCGCTGCAGACGTTGGGGTGGCGGCACGTCGTCACGGCGCCGCGTCCGGGAGACGACGCGTTGGTGGCGACGCTACAGGAATGTTATTCGCGGGAGAAGGTGCAATGACGCAAAAAGGGAACCCACGCGCGCGTTCCGATAAGCGCGCAAGGACGGACGAGGCGGAAACGCTCAAAGACAAGGACAGCAAGGACAGTAAGGACAGCCAGCAGGAGTCCGTCAGCGAAAACGCCGCGGAGACGAATCGCACGGAGGTTGTCGAAGAACAATCCGCGTCACCCGGGGCGGGTGCGGAAACGGAACCGTCTGCCCCCGCGGACACCGCGCGTGCAGCGGCGTCCGATGGCGCAGTGCAACCGGAGCAGACACCCGTACAACCCGAAACGCGTTCGCCTCAGGCCAACAACGCGTCTCGGGCAGGCGTGTGGCTCGGCACGGCAGCGCTCCTCGTAGCGTTGGGTGGAAACGGACTCACCTTTTATCTCGTCAAACGGATGCTTGAAAGGGTGCACAGCTACGTCACCTACGTGTCCGATAAAGTCGAGACCCAGAAGACCGATTTGCGAACCGTCCAGCAGCAGGTCGCCGCTATCGTTGAGGTCGACGCCCAAATCACCGCACTCAAAGAGCAATGGCGCCAACTCGAAGCGGCGTTCATCGAGACGCGCGAGCGGCTGGCACGCGACGAAGCGGCGCTCGATCGCCTGCAAGGCATCGCAAAAAGCGCGGCCGAAATGACCGAAGCTTTGGCGAAACTCGGGGATCGGCGCTGGGTCGTCGAAGCAGGGGAAGCCCTGGCGTTCGCGCAACGGCAGCTCGCGTGGGATGGCAATGTGAACGCCGCGCAAGGGGCGCTTGCCACCCTTGCCGCTCGGCTCAAAGAAGCAGATCGGCCGCTTTTGCGCGGCTTGCGCGAAGCCGTCGAAGCCGACCTGCTTGCGGTGCAGGCAGCGCCGCGCGTCGATCTCGACGGCATTTTGGCCAAACTCGCTGCGCTCGACGACGCGATCGCCAATGCCCCGTTCGCCTATCTTGCCGAGGTCGATCCCAAGCACAAAGTAGCGGATACCGCTGACGCCTCCGCGCCGTGGTACCAGCGGGCATGGGCGACAGTGGTCGCGTTCGGTCGCGCGGTTGGCCAAGAGTGGGCCGACTGGCTGCGGTTGGAACGGTTGGACGCCACCGCGCCGGAACTCCTTTCGCCCGAAGCGGCGACCACGCTGCAGCTCAACATCACTACCTGGATCGCCGCCGCGCGCGTTGCCGCGCAACGGGGCGACGAAACGGCGTACCAAACGGCGTTGGCAAAACTGGAAAAAGCGCTTGCGCGTTACTTCGACCCGAACGCGCCCGCCACCCAGGCCGCGCAAGCGGCGATCGCCGCGCTCAAAGCCGAACGCGTCCATGCCGAACGGCCCACGTTGGCGCGTTCGCTCAAAGCGCTCTCGGAAATCGAGACGCGCCTGGCAGCGCCTGAGATGCAACCCATTGGCAAGGAGTGACTGCAATGCGAACCGTCCTTGCTGTCTTGATCGCCGCGGTTGCAGCGGTGGCGTTTGCACTTTGGTTCCAGACGTTGGATGGCTACGTCGTCGCGGTGTTTCCGCCCTACCGTTTTCAGCTCTCGAGCCAGCTGCTTGTCTTGCTGGCACTGCTGTTCCTCTTCGTGGGGTACGGCGTGCTCAGATTGGTGGCGCGGATCATTGGCACCCCGGCTTCGGTTCGCCACTGGCGGGAGCGTCGTCGCTTGCAGCGTGCGCTCGATGCGCTGGAAATGGCGGTCGTGGGATGGGAACTCGGCAAACCCAAAATGAGCTTCAAAGCCCTCGACCGTGCGTACCGGCTCAAGCAGGGCGCTGCAGCGGTAGCGACGGCAGCGTGCGAAGCGGCGTTGGCCGTACGTGACGAAGCGCGCGCCGAAAATGCGTTGGCGCGGATTCCGGATGCCGGCGACTGGCTGGCGGTGCGGCAGGTGTTGGAAGCCCGTTTCGGTTTGGTTTTTCGCCGCATCGATCGGTTGGAAGCGGCGCTGGCGGCGCTTGAACGGGGCGGAAAGGTTGCGCCCTCCGTCCGCGAGCGGTTGCGCTTGGAAGCGGGAGTACTGCTCGAGCGCTGGGAAATGGCGCTCGAGGCGGCGCGCAAACTGCGCCGTCATGATGCATTGCCCGCACCGGAATTCTTGGCGGTGGCGGTAAAAGCCTATCCGGCGCTACTTTTAGACGCGTTGCGTTGCGGCCGCACCTTCGAGGCGTGGTGGGAGTCGCAACCCAAAGAGGAGCGGCAATTGCCTGCGCTTGTCGCGGCGGTGATTCGCGCGTTGCGCCGCGAGGGGGAAACGGCAGAGGCGCTGCGGCTAGCCGAAACCTTCTTACGCCGGCGCTACGCTACCGAAGTCGTCGCCGAGCTCTTGCCGTTGCTTCCAGCGGAACCGGCTTGGCTCGACCTTCTGGAGCGCTGGCTCGGTGAGAACGAAACGGATCCCGTCCTGCACGAAGCGCTGCTGCGTTTGACCTTGGGGCTACGCCTCTGGGGCAAAGCCAAAGGTCACTATGCGCAGCTGATGCAACGCGACCCGGTGCGGGCGCGGGTCGTCGCTGCGGAAACCCTTCTGCCACCGGAGCGGCTGGCGTTGCCGTGGGAGAGTGCGCCGAATGCGGCGTTCCCCGTTTCGCACGGCCTGGAAAACGCAGCGGAGGCGAACACCGCGGCATCCGAAGAGGAGCGGACGGCATCCCAACCCCCTGCTGCGGAAGCAGCAGCGGATACCGAAAGCGATACCAACCCAACCGCGCGCAAGGCGTGATATGATTCACTTTGCGGCGGGTCGCCCCGCATGGCAGCGTGGGAACCGGGTCAGGGCCGGGAGGCAGCAGCCCTAACCACATCCTGCCAGTGCCGGGGGTTCGGCTCGCCGTCTGACTCGATGATCGCTTATGACCCAATTGGCCCTGGCGCGTAAATGGCGCCCCCGTGATTTCTCCGCCCTCGTCGGTCAAGATCACGTTGTCCGTGCGCTCACCCATGCGCTGACCACTGGGCGCTTGCACCACGCCTACCTTTTTACCGGTACGCGCGGTGTCGGGAAAACCACGATCAGTCGGATCCTGGCCAAAGCGCTCAACTGCGAGCGCGGCGTGGGTGCCGAGCCGTGTAACGCGTGCGCGGCGTGCGAAGCGATCGACGCCGACCGCTATCCCGATTACGTCGAAATGGACGCGGCCTCCAACCGCGGCGTCGACGAAATGGCGGCGCTCCTCGAGCAAGCCACCTACGCGCCTGTTACCGGCCGCTACAAAGTCTACATGATCGACGAAGTGCACATGCTCACGGGGCATGCGTTCAACGCGATGCTGAAAACACTCGAAGAGCCGCCCGAGCATGTGAAGTTCGTGCTCGCGACCACCGACCCGCAAAAAATCCCGGTCACGGTGCTCTCGCGCTGCTTGCAGTTCAACTTGCGCGCCCTTTCTGCGGCCCAGATCGCAAGCCGCGCGGCCACCATCCTCACTGCGGAAGCGATTCCGTTCGAACCGGCGGCGCTGCAACGGATCGGCCAAGCGGCGCGGGGTTCGATGCGCGACGCGCTGTCGCTGCTCGATCAAGCCATCGCCTATGGCGCCGGTACCGTGAGCGAAGCCGCGGTGAGCGAAATGCTCGGCTTGGTGAGTGAAACGGTGTTGATCGAACTCCTTGCAGCGTTGGCCGCGCACGCGAACGACCGCTACCTCACGCTCGTAGCGCAGCTTGCGGAAGCAAGCGTCGCGGTGGATACGGTGCTGGCGACGCTTGCGCAACTCATCCACCGTGTCGCCCGCCGGCAATTCGGCGGCGCGCCGCTCGAAGACGCGCGTCTGGAAGCGCTTGCGCACGAATGGGATCCGGAGTTCGTGCAGTTGGCGTACCAGATCGTCGTACATGGGCGGCGCGATTTGCCGCTTGCGCCCGACGAACGAACGGGGCTCGAAATGGCGCTCCTGCGCCTCTTTGCGTTCGCGCCGCAATCGCAACCGACGGCGCAGCCCGTGCGCACAGGGCCGGCGCCAGAACCGGTGGCGTCGCAGCCGCTGTCGCCCCCAGCGCCACCGGCACGCGTCGCGGCGCCTGCGGTCGCCCGACCGGATGAGGAGCGCATCGAGCCCCCAAAGCCTTTCCGCCCGGCGCCGCCACCGCAGAAGACGGCGCCGCGGCAACATGACGCTGCGGAACCAGCAGCGGAAAGCAGCGCGGCAAACCGCGCGTGGCTCGACCTCTATCCCCGCCTCGAACTGGATGGGCTTGCGCAAACGCTCGCGTCGCATTGTGCCGTGGTCGCCGACGACGGCACAACCTGGACGATGGCGGTCGACGCACCCGCGCACCATTGGTTGAAGGCCAAGCCGGAATTGACCCAGCGCGTCGCGAATGCGGTCGCTGCCGCAGCGCCCAGCCAATGGCAGCGGCGTCTGCGGTTCGAAGCTGCTGCCGACGTCGCCCGCACTCCGGCGAAAGAAGAGGCGGCGCACTGGGCGGAACGCAAGCGACGGATACTGGAACAGGCATCCCAGCACCCCGGCGTTCAGGTGCTCTGCGAACGGCTCGGGTTGGAGATCGACCCCGACGCGGTGCAGTGGCCAGAACGCTTTGTTGAGGGATAATCGCGGTGGTTATGCAGAGAGGAAAAGACGATGTTCAACAAAGCGGCCATTTCGGGTCTGATGCGCCAAGCGCAGAAAATGCAGGAAAAGATCCAAAAGATCCAAGAGGAGCTCGCGCAGACCGAGGTCGAAGGGCAGTCGGGCGCTGGGTTGGTCAAGGTGGTGATGACCTGTAAACACGACGTGCGGCGTGTCGCGATCGACCCATCGGTGCTTGAGGATCGCGAGATGCTCGAAGACCTCATCGCCGCAGCGTTCAACGACGCGGTCCGCCGCGCCGAAGCCACGGTGCAAGAGAAAATGGGGGAGGTCACCGCTGGGCTGCCCTTGCCGCCGGGCATGAACCTACCGTTTTGACGCCGCCTTGCCGTTTTGGTACCGTAACGCCGTCGGGAGCGGTGGCGGATGAGCCAAGCACTCAATGAACTGATCGACGCGCTGAAGCGGCTCCCCGGCTTGGGGCCACGCAGCGCGCAGCGGCTGGCGCACCATCTCCTCAACCACGATCGCGCTGCCGCAAAACGGCTTGCGCGGGCGTTGGCGCGCGCGGCAGAGGTGCTGGTGCATTGCGCCGAATGCAACACCTTTTCCGAAACGCCGGTCTGCGCGCGATGTGCAGACCCTGCGCGCGACCGGAGCGTCGTCTGCGTGGTCGAAACCCCGGCGGACCTCGAGGCGTTTGACGCCGCGCACGTCTTTCAGGGGTGTTATTACGTGTTGATGGGGCGGCTGTCGCCGCTCGACGGGATCGGCCCCAAAGCGTTGGGTATCGAGAAACTGCTTGCGCGGATCGCGCGACCGGAAGTGAAGGAGGTGGTGCTTGCGACCAATTTCACCGCCGAAGGAGAGGCAACCGCCCAATGGTTGGCCGAGCGCATCGCCGCAGCCGTGCCCACCTGCACCATCACCCGTTTGGCGCGCGGGGTACCCGTTGGGGGAGAGCTGGAATACGCCGATCCGGCGACGATCGCCTATGCTTGGCACGATCGGCGCGTCCTTACCAATCAACAAAGTTGATCTGAATCATCATTCTTGTTTGGTGTGGGTTGGTTTCCGTTTCGAGCAGCGCTATAATCGGCTAGATTTGGGCATCCGAGGAGAAAACGATGACACATACTGCCGAGCCGCTGGACGACAATCGCCGGCAACTGCTGGTCGCAACGTCGGTTGTCGGCGGCGCAGGCGCGGTCGCGCTCGCTGCGCCGTTCGTCGCCAGTTTTGCCCCTTCCGAGCGCGCCAAAGCGGCGGGTGCGCCGGTTGAGGTCGACATTTCGAAAGTGCCGCCGGGCGAGATGATCGTCGTCGAATGGCGTGGGAAACCCATCTGGGTGTTGCACCGCACCCCTGAAATGCTCGAGTCGCTCAAAGCGGTGCGCGAAAAGCTTGCCGACCCCGATTCGGAAAAATCGATCCAGCCCTCCTACGCAAAGAATGAGCACCGCTCGATCAAACCAGAATTCCTGATCGTCGAAGGGGTGTGCACCCACCTCGGATGCTCACCGTCGGCGAAATTTCAACGGGGTGAAGCAAGCGGCATCAGTGCGGACTGGGTGGGCGGTTACTTGTGTCCCTGCCACGGCTCGATGTTCGACCTTGCCGGTCGTGTCTTCAAGAGCATGCCGGCGCCCACCAACTTGCCAGTGCCGCCCCACAAGTACCTCACGGAAACGAAAGTGCTGATCGGCGAAGACAAAGCGTGAGGCAGGAGTGAATCATGACGAGTAAATCCGGCTTGCTGCAGTGGATCGACGAGCGTTTCCCGCTCTCGTCCACGATCGAGGGGCACCTCACGGGTTATTACGCCCCAAAAAACCTCAACTTCTGGTATTTCTTCGGTTCGCTGGCGCTCTTGGTGTTCGTCATCCAGATCGTTACCGGAATCTTTTTGGTGATGAACTACAAACCCGACGGCACCTTGAACGCTGCCGGGGTTCCGGTGGCGTTTGCCAGCGTCGAATACATCATGCGGGAAGTGCCTGGAGGGTGGCTCATCCGCTACATGCACTCTACCGGCGCGTCGGCGTTCTTCATCGTCGTCTATCTCCACATGTTCCGTGGGCTGCTCTACGGCTCCTACCGCAAACCGCGTGAGCTCCTCTGGATCATTGGGGTGTTGATCTTCCTCGCGCTGATGGGCGAAGCGTTCATGGGCTATCTGTTACCGTGGGGCCAGATGTCGTTCTGGGGGGCGCAGGTGATCATCAACCTCGTCTCGGCAATCCCGGTGGTTGGCCCAGACCTGGCGGTCTTCGTTCGCGGTGACTACGTGATCTCGGACGCGACGCTCAACCGCTTCTTCTCGCTTCATGTGATCGCGCTGCCGCTCGTGCTGCTCCTCTTGGTTGCGGCACACATCGTCGCGCTCCACGAGGTGGGCTCGAACAACCCCGACGGAATCGAGATCAAGAAGAAGAAAGACGCCACCGGCAAACCGCTCGACGGCATTCCGTTCCACCCCTACTATACGGTCAAAGATATGGTCGGGGTTGCGGGCTTTTTCATCATCTTCTTTGCGGTGGTCTTCTTCGCGCCGGAAGGGGGCGGTTATTTCCTCGAAGCGAACAACTTCATTCCGGCCGACCCCTTGAAGACGCCGCCGCATATCGCGCCGGTGTGGTATTTCACGCCGTTTTATTCGATCCTGCGCGCGGTTACCTATCCCCTCTTCGGGTTGGACGCGAAGTTCTGGGGTGTGGTCGCGATGTTTGCGGCGGTATTGATCATCGCGTTTTTGCCGTGGCTTGATCGCTCGCCGGTGAAGTCGATCCGCTACAAGGGCCCGATCTTCAAGATCGCGCTCACGCTCTTTGTGATCGCGTTCCTCATCCTCGGCTACCTCGGCGTCTTGCCACCGAACCCGATGCGGACCCTGGTCGCGCAGATCTGTGCGGTGATCTACTTCGCGTTCTTCCTGTTGATGCCGTGGTATAGCAAGATCGACCCGTGCAAACCCGAACCGGAAAGGGTGACCTGGAAATGAAGACGAACTGGATTTCATGGCTCAAGAAAACGGTGGCCGTGCTCGCTGTCGCACCGACTCTGCTCTTTGCTGCCGAAACGAACGTCCACATCGACAAGGCGCCGGTTTCCACCAATCCGGTCGACCTGCAGCATGGGGCGAAGCTCTTCGTCAATTACTGCCTCAACTGCCATGCGGCGAGCATGATGCGCTACAACCGCCTGACCGAACTCGGGCTCACCGAACAGCAGATCAAAGACTATCTGCTCTTTACCGGTGAGAAGGTGGGGGATTTGATGACGATCGCGATGCGTACCAAAGACGCGAAGAAGTGGTTTGGCGCAGCACCGCCGGACCTGACCCTCATCGCGCGTCAGAAAGAGACCCTCTCCTATTCGGGGGCCGACTGGCTCTACACCTATCTTCGCACCTTCTACCGCGACGAGAGCCGTCCCACCGGGTGGAACAACGTCGTCTTCCCAAATGTCGGGATGCCGCATGTGCTCTGGGAATTGCAAGGTATTCAGGTCGCTGAGAAGAGCAAGGACGAGCACGGTAACGAGCACATCAAACTGACGCTTGGAAAACCCGGACTGCTTTCGCCAGCGGAATACGACAAGGCCGTTGCCGATCTCGTCTCCTTCCTGCAGTGGATGGGCGAACCGGTTGCTGAAAAACGCAAAACGATCGGCATCTGGGTGATGCTCTACCTCGCGCTCTTCTTCATCCTCACCTATCTTCTGAAGAAGGCGTACTGGAAAGACGTCCACTGATTTTTCAGCCGAGGAACGTTCCCTGCGGAACTTCTTCGGTGCCAGTTGGTCGCACCGCCGGACCGTTTCGGCGGTGCGTTTTCACTTGGAGGAACGCTGACGATGATGAACCTCTATTCGAGCGCAACCGATCCCTTCAGCCATCGTTGCCGCATCGTGCTCTTTGAAAAAGGCATGGACTTCGAGGTGACCGATGTCGATCTGCTCGACAAGCGCGAAGAGGTGCAGCGCATCAACCCTTACGGTCGCGTCCCCGTTCTGGTCGACCGCGAATTGATCCTCTTCGAGCCCAATATCATCAACGAATACATCGACGAGCGTTTTCCGCACCCGCAATTGATGCCTGCAGACCCTGTCGGTCGCGCACGCGCACGGCAATTACTGGCGACGCTCGAACACGAAATGTTTCGCCACCTGCGGGTGCTGGAGGAGAGCGACGACGAAGGCGATAAAGAGCGGGTCCGCAAATACCTTGCGGAGCAGCTCGAACAGCTTGCGCCGTTACTTGAGCGGCAAAAGTTCCTGTTCGGAGAAGAGTATTCGATGATCGACGTGGCGATGGCGCCGCTCTTGTGGCGCCTCGAGCACTATCAGATCAACCTACCCAAAGGTGCTTCGGTGATCCACAAGTACGCGGAGCGGATCTTCAGCCGCCAGGGATTCATCGACGCACTCTCGCCGGCCGAAAAATTGATGCGGAGTTGAGCCGATGCTGCCGCCCTCCAGTAAGCCCTATCTGGCCAAAGGGATGTGGTCGTGGTGCGTCGACCAAGGACTCACCCCGTACCTCAGCGCCAAAGTGGCCGGCGCAACCGTTCCCAAAGGGTACGACCGGGACGGCGAGATCGTCCTCAATCTCAGCCCGGAGGCGATCAACGGGCTCACGTTCGAACCGGAAGGGATCGGTTTTCAGGCCCGTTTTTCGGGTCAGGTCTTCGACGTCTGGATTCCGGCGGAAAACATCGTCGCGCTCTTTGCCAAAGAGACAGGGCACGGGATTGCGCTGCCCAACGAAATGTTTACCGCCAAAGAGCCGGACGGTGCGAAACCGACACCGCCCGCATCTGCCGGGAAAAGGGGGGGCAGCGGCTTCAAACGGGTCAAATGACCCGAAAGGAAAAAGCGCCTGAGTGGCCCGGCGCTTAGACCAAAAACGGGAAGGCGATGCGCGGCGGCTCGCCTGCGATTACCCCAGCGATTGCCTCGGCCGAACCGCAGGCGAGCGTCCAGCCGAGCGACCCGTGGCCGCTGTTGATCCAGACGTTGGGGTATCGCGTCGCTCCAATCAGCGGCACACCGCTGGGCGTCATCGGGCGTAACCCAGCCCACGCTTCGACCTGCGACCAATCGACGGCGTCTCCCCCCCACTGCCGTCCCCAGCGGTAGAGCGGCGCCAGCCGCGCCGGATCGGGGCGGTCGTCCATTCCCGCCAATTCGGCGGTTCCTGCGATGCGCCATCGGTTTCCCAGGCGCGATGCGACGATGCGATGCGACTCATCGGTGAGCGACACCGTTGGGATGCGCTCCGGCTCACAGATCGGAAGGGTCAGCGAATACCCTTTCACGGGGTGGATCGGAACGTCGCCAAGCAGCGGGTGGGCCAGCGCACGGCTACCGACGCCGGCGCAGAGGATGTACCCGTCGGCGTCAAGGGTTCTCTCAGAGGCAGAGGAAGCGGCTTGTTCCCGGATCCGCAAATAGGCGCGGCCATCCGCGCGAAACTGCCAGCCGGTTGCGACGGTTTGGGTGCGGATCGTGACGCCAGCGGCCGCGCACCGTTCTGCCAGAGCGAGGGTAAAGGCGTGTGCATCCCCGCTTTCGTCCTCCGGGGCGTGAACCGCCCCGAACAGCCGATCGCGGTGGGGGGCAAGCGCCGGTTCGATCGCGATCGCTTCGTCTGGCGTGCAGAGCACGGCCCGAATCCCGAGTTCGACCAATTCGGCGGCGTGCGCTTTGCCCTGCTGCCACGCCCGTTCGTCGCAAAAGAGGTGGAGGATCCCGCGGGTCACCGCGTCGTACTGCAACGCCAACTCGGAGCGCCAGCGGCGCAGCACCGCTAGGCTGAATTTGCTCAATGCGGCGATCGCGCGGGTATTGCGCCGGTGCCGCTCAGGGAGGCATTCGCGCAGAAAGCGCGCAAGCCACCGCGCCTCGGCGCAATCCCATTTGGGCTGCCAGTGAAATGGGGCGTCTGGGTTGAAGAGGGACTCCAGTGCGATGCGCGGTGCTTGCGGGTTTGACCACGGGTGGGGGTGGCTCACCGAGATCTGCGCGCCGTTTGCGTAACAGGCGCCGCGCGCCAGCGACTCGTTGGCTTCGATCACGGTGACGTCCCAGCCACGCTGGCGACACGCCCATGCGGTCGTGATCCCGATCACGCCGCCGCCGATGATGACGAGGTGCATGGATTGACGTCCTTTGGCGGATAATAATGCTTTCCCACAAAGGGTGACTTGTATGTTGGAGCGTATCAGTCTATCGCAGTTCCTGATCGAGGCGCAACGGGAAGGCAAGCTCGACGCGAACCTGCGCCTACTGATCGAAGTGGTCGCACGCGCCGCGAAAGCGCTTGCGGTAACGATCGGCAAAGGAAGCTTTGCCGAAATCCACGGCGAAGCGGGCAGTCACAACGTCCAAGGCGAAGCGCAGAAAAAACTCGACGTGATCGCAAACGAGCTACTGCTTCAAGCCAACGCTTGGGGCGGCCACCTTGCCGCGATGGCCTCCGAGGAAGAGGAGAGCATCTGCCTGATACCGGAGCGATACCCACGCGGCGGTTACCTCTTGCTTTTCGATCCCCTCGATGGCTCGTCCAATATCGACGTCAATATCTCAGTGGGCACGATCTTTAGCGTCTTGCGCAATCCACGGCCAGAAGGGTGCCCCACCGAAGCCGATTTCCTCCAGCCTGGCACGCAACAGGTAGCGGCCGGGTACGCGATCTACGGACCGACGGCGCAATTGGTGCTCTCTTTTGGACATGGGGTGCACGAATTCACCTTGGATCGCGAGTTTGGCGCGTGGTTTTTGAGCAAACCGACGATCACGATCCCCGAAGAGACCTCCGAATTCGCGATCAACGCAAGCAACCGCCGTCACTGGTTTCCGCCGGTAACCCGCTATATCGACGAACTCCTCTCGGGTAAAGCGGGGCCGCGGGAGCGCGACTTCAACATGCGCTGGGTGGGTTCGATGGTCGCCGACATGCACCGGATCCTGTTGCGCGGCGGCATCTTTCTCTACCCAGTGGATCGCAAGACCCTGGCAAAAGGGGGGAAACTGCGGCTGCTTTATGAAGCCAACCCCATGGCGTTTCTGGTCGAGCAGGCCGGAGGCATGGGCACCGACGGCGAACGACGGCTGCTGGATATCGTTCCTGAAAGCTTGCATCAGCGGGTCGGGGTAGTGCTTGGCTCCAGAGCCGAAGTCGAGCGCGTTGCGCAGTACCATCGCGAAATGGGTTCCTGAAACCGGTTGCGTTCCTGAAACCGGCAGCGTCAGGCGTTGCGTACCGCACGGGTCAGGCGTTGCGCTAGCCGATCCGACTCAATCTGCAAAGGGGGCGATTGCCCCCTTGATTTTTTGGTTGACCTGCCCTATTATTAGCACTCGTTGGGTGCGAGTGCTAACAGCGCCGCACCCCATCAGCAAATTGGGTCCAACACAATCAAGGAGAGGTCAATCATGAAACTGCGTCCGTTGCATGATCGTGTGGTCGTCAAACGTATCGAAGCCGAACGCAAAACCGCCAGTGGGATCGTGATCCCCGACACCGCTGGGGAGAAACCCGATCAGGGCGAAGTGCTCGCCGTGGGGGACGGCAAGATCCTCGACGATGGCAGCAAGCGCCCGATGGCGGTGAAAGTCGGCGACAAAGTGCTCTTCGGTAAATACGCAGGTCAGACCGTGAAGGTCGACGGCGAAGAGCTCTTGGTGTTGCGTGAAGACGACATCATGGCGGTCATCGAAGGCTAAACCAAACCTGTTGGGCAACGACTCGGAACGCAAGACCAACCCAATCACGAAGGAGTAACAACAATGGCAGCCAAAGAAGTCAAATTCCACGACAGTGCGCGTGAACGCCTGGTTGCAGGGGTCAACCTCCTTGCCAATGCGGTGAAAACCACGTTGGGGCCGAAAGGGCGTAACGTCGTGATCGAGCGCAGCTTCGGCGCGCCGATCGTCACCAAGGACGGCGTCACCGTTGCCAAAGAGATCGAACTCAAAGACAAGTTCGAAAACATGGGCGCGCAGATGGTCAAAGAGGTGGCCTCGAAGACCGCTGACGTCGCCGGTGACGGGACGACCACCGCTACCGTGCTTGCACAAGCGATCGTGCGCGAAGGGATGAAGTACGTCGCCGCCGGGATGAACCCGATGGACCTCAAGCGCGGGATCGACAAGGCGGTGACCGCGATCGTCGAAGAGCTGAAAGCGATCTCCAAACCCTGCTCGACCACCAAAGAGATCGCGCAAGTGGGTACGATCTCGGCGAACGCCGACAGCTCGATCGGCGAGATCATCGCACAAGCGATGGACAAAGTGGGCAAAGAGGGGGTGATCACCGTCGAAGACGGCAAGAGCCTCGAAAACGAGCTCGAAGTGGTCGAAGGGATGCAGTTCGACCGCGGCTACCTCTCGCCCTACTTCATCAACAACCCCGACAAGCAAGTCGCGGTGCTCGACAACCCCTACATCCTCTTGCACGACAAGAAGATCAGCAACATCCGCGACCTCTTGCCGGTGCTCGAACAAGTGGCGAAAGCGGGCCGGCCGCTCCTGATCATCGCGGAAGACGTCGAAGGCGAAGCCCTTGCCACGCTCGTGGTGAACAACCTGCGCGGCATCCTCAAGACCTGCGCGGTCAAAGCGCCGGGCTTCGGTGATCGTCGCAAAGCGATGCTGCAAGACATCGCGATCCTCACCGGCGGTACCGTGATCTCCGAAGAGGTCGGTCTTTCGCTCGAAAAGGCGACCCTCGAAGATCTGGGTCAAGCCAAGCGTGTCGAAGTGGCGAAAGAGCACACCACGATCATCGACGGTGCGGGCGACCCGGCGAAGATCCAAGCGCGCGTCAAAGAGATCCGCGTGCAGATCGAAGAAGCCACGAGCGACTACGACCGCGAAAAACTGCAAGAGCGTGTCGCGAAGCTCGCGGGTGGCGTTGCGGTGATCAAAGTCGGTGCCGCCACCGAAGTCGAAATGAAAGAGAAAAAAGCGCGCGTCGAAGACGCGCTGCATGCAACCCGCGCCGCGGTCGAAGAAGGGATCGTGCCGGGTGGTGGCGTGGCGCTTCTGCGTGCCCGTGAAGCGGCGGTCGCGAAAGGGCTCAAGGGCGACAACCCCGACCAGGAAGCCGGGATCAAGATCGTGCTTCGCGCGGTCGAGCAGCCGCTGCGCGAGATCGTCGCGAACGCGGGTGAAGAGCCGAGCGTGATCGTCGCGAAGGTGCTCGAAGGCAAGGGCAACTATGGCTACAACGCCGCAACCGGCGAATTCGGTGACATGATCGAAATGGGTGTGCTGGACCCGACCAAAGTCACCCGCTCGGCGCTGCAAAACGCCGCGTCGGTCGCTGGCCTCATGCTCACTACCGAGTGCATGATCGCCGAAGCGCCGAAGGATGAGAAAGCCGCTGCGCCGGCTGCGGGTGCCGGCATGGGTGACATGGACTTCTGATCGGTCTGAGGTCCTGTACCGAACCTCATCACGATCCCACTCCCATTGGGGGTGGGATTTTTTGTTTTCGCGAGCGTGTCTTCAAATAGCTCAAGTAATTGGCATTTCTGCCGTTAACCCAATAGAATGAAAAGCGCCCAGGGCGCCGGAGCAGACGATGGATACCATGGATGTAACCCAGATCGCGAACGTGCTGCAGCAAAATCAAGTGACCACAGCGATTCAAACCGCCGTCTTGAAGAAAATCAACGACGTACAAGAGCAGACGGCGCTATCGCTTTTGGCCGCATTGCCGCAACCGAGCAACCCGCCCCATTTGGGCAACACCGTCGACGTGAAAGCGTAATCGGTGCGTTTCGGCGCGGTAACGGTCTGCGTTCGTGCGCTCCCGCCTGCAAACCGAAGCGGGCAGCGGTAAGCGGTACGCTCCGTAGCCCGATCGGCTGCGGAGCGTTCACGCGCGGTTTCCCTCCTGCCGGTCACGCAGCAAACGCGCAGCGGTTTCGGCAAAGGTGTCGTGTTCGATCGCCGTGCGCAATTCCGCCATGAGGTTGTGGTAGTAGCGTAGGTTGTGCACGGTGTTGAGGATACTACCCAAAATCTCGCCGGCGCGGAAGAGGTGGTGGAGGTAGGCGCGGCTGAAATGGCGGCAGGTGTAGCAGTCACAGGTCGGGTCGAGGGGTTCGGTGTCGTGGCGGTAGCGTGCCTGTTTGATCTTGATGTCCCCGTATCGGGTAAAGAGGTGGCCGTTGCGCGCGTTGCGGGTGGGCATCACGCAGTCGAAGAGGTCGATCCCATGCTGTACGCCCACGATGAGGTCTTCGGGCGTGCCCACGCCCATCAGATAGCGCGCCTGGTTTTCCGGTAGCTGCGGTGCCGTATGGGCCAGGATGCGGACCATCTCCGCTTTGGGTTCGCCCACCGAAAGACCGCCAATGGCGTAGCCGTGAAAGCCAATCTCCAGCAATCCGGCCAGTGACGCGTCGCGTAACGGCTCGTACATGCCCCCTTGCACGATCCCGAAAAGCGCATTGGGGTTTCCCTGCTGGTCGAACGCGGTTCGGCACCGCTGGGCCCAGCGTAGCGACCGCTGCATCGACGCCGCCGCTTCGTCGAAGGTCGCGGGGTAGGGCGTGCATTCGTCGAAGACCATCGCGATGTCCGAATCAAGCACCGTCTGAATTTCGATCGCGCCTTCGGGGGTGAGGAACCGCTTGCTGCCGTCGATCGGGGAGGCGAAACGAACCCCTTCTTCGCTGATTTTACGCAGCGCGCCCAAAGAAAAAACCTGAAAGCCGCCCGAATCGGTGAGGATGGGGCGGTTCCAACCGATGAAACGGTGGAGTCCCTGAAAGCGCTGGATCACCTCCAGACCCGGGCGCAACCAGAGGTGGAAAGTATTGCCCAGGATGATCTGCGCACCGATCGCTTCGAGCATCGCTGGGGTCATCGCTTTGACGGTGCCGTAGGTGCCCACCGGCATGAACGCGGGGGTTTCGACGGTTCCGCGCCGTAGGCGCAACCATCCGCGCCGCGCCGCCCCCGAGCGGGCAAGCAGCGTGAAAGCGGCGCGCGGTGGCGGAGTTGGCGCGTCCGTTGCGTCTGGCGCATCCGGTAGGTCTTGGGGTTGCGCAGCGTTTGGGAGGGTGGGTACGCGTTGCAAGGGCACCGGTTCGCATGGTGTGCCAACGTCAGGGTAAGGGGGTCGATCGTTCATCGGTGCGCTTTCCAGTGTGTCTCGTGGCAGGGAACGCCAGCGATCGGACCGTGCTTCTGCTGTTTGCTTCTGGGGTCAATGGGTTTCATGCGGCGCCCAATCCGTGTCGTAGCGTTGCGGCAGGAACATCGCGTCGCCGTAGCTGAAGAAGCGGTAGTCGCCTGCGAGTGCGTGCCGGTACGCGGCCATCGTTCGCTGGTAGCCGGCAAACGCTGCGACCAGCATGATGAGGGTCGAACGCGGGAGGTGAAAGTTGGTGATGAGGGCGTCGACCACCTGAAAGCGGAAGCCCGGTCGGATGAAGAGGTCGGTTTCGCCCTGTCCAGCGCGCAGCCTGCCCCAGTGGTGTGCGGCCCCTTCAAGCGTGCGCATCGCGGTGGTGCCTACCGCGATCACCCGTTTGCCGGCAGCTTTCGTGCGCGCGATCGCTTCGACCGTGGCTTCGGGTATGACGAAGCGTTCGGCATGCATGCGGTGTTCGCTCACCCGCTCGGTGCGAACCGGTTGAAAAGTGCCTGCACCGACGTGCAAGGTGACCCACGCCAGCCCCACCCCCTGGTTTTGCAATTGCGCAAGAAGTGGCTCGGTGAAATGGAGCCCCGCGGTGGGCGCAGCGACCGACCCCGGATGGCGCGCAAAGACGGTTTGGTAGCGGGTTTCGTCGGTCTCTTCCGGCTGACGCTCGAGATAGGGGGGGATCGGCAGTTGCCCGAAGCGTTCGATCCAGTCGAACAAGGTGCCGTCGTCGCGCAGTCGCACGTGAAAGAGGTCGCCATGGCGATCGACCACTTCGACGGTAAAAGCCTTCGCCAGGTGTAACGTCGTTCCGGGTTTCGGCGACTTGCTGGCGCGCACCAGCGCGAGCGCCTCTTTTTCCCCGATCAGCCGCTCGAAGAGCACTTCGACTTCGCCCCCCGTCGCTTTGTGGCCAAAGAGGCGGGCATGGATCACGCGGCTGTCGTTGAGCACCAGGAGGTCGCCGGGTACGAGCAGCGCAGGAAGATCGCGGAACGTCCGGTCGTCGAAACGTTCTTCGCCGACGACGAGCAGACGGCTCGCGTCACGTTCGGGTTGTGGGTACCGGGCAATCCGCTCGGGCGGAAGCGGAAAATCGTAGGCATCGAGCCGATCGAGCTCTTGGCAAAGTCTCATTTCTTTCCTATAATAGTTGCTCTCAAGCCGAGATGGCGGAATAGGTAGACGCAGCGGACTCAAAATCCGCCGGTGGTGACACCGTGAGGGTTCGACTCCCTCTCTCGGCACCAACAGAAGCGCTATTTTAGCAGCGCAAACCGCTTGAGAGAGCCGCGCGCTCGTTTCCCTTCACGGTATCTTCCTCATTTCTGCGCCGTTTCCGTGCGATAGCTCTGGGTAACGCATGTGTTGCGGGTAGCGTCTGCCGCGCATGGGTCGCGTTCCGGTTGGAAAGTGGTGTGGTGGATTCCTGCCGAACGGGCTTTCGCTTCGAGTTGCGCCAGCGTTTCCGGCCACGCGGTGAGTGTCTCGACCGTGACGTGCGCGGTCAGCGCAAACCGTTCCCCCGAAAGGGACCAGACGTGCAGGTCGTGGATTTCGCGCACGTTGGGGGTTTCGGCAAGCGACTGCCCCAAGGTGGTGAGCGCCACCGTCGGCGGCACGCCGTCGAGTAGCCGGGTCAGCGCCTCTTTGAGCAGGCGCAAGCTGGCGTGCGCAACCAGCGCTGCAATGAGGAGCGACAGCAGCGGGTCGATCGGGGTCCAGCCGGTGGCCCAAACGACGATTCCTGAGAGAATCGCAGCAACCGAGCCGAGCAGATCGCCGATCACGTGCAACAGCGCTCCTTTGAGGTTGAGGTTTGCTTCGCCGAGTGCGGCGGAGTGCTCGGGTTCGTGGTCGGTTTTGCGTGCCGGTTCAGGTTTGTGCTGGTGTCCCGGTGCGTGACTGAGGTCGTGACCGTGATCATGATCGTGATCATGGGAATGGGCGTGGCTATGTGCGTGCCCGCCCAGTAGCCAGACGACCAGACCATTGACGGCGAGCCCAATCACCGCAACACCCACTACCAACGGTCCGTCGATCGGCGTTGGGTTGCGCCAGCGCTGCCACGCTTCCCAGACGATTCCGGCAACGATCACCAGCATCGCGGCGGCATTGACGAGCGCGGTGAGGAGTTCGGCACGGCCCCATCCGTACGAAAAGCGCGGGCTGGCGGGACGGTTGGCAAGCCACGCGGCAAAGAGCGCGAGCGCAAGTGCCGCCCCGTCGGTCACCATGTGGCTCGCGTCGGCAAGGAGCGCGAGCGATCCGGCGAACCAGCCGCCGAGCGCTTCGATGAGGGCGAAACCGAAGGTGACGGTGACCGCAAGGGTGAGCCGTTGTTGTGTCGTCCGATTCATCAGGGGGTTTCCTTTGTCGGCTGGGCGGATGACGGCACGGATGCGGCGCGAAACGTCTGGCTCAATTGTACGACGGCCGGATGGTGGCGTTTGCGGCGGTGGCTGATCAGCCAGTAGCGCTCGTGCAGTTCGGCGATGTTGCCGAGCGGCACCAGCCGCCCATCTTGACAGAGTGCGTCGCTCAGGAGTTCCGGCGCGGTGAAGATGCCATCGCCCAACCGGGCCATTTCGACGAGAAGTGCCGTATCGGCGAATTCGCCCGCGATCGTCGGGGTGACGCCATGTGCCTGGAGTTGCGCAAGTAGGGTGACGCGCGCATGCGTCGGCGCGGCGGGCAGCAGCAGCGGGATGTGCGTGAGGTCCGACCACGTAATCGGGCCAGGGCCCCAACGCGGGGCGCCGTACCACGCGACCGGGGTATCGAGCAGGCACTGACTGAAGAGCGGCAATGCCGGGTCGGCCGTGGGCGGGATGTCGCTCAAGATCAGGTCGAGCGCTCCTGTTGCCAACGCCCCCAGGAGTTGCGCAAAGCGTTCTTCGCTCACGTGTAGGGTGACCGGCTGCTCGAGTGCGCGAAGTGGCGCCAACAGGTAGGCGGCGATGGCCTTGGGCACGCTGTCGAGCAGGCCCACTTTGAGCCGCAGGGTAGGACGGTCGCTGGCAAGCGTCTGTTCGAGTGCCTCGGTGAGGCGCAAGATTTCGTCGGCGTATTGCAGCGTGAGTTCTCCTGCGGGGGTGAGGACGAGGCGGCGTCCTTGGCGCTCGAAGAGCGGTCGTCCTAAATGGTTTTCCAGCGCAGCGATCTGCGCGCTGATGGTCTGTGGCGCCAGGCCACTTGCTTCGGCCGCGCGTTGGATGCCACCGCGGTGCGCGGTGAGCCAGAAGTGGTGGAGTTGTTTGAGACTGATCATCCGATTTTTTCGAACAAAAGGTCTAATAAAATCTGATTGTATCGGGTTTTGAGTGATGCTATAAAAGTAATGTGCCACAGAGCCGTGGCAGGACGGAAGGAGATACGCGTAATGGAACAACCCAAAGAGAAAAAAGGGTGGTTTGGTCTGCGGCGGACGAAAAGTGCGCTGAAACGGCTTCCGATAGAAGTCGTGTGCTCTGAGAGCAACGCGCCATTGCAGCCGGAGGTCGAGGGGCGTTTTCGCCGTTTGCTCGCGCAGGTGACAGGGCGGGTGGCGTGGGCGCGGATCAAGTTCCTCGATGTGCGCGACGAAACCGGGGTACTGATGAAACGGTGTGTCGTGCAGATGCGGTTGCGCCATTCGCCGCAGGTGGTGTTCGCGGTCACCGCCCATTCGGCACGTGAGGCGCTTGCCGAAGCCGCTGCGCGACTCGAGCGGGTGCTGGCACGCCGATTGCAACAGAGTGTCCCGGTGGGTGTCTGAACCATAGTGGGTTTTGGGTTTGACCAATGAAAGGAGGTATGATGAACGTTCCTTCTGAGCAAAACCGTTCGGCAACGGGCCGGACGCTGACGTGGGAAGAGTTGGAAGCGCTGTGTCAGGCACGCGACGGGGCGACGCCGAGCGAACCGACGTTTTCGTCGGTGGCATCGCGCGTCGATACCGCCCGAGCACAGAAGGTGCTGCGCAACACTTTCCTATTGTTGTCGTTGACGCTGGGCTTTTCTGCGCTGACCGCCGGCGCGGCGATGGTGCTGGGGTTGCCCCATCCCGGGATCCTCGTGACGCTGATCGGTTATTTCGGGTTGCTCTTCCTGGTCCATAAACTGGCAAACCGTCCGGCCGGGATCGTTGCGGTCTTTGCGCTTACCGGTTTTATGGGCTACACCCTGGGGCCGATCCTTTCGGCCTATTTGAAGTTGCCCCATGGCCCGGAGATCATCTTCCAAGCGTTTGCGGGAACGGCGGTGATCTTCTTGGCGCTAGCCGCCTACGCGTCGACGACGAAGCGCGACCTTTCCTTCCTGGGCGGGTTTCTCTTCGTCGGCGTTTTGGTGGCGTTCTTGGCCGGCTTGGCGGCGATTTTCTTCGCAATCCCGGCGCTGTCGCTCACGGTTTCGGCCGCGTTCGTCCTGTTGATGGCGGGATTCATCCTCTTCGAGGTGAATCAGATCGTCCGCGGAGGAGAGACGAACTATATCTTGGCCACGGTCGCCCTCTTTGTCAGCATTTATAATCTCTTCACGAGCCTGCTGCACTTGTTGGGGGTGCTGAATAGCGACGAGTAAAGGAGCGTATCCTGATTGCCAAAGCGCGAAAGGCCACCGGTTGGCGGTGGCCTTTTTCATGGATTCATTCAGAAAAACCTGCCACGGCGGGTGTGGCTGGTCTTTGCCCCGCGGTGCGTTATTTCGGCCCTTCGATGAGCGCGTAGGCCGAGTGGTTGTGGATCGATTCGAAGTTTTCCGATTCGACCACGTAGCGGACGACTCTGGGATCACGATTGAGGCGCGCAGCGACGTCGCGCACCAGATCTTCGACGAATTTGGGGTGGTCGTACGCGTACTCGGTGACATATTTTTCGTCGGGCCGTTTGAGGAGTCCGTAGAGCTGGCAGCTGGCTTCGGTTTCGGCGATGTCGATCAGTTCTTCGATCCAGACATGATCCGCGAGCGTTGCGGTGATCGTGATGTGGCTGCGCTGGTTGTGCGCACCGCGCTCCGAGATTTTTTTTGAACAGGGGCAGAGTGAGGTGACCGGTACGACCACTGTCAGGGTGAAGCGGTACTGGTTGCTTTCGTCGATCTCGCCGATGAAGGTGACGTCGTAGTCCATCAGGCTTTCGACGCCCGAGACCGGCGCTTTTTTGAGGACGAAATAGGGGAAGGTCATCTCGACACGCCCAGTGGCGGCTTCGAGCCGTTCGACCATGTGGCGGAGCATCGGCTCGAACGATTCCACCGACAGTTCGCGCTCTTGCTGGTTGAGGATCTCGACGAAGCGCGACATGTGGGTGCCTTTGAAGTGGCGCGGCAACCCGACATACATGTTGAAGGTGGCCACGGTGTGTTGCACGCCGCCGCTGCGGTCGGAGACGCGTATTGGGTGGCGGATGCTTTTGATGCCAACCCGGTCGATGTCGAGGTTGCGGTGGTCGGCCGAACCTTGAACGTCCGGCATTTCGTGGGCGACGTCGGCAAGTGGCGGTTGGGCGATCTCAGTCATGGGCCGTTCCTTGTGGGTTGATTTGTTGACTGTTTTCGTAGGATTTTTTACCTGTTTCCGACCGCGAAGTCAAGGCGAAGTTCGATAGAAATCGTCAATCGCCCGGTGCAGGCTTTCGCTATCGAGTCCTGCGCATGCCAGCAGTTTCTGCGGGTCGCCGTGGGGGTAGAATCGGTCGGCAAGTCCCAAGCGCAAGAGGCGCGGGGGGGTGGGGCGCGATTCGAGCAGGCGCGCCACTTCGCTGCCAGCACCCCCGATCACCGCGTTCTCTTCGACGGTGACGAACAGATCGTGGGTTTCGCAGAGCGCATCGAGCAGTTCCGCGTCGAGCGGTTTGACGAAGCGCATATCGACGAGCGTCGCGTCGAGTGCTTCCGCAACGGGCCGCGCTGCGGCGAGCGGGGCGCCGAACGCGAGGATCGCCAGGCGCTTGCCTTCGCGGACCACCCGCGCTTTGCCGATGGGCAGCGGTTCGAGTGCGGTCGGTAGCGGCGCGCCAGGGCCGGTACCGCGGGGGTAACGCACCGCTGCGGGGCCCTCGTAGGTGTAGGCGGTGGTGAGCAGGCGCCAACACTCCGCTTCGTCGGAGGGGGCCATCACGATCAGGTTGGGGATGCAGGAGAGGTAGGAGAGGTCGAACGCGCCGTGGTGGGTGGGGCCGTCGGCACCCACCAGACCGCCACGGTCGATCGCGAAGGTGACGTTGAGGTTTTGTAACGCGACGTCGTGGATGAGTTGGTCGTAGGCGCGTTGCAGGAAGGTGGAGTAGATCGCGACCACGGGGTGGAAGCCTTCGCAGGCGAGCCCCGCGGCGAAGGTGACCGCATGCTGTTCGGCGATGCCGACGTCGAAATAACGGTTGGGAAAGCGCTCGGAGAACGCGACCAGCCCGGAGCCCTCGCGCATCGCGGGGGTGATGCCGATGAGAAGGGGATCGCGTTCGGCCATCGCGCAGAGCCACTTGCCGAAGACTTCGGTGTAGGTGGGCGGCTTCGCGGGTGCCGGTAGGGGGGCAGGTTCGGGAAGCCCTGCCTTCGGGTCGAAGCGGCTGACGCCGTGGTAGCGGATCGGGTCGGCTTCGGCCAGTTTGTAGCCGTGTCCCTTTTTGGTGACGACGTGGACGAACTGTAGTCCCCCTGTTTCCCGTAAATTTTCCAGCGTAGGGACGAGCGTGGTGAGATCGTGGCCGTCGATCGGCCCGATGTAACGAAAGCCGAACTCTTCGAACAGGGTGCCCGGGGTGAGCATCCCGATCATGTGTTCTTCGACCCGCCGCGCGAACGCTTTGAGGGGCGGCGCCGCCGCAAGGAGCGACGAGCCGATCTCACGTGCGGTGCGGTACGGTTCGCCCGTGAGGAGCCGCGCCAGGATCTTGGTGAGTGCACCGACCGGCGGCGAGATCGACATCTCGTTGTCGTTGAGGATCACGGTGAGGTCGATGCCTTCCATATCCCCGGCGTTGTTGAGCGCTTCGAATGCCATGCCCGCCGACATCGCGCCGTCACCGATCACCGCGACTACGTGACGCGATTCACCACGCGCTTTCGCAGCGACCGCCATGCCGAGCGCTGCGGAGATCGAGGTCGAGGAGTGGCCAACACCGAAGGTGTCGTACGGGCTTTCGTCCCGCTTGGGAAAGCCGGCGATCCCCCCCCATTGGCGCAGGGTGTGAAAACGGTCGCGCCGCCCTGTGAGGATCTTGTGCGGGTAGCATTGGTGGCCGACGTCCCAGACCAGGCGGTCGAACGGGGTGTCATAGACGTAATGGAGCGCGATGGTGAGTTCGACCGCGCCGAGGTTGGAGGCGAGGTGCCCGCCGGTTTTCGCGACCGATTCCAAAATGAAGGTGCGCAGTTCCGCGGCCAATTCCGGCAGTCGCTCTTTGGGCACTCTGCGCAAATCCTCCGGCGTGTCGATACGGGCAAGAAGCGGGAAGCGGATCGCAAGCGCTGCAGGTTCCATAGGGGGTGGCCTCATCGGTTGCGTTCGATCACGTGCCGTGCGACTGTGGCGAGCGGCGCCGCATCACGGCCGAGCGCGGCAATCGCTGCGTCGATCTGTCGTTGGAGGGTGCGGAGTCGTTCGCGCGCCGCACGTTCACCGAGCAGGGTGACGAAGGTCTGTTTGCCCTGTCGTGCGTCTTTGCCGGGCGTTTTGCCGAGCGTGGTCGCGTCGCTCGTGGCGTCGAGCAGGTCGTCCACGATTTGGAACGCCAACCCCAGTTGCGCGGCGAGCGGCGCCAGGGTTTCCAGTAGGGTACGTTTGACTTTGGGGCCGCAGAGCGCACCACCGATCACCGCCGCTTCGATGAGCGCGCCGGTTTTGCCGCGGTGGAGTCGCTCGAGCGCGGTCAACGCGTCGCTTTCGGGCGCAGCTGTGGACGGGAAGCGCTCCGCTTCGATATCGAGTGCTTGTCCGCCGACCATGCCGCCCGCGCCGGCGGCGTGCGCAAGGAGCCCGACGAGCCGCATCCGCTGTTCGAGCGTGAGTTCCGGTGTGATGGCGAGCGTTTCGAACGCGAGCGCTTGTAGCGCGTCCCCGGCAAGGATCGCAGTGGCTTCGTCGAACGCGACGTGAACGGTGGGGCGGCCGCGGCGCAGCGCGTCGTCGTCCATCGCGGGGAGGTCGTCGTGAATGAGCGAGTAGGTGTGGATGAGTTCGACCGCAACAGCAAAGGGGGTGAGCGCTTCGGCGGATGCCTGGGTGAGCGCGCCAGCGGCGAAGACGAGTTGGGGGCGCAACCGTTTGCCGGGGGCCAGGAGCGCATGGCGCATCGCGGCGAGTAGCCGCGGGCTGAGACTCGCGCTTGCCGTGAGCGCGTGTTCGAGCGCGGCTTCGAAGCGGGCCGGGTCAAAAAGGGATGTCGTCGCTGTCATCGGTGGCGGGGGTGGATTCGTTCGCGAGACGCGTCGCGCCGTTTTCCGCCGCTGCCGTCTGGCGGTGGAGCGATTCGATGCGCACCAACCGCTCTTCGGCGGCTTGCAGCAGCGTTCGGGCGTGGTGCACGAGGCGCACGCCCGTCTCATATTGGGTGAGCGCCTGCTCGAGCGGCAGATGGCCGCTTTCCAATGCGGCGACGATGCCTTCCAGCTGTTTGAGTGCGGTTTCGAAATCGAGTCGGTCGATCGCTTCAGGGGTGCGCGCGGCGGTGTCGTCACGCATCGACGAGCTCCTTCGGTAAGGGAAAATGGACCGTTTCGCGAATGCCGTCGCTTTCTTGGATCGCAGTGATGCCCAACGCGCGCAGACGGTCGGTCACCGCGGTGACGAGCGCCTCAGGCGCCGAGGCGCCCGCGGTGATGCCGATGCGTGTTGCGCCGTTTAGCCACGTCGGGTCGATGTCGTCTGGGCCGTCGATCAGGTAGGCGGGGACGCCACAGCTTGCGGCGACTTCGCGCAGACGGTTGGAGTTGGAACTGTTCTTCGAGCCGATCACGAGCACGAGGTCGGTTGCGGTTGCGAGCGTGCGCACGGCGTCTTGCCGGTTTTGCGTCGCGTAGCAGATGTCGTCTTTCTTGGGGCCGACGATGTGGGGAAAGCGTGCGGTGAGGGCCGCGACGATGCGGCGGGCGTCGTCGACCGAAAGGGTGGTTTGGGTGACGAAGGCGACCCGGTCGCCCAATTCCGGGAGGTTGGCGACATCACGTTCGTTTTCGACCAGCCAGACGCGGTCTGGAACTTGCCCCATCGTTCCTTCGACTTCGGGGTGACCGGCATGGCCGATCATCACGATCTGGTAACCGGCGCGGTAAAGGCGCTGGACTTCGAGGTGGACTTTGGTGACGAGCGGACAGGTGGCATCGAGAACCTTGAGCCCGCGCGCCGCTGCCTCTTCGCGCACCGCTTGCGAGACGCCGTGGGCGCTGAAGATCACCACCGCATCGTCCGGAACGTCGGCAAGGGTTTCGACGAAGACCGCGCCGCGGGCTTTGAGCCCGTCGACGACGTGACGGTTGTGCACGACTTCGTGGCGGACATAAACCGGGGGGCCGAAACGCTTCAGTGCCTCTTCGACGATCGCGATCGCCCGGTCGACACCGGCACAGAAGCCGCGTGGATTGGCAAGGAGCGCAATGGTGGGTCGATGGGTCGGTGCGGTCACGTCAGCAGACTCCGATGATTTCGACTTCGAAGCGAATGGTCTTGCCCGCCAGCGGGTGGTTGAAATCGACGACCCCCCATTCGTCGTCGAGTTCCACGACGACACCCGCGTAACGGGAACCGTCGGGTGCCGCGAACGAGAGGATCGTGCCCACTGCGGCGGTGTCGTCGGGAAAATCGGCGCGACGAACCCGTTCGATCAGGTCGTCGCGGCGCGGCCCGAACGCCGCTTCCGGCGGTAGGGTGAAGATGTGGCGGCTGCCAACGGGCAGGCCGACGAGGAGTCGTTCGAATTGCGGGGCCAGGGTGCCGTCGCCCAGTTGCAACGTTGCCGGCGTCGCTTCGAAGGTACTCACCATCGGGACGCCGTTCTCTAACGTGATGCGGTAGTGGAGCGTCACCAGATGGTGCGGTGCGACACATGCCGGGGCGTCGGTGTCGGGTTTTGAGTGCGACGCGTTCGCCGGGGTAAGGGGTTCGTTCATCGGTCTTTCCTGAGATGCCAGAGGAGCAACGCCACGCCAAGGGTAATCGCGCTGTCGGCAAGGTTGAAGGCGGGCCAGTGCCACGCGCGGTAGTGAAAGAGCAGGAAGTCGTGGACGGCGCCGTGGGCGACGCGATCCCAAGCATTGCCGAGTGCGCCACCCACGATCATACCGTACGCGGTCAAGAGGGTTTTGCGGGTGGCGGTGCCCGCTTCCCACAGCAGCCAAAGCGAGACGGCAAGGGCGATCGCTAAAAAGAACCACCGCTGCCAGCCCGCGGCGCCGGCAAGGAAGCTGAACGCCGCGCCCGGGTTGTAGACGGAGACGAGTTGGAAGAAGGGGGTGACAACAAGCGCTTCGCCCGTGGGTATGGTTGCCGCGATGATCCATTTGCTCAGTTGGTCGAGCGCGAAAACCAGCGCCGCGATGCCTACGACCCGAAGGCGGCGCGTTGCCGCCGTCCCCGATGGCACGGAGGGTGCGGGTTCGGGAAACGCGGGGTTTATGCCCACAGCCGGGTTTCTCCAGAACCCGTGAGGTTGGTTTGGCAGCGGCCGCAGAGGTCGGGGTGCGCCGGGTCGCTGCCGACGTCGGGTTCGTAGTGCCAGCAGCGTGCGCATTTCCCGTGCGGCGATTTGCGTGCTTCGACCCGCTCTTCCTCCGCGGTCGCCACTTCGACCACTTCGGCGCGCGAGACGATGTACGGGAAGTGGAGTTCGCGCCCAAGCGCTGCCAAGGCTTGGTACCGCGCCCCGGCGGCAAAGAGGGTGATCTCCGCTTCGAGGTTTGCGCCGATTTCGCCCGCTTCGCGTTTTGCTTCGATCGCTTTGGTGACCCGTTCGCGGGTATCGAGCACCCAGTGCCAGCGTTCGCGCACTGCGTCGGCGTCGGGGATTGCGGGCAGTTCGTACCAGGTGTGGAACATCACACTCTCTTCGGGGTTGCCGGTGAGGTGTTCCCAGACCTCTTCCGCGGTGAATGGCAAAATTGGCGCCATCCAGCGGACGAACGCATGCAGGATGTGGGTGATCGCGGTCTGGGCGCTTTTGCGCGGGTGTCCTTGCGCGGGGGTGGTGTAGAGGCGGTCTTTGAGGACGTCGAGGTAGAACGCCCCAAGCGTTTCCGAGGCAAAGTGCATCATCGTCTGGACGACGCGGTGAAACTCCATCGCCTCGTACGCGTCGGTGATCTGCTGTTGCGCCGTTGCGGTTGCCAGGATCGCCCAGCGGTCGAGGTCGACGAGCGCCTCTGGCGCGACCGCTTCGCGCGTCGGGTCGAAGTCGGCGATGTTCGCGAGCATGAAGCGCAAAGTGTTGCGCAACCGGCGGTAGACTTCGACGACCCGTTGCAGGATCTCTTTCGAGATGGTGAGCTCACCGGAATAGTCGGTGCTGGCGACCCAGAGGCGCAGGATGTCGGCGCCGAGGGTGTCACACACCTCTTGCGGCGCGACGACGTTGCCGCGCGATTTGCTCATCTTGCGCCCTTGCCCGTCGACGACGAAGCCGTGGGTGAGGAGCGCGTCGTAAGGGGGGCGACCGTCGATCGCACAACCGGTGAGGAGCGACGAGTGGAACCACCCGCGGTGCTGGTCGGACCCTTCGAGGTACATCGCCGCAGGGTGGCCGAGCTCGGGATGGGAGCCACGCAAGACGTGCAGGTGCGTGGTGCCGGAGTCGAACCAGACGTCGAGGGTGTCGGTGACTTTTTCGTAGTCGCGCGCTTCGTCTCCCAGAAGCTCTGCAGGGTCGAGTGTAAACCACGCTTCGATGCCCTCCTGTTCCACGCGTTGCGCAACCGCTTCCATGAGTTCGACGGTGCGCGGGTGAAGCGCCCCTGTCTGCTTGTGGACGAAGAAGGGGATCGGGACGCCCCAGTGGCGCTGTCGTGAGATGCACCAGTCGGGACGGTTCGCGATCATCGCGTGCAGCCGTTGTTTACCCCAAGCGGGGTAGAAGCGGGTGGCATCGACGCCGGCAAGCGCCCGGTCGCGCAACGTGGTGGGGTGGTTGTCGCGCAGGGGATCGGGGCGAGGCAGGTCCATCGCGACGAACCACTGGTTGGTGGCACGGAAGATCGTCGGCGTTTTGTGGCGCCAACAGTGTGGGTAACTGTGGCGGATCGGCGCGTGCGCAAGCAGCGCCCCGGCAGCTTCGAGCGCGGCGACGATCTTCGGGTTCGCTTCCCAGACGGAAAGGCCGCCGAATTCCGGCAGATCAGGGGCGAAGCGCCCGTCGCCTTGAACCGGAGTGAGGATCGCCTCTTGGGGGAAACCCGCGGCGATCCAGACGCGGAAGTCGTCTTCCCCATAGGCGGGGGCCGAATGGACGATGCCGGTGCCGGTGGCGAGCTCGACGTAGGTGTCGGGCAGGACGGGTGAAGCGCGATCATAGAGCGGATGGCGGAACGTGACGCGCGCAAGCGCCGCCCCCTGACACGCGCCGAGCGTTTCGACTTCTGAGGCGGAAAAGCCGTAGCGCGCCAATGCCGCATCCTTCAGTTCTGCGGCCAGGATCAGGCACCCTTTCGGGGTGGCGACAAGTTCGTACCGGTATTCGGGATGGACGTTGAGTGCCTGGTTCGCCGGGATCGTCCAGGGAGTAGTGGTCCAGATCACGGCTAGAATCGGCTGCTGCGGCGCTTCGGCAAGGCCAAACGCTTGCGCCACACGCGCCTGTTCCGCCGGGTCGAGGGGGAACGCGACGTCGATTGCCGAAGCGGTGCGCTCTTCGTACTCGATCTCCGCTTCCGCGAGCGCCGACCCGCAGTCGAAGCACCAATGCACGGGTTTGAGACCGCGCACGACGAAACCGGCGGCGACCAGGCGGGCGAGCGCGCGAATTTCGTTCGCTTCGTTGGCGTAGTTCATGGTGAGGTAGGGGTTGTCCCAGTCACCGAGCACCCCCAAGCGGATGAAGTCGCGCTTTTGCCGTTCGATCTGTTCCGCTGCGAATTCGCGGCACAGCCGCCGCACTTCGCTGCCGGGTAGGCCGCGCCCGTACCGTTTTTCGATCTGGTGTTCGATGGGCAGCCCATGGCAGTCCCACCCCGGAACGTAGGGGGCGTCGTATCCCGCGAGGGTTTTCGAGCGGACGATGATGTCTTTGAGGATTTTGTTGACCGCGTGGCCGATATGGATATCCCCGTTCGCGTACGGCGGGCCGTCGTGAAGCACAAACTTTTTCAGGCGGCCCCGACACCGCTCGCGGATCTGTGTGTAGAGCCGTTTCTCTTGCCACGCCGCGACCCAACCCGGTTCACGTTTCGCGAGGTCGCCGCGCATGGGGAACGGCGTGTCGGGGAGGTTGAGGGTTTGGCGGTAGCCCTTTCCGTTAGCCATCGATCGACTCCTAATCCAATGGGTATTGCGTGGGGTGCGTTGCGTGCCAGCGTCGCGCCGCGGCGATGTCGTCGTGGATTTGTGTCGTGAGCGCAGCAAGCGACGGGAAGCGCTGTTCGTTCCGCAGTTTGGCGGCGAAATGGACGGTGATCCGCTTGCCGTATGCGTCACCGTGCCAATCGAGGAGGTGCGCCTCCAGTGTGGGGGAGAGCAGAGGGCAGGATGCGCGATCGGCTGGGTGGCGCTGCGTGACGGTAGGGCGTACGCCGACGTTGATCACCGCCGGTTCTGGCCGATTGCCCAGACCGGTGACCCAGCCGACGAAAACGCCCGAAGGAAGCGCTTGCCGTGGTGCGATCAGTAGGTTCATCGTCGGAACGCCGATTTGGCGGCCGAGTTGTGCGCCTGGGTGGACGCGTCCGGTGACCGCGTACCAACGCCCAAGCAGCACCGCGGCGTGTTCGACGTTGCCCGCATCGAGCGCGGTGCGCACGGCGCTCGAGCTGATGCGTTCGGGGCCTAACGTAAGGGTCGACATCGCTTCGACGGTAAAGCCGAAGCGATCGCCAGCGTCGAGCAAGGTTTCCAACGTGCCGGCGCGATGGGCGCCGAAGCGAAAATCGTCGCCGACGATCAAATGGCGAACCATGAGACGTTCGACCAAGAACGCGATGAACGCCTCAGGCGACCACTGTGCGATACGGCGGGTAAAGGGGAGGATGTGCAGTTGCGCGATCCCTTCCCGCGCAAGCAGTGCTGCTTTGTCACGCAGCGGGGTGAGACGCGGGGGGGCACTGGTCGGTGCCAACCGCTCGCGCGGGTGGGGTTCGAAGGTGAGCACCGCAGGGGTGAGTTGTCGTGCTACCGCACGGTCGCAGACCAGGCGCAACAACGCCTGGTGTCCGCGATGGACGCCATCGAAATTGCCGACGGTGAGCGCGGTCGGTGCAAGGCTGGGCGCATGGCCCCGCAGGATGCGCATCGTCCTCTGAGTCTGCTTTCGGAAAACGCCCAATTATACCGGTATTCCGCGGATCAACTTGCGGGGTCGCGGCTCTTGGCGGCGAGCATCAACGCACGAGGACGCGGCGCGTGGCGTTCGAGGTAGCGCTTCACGCCGCGGTAGATCGCTTCGGCGAGCTGTTCTTGGTAGTCTGCACTCTTTAGTCGCCGTTCTTCGGTGGGATTGGAGATGAACGCCAGCTCGACGAGTACCGACGGGACGTCGGGGTTACGCAGGACTGCGAAATTCGCGGTTTCGACCTCGGGGCGGTGGGGGGGGCTTACGCGCGCGAGCTCGGCGAGCACCGCTTGCGCGAGGCGCAACGAGTCGGTGCGGGTTGCGGTGATCGAGAGGTCGAGGAGCGTAGCGGCGACATGGTCGCTGCGCGCTGCCAATTGGACGCCGCCGATGAGGTCGG
This sequence comes from Hydrogenophilus thiooxidans, assembly GCF_019049855.1. Classification (GTDB taxonomy): domain Bacteria; phylum Pseudomonadota; class Gammaproteobacteria; order Burkholderiales; family Rhodocyclaceae; genus Hydrogenophilus; species Hydrogenophilus thiooxidans. The sequence goes on along the minus strand of NZ_JAHLSY010000010.1, from coordinate 46,388 downwards.
ATTGGTTCTCTTTTTGCGCGAGCCACTTCGCTGCGGTGCTCGAGGCACCGCGGTCGCTGAGGGCATAGACCGAGCTCCCGGCGACGTCGGGGCGCACGAAGGCGTCGGCGTGGATCGAGACGAAGAGGTCGGCTTGGGCGCGCCGGGCGCGGTTCACCCTTTCCCCCAACGCGATGAAGTAGTCATCGCTGCGCGTCAGCACCGCGCGCGTTTTCGGGTCGTCGTCGAACCGCTTCTTGGCGCGCCGCGCCACCGCCAACACCACGTCCTTTTCCCGGGTACCGTGACGACCGATCGCGCCGGGGTCTTCGCCACCGTGCCCGGGGTCGAGGACGATCACGTATGGGGCGTCCTGTTCCGGTGGTTTCGGTTGTGGCTTACGCGGGTTGGTTGCCCGGTTCGCTTGGGTTTCGGCGGGTCGCCGCGGGGGCGTTTCGCTGAGGACCGGCGTGTCACTTTCCGTCCGCTGCCGTTTGTCGAGTTCGGCCAAGAGCCGCGCGACGGGGTCTTGCGGTTTTTCGGGATAGAGGTCGATCACCAGGCGGTATTGATAGGGATCGATGGGGTCGAGAAGGAAGATCTGCGGGACGACTGCTTGCTTCAGGTCGAAGACGATGCGGGTGGTCTCTGGGGTGAACTGCCCGACGCGGACCGCGGCGATATAGGGGTCGTCGGGTGCGATATGTTCTGCAAGGGCACGCAAAATCGTTTGGACGACCACCCCTTTGAGGTCGATCACAAGGCGCAGTGGATTTTCTAGTAAGAATGCTTCGTGTTCGAGTGCGGCGCTGGCTTCGAGCGTGACGCGTGTGTATTCCTCTGCGGGCCAAGCGCGAACGGCGACGATGCGCGGTGGCGACGCGGCGATGAGGCGTGTCGGCAGCCAAGTGAATGCCGCAAGGAGCGTGGCGCGGGAGAGAAAGGCGCGGCGTGCCGCTTGGACGCGGGACAACGCGGCTGCGGGGGTGGCTAGCCGAGCGCTGGCCACTGCCGCTTCGCCGCAGTCGAGCAGGCGCCCAGGGTCAGCAGCCGACTGCCCGTCGCTTCGATCGCGATCCGAACCTGCCAGTCGGGGCTCGGTAGGTAGGGGTGCGCTTTTTCGGGCCATTCCACCAAGCAGAGGTTTTCCGGTTGAAAGTATTCGTCGAAGCCGCCCCAGCGGAACTCTTCGGGGTCGGCGAACCGGTAGCAGTCGAAATGATAAACTGGAACAGCGAGATCTGGGTAGGGTTCGACCAAGGTATAGGTGGGACTTTTGACCGGTCCGTGATGGCCGAGCGCGTTGAGGAGTGCCCGTACGAAGGTGGTCTTGCCGGCACCCAGCGGCCCGGTCAGCGTGACGATGCCGCGGGTCGCGACGAAGCAGGGGGCAACGCGTCGCGCGAACGCGCCGGTTTCGGCTTCGTTTTCGAGGTGCGCGGTTGTGGTAAAAGAGGCGTCGGTATTCATGGGGGCGATGGGTGTCGATGGCAGGAACGGTTCGCGATTGGGCACAGATCAAAGCAGCGTTGTGGCGCGCGGCGGAGTCGCTCGGGTTTGCCGCGATGGCGGTGAGCGACGTCGACCTCTCCGCGGAAGAGCCGAAACTCCTTGCGTGGTTGCGCGAAGGGTACCACGGCGAGATGGATTATATGGCAAAGTGGGGGACGCTGCGCGCGCGCCCCGCCGCGTTCGTTCCAGGCGCGCAGCGCGTCGTCTCGTTGCGTTTTCCCTACTGGCCCGAGCAGGCGGCGCCGGCCGAAGCGGTGCTCGCCGACCCGTCGCGCGCTTATATTTCGCGGTATGCGCTGGGCCGAGATTACCACAAGGTGGTGCGCGCCCGCTTGGCGAAACTGGAAAACGTCCTGAAAACGTTGGCGCCAGAACACCAAGGGCGGGTCTTCGTCGATTCGGCGCCGATATGGGAGGTGGCGCTCGCCGCGCGCGCGGGTTTGGGGTGGCGCGGAAAGCATACGCTGTTGCTGACACGCGAAGGGTCCTACTTTTTTCTGGGCGAACTGGTCACCAACCTGCCGTTGCCGGTCGACGCGCCGCAACGTGCGCATTGTGGGCGATGCGTGCGTTGTCTCACCGCGTGTCCAACGCAGGCGATCGTCGCGCCCTACACGGTGGATGCGCGGCGCTGCATTTCGTACCTGACGATCGAACATCCTGGATCGATTCCGGAGTCACTGCGGCCGCTCGTTGGCAACCGAATCTATGGCTGCGACGATTGCCAATTGGTCTGTCCGTGGAATCGTTTCGCGACGCCGTCACAATGCTCCGACTTTCAGCCGCGGCATGGGCTCGATGCGCCGCGGTTGGTCGAACTGTTTGCTTGGCGCGAACACGAATTCCTGGATCGTTTCGCGGGTTCTCCGATTCGGCGCATCGGCTATCCGCGTTGGTTGCGCAATTTGGCCGTGGCGTTGGGTAACGCCCCGACGACCCCAGATGTGGTGGCGGCGCTCAGGCAGCGCGCCGACGACCCGTCGCCGCTGGTGCGCGAACACGTCCAGTGGGCGCTGGCGCGCCATCGCGGCCAGGGTGGTACGGTACAATCCGTTCCATTTGCTTAGTGACGCGGGGCGATGGCGCAGACGATGGGCAGGCAACCGGTGAGCAATGCACCGATCGGTATCTTCGATTCGGGGGTTGGGGGGCTAACGGTGGCGCGGGCGGTGATGGAGCGGCTGCCTAATGAAGCGATCGTCTATTTCGGTGACACCGCGCGCGTGCCCTATGGGGTGAAGTCGGCGCAGACCATCCGGCGGTATGCTGCGGAAATCACCCGCTTTTTGTTGCAGCAAGAGGTGAAGCTCCTCATCATCGCGTGCAATTCGATGGCCGCGGTCGCTGCGGACACAGTAGCGGGTTTGGCGGCCGGCGTGCCGGTGCTCGACGTGATCGACGCCGGGGCACGGGCGGCTGCGGAGATGACGCGGCGCCGGGCTGTTGCGGTGATCGGCACGATGGCGACTGTGGATAGCGGCGCGTACGCGCGACGGATCCATGCGTACGCACCCGACGTGCGGGTGCATGCGTGGGCGTGCCCGCTCTTCGTTCCGTTGGTCGAGGAGGGGTGGGTCGATCATCCGGTGACCGAACAGGTGGCACGGGAATATTTGGCGCCGCTCACCTCGGAGGCGGTGGATACCCTGGTTTTGGGGTGCACGCACTATCCGTTGCTCAAACCGCTGTTGCGCCGCGTCGCGGGGCCGGAGGTGGCGTTGGTCGATTCGGCGGTTGCCGTTGCCGAAGCCGCCGCGCAGGTGCTGGCGGAACAGGCGCTCCTGCGCCGTGAAGCGGCTGCGCCCCAGCATCACTTCTACGTTTCGGACAAACCCCCGCGGTTTCACACCCTGGCCGAGCGCTTCTTGGCGCGGTCGCTGCCCGAGGTAGAGCGGGTGGTGTTGGAAGGGTGAGGGATCAGGATGGGGTGCGGGCGACGGGGCGCGAGGGGTCGGCGCACCATTCGCTCCACGAACCGGCGTACAACTGGCCGAATGGCATCCCGGCATGCGCCATTGCCAGCAGGTTGTGGCATGCGGTGACGCCTGAGCCGCAGTAATGGATGGTCTGTTGTGGCGGGATCGCGCCCAGCAACGCAGCAAAGGCGGCGCGCAGCCGTTCCGGTGGCAAGAAGCGCTCGGTTTCTGGGTCAAGGTTTTCCCGGTAGAAACGGTTGACGGCGCCTGGGATGTGGCCCGCGACGGGATCGATCGGTTCGTGTTCACCGCGATAGCGTTCGGGGGCTCGGGCGTCGATGAGTAGGACCCCGGGGTCGTCCAGTGCGGCCCGTACCGTCTGGGCGGTGGCAACCGGCAGATGCCAATCATCGAGTGTGATCGGGGCGGTGGGAACGGGGGTTGCGGGTTCCGCAGTGCTGGGTAACCCTGCTTCACACCAAGCGCGCCAGCCGCCATCGAGGACGGCGGCCGAAATGCCGCATGCGCGCAACATCCACCATGCGCGGCTGGCCATCAAGCCGTCTGCTGCGTCGTAGACGATCACGGGAGTTTGACGCGTGATGCCGCTTGCAGCCAGTAGCGCGACGAACGATTCGGGCGACGGCAGCGGATGGCGGCCGTTACGCCCCGACGGTGGGGCAGAGAGGTCCCGTTCCAGATGCCAGTAGCGTGCCCTCGGAAGATGGGCGGTGCGGTACGCGGCTTCGCCGAGTTCGGGGTTGGCAAGGTCGAAACGGCAATCGATCGCGACCGCGTTTCCTTCGTTGAGCCAGCGGTACGCCGTGGCATTATCGATCACGGTAGCGGGAAAAAGGCTCATCACGGCCATGTGCGTTTCGGTCAATCCGCTGGGTTCGTCACGGGTTCGTCGAGCCAGGCGCGTGCAGCGTCTTCGTCGGTGAAGGTGCGGATTTCGGCATGGACGAAAAAGCGCTCGATCCAGGCGATCCACGTGAGCCAATCGTCGTCGGTGAGAATCGCGATGCGGTCGAACGCGTCGGGGTGTGCGCGGGTGAATTTGAGCTCTTCCCACGCCACGTCGATGGTGTAAGAGATCATCTGGCGTAAGTCGAGAAGGAGCCGCACCGGGCCGTGGAAGCGGTTCGCGTATTCGATCTGCTCTTCGAATGCGCGAAAGTCGGCAAGGGTAAATTCGCCAAAGACGGTGGCTTCGACGCGATCGTCGTGGGTTTCGAGGGTGATCATTGGGGTAAGGTCTCCTTGGTGTGGCCGTACTTGGTGGAAGGATACTGAGTTCGTGTCGATTTGTCCATCTGCGGCGTGCATTTCGCTCGGACACGAAAAAGGGTAGCCCCTGGGGCTACCCAACCGTTTTTGTCTCCCTCTGGCATGGGCGAGGCACGGATCGCGCCATGCCGTGCCTCTCACGGGCTGATCAGTGGAACTGCTCTTCTTCGGTGGAACCGGTGAGCGCGGTGACGCTCGACTGACCCCCTTGGATGACCGTGGTGACGTCGTCGAAGTAACCGGTACCCACTTCGGCCTGGTGGGCGACGAAGGTGTAACCGCGTTCGCGGGCCGCGAATTCGGGCTCTTGCACTTTCTCGACGTAGGCGCTCATGCCGCGACGCACGTAATCGTACGCCAGGTCGAACATGTTGTACCACATGCTGTGGACACCGGCAAGCGTGATGAACTGGAATTTGTACCCCATCGCGCCGAGTTCGCGTTGGAATTTGGCGATCGTGGCGTCGTCGAGGTTCTTCTTCCAGTTGAACGACGGCGAGCAGTTGTACGCGAGCATCTTGCCGGGGAACTTGGCATGGACCGCTTCGGCGAATTTTTTCGCGAATTCGAGGTCGGGCGTACCGGTTTCACACCAGACGAGGTCGGCGTACGGCGCGTAGGCGAGTGCGCGCGCCACCGCTTGCTCGAGACCCTTCTTGGTGCGGTAGAACCCTTCGGCGGTGCGCTCGCCGGTGAGGAACGGTTTGTCGTATTCGTCGTGGTCCGAGGTGAGCAGATCAGCGGCTTCGGCGTCGGTACGCGCGATCACCAGCGTGGGCACGCCGCAGACGTCCGCAGCCAGCCGCGCGGCGATCAGTTTCTGCACCGCTTCAGAGGTGGGAACGAGCACTTTCCCGCCCATGTGGCCGCACTTCTTGACGCTTGCGAGCTGGTCTTCGAAGTGCACCCCAGCGGCGCCCGCACGGATCATGGCCTTCATCAGTTCGAAGGCGTTGAGTACGCCTCCGAAACCCGCTTCGGCGTCGGCGACGATCGGGGCAAAATAGTCGATCCACCCTTCGTCACCTGGGTTGAGCCCTTTGGCCCATTGGATCTCGTCGGCACGTTTGAACGCGTTGTTGATGCGTTCGACGACCACCGGCACCGAGTTCACCGGGTAGAGCGACTGGTCGGGGTACATCGCGCGGTATTCGTTGTTGTCCGCGGCAACTTGCCAGCCGGAGAGGTAAATCGCTTTGATCCCGGCTTTGACCTGTTGCATGGCTTGGCCGCCGGTGAGCGCCCCGAGCGCGTTGATGTAGGGCTCAGTGTGGAGCAATTTCCAGAGTTTTTCTGCGCCCATGCGCGCGAAGGTGTATTCCGGTGTCACCGAACCGCGCAGACGCACGACGTCTTCGGCGGTGTAGGTGCGGGTGATCCCTTTCCAGCGCGGGTTTTCGGCCCAATCTTTTTTGATCGCTTCGATCTGCTGTTGACGGTCCATGATTGCGTCCTTTCGGTTACGAATGTGCCAAGTGGCGACGGGATTGATGATACCGTGCTTGTTGCGCCGCGTCAAGTATCTTATATAAGACATAAGAGACAAAAACGCGCGAAGTCGAGAACGTGTGCGGTTGGGTCAGGTATGTGGCGTTTTTTGCGGTGTGAGGGGTGGGGGTGTGCGCGTGATGCCTTTGCGTAGTTGTTGCAGACCACGGTGGATCGCGCTTGTTGCGCGCAGTTGCGCGTCCATTGCGGCGATGGAGAGCGCTGCACGGCTGCCGGCGGTCAGGAGCGCGGCTTTGAGGTTTTGGTACGCGGCTTCCATGGCGTCGTCTGATGGCCCGGCCGCTTCGAGGGGTGCATGGGTGGCGGTGGGCAGCAGCGCCAGCGCCGCGGTGCGAAAGCGTTCCCATGCGGCCATCACGGACGGGTCGCGTTCGTCGTATTCGCCCCAAGCGTGCGCACCCTCTTCGGCAAACCGCGCCGCGCTTTCATAGTAGCGAGCCACACGCAAGAGCCGTTCGCTGGTGTCGATCAATTGCGGTGTGAGCGTTCCTTGGTTCATTGCGGCGATGAAGCGGGCGATTGCGTGGGTGAGGGTTCGCACCGCATGGACCGCGGTTGGGTCGGGTACGGTTCCGACGATCGCCCGTTCGAGGATCGCTGAGGCCATGTCGCGCAGACGCACCAGTTCGTGTTGGAGCGCAGAGAGTGCCAGGTCAGGGATGGTGACGAGCGTGTGGTCGAGGTAGCGGGGTTGCGCTTCGTCTTCTTCGCGCGTACGGAAGTGACGTTGCAGCCAAGCGGCCATCGGGTTGGCGAGTGGCCAGATCAGAACGACACCCAGGACGTTGAACAGGGTGTGGAATAGCGCGATCGCGATCGCAGGGTCGCGTTCGGCTCCGCTCCACGCAGTGAGCGCGGTGGTCACGGTAACCAGGGCAGGGAGGATGAGGAATGCGACTACTGCGGTAAGGGTGTTGAAGAGGATGTGGGCGGCTGCGGCGCGTTTGGCGTTCGCCGTTGCGCCGATTGCGGCCAGGAAGGCTTTGACGCTGGTGCCGAGGTTCGCGCCGATCACCATCGCGGCGGCGCTCGAGAGGTCGATGAGGCCGCTGTGGATTGCGGTGAGGATGAGCGCCGTGGCGGCACTCGAGGAGAAGAGGAGAAGGGTGAGTACAAACCCAGCGCCGGTTTGCGCCATGAGCAGAAGCGGTCCGTCACCGATGGGTAGTGTCACGTGCGCTGCAGCACCGCCCAAACCACTCTTGAGAAGATCGATCGCGGTGATCAGCAGACCGAAGCCAGCCAACGCCAACCCCAGCGCGCCACGGCGGCTGCTCTTGCCGGTCAGGTGGAAAAACGCGCCGATTGCAACAAGCGGCAACGCCCACGATTCGAGCGCCCACTCGAAGCCAACCAAGGTGACGAGCCAGCCGGTGACAGTCGTGCCGATGTTGGCGCCAAAGATGACCCATAGGGATTGGTGAAGGGTGAGCAACCCGGCATTGACAAAGCCGATCGTGGCAAACGTGACGAGCGACGACGATTGGACGAGCGCGGTGATGAGGATGCCGGTACCGAGTCCACGCCACCGGGTATCGGTTGCACGACTGAGCAGGCGCTGGAGGTTGGGACCTGCGGCCAGGCGAAGGCCGTCGGTGAGGAGCTCGAGACCCAGCAAGAAAAAGCCCAACCCGCCAGCAAGCGCGAGCCAAGGGGCGGAGGGGGTCGCCAGTTCGGTCAAGGGCGGCTGTGCCCCGTTTTCCTGGGATCAGAGGAGTGGGCGCGGCGCGACGATCACGCCGTCTTCGTCGGCATAGACAAAGTGTCCGGGCGTGAAGGTGACCCCGCCAAAGGTGACGGGAATGTCGCGTTGTCCCTCGCCCCGTTTCACGGTTTTGAGGGGAATCGTGCCCATGGCCCAGACGCCAAGCGGCAGCTGCGCGATGGCGCGGGAGTCGCGGATCGCGCCATAGACGATCACGCCTGCCCAGCTATTTTGGACTGCCAGTTCCGCGAGCTGATCGCCAAGGAGCGCGCGGCGCAGGCTGCCGCCGCCGTCGATCACGAGCACTGCCCCTTCGCCCGGGGTTGCCAGCGTTTCCCGCACGAGCGCGTTGTCTTCGAAGATTTTGAGGGTGCGGATTGGGCCGCCCGCGCAGCGCGCGCCGCCGTAGGAGCGCAGGATTGGCGCAAGTACCTGGAGTTCGCTTTCGAAGGCGTCACAGAGGTCGGTGGTTTGAAAGGTCATCGCTGCGTCATCCTTCGGCTTCGACGACAGGGAGGTGATCGGAAGTTTCGCCGTCTTCCGGGAAGCGAAGCACCACCTTTTCGTGGTCGTCGATGTCGATCGTCACTTCGCCACCGTGGGCCAGACGGCCGAAGAGGAGTTCGTCTGCGAGCGCTGCGCGGATCGTCTCTTGAATGAGGCGCGCCATCGGACGGGCGCCCATCACCGGATCGAACCCTTTCGCAGCGAGCCACGCTTTGAGTTCGTCGGTGAAGTGGGCTTCGACCCGTTTTTCTTGGAGTTGCGCTTCGAGCTGCAGGAGGAATTTATCGACGACGCGTGCAATCACGTCGGGGGTAAGCGGCTTGAACGAGACGATCGCGTCGAGTCGGTTGCGGAACTCTGGGGTGAAGACGCGTTTGAGTTCGGCCATCTCGTCGCCCGCTTCGCGCTTCGCGGTGAAGCCGATGGCGCTTCGCTGCATCGTTTCTGCGCCCGCGTTGGTGGTCATGATGAGGATCGTGTGGCGGAAATCGGTGCTACGGCCGTTGGCGTCGGTGAGCGTTCCGTGGTCCATCACCTGCAAAAGCAGGTTGAAGACGTCCGGGTGCGCCTTTTCGATTTCGTCGAGGAGAAGGACGCAGTGGGGTTTTTTCATCACCGCTTCGGTCAACAGCCCCCCTTCTTCGTACCCGACGTAACCGGGCGGCGCACCGATGAGGCGGCTTACGGTGTGGCGCTCCATGTATTCGGACATATCGAAGCGCACGAGGTCGATCCCGAGGGTAAAGGCGAGCTGGCGCGCTACTTCGGTTTTGCCGACACCCGTTGGCCCGGAGAAGAGGAACGAGCCGATGGGTTTGTTGGGGTTGCCGAGTCCGGCGCGGTTGAGTTTGATCGCGCGCACGAGCTGTTCGATCGCTTCGTCCTGCCCGAACACCACCTGTTTGAGGTCACGTTCGAGGGTAGCGAGCTTTTGCCGGTCGTCGTGGGCGACGGCGCGGGGCGCGATTCGGGCCAGTTTGGCAACCACCGCTTCGATTTCCGCTTTGCCGATCGTCTTTTTCTGCTTGCCTTTGGGGAGCACTTTTTGCGCGGCACCTGCTTCGTCGATCACGTCGATCGCTTTGTCGGGGAGTTGCCGGTCGGTGATGTAGCGCGCGGAGAGTTCGGCGGCAGCTTGCAGTGCCGCAGCGGTGTATTTGACGCCGTGGTGCGCTTCGAAGCGCTCTTTGAGCCCTTTGAGGATCGCGACCGTGTCGGCAACCGACGGTTCGGTGACGTCGATTTTTTGAAAGCGGCGCGAGAGCGCGTGATCTTTGGCGAAGATCTGACGGTATTCGTTGTAGGTGGTGGCGCCGATGCACCGCAATTGCCCCTTCGCAAGCGCCGGTTTCAAGAGGTTCGAAGCGTCCAGGTTTCCGCCCGAGGCGGCGCCGGCGCCGATCAGCGTATGGATTTCGTCGATGAAGAGAATCGCCCCCTCTTGTTCCTGCAATGCTTTGAGGACGTTTTTCAGCCGCTGTTCGAAATCGCCGCGGTATTTGGTTCCCGCAAGCAGGGTTCCGAGGTCAAGCGCATAGACGGTGGCGTGCGCAAGCACTTCGGGGACTTCGCCGTCGACGATCCGTTTCGCGAGCCCTTCGGCGATCGCGGTCTTGCCCACACCGGCTTCGCCCACGAGCAATGGGTTGTTCTTGCGCCGACGGCAAAGGGTCTGCACGACCCGCTCAAGTTCCGCGTCGCGACCGATGAGGGGGTCGATCTTGCCCTCTTTCGCAAGTTGGTTGAGGTTGAGGGTGAATTGTTCGAGCGCCGCAGCGCCGTTTGCGGGACGCTGTTCGTCGTCCTCGTCGCTTGCCGCGGGGTTATTCTTGGGGGCGGTAGCTTTGTTGCGTAGGTTCTGCTGTTGCGCGACCCGATCGGGGACGACGCCGTGCGCAAGGTAGTTGGTGATGTCGAGGCGGGTGATTTTGTGCCGCTGCAACAAGTAGAGCGCGTGCGAATCTTTTTCGCCGAAAATCGCGACGAGCACCGCGGCGCCGGTGACGTCCGATTTCCCCGCCGACTGGACGCTGAGGATCGCCCGCTGAACGACGCGCTGGAAGCCCAGGGTGGGTTGGGTGTCGAAATCGCCCTCACCCGGAACGCGCGGGACGTGGGTGTCGATGAACTGCTGTAGGTCACGCCGCAGCCCATCGATGTTGGCGCCGATTGCGCGCAGCGCCTCCGAAGCCGACGGGTTGTCGAGTAGCCCGAGCAACAGGTGCTCGACGGTCACATACTCGTGGCGCATCCGGCGCGCTTGGGCAAAGATCAGATGCAGAGTGACTTCGAGCTCCGGGGCGATCATCGCTAAACTTCCTCCATGGTGCACGCCAAGGGGTGGCCGTGCTTGCGCGCAAACTCGGTGACTTGCGCCACTTTGGTGGCGGCGATGTCTTTCGGGAAGACGCCGCACACGGCCATCCCTTCATGGTGGACTTTGAGCATGATTGCGACGGCGCGTTCCGTGTTCATATGAAAAAAGCGCTGCAGCACTTCCACCACGAAGTCCATTGGCGTGAAATCGTCGTTCAAAAGCAGCACCTTGAAGAGCGGCGGCGGCTTGAGTTCGGTTTCCGCCGCCTGCGGTTCAATGTGCTCGACCGGTTGCACGCTCATGGAGGTCATTCTAGCGAGTCGCAGTCAGCTGCGCAACACTGTGGCGATCGCGTCGGCAACGGTGTCGAGGTTGCGGCTGTTGAGCGCGGCGACACAGATCCGACCCGAGCGCACGGCGTAGATGCCGAAGTCGCGTTGGAGCCGTTCGACCTGTTCCGGTGTGAGTCCGGTGTAGGAGAACATCCCACGCTGCGCGGTGACGAAGGTGAAGTCGCGCCCAGGAACCGCGGCTTCCAGGCGCGCCCGCAGCCCTTGGCGCATCGCTCGGATGCGTTCGCGCATGCCCGCCAGTTCCGTCTCCCACTGCTGCCGAAGCGCCGGGTCGGAGAGCACGGTGCCGACCAACGCTGCCCCGTGGGTCGGCGGGTTGGAGTAGTTGGTGCGGATCACCCGTTTGAGTTGCGAAAGCACCCGCGCGGCTTCGTCGGCGGAGGTGGTGACGATCGAAAGTGCCCCAACCCGTTCGCCGTAGAGCGAGAAGTTCTTCGAAAACGAGCTCGAAATGAACAACGGAATTCCCGCGTCGCAGAAGCGGCGCACGGCAACCGCGTCGGCGTCGATTCCTTCGGCGAAGCCTTGGTAGGCCATGTCGAGGAACGGCACGAGCGCTTTGGTTTGGCAGACTTCAACGACCGTTTGCCATTGCGCTTCGGTGAGATCGGCGCCGGTGGGGTTGTGGCAGCAGGCATGGAGCACGATGATGCTGTGGGCCGGTGCGGCTTCGAGATCGGCAATCATGCCCGCGAAATCGACGCCGCCCGTTTGGGCGTCGAAATAGCGATATTCATGAACGGGGAAACCCGCTGCTTCGAAGATGCCGCGGTGGTTTTCCCACGACGGGGCGGAGATATAGACCGAAGCGTCGGGGACGATCCGCTTGAGAAGGTCGGCGCCGATACGCAGCGCCCCGGTGCCGCCAAGCCCTTGCGCGGTGACGACCCGTTTTTCTGCCAAGAGGGGGGATTGGGGGCCGAAGAGCAGGTGCTGCACCGCAGTGGTGTAGTGCGCTGGCCCTTCGATCGGCTGGTAGCCGCGTGGTTTCGGGTTTGCCGCCATCGCGGTTTCCGCTTCGCGCACGCACGCCAACAACGGAATTTTCCCGTTGTCGTCGTAGTAGACCCCAACGCCCAAGTTCACTTTGTTCGAGCGCGGGTCGGCAGCGTAGGCTTCGTTGAGACCCAGGATCGGGTCGCGCGGCGCAAGCGGGACATTGGCAAAAAGTGACATCGCGATTCTCCAACTTTTGCGATAATGGAAAGATGGTACCTGTGACAGCAAACGATTCTACCACGGCGCTCCCAGGCGATTCTTTGCCAAATCCAGGGGGTGTCCCGCTACGAAACGCAGAGGAGCAGGGGACCTGGCACCGTTTTCCCGGAAGCCCTTTCGTGCTCTACGCCCCATATTCCCCGGCAGGGGATCAGCCGCAGGCGATCGCGCAGTTGGTCGAGGGGCTCGAGGCGGGGCTCGCGCGCCAGGTGTTGTTGGGGGTGACCGGTTCCGGTAAGACCTTTACGATGGCCAACGTGATCGCGCGCCTTGGGCGTCCGGCGTTGGTGATCGCGCCCAATAAGACCTTGGCGGCGCAGCTCTACAGCGAGTTTCGCGAATTTTTCCCCAAGAACGCGGTCGAGTACTTCGTTTCCTATTACGACTACTACCAACCCGAAGCCTACGTGCCGAGCCGCGATCTCTACATCGAGAAGGATTCGAGCATCAACGCGCACATCGAGCAGATGCGCCTGTCGGCAACCAAGAGCCTGTTGGAGCGGCGGGATGTGGTGATCGTCGCCACCGTCTCGTGTATCTACGGGATCGGGGATCCGGTCGACTACCACGCGATGATCCTGCACTTGCGGGTGGGGGAGCAGCTTGCGCGCCGCGCGGCGATCGAGCGGTTGGTCGCGATGCAGTATGAGCGCACCGAGAGCGATTTCGTGCGCGGGACGTTCCGCGTGCGCGGCGAAGTGATCGATATCTTTCCGGCCGAACACGCCGAATGGGCGCTCAGGGTGGAGTGGTTCGACGATGAGATCGAGGCGTTGAAGCTCTTCGATCCGCTCACCGGTGCGGTGGTGCAACAGCTTGCCCGCTTTACGGTCTATCCGTCGAGCCACTTCGTCACACCGCGCGCAACCGTGTTGCGCGCGATCGACGCGATCAAGGCCGAGTTGCGGGAGCGGCGCGAAGCGCTGCTGGCTGCGGGGAAGGTGGTCGAAGCGCAGCGGCTCGAGCAGCGCACGCTCTTCGATCTGGAAATGCTCGAAGAGGTGGGGTTTTGCAAAGGGATCGAAAACTATTCGCGCCACCTTTCGGGGCGCGCGCCCGGTGAGCCGCCGCCGACCTTGATGGACTATTTGCCTCCCGACGCGGTGTTGTTCATCGACGAGTCGCACGTCACGGTGGGACAGATCGGAGGGATGTACCGCGGCGACCGCGCGCGGAAGGCCAATCTGGTCGAGTACGGGTTCCGCCTCCCCAGCGCGATGGACAATCGGCCGCTTACTTGGACGGAGTTCGAAGCGCGAATGCCGCAGACGGTTTTCGTTTCGGCAACACCAGGGGATTATGAACGGGAAACGAGCGACGCGGTGGTCGAACTGGTGGTGCGCCCCACCGGTCTCGTCGACCCGGAGGTGTGGGTGCGGCCTGCGTCGCAGCAGGTCGATGATCTGCTCCATGAAGCGCAGCAGCGCATCGCGCGCGGTGAGCGGGTGTTGGTGACGGTGCTCACCAAGCGGATGGCCGAAGACCTCACCGAGTTTCTCAACGAAAATGGGGTGCGGGCGCGCTACCTCCATTCCGACATCGACACGGTGGAGCGCGCCGAGATCATCCGCGACTTGCGTTTGGGGGCGTTTGATCTTCTGGTGGGGATCAACCTGTTGCGCGAGGGGCTCGATATTCCCGAGGTTTCGTTGGTGGCGGTCTTCGATGCCGACAAAGAGGGGTTTTTGCGTTCGGAGCGGTCGTTGATCCAGACGATCGGCCGAGCGGCGCGCCATGTCCATGGAACCGCGATCCTCTACGCCGATACGGTCACCGATTCGATGCGCCGCGCGATCGAGGAGACCGAGCGGCGGCGGGCCAAACAGATCGCCTACAACGCGGCGCATGGGATTACGCCCCGTTCGGTGGTCAAAGCGGTCAAAGAGTTGATCGATGGGTTGCCTGCATCCGGTGCGGGTGCGGCGGCCCGTGTAAGCGGTCGTGCGGCGTCGCGTGCGGACGGGGATTGGTTGGCTGAGCTCGACCGCAGTGACCCGCAGGCGGTCGCGAAAGCGATTCAGAAGCTGGAGCGCGAGATGAAACGCCACGCCGAGGCGCTCGAATTCGAAAAGGCGGCGGCGTTGCGCGATCAACTGCTGGCGTTGCGGCGGTCGGTGTTCGGGTTCGAGACGGTTGCGTGACGCCGCTCGATTGCGCCTCAGGAGGGAGTATGACAACACCACTTCGTTTGTTGTGTGTGTGCACGGGCAATATCTGCCGGTCGCCGACCGCGGAAGGGGTTTTGCGCCATCTGGCGCAGCAGCGCGGTGTGACGTGGCTGGAGGTCGATTCGGCGGGAACGCACGACTACCATGTGGGGGAACCGCCGGACCCTCGGACGCTACGGGCCGCGCGCGCCCGGGGCTATGATCTTTCGGCGCTGCGCGCGCGGCAAATCTGCCGCGACGATTTTCGCCGCTTCGACTGGATTCTGGCGATGGATCGCAGCCACCTGGCGCTGCTCGAACGGATGCGTCCGCTCGAGGCGCGCGCGCAGCTGGGGCTTTTCATGGCGCATAGCCGCGCGTTTCCCAATTACGAAGTGCCAGACCCTTACTATGGCGGGCGAGAAGGGTTCGAGCAGGTGCTCGATCTCATCGAAGAGGGGGCGAAAGGGTGGCTCGATTGGCTGGAAGCGCGCCATCGAGCCACGCTGAGCAGTTAGCTGCGTCGCGTCTCCACCTGGATGAGCGGTCCTTCGTCGCGTTTCGGGGCGCGCGGGATCACGCGCCCCAAGCCCTCAGGTTGCGGAAAAACCGGTCGATACGTGACGCGGCTGGGGTCGGTTTCGATCCAGACGAGGCCCGCTTGCGCGACCATTTCCCGCAGCGCCGCGGTATCGGTTTCGCGGCGCGGGGCAGGCTTATCCGTAATCTCGTGCGGCTCGTTGCCCTTCGGCGTCTCTGCGTTGCGGGACGATGGCGCGGCGGTTGCGGAAGGCGCCGCGCTGGCGGGCGGCACGCCCGGTTCGGACATTGCCGGCGGGGTTTCGTGGGTGGTGTCGTCTGCGGCGCGCGCTGGCAGGTCCGTTGTCGGCTCAGGGGTGCCAAGCGCGGCTTCCGTTGCCGTGTTGCCGTCACGCGGCTCGCCTTCACTCAGGTTTTGCGAAACCGCTGGACGCCCCGGGGGGATGGCGGCCAGCGAGCCGTCAAGGCGTTCCGGGACCGGAAGCGGCGCAAGCAGCACCGGGGCTTCTTCGGAGCCTTCGGCGTTCGCAGGCGACGCACCGGATTTGGGTTCGGCTGCTTCGGGTGCCGTGGCTTCTGATGCAGCCGGTTGCGATTCGGCACCGGGCTCTGCGCGAGCGGGCACCTGCTTGGCTGTTTCGCCGTCTTGCGGCACGACTGCCGCGGTTGCGCCAGGCTCTGCCTCCGGACGTTGGGTGGTGTCAAGAGCCGTTTCGTCCGCTGCAGTTGGAGTATCTGTCGTTTCGCCAGCAGCGCTTACTGCCCCTACTTCCGTGACTGCTGGCGTAACCGGTACCGGGAGCTGCCGTTCTGGAAGGATGCCGTCGTCAGGTACGCGCTCCTTCTCGGCGTGCTCGGGTGCTGGTGTTGCTATTTCTTCTGCCGCATCGGTGGATGCCGTCACGGCAGGTTCGGTGGCCTCGGGTTGTGCGGTTTCAGCCCCTTTGGCCGCTTCGCGCGCGGTTTCGGCCGGTTGTGCCGATGCTGCTGACGGTGCGGTCGGGGTCGGTTCTTCAGCCGGAAGCTCCTCGGTTGTGTCCGCTACCGCCGAAGTGGTTTCGGTGGTTGCTGCGTCGTAGGTTTCGGTCGGAGCAGTGGTCTCGCTTTCGGCAGCCGACTCTTTGCGCCGTCCTCGGCCGCGGCGACGGCGCCGTTTGCTCGGCGATTCGCTGCCGCTCTCCGGTGTGAGCACCAGTTCCAACGGTTCGGCACCTGTTTCCGATTCAGCCGATGACTCGGGGGACGGTTCGGAAGATTCGCCCGAGGCGCTTTGGGATTGTGGCGGTGCGGCCCACGTTTCGCTGGTCAACGCGTCGCGCGGCGATTCGTCGCTCCGTTTGCGGCGCGGTGGGCGACGTCTGTTGCCGTTGCGGCGACCGTTGCCATTTCGCACCGGTGGCGCGGACGGGCTCGCGGTTTCGGTTTCCGATGAGGTAGCGCTGGTGTCGCCTGGTCCCATCAAGCTTTTGAGCCACGCGAAAAGGCGCTGAAGCAGCGGAGCTTGCTGGGGTGCCTCGGTGGTTTGGGCCGTCGGCGCCGTGTCTGCCGTCGCGTCTTCCGGTGCGTCCGTTGCTCGCGTGACCGGGGGCGGGGCGTCGGGGGCGATCCCTTTCACCGCGGCTTCTTGCTTGGGCGCTTTGCGCTCGGACAGGAGGTTCGTCGGCGCGGTTTCCGGCGCTGGCGGCGTGACCAGTTCGTAGCTCACCAAGCGCACGTCCAGGTTGTCGATTTGGTCGTGGCGCAGCCGCACCACTTCGTGCGCTGGCGTTTCCATGTGCCGGTTGGGGATGATCACGACGCGGACCTGGTGGCGCGCCTCGATACGGGCGACGTCGAACCGTTTTTCGTTGAGCAAAAAGGTGCCGACGTCGACCGGAACTTGAACATAAACCGCGGCGGTATGCTCTTTGATCGCTTCTTCTTCGATGATGCGCAGGATATGCAGCGCGGCCGATTCGGTGCTGCGGATATGACCGGTGCCACTGCAGCGCGGGCAGGGGACATAGGTGCCTTCGGCGAGCGCCGGGCGGAGCCGTTGCCGTGAGAGCTCGAGGAGCCCAAATTTGCTGATGCGCCCCATCTGGACCCGCGCCCGGTCGAAGTGCAGCGCCTCTTTGAGTTTCTGTTCGACTTCCCGCTGGTTTTTCGGGTTTTCCATGTCGATGAAGTCGATCACGATCAGGCCGCCTAGGTCGCGTAGCCGCAGCTGTCGCGCGATCTCTTCCGCCGCTTCGAGGTTGGTCTTGAGCGCGGTCTCTTCGATGTCGGCACCTTTGGTCGCTTTGCCGGAGTTGACGTCGATCGCGACAAGCGCTTCGGTGTGGTCGATTACGATCGCACCGCCAGAGGGCAGGGTTACTTGGCGCGCGTACGCGGTTTCGATCTGATGTTCGATCTGAAAGCGGGAAAAAAGCGGGACATCATCGGCGTACCGTTTGACACGGCGCACACAGTCGGGCATCACGTGCTGCATGAACTGGCGCGCCTGCTCGTAAATTTCGTCGGTGTCGCAGAGGATTTCGCTGATGTCGGGCTGGAAGTAGTCGCGGATCGCGCGGATGACGAGCGCGCTCTCTTGATAGATGAGGAAAGGGGCTTTTTGGGCGTTTGCCGCTTCTTCGATCGCGCGCCAGAGCTTCAACAGGTAGTCGAGGTCCCATTGGAGTTCTTCGAGCGAATGGCCGATCGCTGCGGTGCGTGCGATCAGGCTCATGCCCTCCGGGACGTTGAGCATCTCCAGCATCTGTTTGAGTTCGGCGCGCTCTTCACCGTCGATGCGGCGAGAAACGCCGCCGCCGCGCGGGTTGTTGGGCATCAGGACCAGATAACGCCCTGCGAGCGAAACATACGTGGTGAGTGCTGCGCCTTTGTTGCCCCGCTCCTCTTTTTCGACTTGAACGATCAGCTCTTGACCGACTTCGAGCGCGTCTTGAACACGGGTGCGACCGTTCTGTTCGCTGCTGCGCCAGTAGCTGCGCGCAACCTCTTTGAAGGGAAGAAAGCCATGCCGTTCTTCGCCGTAGTCGACGAAGACCGCTTCCAGACTGGGTTCGATGCGGGTGATGACCGCTTTGTAGATGTTGCCCTTACGTTGTTCGCGGTGGGCGGATTCGATGTCGATATCGATCAGTTTCTGGCCATCTACGATCGCCACGCGCAATTCTTCGGCTTGCGTGGCATTGAAGAGCATGCGTTTCATCGGATTCGGGTCTCCACGAGTCGATGGGCGGGACCCGACAGGAAAGGGGAGGGATAAGCCGTGCGGACCGTGCCGCTTCGCGATGCGCACAGAGGGTTGGCTTAGACCGAAAAGCAGCCGGCACAACGCTCTTACGCCTTAAGGTACAGGCGAGCGCAATGAGAAGAAGCGGGAAGAGGGTCAAAAAAATCGTGTTCACGGATTCCTCGATGGCGCGCTCGAAACCCAATGAGCGCTTCACTTGCTTTCCTTACGTCAGGCACCGCCGAAGAAGGTTGGTCGGGTTCAGTGCGTAACGAAAAAACCGGTCAAGACCCTTTTGGGAGCAGTGATAAACGGCTCGACCAAAGGAGTAAGATCGGGTCTTGGTCAAGTCGAAAGTATAGTACTGATTATGGGAAAAGCGCAAGATCTCGACCGGGAACCCGCGCCAGTCACATCTGCGGTCCGTTTTTTGCAGGTGACCGAGGGGCCGCAGCGGTTGGACAATTTCTTGCGTCGCCATCTGAAGGGGGCGCCGAAGGCGTTGATTTATCGCATCATTCGGTGCGGTGAAGTGCGGGTCGATGGTCGCCGTGCGCAACCCGACAGTCGGTTGTACGCAGGCCAGACGGTGCGGGTGCCGCCGTTGCGTTTGCCCGAACCCGCTCCTGCGGTGGCGCCACCCGCGCGGGCGCTCGCTTCGCTTTCGGTGGTCTATGAGGATGCGGCGCTGCTCGTCGTCGACAAACCCTCTGGGGTCGCGGTTCATGGCGGGTCGGGGCTTTCCTGGGGTTTGATCGAGTGGGTGCGTGCCCATTGGCCAGAGGCGCAGCGCTGGGAGCTCGTCCATCGGCTCGACCGGGATACGTCCGGGTTGCTCGTGATCGCGAAAACGCGTCGCGCGTTGAAAAAGTTGCAAGCGGCTTGGCGCACTGGCGAGGTGGCGAAAACCTACCTCGCTCTGACGGTTGGGGTGATGGCAGAACCGCGCTTACGCATTCGCGCGCCGCTTGAGCGCTACTTGACTGCGGCGGGGGAGCGACGGGTGCGCATCGCCGAGACGGGGAAACCTTCGGATTCGGAGGTGGTTCGTCTTGCGTCGTGGGGCGAGCCTGCGCCGGGGTTTTCGTTGGTCGAAGTGCAGATCCATACGGGAAGGACCCATCAAATTCGCGCCCATTTGGCGCACGTCGGGCACCCGATCGTTGGGGACGAGAAGTACGGCGATTTTTCGCTCAATAAGGTGGTGGCGCGTCGACTCGATCTGCCGCGTTTGTTTCTCCATGCCAGCCGACTGTCGTTTCACCATCCCGAATCGGGGCAGCGTCTCGTGCTCGATGCGCCGCTTCCTGCGGCGCTCACAAAGTGCGTCAGACGGCTGGGGCGGCCGACCGAAGGTGGGGTGCCCCAGCGGGTACTGAAGGGTGCGTCACGGGATTTGCCAGCCGAAACGGCGCAGCAGGCGAACGGTGGCGATCAACGGTAGCCCGATGAGCGCAGTGGGGTCGTCGCTGACCACTTTTTCGACCAACGTGATGCCGAGCGCTTCGATTTTGGCGGCGCCCGCACAATCGAGCGGTTGTTCGATGCGCACGTACCGTTCGATCGCATCATCCGTGAGGTCGGCGCGAAAGGTCACCGCGGTGGGAACCTCGGTGACCAGGCTCTGTTGTGTCGCGGTGTCGAAAACGGCTACTGCCGTATAAAAACAGACGGTTTCCCCGCGCATGCGCTTGAGTTGCGCGATCGCGCGATCCGGCGTGCCCGGTTTACCGAAGCGTTCGTTGCCCAACGCGGCCACTTGGTCGCTGCCGATGATGAGGGCGGGTTGCGCGAATTGACGGGCCGCAGCGCGCGCCTTGGCTTCGGCAAGACGCAAGGCAAGGTTGCGCGGCGATTCGTTGGGCTGTGGGGTTTCGTCGGTTTCGGGATTTGCGGTGACGAAGTCGAGATTGAGTCGCGCCAGCAACGCACGACGGTACGGGGAGGTAGATGCGAGCACCAAAAGCGCAGAATCGGGTCTGTTCATCGGGACGCAAGGCTTTGACAAAAAGTGGCGAACATTTTATCATTCCGCTTTTATGTCCGAACATCCTGATCTCCTCGCTCAGGTATTCGATCCGGTTGCTTTCGTTCGAGGCGACGCGCCGTGGTCCGGAAAAGTGGCCGCAGCGCGGTTTGCGCGTGCAGCGGAGCAGATCGGTGACCTTGCCGCGACGCTCGATTGGCGGGTCGAGCCCGAACGAACGCCGGAAGGGCGTGCCGCGAGTCGGCTGCGCCTCGAAGGCGTGCTGCCCGTGGTCTGCCCGCATTGTCTCGCGGTGGCGCCTTGGACGGTGGTGATCGAACGTCTGGTCGTTTGGTACCGGTCTGCGGAGGCGATTCCGGAAGAGGAGCTCGAGGAGGAGAACTGGGATGCGCGCGTGATGGACGAACCCATCACGCTACTCGAGCTGTTGGAAGAGGAGCTGTTGTTGGCGTGGCCTCAAGGTGCGGTGCATGATGCGTGCGCGTTGCCGGGGCCGGCGCAAGTGGGCGAACCGCTTTCCCCTTTTTCCGTGTTACGTCAAATGGAGCGCTAAATCATGGCTGTTCAGCAGAACAAAAAATCACCGTCGAAGCGTGGCATGCATCGGTCGCATGACCGCCTGAAGAACCCGCCGATCGCGGTCGATGCCGCCACGGGTGAAGTCCATCTTCGTCACCATGTGACGCCGAGTGGTTTTTATCGCGGTCGTAAAGTGATCGATACCGCTGGCGAATGAACCACGCGCTGGCTGTCGATTGTATGGGCGGAGACCATGGAGTCTCCGTCACGATCCCTGCGATCGAAACATTTTTGATCAAAAACACCGCCGCGCGCGTCATTGCGGTGGGTATGCCCGATCGGTTGGCGCCCGAAGTCGAGCGCCTTGCCCGTCGTTTCCCGGACCGAATCACCTTGGAGCCGGCGTCTCAGGTCGTCGCGATGGACGAGTTGCCCCAGTCGGCGCTGCGGACCAAACGCGATTCATCGATGCGCCGCGCAATCGAGTTGGTGCGTGATGGTCGGGCAGTGGCCGCCGTCTCTGCCGGTAATACCGGTGCGCTGATGGCGATTGCCCGTTTCGTCCTCAAAACCTTGCCGGGGATCGATCGCCCGGCGATCGCAACGGTATTGCCGGCGCGCCAGGGGCGGGTTTGGGTGCTCGATCTGGGCGCGAACGTCGACTGCACCGCAGAACACCTCCTGCAATTCGGCGTGATGGGGGCGGCGCTGGTGCGCGCGGTCGAAGGGGTCTCCGAGCCTCGCGTAGGGCTACTCAATATCGGCGAAGAGGCGATCAAAGGCAACCAGGTCGTTCGCGAAGCCGCGGAGTTCCTTGCAGCGTCGCCGCTCAATTTCGTCGGCAACGTGGAAGATATCTACGCGGGCGCTGCCGACGTGGTGGTGTGCGACGGGTTCGTCGGCAACGTGGCGTTGAAGACGACCGAGGGGCTGGCGCAGATGTTGGCGACGTTCCTGCGGGAAGAGTTTTCCCGAGCGTGGTGGACGAAACTGGCCGCATTGGTGGCATTGCCGGTGTTGCGCCGCTTCAAGGATCGTGTCGATCCGCGGCGGTACAACGGGGCGGTCTTGGTCGGCTTGCGCGGCGCCGTCGTGAAGAGTCATGGCGGGGTCGACGCCTATGCGTTCGGTTGGGCGCTCGAGCGGGCTTGGGAGGCCGGCACCCATCGCCTGGTCGATCGCGTCGCGGAGCAGTTGGCGGCGCTCAACGGGGTTTGCGCCGCGGAAAACACGGCTGACTCGACGCCTTCTGCGGGATGAAAGGGGAGACGATGGCCCGCTATTCTCGGCTCGTCGCAGTGGGTGGGTACCTTCCCGGGGCTCCCGTTACCAACGAGGAGCTCGTTGCGCGTGGGGTCGATACGTCAGACGAGTGGATCCGCACACGTTCCGGGATCATCACCCGCCATTTTGCTGCCGACGACGAGCAGACGAGCGATCTGGCGGTTGTTGCGGCGCAGCAGGCGCTTGCCACCGCAGGTTGGCAGCCGAACGACGTGGAGCTGATCGTTCTGGCGACTTCAACGCCCGACATGATTTTTCCGAGCACCGCGACGATCGTGCAGGACAAACTGGGGATTACCAACGGTTCGCCGGCATTCGACGTCCAAGCGGTGTGTACCGGTTTCGTCTATGCGTTGACGTTGGCCGACCAATTTATACGATTGGGCGCTGCGCAGCGCGCGTTGGTGATCGGCGCCGAAATCTTCTCCCGTATTCTGGATTGGCGTGACCGCACGACCTGCGTGCTCTTCGGCGACGGGGCGGGTGCGGTGCTGCTCGAAGCGAGCGACGCGCCCGGTATTTTGGCGACGAAATTGCACGCCGACGGACGCTACCGCCACCTTCTCTGTGTTCCGGGCCAGACTGCGCATGGCCAAGTGACGGGAGATCCGTTCGTCCGGATGCAGGGTCAGGCGGTATTCAAATTTGCCGTGCAGTCGCTTGCCGACGTTGCGCTGGAAGTGCTCGAAGCGGCGCAGATGACTCCCGATCGGCTCGACTGGTTGGTGCCCCATCAAGCCAATATCCGTATTTTGGAGGCGACGGCGAAGCGTCTTGAGGTGCCTTTTTCGCGGGTACTGACCACCGTGCAGCAGCACGGCAATACCTCGGCGGCGTCGATACCGCTTGCGTTGTGCGATGCGGTGCAGGCGGGGCAGATCCTGCCCGGTCAAACGGTGCTGCTCGAAGGGATCGGTGGCGGTTTTACCTGGGGTGCTGCGCTTCTGCGTTGGTGACCTGAACCAAAAAGCGAGGAGACGCATGACGACGATGTTTGTCTTTCCCGGTCAGGGGTCACAGAGTGTCGGCATGATGCGCGCCTACGAAGGATTGCCGGCCATTCGGGAAACCTTTCGGGAGGCGAGCGATGCCTTGGGGATCGATCTGTGGCGTCTGGTCGATGAGGGGCCGGAGGCGGAACTCGCGCGGACGCGCAATACCCAGCCGGTGATGCTCACTGCTGGCGTTGCGGTCTGGCGGGCATGGAAAGCGCTCGGTGGCCATGATCCCGCGTTCCTTGCGGGGCACAGCCTCGGCGAGTACAGTGCGCTCGTGGCTGCTGAGGCGCTTGCTTTTCCTGACGCCGTCCGGTTGGTTCGCCTGCGAGGGGAGGCGATGCAAGAGGCCGTGCCGGAGGGCGTGGGAGCGATGGCAGCGATCTTGGGGCTCGATGCTGCGGCGGTCTCCGACGTGTGTGCTCAGGTCGCATCGGCAGAGGAGATCGTTGCCCCCGCGAATCTCAACGCCCCCGGCCAGATCGTGGTTGCGGGGCATCGGGACGCGGTCTTGCGGGCTTCGGAGCTTGCGAAAGCGCGCGGCGCCAAACGCGCGGTGCTCTTGCCGGTGAGCGCCCCCTTTCACTGTGCGCTGATGCGTCCCGCTGCGGAGCGGCTTGCGGTTGCGCTTGCCGAAGTTGCGTTGCGTTCGCCCCGCATCCCGGTGATCCACAACGTCGACGTGGCAAGGCACGCAGAGCCGGAAGCGATTCGTGCCGCGCTCGTAGCGCAAGCCTATTCCCCCGTGCGCTGGATCGAAACGATCGAACACGCGGCGGCTTCGGGGGTCACGCAAGTGGTCGAATGTGGTCCTGGGAAAGTGCTTGCGGGGCTCACGAAGCGGATCGTCAAGTCGCTTGAAAGCGTCGCGTTGAGCGATGCGCAAGCCGTGCAGTCGCTGCTTGAGACAGAACGCCATGACGGAAAGAATTGAGATGGAGCAGACGGTGCAGGAAACGGTAGCGCGCGCGTTTCGGCTGGATGGGCAGACGGCGCTTGTCACCGGTGCGTCGCGCGGGATCGGCGCGGCGGTGGCGGACTGGCTCGCCGCAGCAGGCGCCTATGTGATCGGAACGGCAACGAGCGAAGCGGGTGCTGAGGCGATCCGCGCCCGTTTCGCTGCGGCAGGGCTGAGCGGCGAAGGGCACGTGCTCGATGTCACCGACGGCGCTGCGGCCGAGCGTTTGGTTCGCGCGATCGAGAAAGCGCGCGGTGCGATCACCATTCTGGTCAATAACGCGGGCATCACCAAAGACAACCTGGCGATGCGGATGAAAGACGACGAATGGCAGGCAGTGATCGATACCAACCTCACGGCGGTCTTTCGTCTGTCGCGCCTCGTGCTCAAAGGGATGATGAAAGCGCGGTACGGGCGGATCATCAATATCACCTCTGTGGTCGGCAGCATGGGGAACGCCGGGCAGGCCAACTACGCCGCCGCAAAAGCGGGCGTTGCGGGGATGAGCCGGGCGTTGGCGCGCGAATTGGGTAGCCGCAACATCACCGTGAACTGCGTTGCGCCGGGTTTCATCGAAACCAATATGACCGAAGCGTTACCCGAAGCCCAACGCGAGCTGCTCGCGAGCCAGATCGCGTTGGGGCGCTTGGGGTCGGTTGCGGAAGTTGCCGGGTGTGTGCTCTTCTTGGCGTCACCGGCGGCATCCTATGTCACCGGCGCCACACTTCACGTCAATGGCGGTATGTACATGGCGTGAAAAAGGCTTGAATTGCTTTTTGCTTTGGTAGAATAACCTCGCTTTTCATCCCGTTCAAGGAGTCATCCGAAATGGAAAACATCGAGCAAATCGAGCAGCGTGTGAAAAAGGTCGTGGCCGAACAACTCGGCGTGAATGAGGCCGACATCAAGAACGAGTCGTCTTTCGTCGAGGATCTGGGGGCCGATTCGCTCGATACGGTTGAGCTCGTCATGGCGCTTGAGGAGGAGTTCGAGTGCGAAATTCCGGACGAGGAGGCTGAAAAGATCACCACGGTGCAACAGGCGATCGACTACATCGTCGCGCACCTCAACAAATAATTCCCTTTATCCGAAGGAGTACGGCATGCGTCGGCGCGTGGTCGTGACCGGCCTGGGGATCGTTTCTCCCGTAGGCAATAGTGTCAAAGAGGCGTGGAAAAACATCGTCGAGGGGCGCTCTGGCATTGGTCCCATCACGCGTTTCGACGCCAGCACGTTTCCGGTGCGCATCGCTGGGGAAGTCAAGAATTTCGACGTCACCGCGTACCTGCCGAAGAAAGAGGCGCGCCGAATGGATCTCTTCATCCACTACGGCATGGCGGCTGGCATTCAGGCGGTGCGCGACGCCGGATTGGAGATTACTGAGGCCAACGCCGAACGGGTGGGGATCAATATTGGCTCGGGGATCGGCGGTCTGCCGATGATCGAGGCGACCCACCACGATTTCCTGAGCGGCGGCGCGCGGAAGATTTCGCCCTTCTTCATCCCCAGTTCGATCATCAACATGATCTCGGGCAACCTCTCGATCCTGCTCGGGGCGAAAGGGCCCAACCTCTCCGTCGTTTCCGCGTGTGCCACCGCGACCCACTCGATCGGCGAGTCGGCGCGTCTCATTCAGTACGGCGATGCCGACGTGATGATCGCTGGCGGTGCCGAATCGACCGTGACGCCGCTTGCAATCGGTGGCTTTGCCTCGGCAAAAGCGCTCTCGACCCGTAACGACGAACCCGAAAAAGCGTCCCGACCGTGGGACAAAGCGCGCGATGGGTTCGTGTTGGGTGAAGGTGCCGGCGTGATCGTCCTAGAAGAGTACGAGCACGCGAAGCGCCGCGGGGCGAGAATCTACGCGGAGCTCGTCGGGTACGGTATGAGTGCGGACGCTTTCCACATGACGGCGCCGTGTGAGGATGGCGATGGGGCGATGCGCTGCATGCGGAATGCGCTGCGGGATGCGCGCCTCGACCCCGACGAAATCGATTACATCAACGCCCATGGCACCTCGACGCCGCTCGGTGACGTCGCCGAAACGTTGGCGGTGAAGCGCGCGTTCGGCGACCATGCAAAACGGCTGATCATGAGTTCGACCAAGTCGATGACGGGGCATCTGTTGGGGGCCGCAGGTGGCGTGGAGGCGATCTTTACGATCCTTGCGCTCCACCATCAGGTTGCACCGCCCACGATCAACCTCGACGAACCGGGCGAGGGGTGCGATCTCGATTACTGTCCGCATACGGCGCGGGCGACGAAGATTCGCGCGGCGCTCTCCAATTCGTTCGGATTCGGTGGCACCAACGCAACGCTTGTCTTCAAGCGGATCTGAAGCAGCGCACCGTTGCGCGGCACCCGAAACGGGCGCGGCACCCAGCAAGAGGCCAGGAAGCGCGTTCCCGGCATGCGAAGCGGTCTTGCTGCCGCCTCCCACTCAGACCGTTGTTCTGCTTGTGGGCGCACACGGGCTTTGTGCAGCGGTTGCGTTTGCGTTCCTTGCCGGCAAAGCGCTCGCGCTGGCAGTCGTCTTTCTTGCCCTATCGGCGCTCGAGACGGCTTGGCGCTGGCGCGAGCAGCGCGCGACAAGGTATTTACTCGAAGGGGATCGGGTGCAAGCGGTGCGCGACCCTACGGGTGCGCCTTTCTCAAACCGGGCTACCGCCTCCGCAGAGCGCATCGGACGGCTCGTTGCGCTTCAGCGCGTGGGGTTGTGGTGGCGACTCACCGCCCGAACGGTCAAGGGAACCCATTTCACCATTTGGACCGAACGGTGGCGGCTTTCCGCTGCCGATGACTGGCGTCTTGCGGTTCGGGCGCAAGGGTGGATCGGCTACGCGTCGCCCCCGTTCGCTTGACGGGGCAACGCGCGCGTAAAACGGGATCAAAAGGGCTTTTTCAACGGGGGCGCCGTGGGCGAAGCACCGTATCGCGCGCGTTGGGTAACGGTTCGGGGTAGTCACGCGAAAAATGGAGCCCCCGGCTCTCCTTGCGGCGCATCGCCGAACGGACGATCAGTTCGGCAACGAGCACGAGGTTACGCAACTCGATCAGATCGTTGTTCACGCGAAAGTGGGCGTAGAACTCGTCGATTTCCCGTTTCAAGAGACGGATGCGGTGCATCGCGCGCAACAACCGTTTGTCGCTGCGCACGATCCCGACGTAGTCCCACATGAAGCGGCGCAATTCATCCCAGTTATGGGAGATTACCACCTCTTCGTCTGGGTCGGTAACCTGGCTCTCATCCCATTCGGGAAGCGTGCAGGCAGGATGAACCGGCTGCGCGAGGATGTCGTGTGCCGCCGCCTCGCCAAATACCACGCACTCCAGTAGCGAATTGCTCGCCAGGCGATTGGCACCGTGCAGCCCCGTACATGAGGTTTCGCCTACTGCATAGAGGTTGGGAAGGTCGGTGCGAGCGCGGAGATCGACCACGACGCCGCCACACGTGTAGTGGGCTGCCGGCACCACGGGGATCGGCTCGCGCGTGATGTCGATCCCGAGCTCGAGGCAGCGCTGCGTAATGGTCGGGAAATGGCTGCGAATCCATTCGGCCGGTTTGTGGCTGATGTCGAGATAGACGCAATCGAGCCCGTGTTTCTTCATCTCGAAGTCGATCGCCCGCGCGACGATATCGCGTGGCGCAAGTTCTGCACGCGGATCGTGTCGCGGCATGAAACGCTCGCCGTTTGGGAGTTTGAGGATTCCCCCTTCGCCGCGCACCGCTTCGCTGATCAGGAAGGATTTGGCATGCGGATGGAAGAGGCAGGTGGGGTGGAACTGGATGAACTCCATGTTCGCGACGCGACAGCCTGCGCGCCACGCCATCGCGATGCCGTCGCCTGTGGCGATATCGGGGTTGGTCGAGTAGAGGTAGACCTTCCCGGCGCCACCGGTTGCGAGCACGGTGTGCGACGCTGCGACCGTTTTCACCCGCCCGGTGGTGCGGTCGAAGAGATACGCTCCCACGCACCCCCGCTGCGGCACTCCAACCCGCGCGCCGGTGATGAGGTCGAGCGCAAGGTGATTCTCCCAGATGGTGATGTTGGGGTGGGCACGCACTTTCGCGGTGAGGGTCTCTTGGACGGCGGCGCCGGTGGCGTCGGCCGAATGGTAGATGCGCCGCTCAGAGTGGCCCCCTTCGCGCGTCAGGTGGTAGCTGCCGTCGGCGTCGCGCGTAAACGGCACCCCTTGCGCGATCAGCCATTCGATCGCCTGGTGACCGTGTTCGACGACGAAGCGAACCGTTTCGACGTGACAGAGCCCGGCACCAGCGATCAACGTGTCTTGAACGTGCGACGCGATTCCTTCGGGGGTATCGAGCGCTGCGGCAATCCCCCCTTGCGCCCATTGGGTGGCCGTGTCGGTGAGTGACCGTTTCGCAACGAGCAGGACACGGCGATGGTCGGCAAGACGAAGCGCCACCGATTGTCCGGCAAGACCTGAGCCAATCACCAAAACGTCGAAGCAGAGCACGGTCACAGCCTTTCCCCTACCGAATGGCGCGCGCCAATCCTAGCATATTCCGGAACATTTCCCGCGATCGATGGTCAGTAGCAGAGCACGGTGCGCCGCGTATAATGCGCGCATGGCGGCAAACACTTCGAAAACGGATCGCGGCGTGGAGGAAACGCCCCGTTCGCTCACCGATGCAGCGTTGGTGGCGCGCGTGCAGGCGGGCGACCAGGCAGCGTTTGGGTTGCTGGTGGAAAAATACCGCCGCCGGGTGGAACGCTTGATCGCGCGGTTGGTGCATGATCCCGCAGAGGTGGAAGATCTGGCGCAGGAAACATTCATCAAAGCGTACCGCGCCATCAACGCGTTTCGCGGCGAAAGCGCGTTTTATACCTGGCTCTACCGAATTGCGCTCAATACCGCGAAGAACCATCTGGTGAGCGCGAAACGAGAGGTGATGACGACAAGCACGACCCAGGACAACGACGAGGGAGAGTCGTTCGATCTTTTGGAGGGACAGGGAACGGACGATACGCCGGAGCGGTTGCTGCTTTCGCAGGAGATCGCGCGTACGGTGGAGGAAGCGATGGCCGAGCTCCCGGAGGAATTGCGCACGGCAATCCAATTACGGGAGCTCGAAGGGTTGAGTTACGAAGCGATCGCGGAGGCGATGGGGTGTCCGATCGGAACGGTGCGCTCCCGCATTTTCCGGGCGCGGGAAGCGATTGCTCGCCGATTGCGCCCCCTTCTGGAAACCCCACCCGACCGACGCTGGTAGTTCGGGGATTGCGATAACGACAAGGCAGACGAGGCGAAGATGGATCGGTTGAATGGCAACGAGGAAGTGCTCTCCGCGTGGTTCGACGACGAGTACGCGGAACCGGCAACGGATCTCGATCTCGAAGCGATCCTGCGCGACCCCAACACACGAAGCACCTGGGGAACCTACGCGCTGATCGGTGCAGCGCTGCGTGGCGAACCGCTCGCAACACCGTCGGACGGTTTCGTCGCTGCGGTGCTGCAGCGCATCGCAGAGCCCGGCTCCGAAGCACCCCCGCAAAGGGAACTGGCTCGCTTGGCAGACGCTGCAGGAGGGGACGGAACGACGCCCGTTACCGCAGCAAACGACGCGTGGTGGCGCTGGAGCGCGGTGGCTGCCACGCTCGTTGCGGTGGTGGTAACGGGCGTTTTGGCGTTGCAGTCGCCCCGTGAAGCGGGCGTGCGCGTTGCAGAACGGGAAATGGCGCTTCGCGCCGAGTCGGTGGCTTTCGCCCCTGCGGCAATGGGCGGGCAGCGGCGCTTGCCGACGCTGCCGATGGGCGTGCGTTCGGTCGTCGTGGCAGCAGACGCGGGGGTACAACCGGTACGATTCACTTCAGCCCCGTTTTACATGTTGGCGCACAACCCGGCGCAGCCGATGGGCGGCGTGACTGTGCGCGCCCTTGCCACGCCGCCGCGCGTTTCGACGAACGCCCGATGAGGGGAGGAAAGGGGGCGATGGGGCGCACGCAGCGGCTGCTTGCGGGTCTTCTCCTCGTTTTCGTTTCGTCGTCATGGGGGGGCGCTAGCGAGGCGAACGAAGCAGCGCAAACCGTACCGACGACCACTTTCTCCGGGGTCGCGGTGTGGGTGCGTGACGAAACGCCCGTCGTCGTTCGGATCGATTCGGGGCAAACGCCGCTGGGCGCCTATTATTGGACGACGGTCGAAGGACCGAACGAGCGGGTTACGTTGTGTTGGCGCAATCGCTGCCGCACCGAACTCGCTGCCGAACAGGTCGTGTTGGAAGCCGATTGGGACGTGCGCCATCAGAGCGTTCCCGCCCTGAGCCGTTCGCTCCGCGAATTGGCGCAGTGGTACGAAGTGACCCCGCTTCCCGAGCAAAACTGGCAAGGCCACCCGGCAAACGGTTGGCTCATGCAGCCGCGGGATCCCTGGCGCTACCCGCAGCGCTGGTGGCTGGACGCCGCTACCGGGGTGACGCTGGAACGAACGATATTCGATGGCTCGATGACCCCGCTCGAACGGTTTGCGTTCGTTCGATTCGAACGGCACGCCCAAGCCGATCTCACCGAAGTGCGCCAAGCGTGGAGCAGTTTGGGGCAGAGCGATAGGGTCGATTTCCGTCTCCATACCGTCGCCCCGGACGCGATGCCGTGGCGTCTCGATGATCTCCCGCCGGGGTTTGCGTTGCGCGCCTCAGGGTGGCGGCAAGGGCCATCCGGTTCCCGCGTATGGCAATGGGCTCTTAGCGACGGCGCCGCGTCGGTCTCCCTGTTTGTCGAACAGGCGCCGTCGCAGCACGCGAGGGACACGGAAACAGAAACGGAGCGTCCGGGCGCAGCGATCGCGGAGTCTGCAGAACGTGGCTCTGCGCAGCGTTGGGGCGCAACCTTGATCGTGCGGCGAAACCGCAACGGGTGGTTGCAGACCGCCGTCGGTGAGGTCCCGGCGGCGACGCTCCACCGTTTATTGGACGGGATGCGGTATGTCGATGAGTAATGTGCACGCGCCTAACGCCGCGTGCACCGTATCGGATCGCGTTGCGGCGGTGGTCGAAGCCGTTGATGCGGCGGGGGCGTGGATCACGATCGTCGAACCGCGTGGCGGCTGTGGGCGCTGTCATGAGTCTGGGGGTTGCGGTGGGGTTTCGCTCGTCAATTGGCAGGGCACGAAACGGTTTTGGTTCCCCCGCGCACAGTGGGAAACCCCATTGGAAGCCGGGCAACCGGTTTGGGTCGTCACGGCTTCTGGGGCGCCGCTCGCCGCGGCGTGGCGGGTTTATGGGCAACCGCTCGTGATCGGTGTGGCGCTTGCCGCAGTCGGTCATGCGCTCCTTGCCCCCTTCTCTTCCTTCGTCGCCGATGGGGGAGCGGTTGCATTGCTCGTCGGTACCATGCTCTTCGTCTGGCGGCAAGCGGCGCGCCGCATTCGACCGGTCGTGCGCATCGTGGCACGCTAAACCGTTGCGGTTTCGGTACAATAGCCCTTTTCGCGGATCCCCCTGTGGGGCTTTTTTCTTTGGTGACCATGGACCACATCCGTAACTTTTCGATCATCGCCCATATCGACCACGGGAAATCGACGCTCGCAGACCGCCTGATCCAACTTTGCGGCGGGCTTCAAGACCGCGAGATGCAGGATCGGGTGCTCGATTCGATGGATATCGAGCGCGAACGCGGCATTACGATCAAGGCGCAAACCGCTACGTTGCAGTACCGAGCCAAAGATGGCAAGGTCTATGAGCTCAACCTGATCGATACTCCGGGGCACGTCGATTTTTCCTACGAGGTGAGCCGGTCGCTTTCGGCGTGCGAAGGGGCGCTGTTGGTCGTCGATGCGTCGCAGGGGGTCGAAGCGCAGACGGTCGCGAACTGTTACCTGGCGATCGATCTTGGCGTCGAGGTGGTTCCGGTGCTCAACAAGATCGATTTGCCGCAGGCTGAGCCGGAACGGGTGAAAGAAGAGATCGAAGAGGTGATCGGCATCCCGGCGTCCGATGCGATCGCCGCGTCCGCGAAAAACGGGATCGGAATCGAAGCGATCCTGGAGGCGGTGGTCGCGCGCGTGCCTCCGCCGCGGGGCAATCCGGAAGCGCCGACCCGGGCGCTCGTGATCGACTCGTGGTTCGACAATTACGTCGGCGTGGTGATGCTGGTGCGCGTCGTCGACGGCCGTTTGGCGCGGGGCGACACGATCCGCTTGATGGCCACAGGCGCCGAGCACGAAATCGACAAGGTGGGGGTTTTTACGCCGAAAGGGGTCGAGCGGGAATCGCTCGAGTGCGGTGAAGTGGGGTTCGTGATCGCTGGCATCAAGCTCCTTTCCGAAGCCAAAGTGGGCGATACGGTTACGCTCGCCGCTCGTCCGGCGGCGGAGCCGTTGCCCGGTTTTCGTGAAATTAAGCCGCAGGTGTTCGCTGGACTTTACCCGGTGGAATCGAGTGAATACGATCAGTTGCGCGAGGCGCTCGAAAAGCTCAAGCTCAACGACGCGGCACTGCAGTTCGAACCGGAGACGTCGCAGGCGCTCGGCTTTGGTTTCCGTTGCGGATTCCTGGGACTGCTCCACATGGAGATCGTCCAGGAGCGGCTCGAGCGCGAATTCGACCAAGATCTCATCACCACCGCACCCTCGGTGGTCTATGAGGTGGTCACGAAGAAAGGGGAGGTGTTGCGGGTCGAAAACCCGGCAAAGCTTCCCGATCCCGGGCAGATCGAAGCAATTCGCGAGCCGATCATCGCCGCGACCATTTTCGTGCCGCAGGACTACGTGGGGCCGGTCTTGACGCTCTGCAATCAGAAGCGTGGCGTGCAACAGGACATGCGTTACCACGGACGGCAGGTGGAGGTGCGTTTTGATCTGCCGCTCAACGAGGTGGTGCTCGACTTCTTCGACAAGCTCAAATCGGTCTCCCGCGGTTACGCGTCGCTCGACTACGAATTCAAAGATTACCGCGCCGCCGATCTCGTCAAATTGGACATCTTGGTGAACGGCGAGCGGGTCGACGCGTTGTCGGTGATCGTCCATCGCAGTTCGGCACAGCAGCGGGGGCGTGAGCTCGTGGTGAAACTGCGGCAGTTGATTCCGCGGCAGATGTTCGACGTGCCGATTCAAGCGGCGATCGGTTCGCACATCATCGCCCGGGAAACGATCAAGGCGCTGCGTAAAAATGTGTTGGCGAAGTGTTACGGGGGGGACATCACCCGCAAGAAGAAACTCCTTGAGAAACAGAAGGCGGGGAAAAAGCGGATGAAGCAGGTGGGTAGCGTCGAGATCCCGCAAGAGGCGTTCCTTGCCGTGTTGCGTACCGACGAAGGGTGACGGCGGTGGATTTCGAGTTTTTCCTCTTTCTTTTGACGCTCGTTTCCGGAATCCTCTGGGGGTTCGACCGCTTCTTCGCGCGCCGTCGGCGGCCTGCGGGTGCGCCCGACCCGTGGTGGGTCGAATACGGCGCAAGCTTTTTCGGTGTGTTCGCTGCGGTTTTTCTCTTGCGCTCGTTTCTGGTCGAGCCGTTCAAAATTCCGTCGGGATCGATGATTCCCACGCTGTTGCCCGGCGACTTCATTTTGGTGAATAAATTCGCTTATGGCATTCGCTTGCCGGTCGTGAAGACCAAAGTGATCGATTTGGGAAAACCCGAGCGCGGCGACGTCGTGGTCTTTCGCTATCCGGTCGATCCGTCGCTCGACTATATCAAGCGGGTGGTGGGGTTGCCTGGCGACTACGTCGAATACATCGACAAACGGTTGCGGATCAACGGCGTGACCGTGCCGCTCGAGCGCTTGCCCGACTACGTGATGCCCGATCGGCGTGCGTACCGGATTCAGTGGCGCGAGCAGTTGGGGAAACACGCCCATGCGATCATCTGGGACGAGAGTGCGCCGCCCTATGTGACCCACCGCATGGATTTCCCGTATCGTGAACTCTGTACCTACCACCGCCGCGGATTCAGCTGTTCCGTTCCCGAGGGGCACTATCTGGTGCTGGGCGACAACCGTGACGGCAGCAGCGATTCGCGCGTTTGGGGGTTCGTCCCAGACGAAAATTTGGTGGGGAAAGCCTTCTGGATCTGGTTCAACTTCGACGATCTGTCGCGCATTGGCGGATTCGAGTAAGGGGGTGGCGAAGATGGGTGGAAAGGGGTGCAAGCCGCAGCAAATCCGGGCAAATGGAGGTTTTTCGCTCCTATCGGTACTCTTTTGGGGGGCGATTGCGGGCGTAGCGATCATTCTAGCGATGCGCATCGTTCCGTTTTACACCGAATTCGCTGCGGTCAAGCGGGCGCTGGTTGCAGCCGCGGCCGAAGGAGAGCCGCAGGCGATTCGGCAAGCGTTCGACCGCCGCGCAGCAGCCGACTACATCACCTCGGTCTCGGCGCGGGATCTAGAAATTCGCAAAGATGGGGAGCATGGGTACGTCGTCCGCGTCGCCTACGAGAAGGTGTTGCCCTTGGTCGCGAACGTCAGTCTCCTCTTTACCTTCGAGGCCAGCGCACCCTGATGCATCCGAACGGTTTTGCAGCGATCTTGTCGCAGGTGGAATCGCTGTTTGGGCACCGCTTTACGCAACCCGCGTTGGTGCGCCAAGCGCTCACGCACCGTTCTGCTGGAGAGCAGCACAACGAGCGGTTGGAGTTCTTGGGCGACGCGGTGTTGGGGTGTGCGGTGGCGTCACTCCTCTACCGCCGTTTCCCGAATGCGAGCGAAGGGGACCTCTCCCGCGCCCGTGCCCGGTTGGTGCGGCAAGAGACGTTGGCGGCGCTCGCGGAACGCTTGGGCGTTCCCGATTGGTTGATTCTGGGCGAAGGTGAGCGTCGAGGTGCCGGGCATCGCCGCCCGTCGATCCTTTCCGACGCGCTGGAGGCGCTCATCGGTGCGCTCTTTCTCGACGCTGGTTTTACTACCGCGGCGGCTTGTGTCGAAGCGTGGTTCGCCCCGGAACTGGACAGAATCGGCGACCTGACAACCCTCAAAGACCCGAAAACCGCTTTGCAAGAGTGGTTGCAGGCGCGCCACCTGCCGCCACCGCGCTACGATTTGATCGAAGCGAAAGGGCCTGCGCATGCGCAACATTTTCGCGTCCGGGTGGTGAGCGCAGCGTTGAACGCGACTGCCGAAGGGGAAGGGGCGAGCCGCCGCCGTGCGGAACAAGCCGCAGCCTCCGTTCTGCTTGCGGGGTTGCGCCAAGCAAACGAAGGGGGAGGCTGATGCACACGAGCGAATCGCAAGTCGATAGCACAAAACCGTCTTTCCGCGCCGGGTACGTCGCCGTCGTCGGGCGACCGAACGTCGGCAAATCGACACTTACGAACGCGCTCGTCGGCGCGAAGGTGAGTATCGTCTCGAAAAAACAGCAGACGACGCGCCATCGCGTCCACGGCATTGTCACCACCGACGACGGGCAGATCGTACTTGTCGATACCCCGGGGTTCCAAACCCGCCACAAGCGGCTGCTCAACCAAGCGATGAACCGGGTCGTGACCCAAGCCCTCGCCGATGTTGATCTGGTCCTCTTCGTGATCGAAGCCGGAAAATGGACCGCGGACGATCAGAAAGTGATGCGCCTCTTACCGCAAGGGGTTCCGGTTTTTCTCGTGATCAACAAAGTCGATCGTTTGCCGCGCAAGGATCTCCTCTTGCCGTTCATCGCCGAACGCGCCAACGACTTTCCCTACGCGGAAATCGTCCCGATCTCCGCGGAAAAAAAACGCAATCTCGACGATCTGATCCAGACGATTGTGCGCTATCTGCCCGAATCGGAACCGATCTTCGATCCGGATACGATCACCGACCGCAGCGAGCGGTTTCTCGCGGCGGAGTACCTACGAGAAAAGGTGTTTCGGTTCTTGGGCGACGAGCTCCCCTACGGCACTGCGGTCGAAATCCGCCGCTACGAGGAGGAGGGGCGACTGCGGCGGATCTGGGCCGAGATCATCGTCGAGCGCGACGCGCACAAACCGATCGTGATCGGCGAAGGGGGGGAGCGGATCAAACGGATCGCGTCGGAAGCGCGCAAAGAATTGGAGGCGCTGCTTGACGCCACGGTCTATCTCGACGTCTGGGTCAAGGTCCGTGGCGGTTGGGCCGACGATCCGCGCGCGTTGCGCGAACTCGGGCTCGACGGATGATCCGCAGCGTAGGCAATGAATGAGACGCGGCGTGGCGGCAGCGATCGCGGGTTTCTCCTCCACGCGGAACCGTGGCGCGAAACCAGCCTCTTGGTCGATGCCTGGACCCGAGCGCATGGGCGGCTGTGGTTGGTGGCCAAAGGGGCGAAGCGGCCGCACTCGGCTTTGCGTTCGGTGCTGCTGCCGTTCCAACCGCTCCATCTGCGCTGGTCCGGGAAAGGCGAACGGCTGACCCTGACCGGGGCCGAATGGTTGGGCGGAATGCCGCTGCTTTCGGGCGAAGCGCTCTGGTGCGGGTATTATCTCAACGAATTGATCCTGCGGCTTGCGCCGCGTGAAGTCCCCCATCCGGAGTGGTTCGACGCGTACGAAACCGCAGTGCGCGCGCTCGCCGCGGGCGAACCGGTCGCGCCGGTATTGCGCGCGTTCGAATGGGCGTCGCTTCAGGCAACCGGCCATGCCCCGCAATGGCCGGAGACCGGACCGGTTGCGGTGCCGCTATCGGCCGAAGCGTACCAAGCGGTGGCGCAAGGCGCATGGTCGGCGCCGATCGTCGCGCGCGAGGTCAAGCCGTGGTTGCGTGCGCTCATCGACCATTGCCTGGAGGGGCGGCCGCTGCGTACCCGCGCCTTCATGAAAGAATGGGTTACGAACGGGAAGGGATGAACGATGTGCGAATTGGGTGTCAATATCGACCATGTGGCGACCGTTCGGCAAGCGCGCCGCACCTATGAGCCCGATCCCGTCTGGGCTGCAACCGTGGCGCAGCTTGCTGGCGCAGAGATCATTACGGTTCATCTGCGCGAAGACCGTCGCCATATTCAGGATCGCGACGTCTGGCTGTTGCGGGAATCGGTGCAAGTGCGCCTCAATTTGGAGATGGCGGCTACCGATGAGATGGTTGCGATCGCATGCCAGCTGCGGCCCGAAATGGTGACGCTCGTTCCCGAAGGACGGCAGGAGATCACCACCGAAGGGGGGCTCGACGTCGTGCGAGAACGAGCGCGGCTCAAAACCGTGGTCGCGAAACTTTCTGAAACCGGGATTCGGGTCAGCCTCTTCGTCGATCCCGATCTGAAGCAGATCGAAGCCGCTGCCGAAGTGGGCGCGACGGTGTGCGAAGTCCATACCGGCCCGTACGCGCACGCCTTTTGGGCGTATGGTCGCCGTGCCGACCATCCCGAAACCCGTGCGGCGATCGCGGCGGTGCGCCAGGCCGGGGAAGCGATCCGTGCCGCGGGGATGCAGTTCAACGCCGGGCACGCGCTCAACTACGCCAACGTTGCGCCGATCGCGGCGCTGCCGGGCATTGCGGAACTGCACATCGGTCACGCGATCATCAGCCGAGCGCTCTTCGTCGGGCTCGAACAAGCAGTTCGGGAAATGAAGGCGTTGATCGCGGATGCGGCGCAACGTAGCGGTTAGCGCTCCGGTTCGAGCTTACGTGCGATGATTTTGGGCATCGGTGTCGATCTGGTGGCGGTGGCACGGGTCGAACAAGTCTGGGGCCGACATCGCGATCGCTTGGCGTGTCGCATTTTGCAGCCAACCGAACAGGAGGTGTTCTTTACCCGGCTCGCGGCGCGTGCGCCTCTGGAGCGAGACCGCTTTGCGGCGCGGTTCCTCGCCAAACGGTTCGCTGCGAAAGAGGCGTTCGCGAAAGCGTGGGGAAGTGGCATCGGCGCCGAGGTGAGGTTTTACGACATCGCAATCACCCACCAACCCAGCGGGCAACCGGTGTGGCGTTTTTCCGAGTCGTTCGCGCAGCGCTTTGCCGATCGCGGCGCAACGGCAGCCCATCTCTCTCTGAGTGACGAAGAGACGCACGTCGTCGCCTTCGTCGTGATCGAAGGAGGAACCCGTGTCTGAGCGGTTTACGATCGCAGCGCCCCGGTGGTGGATCGGCGTCGAGGGTCCTGCGCTTACGGCGCGCGATCGGACGCGCCTCGTCCATCCGGCGGTGGGTGGCGTGGTCCTCTTTGCCCGCAATTGGCAGACGAGCGCGCAACTGCGCCGTTTGACCGAAGCGATTCGCAGCGTGCGCGACGACCTTCGGATCTCGGTCGACCACGAAGGCGGACGTGTACAGCGTTTCCAAGGCGAAGGTTTTACGCAGCTCCCGCCGATGCGCCATTTAGGCGCCCAGTGGACGACCGATCCAGAGGCGGCCGTGCAGACGGCGCGGCGTTGGGGGGCGCTCGCCGGTAGGGAGCTCGCCGCACATGGGATCGACGTCGATTTTGCGCCGGTGGTCGATCTCGACGACGGCCGGTCACGGGTGATCGGTGATCGCGCCTTTTCCGCCGACCCCCACATCACAGCGACGTTGGCGTTGGCCTTTGCCGATGGGCTCGCGCGTGCCGGCGTGTGCCCAGTGTTCAAACATTTCCCTGGGCACGGTGGTGTGGTCGAAGATTCCCACCTCGAACTGCCCACGGACTCCCGATCTTGGGATGCCCTCTGGGCTGCCGATTTGGTTCCTTATCGGCAGTTGGTGCGGGCAGTGGCAACGGACGGCGCGTTGTTGTCGGGCTGTGGCGTGATGGCGGCGCTCGTTCGTTTTCCCCATTGTGACGATGCGCCCGCTGCGTTTTCCCCGTTTTGGTTGCAGACCGTGCTGCGTGAACGGCTGCAGTTCGCCGGCTGGATCGCGTCCGACGACTTAGGCATGGCCGCGGCGAACTGGGCGGGCGCCACGCTCGCCGAACGGGGGCGCGCCTTTTTCGCCGCAGGGGGCGACGTGGCGTTGGCGTGTAACGACTTTGCTGCGATCGATCGCATGTTGGACGCCTGGTGACGATGTCGGCCGCGTTTGACGCCAAACGGTTCCTCGCTACCGCACCAGAAGCGCCGGGTGTTTATCGCATGCTCGGTGCAGAGGGGCAAGTGCTCTATGTAGGCAAGGCGAAAAACCTCAAAAAACGGCTCGCGAGCTACTTTCGCACGCAACTGCCGAGCCCACGCATCGCGCGGATGGTCGCACAGATCGCCGCGATCGAAGTCACCGTCGTGCGCAGCGAAGCCGAAGCGCTCATCCTCGAAAACCACCTGATCAAAACGCTGCAGCCGAAGTACAACATCCTCTTTCGCGACGACAAAACCTACCCCTACCTTCGGATCAGCGGAGGCGACTTTCCCGGCATCTACTACTACCGCGGCCCGTTGAAGAACAGTGACCGCTATTTTGGCCCCTACCCCAACGCGCTCGCGGCGCGGGAAAGCATCCAGTGGATCCAGAAAATCTTTCAGCTTCGCACCTGCGAAGACACGGTCTTTGCCCACCGCACGCGCCCCTGTCTGCTGCACCAGATCCACCGCTGTACCGCGCCGTGCGTCGGAGCGGTTTCGGTTGCCGACTACCAGGCTCAGGTGCGGGCGGCCGTGCAGTTCCTCTCGGGCAAAAGCTCGGAACTGATTTCGGAACTGACCGAAGCGATGCAAGCAGCGAGCGACGCGTGGCAGTTCGAACGCGCCGCGCAGTTGCGCGATCAGATCCGTCAGCTTCAGGAATTGCGCACGACGCAAGCGATCGACAGCCGCCGCGAAGAGAACGTCGATATCTTCGTCGCGGTGGTCACGGGCACCGACGCCGCGGTGAGTTGGGCCGCGGTGCGCGGCGGACGCCATCTGGGCGATCGCACCCTCTTTCTCGAGCGGACGGCGACGACGAACGACGAACGCGCTGCGGCCGAGGATCTGCTCGCAGCTTGCCTCGAGCGCCATTACGCCGAACAGCCGGTACCCGACCGCATCCTCATCGCGCCCGCATCGCCCGCGTCGCTTCAGTGGTTGCGGGAGAGCCTCGAAGCGGTTGCTGAGGTGCCGCGCGTGGTGGTTGCGGCGCCCAGAAGCGAAATCGAGCGGGCATGGGTCGAGATCGCAGAAAAAAATGCCCGTTTGGCGTTGGCGGCGCGGCAAAACGATACCTTGCGTCAGGCGGCACGTGCCAAGGCCCTCCATGAAGCGCTGCGCGATTGGCTTCCCCTCGAGCGACCCCCCGAATGGATCGAAGCGTTCGACGTGAGCCACCTGGGCGGTGAAGCCACGGTCGCGAGCTGTGTCGTCTGGGCGAATGGTGCGCTGCAACCCAAGCGCTACCGCCGCTTCGCAATCCGCGACGTGAAACCGGGCGACGACACCGCCGCGATCGGACAAGCGGTCCGCCGCCGCTACACGCGTTTGTCGCAAGAGGGCGAACCGCTTCCCGATCTGATCTTGATCGACGGCGGCCTCGGCCAGGTGCGCGCGGCTGCCGAAGCGCTCGCTGATCTGGGTATGGGGTGCGAACGGTTGCTTGGGGTAGCGAAAGGTCCCGAACGCCGCCCCGGGGAGGAGCGGTTGGTGCGGCCCGACGGGGCCGAGCGGGTGCTGGGCGCGACGAGCGCGGCGCTGCATCTCATTCAAGAGATTCGGGACGAGGCGCATCGCTTTGCGGTTACCGGGAATCGAGTGCGTCGTGCGGCAGCGCGTGCCCGTACCCGGCTCGAAGAGATCCCCGGCATTGGACCGAAACGGCGGCGGGCGCTGTTGGCTGCTTTTGGTAGCCTCGAAGGCGTGCGCGCCGCGCCGCTCGAAGCCCTGTTGCGGGTGCCAGGAAT
Source organism: Hydrogenophilus thiooxidans (assembly GCF_019049855.1). GTDB lineage: Bacteria > Pseudomonadota > Gammaproteobacteria > Burkholderiales > Rhodocyclaceae > Hydrogenophilus > Hydrogenophilus thiooxidans. The sequence continues at coordinate 5,743 of NZ_JAHLSY010000010.1, read as the reverse complement.
CGACCGCAAGATCGCCACGATCCTCTATAATGCATTGCACGGGGAAAACCCGGACGGGGAAGGGGGTGCGCGATGACGTGGGCGCCGTTGCTGTGGTGGCATTGGGTGGTGATCGGGATCGTCTTGATGGCGCTCGAGCTCGTGATTCCATCGTTCGTCGTGATCTGGTTCGGTATTGCGGGCGTGGTGGTCGGCATCGCCGAAGCGATCGTGCCGATGACCCTCTTTGCGCAACTCGGGCTCTGGTTGGCGGTGGCGATCGCACTCTTGGTGCTGTGGTTCGCGGTGTGGCGGCCGCATGATCGCCGCACCGCAGCCGATTCCGTCACCGATGCGCAGAGTGTCGTGGGAGAGGTCGGCATCCTTACTCGGGCGGTCGCGCCGTTTCAACGCGGGGAAGTGTTGCTGCAAAAACCGGTACTGGGGAGTGATCGCTGGCCGTGTCGCTCGGAAAGCGCGATCGCGGTCGGAGAGCGGGTTGTCGTCGTCGCGTTCGACGGCGCTGAATTTACGGTTGCCCCGGCAAAAGCCCAACCTGGGAGGAAGTGAGATGGATCCGCAACTCATCGTGCTTATCGTCGCCATCGTCTTCGTCGTCATCACCCTCGCCAAAGGGATCCGGACCGTACCGCAAGGGGAGGAGTGGGTCGTCGAGCGTCTGGGTAAGTACCACAAGACGCTGACGCCCGGTCTCAATTTCATCATTCCCTATCTCGACGACGTGGCGTACCGCTTGGTCACCAAGGACATCATCCTCGACGTCCAGGAGCAGGAGGTGATCACCCGCGACAACGCGGTGATCCGTACCAACGCGGTGGCGTTCGTCAAAGTGACCGATCCCGTTCGGGCCGCGTATGGCGTGGTCGATTTCGCCGTGGCGATCCGCAATTTGGTGATGACTACGTTGCGCTCGATCATCGGCGAGATGTCGCTCGACGAGGCACTCTCCAACCGGGAAAAGATCAAGGCGCGCCTCAGGGAGTCAATCGCCGACGAAGCGGTCGACTGGGGGGTCACGGTGAAGACGGTCGAAATCCAGGACATCAACCCGTCCCCGTCGATGCAACAAGCGATGGAGATGCAAGCAGCGGCGGAACGGGAACGCAAGGCGACGGTGACCCGCGCCGAAGGGGCGAAGCAAGCAGCGATCTTGGAGGCGGAAGCGCGGCTCGAAGCGGCGAAACGCGACGCGCAGGCCCAAGTGACGCTCGCCGCGGCTTCTGCAGAAGCGATTCGGCGGGTTGCCGAGGCGGCTGCAGCCAACGACATCGCGATTCGCTACCTGCTGGGCGAAAAATATGTCACCGCGCTCGCAACCCTTGCCGAATCGCAGAGCGCCAAAACGGTCGTCCTTCCGGGCGATCTCCAAGAGGCGGTTCGCGGTCTCTTCGGTCGGCAAGGGCGTTAGCGAAAAACAGGCGGAGCGCGGGCGCGATGCGCTGGAACTGGCCCAACCTACTGACCTGGCTGAGGATCGCGGCGATCCCGCTCCTCGTCCTCTTGTTCTACCTGCCCACTGCCTGGGTCACGGGCCATTTCGTCAATCTGGCGGCAACCGTGCTCTTCGTCGCCGCCAGTGTGACCGACTGGCTCGATGGTTACCTGGCACGCAAGCTCCAGCAGCAGTCGGCATTCGGGGCGTTTCTCGACCCGGTGGCGGACAAACTGATGGTCGCCGCCGCGCTCGTCGTGTTGGTCGATCTCGGGCGCGCGGATGCCGTCGCCGCACTCATCATCATCGGGCGCGAGATTACCGTTTCGGCGCTCCGGGAGTGGATGGCATTGGTTGGTGAGGCGCAAACCGTTGCCGTTGCGTTCGTCGGCAAACTCAAAACGGCCACGCAAATGGTCGCGATCCCCTTCCTCCTCTATGCCGACCCGTTCGGTACTTTCGAACCCCTCCTATGGGGGCGGTGGCTGCTGTGGCTCGCGGCGGTTTTGACGATCGTTTCGATGATTCACTACCTGCGCGCGGCGTGGCCGGTGTTGCGCAAAAATGGTTGATCCGATAAAATGTTAGGTTCCTTGCCTTACCCAGCTCGGGAAGGCTGTGGTCAACACATCCAGAAGGAGTCTTCATGCGTCATTATGAAATCGTCTTCATGGTCCATCCCGACCAGTCGGAAAACGTGCCGGTGATGGTCGAGCGTTATCGGAAATTGATCACCGAACGCGGCGGCAAAATTTATCGGTTGGAAGACTGGGGGCGTAAACACCTGGCGTACCAGATCCAAAAGATTCACAAGGCGCACTACATTTTGATGAACATCGAGTGCGACTTGGAAACCTTGCAAGAGCTCGAAACGGCGTTCCGCTTCAATGATGCAATCCTGCGTCATTTGACGATTCGCATGGAAGGGCCGGTGACCGAACCCTCTCCGATGATGAAAGGGGAAAAGGCGCGCTCGCTGCTCGACCCCAGCACCACCGCGGGGGCTGATCAGATCGTTGCGCCAGCGGCAGCCGAACCTGCAGCTTCCGCTGAGGCCGCAACCGACGCGTAAGCGCGGGATCGACTGCATCGCGATGGGCGCCAATCGCTGTCGCCTCACTTTTGATGTCACTGCGCGTGATGCGTTGCGTTATACCCCTGCGGGGTTGGCAGTGAGCGAAGGGGAAGGGTGGCACCGCTCGATGCAGTGCGAAGTTGGACGTACACGCGAAGTCGATTTTCGATTCCATTGGGTTGCGATGGGGGATGTGGCAACCGTGATGGATGCGCTGCCGATGGGCGCGGAAGTGACCGGGGAAGGTTTTTTCGCGGCACGACGCAAAGGCGGTCGGCAGTTGCAGCTCCACCTCACCGCAGTGCAATGGCATCAGGATGAAGAAAGGAAAGCACAATGAGTTTCGCTAAAAGTGGCCGCAACGCGCGGCGTCGTAAGTTCTGCCGCTTCACGGCGGAAGGGGTCGAGACCATCGACTACAAAGATATCGATACCCTGAAAGAATACATCATGGAAACGGGCAAAATCATGCCGGCGCGGATCACCGGGACTTCGTCGCGCTTTCAGCGCCAGTTGGCATTGGCGATCAAGCGCGCGCGATTCTTGGCGCTGCTGCCCTACACCGATCAGCACAAATAATCGGGAGCCCAACCATGCAAGTCATTCTGCTGGACAAAGTGCCAAATCTGGGGAATCTGGGCGATGTCGTCACCGTCAAGGATGGGTACGCGCGCAACTATCTGATCCCGCAAGGGAAGGCAAAGCGGGCAACTCCGGAAAACATCGCCGAGTTCGAAGCCCGTCGCGCCGAGCTCGAACGGCAGGCTGCGGAGCGCTTGGCGCAAGCGCAGGCGCTTGGTAGTCAGATCGAAGGGATTACCCTTCAGATCGTGCGCAAAGCCGGTGTCGATGGCCGTCTCTTCGGGTCGGTCACCCATATCGACATCGCCGACGAGCTCAACCGGATGGGTTTTGCCGTATCCAAAGGACAAGTGCTCATGCCCGAAGGGCCGATCAAAGCGATCGGCGAAGTCGAAATCGAAATTTACCTGCACGCCGACGTGCGGCCGAAAATCCATGTCGCAGTCTTGGGTGAGTAAGCGCCGTTTGCGAATCGGTCGCGAAGAAGGCAGCTTCGGCTGCCTTTTTCGTTTCGGGAGGTAAAAGATGACGTCGGAAGCGCTCGGGTATGAGACTGCGGCGCTACGCCTGCCGCCCCACTCGATCGAAGCCGAACAGTCGTTGATCGGGGGGCTTTTGCTCGACAACGACGCGTGGGAGCGTGTCGCAGACATCGTCGCTGCGGAAGATTTCTATCGAGACGACCACCGCAGGATCTTTCGCCACATCACCGCGCTCATCCAGCAAGGAAAACCGGCGGACATCGTCACCGTTCATGAATCTTTGCAAAAGAGTGGGGAAGACGAAGCGGCGGGTGGGATCGCCTATCTTGCGGAGCTCGCGAACCAGACCCCTTCCGCTGCGAACGTGCGCCGTTACGCGGAGATCATCCGCGAGCGGGCGATCCTGCGCAAATTGATCAGTGTCGCCGACGAGATCGCCGCAAGCGCGCTCGCGCCGATGGGTAGGGACGCCAAAACGATCCTCGACGAAGCCGAGGCGAAAATTTTCGAAATCGCCGAAGCAGGCGCACGCGCCGTTACGGGCTTCGTCTCGATCGGTACCGCATTGAAACAAGTCGTCGACCGCGTTCAGGAACTCTATGATCGCAATGCAAGCAACGATGTTACCGGTGTGCCGACCGGTTACCTCGATTTGGACGAAAAGACGGCAGGGTTGCAACCCAGTGACCTCATCATCGTCGCGGGGCGTCCCGCGATGGGTAAGACTACCTTTGCCCTCAATATCGCCGAGCATGTGGCACTCCATCAAAAACTTCCGGTGGCGATCTTTTCGATGGAGATGCCAGCCACTCAGCTGGCGATGCGTTTCCTTGCCTCAGTGGGGCGCATCGATTTGCAGAAACTGCGTCGCGGCAAACTGACCGACGACGACTGGGCGCGGCTCTCGGCCGCGATGGGCAAACTCTACGATGCGCCGATCTTCATCGATGAGACCGGCGGGCTCAACCCGATCGATCTGCGCGCCCGTGCGCGGCGTCTGGCGCGGCAGTTCGGGGGTCGTTTGGGACTCGTCGTGATCGACTACCTCCAGTTGATGGTCGGCGCCAAGGAGAGCGACAACCGCGCGAATGAGCTTTCGGAGATCTCGCGCTCGGTGAAGACGCTTGCGAAGGAGCTCAACACCCCGATCATCGCGCTATCGCAGCTCAACCGCAGTCTTGAACAGCGACCGAACAAGCGACCCGTGATGTCGGACTTGCGCGAGTCTGGCGCGATCGAACAAGATGCCGACATCATCATGTTCATCTACCGCGACGAGGTCTATCACCCGGACAGCCCCGACAAGGGGACCGCCGAGATCATCATCGCGAAGCACCGTAACGGCCCCACCGGAACGATCCGGCTTGCATTCTTTGGTGAATACACGCGCTTCGAAAACTATAGTGCGGGCGGTGACTTTTAGCGCGATTGTGCGTGATCGAAAAAATGGACGGCAGGAACGCAGAGCGGTAGAAAGGGAGTAAAGGTGTTGACCGTGTCTGTGAAATCCGGCATAATGTCGATTCTCTCGGAGGGGTACCCAAGCGGTCAACGGGAGCAGACTGTAAATCTGCCGGCTCAGCCTTCGTAGGTTCGAATCCTACCCCCTCCACCAGGTTTCAGGCTGGACAGGTTGCGGGTTTGAGCGGGTGTAGCTCAATGGTAGAGCAGAAGCCTTCCAAGCTTAAGACGGGGGTTCGATTCCCCTCACCCGCTCCAGTCGAAGGGTAAAGTGCCCATGTAGCTCAGTGGTAGAGCACTCCCTTGGTAAGGGAGAGGTCACGTGTTCGATCCACGTCATGGGCACCATTTTCTCTCGCACGCGGCAACGAAAAAGGGGTATCAAGCATGGCCAAAGCAAAATTTGAGCGGACGAAGCCGCACGTCAATGTTGGGACGATTGGGCACGTGGACCACGGCAAGACGACGCTGACTGCGGCGATCACCACGGTGCTGGCGAAGCACTTTGGTGGTGAAGCGAAGAAATACGACGACATCGACGCGGCGCCGGAAGAGAAGGCGCGTGGGATCACGATCAACACCGCGCACGTCGAATACGAAACCGCGAACCGTCACTACGCGCACGTCGACTGCCCGGGGCACGCCGACTACGTCAAGAACATGATCACGGGTGCCGCGCAGATGGACGGCGCGATCCTGGTGGTCTCGGCG
>NZ_JAHLSY010000009.1 GCF_019049855.1 Hydrogenophilus thiooxidans | reverse complement strand
AGGTCATGCGTTTGCGTCAGCCGCTCTGCGTAGTCTTGCAGCGCTTCGGGTTCCGGCTCGCGCCCGAGTAGTCCCCGGTAGAGCGCTCGCACCAGCTCCGGCGCACGCTCGGCAAAGCTTTGCCGCCAGCGTTCCTCCGAGCGGGCCAGCTCCGACAGCAGCGGCGTGAGGTCACCTGCGCGTCTAAGCAATTTGGCATAGGCGGCAAGTCCATCCGGATCCGGTTCGCGGGACAATATGCCACGGTATGTCATGCCGATAATTTGTTCGGCAGTCAGACGAAGCATGGTTCTCAAGGCCAGGTCTGCAAGGCTCATTTCAACGCCTCCGCTGCAAGTGTTTTCTGACGACAAAGGGCTGCGATAAAAAGTCTCCACCAGTGGAGCCATCCTCTCTCACTTCCAGCGGCACGCAGTTCTCCTTTGCAATGATCTGAAAGATGGCCTGTTGCGGAAAACAATGCATTTGCATGTCGAGTTCGTACTTGGTCGCCAGCCATTCATCGAGCGAGAAGCGATAGTGCGGATGGTAGGTGGGAACCTGAAAGATGGCGATTCCGCCGGGCTTGAGGGAGCGCAGCGCATTGGCGATGAGATGGCGGATAACCGGGGGGGTTGTGCTGGAAGACGATCCGCGAATAGAACACATCACAGGGTTCCAACGGAGCCAAAGGCTCTTCTGCAAGCAAATGGAACTGGCAGTTGAAAACGCCGACCTCGTTGGCGCGTTGTTCTGCGAGCGAGAGATGAGAAGGCGATATATCGTAAGCGTGCACCTCTCGAAAGCGGCGAGCAAGACCCATGGTCACCCTCCCCACGCCACAGCCAAATTCCACTGCGGTTTTTGCAGACAATTCCGAACAGTCATGTCGTTCGAGAATTTTTACGATTTGATCCGTCTCCCTCTCTCCGGATGACCAAAACGCGTCGCTGTGCTTTTCCAGATTTTCCGGAAGAAATTTTTCATTCGTCAGCACCGAGTGATGAGGCCGGGTGAGGCCAAGATGCGTCCAAGCAGCCTTGTTTTTTCCAAGCATGCGGCAAGCTGTGCGGGCGTGGCATCGTCATCGACCTTCATTTTCGAATGGTCAAGAGGGTATCGCCGAAAAGCCACCTTGGCACCAAAGCGTCGCAAAAATTCTGGCGACTGCAAAAACCGGGTTCTCAACGCCGCGAAATTTTCCGCGCTCCGATGGCGCTCGATGACTTCCTCGGATTCCGGCTCCCTGCCGAGAATCGCCCGGTAACAGCAAACTACTTCTTCTCTACTGACCATACCATTGTCCTCCATCATTAATTGGCCCGTGAGCCATAATTCCCGACGCGGCTTGCAGCCACGCGCTGTAAAAACGCTTCCCACTGCGGCAGTATCTTTTCCGGCAGATAGCGCGAGGAGACTTCTTCGCCGCGCTGGCGAAGGCGCTCCTGTACCTGCAGACTGTCCGGTTCATAGAGCACTTTCTTGAGCGCCTTGACGGCGCTCATCGTGGAATAGGGATCGAAGTATTCGGCGGCGTCTTCGTATATTTCGCGGTGAACGGGGATGTCCGAGGCCACAACAACGCCAGCGCTGCGCATAGCTTCGACACCGGAAAAGTCAAAGCCTTCGCCCAGACTGGGACAAACGGTGGCGGCTGCATGGCGGTAGAGAACACGAAGATCGGGGGCGGGTACGGCGTTGAGCATAAACAGTTCACCGCGGTCAATCCACACCTTGAACCCCTTCATGATCTGTTTGTAATCCCACCCAAGTGTTCCAACGACAACCAGTTTTAAATCCGGGTCGGTTTCTGCTTTGATGACTTCCCATGCTGCAAGGAGTCTCATATGATTCTTGCGCGGCTCAATCGTGGAAACAACCAGCAGATATTTGAAATTACTTGTGTAAAGGCGTTGTCTAAAAAAGTTTTCTTGTTCGCGCAATGTCAGAAATTTGGGGGTGAGCCCAAGATCTTTTGCATCTGGATCAAATCCGTATAGTCGAGACCGAATAATTCCAGGAACACGCTCAAACGGCGAGTCTTCCTTGAAATAGTGGTGTGAAACCATGTTGTGAATAGTCACTGCGCGATCGGCCGCTTCGGGGAAAAGACGCAACAAATCCTGCCTTGTGGCTTCAGAAACACAGGCAAACCAGGCTCTTGATTTGACATTGCTCATCAAGGCATAGAAATGGGTCGCCTGATGCAGCGATTTGTCGGAAATGGTGTGTGGCATGAACACCGGGATGGCATCGTGGTAGCGGATGACCATGGCGGTGTTTTTGCCGATGCGCGCGGGGTATGGGGTCTGGCCGATGAAGATGTCAAAGCCGCGGGTATCGAGCCGGGGATATTTCGGCGTCGTTCGCCAGTTCAGTGTTCCCAGCCCTACGGTGTGCATGGTGTTCCACGGGACGGAACAAACGCGGTGATTGGCGGTGGCGACGAGCGGGAAATCACTTGCTGGCAACGTCTTGGCAAAAAGGGTGCGCCAGGTGAAATCTTCGAATGCCTCAGACTCAAAGCGGCTGAGCTTGATCTTGCCGATGTTGGTAATGAGCGAAATTTGTAACGCAAGCGTCTCGGATCGTTTTTGCAACCAGTCCAGAGTGATTTCAAGGACATTACGATAAGGCTTTTCCATCATCGAAATGATGATATTGGAGTAGCGCCCGTAACGCCGCGCGGGAGATAATTTTTGCCAGAAAAATCCCTTGTCTTGCGTGCCTCTGGCCAGGCGACGATGAGAGGTTTGGAGCATTCCCTCGACATCCACGAATTCGATGCTGCGCAGCCCACGAAAGAGCAGGCGCGTCTCTTGAGGGATGCCGGCAAACCCTTCGAGGGCAGGACGCATTTCGAGGAGCACTTTGATTTTCTTGTCCAGCGTTTTTTCTTGCATTGTTATTTCTCAGCAATTGGCGTTGTAAAAAGCATATGCCGTGCCTACATCAGGAAATGGATGCAATTTACCGGCGTGTAATACACAGGCGCGGTCGCAGTGCTCCCGGATGTTGTGCGCCTCGTGCGAGACGATGACCATCGCCCGTTCCTTGCGCTTCTCGAACAGTTCAGTCTGACATTTGGCATGGAAACGCGCATCACCCACCGAGATCACCTCATCAATCAAAAAACAATCGAACTCTATCGCAAGTGAGATAGCAAAAGCAAGCCTTGCCCGCATGCCTGAAGAATAGGTCTTAACTGGCTCTCTCAGGTAACGACCGAGTTCGGCAAATTCCTCAACGGCTGGAACCACGCTGGAGATATCTGCGCCGTACACGCGGCAAATGAATCGGATATTGTCCAACCCCGTCAGGCTGCCCTGAAAGGCGCCACCGAAAGCCAGCGGCCAGGAAACGCTCATACGGCGGACTACGTGGCCCCGAGTCGGCAATTCGGCACCGCTCAGAAGGCGAATCAAGGTAGATTTCCCGGAACCGTTTCGGCCCAAAATACCCAGCTTTTCCCCCGGTGCAATTTTCAGGTTCAAATCGCTGAACACCGTGTGAATGCCGTGACGGATGCGATATTGCTTGGCCACATTTATTAACTCGATCATTCGCCCTCCAGGTGCAAACCTACATAGCGAACCAGCAATAAACCGGGCAACAGAAGCAGCATGTTGACTAACACGACGTAGCCGACACTGTAGTGGGCGCGCACTAAGTTACCAAAGAGTCCTTCGCGCAGTAGTTCGGTACAGTTTACGGTCGGTATCCAGAGAACGAGTTCTTGAGCATAGGTAGGCAGCCAATCGACCATGAAAAATGCGCCGGACAAAGGAAGGAACAGATAGCTCACCACATGCCATATGCGATCTACCGATTCGCTCAAGACAGAGAGTGAGCCAATGATCAGGGCCATATCAAGTGAGAACCAGGCCAGAAGGAACCAGGCAATGAGAATCTTCAGCAAATCGTCTGGCATCCCCACCAGTCCTGTTGCCATGAAGACGACAGAGAGGATCAGGAAGGATATGGATGCACCGGAGATTTCGAGAATGATGCGCGAAACATAGAGATCAATGATGCGAACATTACGGTGGTGCATAAGCGCACGATTGGGCTCCACCGCATTGCCGCAACGGTTGATGGTATTACGCCACAGGAGTACCGAGGCGTAACCACTCAACGTAAATGCCACAATGGGTAAGACAACTTTGTGAAGCCCCAATGCTGTCCACAGCGCCAGTACTCCGAGAGTAAACATCATGGGCTCGACGAAAAGCCAGAGAAAGCCGATGTTGTGGCGCCCGTACCGAGTAATGATTTCGCGCATCAACAAAGCGCCAATCACCCGCGCCTGTATTCTTAGAGAGCGAACAAGCTTTTGCTCAGGCAAGACAGCGCTCAATCCACATGCTCCTTGACCGCCGCTACGGTGAGTGACAGAACTCCCCACATTACCAGACCCATTAGAAAGACAGCCAGAATATTTCTAACTCTGCGCGGCTCCATCGCCGCATCTGGAAAACTTGGTGCGCTGATATGTTCCAGATAGAGCTGCTGGCGCTGGGCTTCGTTACGCGCGAGTTCCAGCGAACTCATGGCCGAAGCGAGCATCTTGTCTGCAAACTCCTTCTCGAGCGCTAAGCGTTGGAATTCGGCTGACTTACTGGCAAGAGATTTATCCACTGCCCCAGCAATGTTAGCGCTGACTCTTTCGATTTCCGCCTTGAGCATTTCTGCCTGCTTACGCAAAACGGGTAGTTGTGGGTTATTGCGCGCAAGTTGTTCAAGCTGAGCAATCTGAGTTTGAGTGTTAATCAGTTCTTCTTGCAGCTTGGCAATCTGCTGAAGTGGGATGACCGCCTGCTGCTCAGGGTTGATGACATTTTCGCGGTTGCGATAGTCCGCAAGCGCAAGAGCTGCCTGGCGGGCTTTGGCTTCTGCCTTGGCCACTTCATTTTCGGCAAACCGGATCATATCTTCCTGTGCGCGCTTGTTGAGGCGATTGACCAACTCTTCGGCATGGTCGAGCAGGCGCTGATTGATTTTCTGGGCTTCTTCTGCGGTGAAAGCACGCACCGTCAGAGTGGCAATGGATGAACTGGGGTCAAGTTGCACAGCCACGACTTTCTGATAGTAGCGGTAGAAATTCTCCAAGCTGTCATCCCAATCCAACCCCGGAAAACGACCAAGGAAGTCACCATTTGGGCGTGAGTACGCAGATTTGATGCCGAGCTCCTTCTCCAGCGTGAGCATGGCATCACGCGAGAGGATGTAGTCCTGCACCACGAAAGCATCATCCTGCGCCCGGGATATTCCTGCCCCCTTGAGGATGAGCCCCAAAGGGGACGTGGTTTGCCGTTCCGGGCTGCGGACGACAAAACGGGATTCGGAGATGTAAACGTCTGCCGCAATGAAGCCATAGTAAAGAAAGGCCAATGCAGTCGGTATGACGACGGAAAACAGAAAGAGTCTATCCCTTATCCACTTAGGCAAGGTTTTCATTTAAGGAATATCCTAAGCCTTGAAACAGTTCAAGTTGATCATCAGGTTCGTCCGTAAATGTCTTCAAACCGCACGATATCGTCTTCGCCAAGGTATTCTCCGCTCTGCACCTCGATCATGACCAGATCGATCACACCGGGATTGCTGACCCGGTGGCGATGACCCGCGGGAATGTAGGTCGATTCGTTCGTGGCAACGAAAATTTCACGCTCGCCATTGACGACCTTGGCCATTCCACGCACGACGATCCAATGCTCGCTGCGATGATGGTGCATTTGCAGACTCAGGCTGGCACCCGGTTTGACGACGATGCGTTTGATCTTGTAACGGTCGCCCTCCTCGAGCACGGTGTAAGAGCCCCAAGGACGATACACTGTACGATGAAATTTGTGGGTCTCGTGGCCACGTGCCTTTAGTTCAGCGTAAAGATGTTTGACGTCTTGTGCGCGTTCTTTGTGCGCGACCAACAAGGCGTCAGCCGTATCGACGATGATGAGATCTTTGACACCTACCGCGCCGACAAGTCGCTCTTCGCTTCGGATATAACAGTTTTCTACGTCTTTGAGCAAAGCTTCGCCTTCGAGACGATTGCCCTGGGCATCCGCCGGGTTGATCTCGCTCAATGCTGACCAAGAGCCAATGTCGCTCCAGCCGATGTTGCAGGGTACGACAGTGACGTTGTTGGATTTTTCGAATACGGCGTAATCAATGGAGTCTTCCGGGACGTTAGCGAAGGACTCGGCATCAAGCTCACATTGTGTAAACCCTTTGCCACTGGAAATGCGCGATTGAGCAAGACATTTGCGTACGCCTTCGATAATGGCAGGACAATATTTCTGCATTTCATCGCGCATCGCTGTGGCCTTGAAGCAGAACATTCCGGAATTCCAAAAAAACCGCCCGGACTCGACGTATTGTAAAGCTGTGGCAGCGTCAGGCTTCTCAACGAAGCGTAGCACGCGATTTCCTTCTGCTTCAATATAGCCGTAGCCGGTTTCTGGGGCGTTAGGCTCAATACCAAAAGTGACCAAGCTGCCTTGTTCAGCAAAATTCTTCGCGCGGTCGACAGCCTCAGCAAAACCCAGCTGATCAGTGATCAAGTGATCCGCTGGAAGCACAAGAAGAATAGCATCTTGCCGTTGGTCGATGATATGAAGCACAGCTGCGGCAATTGCTGCGGCAGTGTTGCGCCCGAATGGTTCGAGTATAAAAGATGTCGGCAAGTTTCTAGCATTGACTTCTTGATACTCGTCTTCAGTTTTGAAGAAAAGCTCACGATTGGTTACCGTGAGTATTTCCTGCACTTGCGGTAGCTGTGCTGCACGCAGGAAGGCTTTTTGTAATAGGCTTTGACCATCACTTAGGCGAATGAAGGGTTTGGGATGAGCCTCGCGAGAAACAGGCCAAAGGCGCGAACCGGCACCGCCGCAGAGAATGACTGATACAAAATGTGATTCCATTACATCCGCTCCATGGTTTTTAGAGTTTGTTCGATTTGCTGTTCATTATGTAGGCAACTGAGAAAAAACCGCAACCGCGCCGCCTTTTCCTCCACCGCAGGATGGATGATCGGCTGCACGTTGATGCCGCGCTCGAAAAGCGCGTTGGAAAGCTTGGCCGCCTTGAGTGAGCTGCCGGTAATCGCAGGAACGATGGCATAGCCCTGGGAGGTGCCAACGTCGATTCCGCTCTCTTTTGCCAGCATAAGGAACCTCGCCGCATTCTCCCGCAGCCTCGCTACGCGCTCAGGCTCCCTCAACATGATTTGAAGCGCCGCTAGGGATGCGGCAGCGAGCGGCGGAGCGATCCCAACGCTATAGACAAAGCCCGGCGCGGCGTATTTGAGCAGTTCCACCAGCGCCCGGCTGCCGGCAATGTAACCACCGCAGCCTGCGAGCGTTTTGGAGAGCGTGCCCATCCAGATGTCCACGTCCCGGCCAGCAATGCCGTGGTGCTCGTGGCTGCCGCGGCCGGTTTCGCCCAATACACCAAGGGCATGGGCTTCATCCACCATCAGGAAGCAGCCGTGGCGGCGCTTGATGTCGATGAGCGCGGGCAGGTCCGGGATGTCGCCATCCATGCTGTAGTGCCCTTCGACCACGATGAGCACGCGTTCGAACTGGTGGCGGATTTCGGCAAGGATGGCATCGAGGGCCTGGGTATCGTTGTGCGGAAAACTGCGCCGCGTGCTCCCCGCGAGCTTGATGCCTTCGAGCACGCTGTTGTGGATCAGACTGTCATGGATGACGAGATCCTTGGGCCCGAACAGGGTGGCGATGGTCGAGACATTGGTGGCATGGCCGCTGACGAAGACGATGCAATCCTCAACGCCATAAAGATTCGCCAGGGCTTCTTCCAGTTCGCGCTGGATGGGGCGTTCGCCCGCGACCAGGCGGCTGGCAGAGGCCGAGGTGCCGTAGCGGTCGATGGCGGCCCGCGCCGCCTGGCTGACAGCCGGATGGCCATTGAGCCCCAAGTAGTTGTAGCTCGAAAAATTGATGTATTCACGCCCATTGATGCGGGTGACTGCGCCGGCGATACCATCGTGTGCGATGAAGAATGGGTTGCGCAGCCCCATACGATCCGCCGCCGCCTTGGGCACCAGCATTTTTTCGTAACCGGGATGGCGGTCGAAGCGGGTGAAAGCTTCCGGCACTTTGGCGCGCTGCAACGACCGGGGAGCAGACGTCTGAGGTGCCGTCCCGCTAGCGCCGACTTTCTTGCCGAGAAAGCGCTCGATGAGCTGTTGTTTGGCCTTCAAACCGAGCGACGACTGGGTCATGCGGTGAGCCTCGTACCGTGCTCCTGTAGGGTGCGGACATCCTGGGTGATCTGCTGCAATTCCTCGGCCGTCACGGCTTCGCCATGTTGCGCGGCCATGCCCTGCACCACGACATCGACCGGGTTGGTGGTTGAAGCGCCCTCTTCCGCGCCGCCGAGCAATCGTTCGACGATGCGCTGCGTGACCTTTTCCGCCGTGGGCGATTCGTTGAGCGTCATCACCGGTAACTGAATGCCGAATCGCTGTTCCAGGCCCAACGCCAGTTCAACCGCCATGAGGGAATCGAGCCCCAGATCGTGCAGGCTGCGCGTGGGGTCTATACGGTCCGCGTCGATGGCGAGGATTTGCGCGACTTCCTGCACCACGAGCTGCCGAATGATTGTAGCAACTTCCTCTGGCGATTTACCCGCGATGAGCGTTCGGAAATCCGCTTCGTTTTCCGATGAGATGGTGTTTCTGAGGCCACGGTTGAGCACGGCAAAACGGCCATGGGGGGCGGAAGGCAGCAAGCGGGCCAGTGTGTTCCAGTCGAAATGGGCAACCGCGAGCGTGCCTCCTTGCAGAAGCAGGCAGTCGATCTCGTCCAACGCCTGCTGCGTGCGCAACGGCGGCTTGCCGAGGCGCTGTGCCAGGCTGTCACGCACCACCTCGTTTCGGGTGAGGTAGCCCGCATCGCCAATTGGGCCCCAGCCTATGCAAACGGCGGGCAGGCCCATGTGCCGACGCATGGCGGCCAGCCCTTCGAGTCCGGCATTGGCGGCGACATAGTTGGCCTGGCCAGGGTTGCCAATGGCAGTGGTGATGGAGGAGTAGAGTACGAAGTGCTCGAGCGGCACATCGAGCGTAGCCTGATGCAGGTTCCAGGCGCCCAGCAGCTTAGGCGCGACGACGGCTTCCATGCGCGCAGCGTCGAGGTTTTGCACGAGGGCATCGTCAAAGACCGCCGCCGCGTGCAGCACGCCCTTGATAGGCGGGCAGGTCTTGCGCACCTGTTCGACCATGCGTGTCACCGCTTCGCAGTCGGTGATGTCACAGGCAAAAGCTTGGACCGAGACACCCTGGGCAACAAGGTCATCGATGGCCTCTTTGGCACCCGGGGTGTCCAAACCACGACGCCCTACGAGGACGAGATGGCCCACACCATGCGCGGCGAGCCAGCGCGCCGACTCCAGGCCGAAGCCAGAAAGACCCCCCGTCACGATCCAGGTCGAGTCCTTGGCCAGCCGCAGCGGCGCCCGCGCAACAGCTGGCCGTTCGAGCTCCGGTCGTGCGCCGGCCAATGATACGACCACCTTGCCGATGTGACGGGCCTGTTGCAGGGTGCGGAAGGCATCGACCACGCGATCGGCCGGGAAGACCCGGCAAGGCAAGGGCGTAAGCGCCCCTTCGCGGAACAGGGCCATGACCTCGTGGAACAGGCGCGCCGCAAGTTTCGGTCGGCCGGTCAGCAGCTGGTCAGCGTCGATGCCAAAGTAGCTGATATTGTCCTTGAAGGGCCGCAGGCCGATGGGCGTGTTTTCGAAGAAGTCGCGCTTGCCCAGCTCAAGAAAGCGGCCAAAAGGCTTAAGCACCGATAGATTGCGGCGGATGGCTTCGCCTGCGAGCGAATTGAGCACGACATCAACGCCCTCGCCATGCGTGGCTGCAAGGATATCGTCGGCAAAGGCGAGCGAGCGCGAGTCGAAGACGTGATCGGCGCCCAATAGCCGCACGAAATCGCGTTTTTCATCGCTGCCGGCGGTGGCAAAGACTTCTGCCCCGAGATATTTGGCGAGCTGGATGGCGGCGATGCCCACTCCGCCAGCGCCACCATGGATGAGCACGCGCTCGCCCGCTTGCAGGTCGGCAAGGTGCTTGAGGGCGTAATAGACCGTGAAGAACACCGTGGGTACGCTGGCGGCGGCCTCGAACGACCACTCTTCCGGCATCCGGGCAACGGCATCGGCGCGGGTGACGACATGACTGGCGAAGCAGGCCGAGCCAAAACCCATGACTTTGTCACCCGGCCTGAAATCACGTACACGCGCGCCGACACGGGTGACGATGCCGGCGAATTCCAGGCCCAGGCTGGCGCCGGCGAAGCCTTTTTCCACCGCCTCATCCGGCAACAGGCCCATGAGGTACATGACATCGCGGAAGTTGAGGCCGGTGGCCTTGACCTCGACTTCGACGGCGTCATCGGCCAGCGCGGTTTGTTGCTGTGGCAGCCAGACAAGATTGCGCAATTGCCCGGGCACATGGAAGTCGAGACGGAAGCGCTCCCCAGGTGCTGCACGTTGGGTTTGTTCCTGAGCGGCCTCATGCATGACCAGCGAATAGCGGCCGGTATCGGTGAGCAGGATCTCGGATGCGCCGTCGGGGTAGAGCAGCTCGTTTTCCAGCCGGTCGAGGCCATCCTGGCAGTCCAAGTCGATCAGCGTGCAGGCAAGCGCCGGGTATTCGTTCATGACCACGCGCCCGAAGCCCCAGAGCGCGGCTTGCTGAGGATTGGGTTCGACCGTCGCCGGCAGGTTTGAGGCGAGCGCCCCCCCCCGGGTGACGAACCACAGGCGCGGCGGTTTCACAGGGTGTGCGGCGAGGGCTTGGACGTTCTCGAGGGCTTCGGCGAGGAGGCTTGCGGCCGCCTCCGGCGTGCAATCCCAGCCCCGCATGTGCACGACGTGGTCGATGCCCTCGAGGCTTTGCGGCAGATGTTCCGCGGTGATCACCCGCTGCCCCTGCGCTTCGAGCCGCGCCGAAAGATGTCCAGCCAGTTCCTGAGAAGCCGCATCGGCGAGGAACAGCCACGAAGCCAGTTCTGGCACGGGCATGGCGGACTGCCACTGGGCCGGTGCGCGCGCAAGAAGCAAGTAGGCGCCTTCGGAAAGGCCTTCGGCTGCCGGTTCGCAAAAATCCACCACGTCCTCAAACCCTTCGGCCCGCAAGAGCTCTGCCCAGGCGGTTACCGACACCAGCGAGGACTGCGGCGCTTCGTCATTCGCGGCCTCATGCCACCAACCCTCATCCAACCCTGCCCAAAAGTCTGCGCTCCAATCCGGATGACGCTCAGCAACGACGAGGCAGGCGCCGGCGGCTAGCCAGCCCACGACCTGGTTCAGCGCCGCTTTGGGGCTCAAGGCGCGATGCAGGGTGTGACGGAGTATGACCACATCGAACTTGTCCGGCAAACATGCATTACTCTTCAGCTGCCAGCTCGCGTAATCGAGCGTCGCAATGACGAGATTCGGCGCATGGGCGTATTCGGCCTGCTGACGTTCGGCCACGTTTTCGGGCAAGGCGAGCACATAGTCGAGGCGATCTTCGGACAGCGCCCCAAGCAAGGCGCGCGGGACTTCGCTAGGGCCGTCGGCGATTTCCAGGACACGCAAGCGGCGGTGTGCCGGCCAGTCGCTCGCCAGCTGGCGGAGGAAGTGCTCCACCGCCTGCCGCATGCCGGCATATGCAGGGTCGTCCTGATAGAGCGTTTCGGCAACGGCCGAACGGCGCAGGGCCGCAACAAAGGGCGCTCTTTCTGAGGGGTGCTGGAGCAGATGCGGCAGGTGGCGTCCCACCCGGCCGAGCAGCACCAGATGCGGCAAGGCGGCAGCGTGCTCGCCCACGAGCGTGCGCCAGATGTCCTCGGCAGCGGGCAGGTCGTTGTTGTCGGCCAGTTGCCAGCGCCCTCCCTGGAAGGAGAGCAGGCCTTCCTGCCGCAACAGGCTGCTCAGCCACCGGGCATAGGGATCGGACGTGGCCATGAGCCTCTGCAAAGCATCGTTGCTCTCGCGGGCAATCGTTGCAAAGGCTTCAAAGGCGAAGGAAACCACGAGCGCCTCAAAGAGAGGCAAGGCCTCCTTGAACCAACGCCCGCGCACTTCTGCCTGCTCGGCCATGGCCACCCGAAGGGTTTCAACCAGCACCAGCGGCGAGGGAAGCGGGGTGACGAGCCCTTCCGCCGGATGCGGGCGCAGCATGGGTTCGATGCGCCAATAGGAGACTTTCTCCTGTGCCTTGTGCACGAGCGGTGCGGCGCGAAAACGGGAACCGCTCACGCGCGCGAGCAGGGCATCTTCGGCATCGAACAGCTCGAAGTCGGCCAGCACCGAGCGTACGCTGCGGCGCGCGAGCCGGGCGCGGAATCGGGAGGGTTTGCCAGCACGGTGATATTCGAGCCGACCGGTTTTGACCGGCAGCAAGGCGACACCCTGCCCCGCCTCGATGTCGCTACGGAAGAAATCGACCAGCGACTGGTAGCAGACATCGAGCAAGGCCGGATGGAGAAGGTAGCCGTCTTGCGCCAGGTGGGCGGGATGTTCCAGTTCGGCTTGCAGACGGTCATCGGCAACGGTGGCTTCGCGCAGGCCCTGAAAGCTCGGGCCGTAATCGAGGCCCAGTGTGGCGGCGAGGCGGTAGTGGGTTTCCTGATCGACCTTGGTGTCATCCGTGGCCGGCGGCGCAATCCGTGCGCTCCGCGAAGCGACGCCCGGCTGCAAGATGCGCCCGGCGGCATGGAGCGTCCAGGCATCCTGGCTCAGGCGCTGCCGACTCTTGATCTGGAAGCTGCCGTCCCGCTCGTTGAGCTCGAAACGCAGCGTGCGCGCATGCTCGCCGTCGAAAACCATGGGCGAGACGATGTCCATCTCTTCGAACACCAGTGTCTCCCCGCCCAGCCATTCTCGGGCGGCGGCAAGCGCCATCTCAGCGTAGGCCGCGCCCGGAAAGACGATGGCACCACCCACCCGATGGTCAGCCAACCAGGGCAGTACCGTTGGGTCGATGGTGTTTTCCCAGGTGTGGGCAGCTTCGGGAATCGACCAGCCCAGGAGCGGATGCACGCGCCGCCGTTCGATGGACAACAGGCTTTCGCTGGTCCGCGGGTGCCAATGCCGCTCGCGTTGCCAGGGGTAGTTGGGCAGCTGGACACGACGCCCGGGTTGCGGGAAATAGACGCCAAGATTCGGCTGTTCAGCCAGCAGATGGACCCGCAAGGCGGTCTCGAGGACCTGGTTCCAGCCATCGGCCTCCTTGCGTAGAGTTGGGAGCACTCGCCCTTTAATACCAGCCGCTTGTAGGCATTCGCCGATATAGCGTTGCAGGATGGCGTGCGGGCCGATTTCGATGAAGATACGGCAGCCAAGCGCAGCGAGTGTGGCCATGGCCTCGGAGAAGCGCACGGGCTCGCGCACATTGTGCCACCAGTATTCCGCACCCAGTTGATGGGCGTCGAGTTTGCCACCGGTGACCGTGGAAACAAAGGCCGTTCCTGCCGCAGCACGGGGTTGTAACCCGGCGAGACTGGTCAACAGCGGCTCTCGGATCGGATCCATCCGCGGACTGTGGAAGGCATAGTCGAGATCGAGCAGGCGAAAAAACACCCCCTTGGGTGCAAGGTGCGACTGGACACGTTCGAGATCGGCCAGGCTGCCTGAAAGGGTCAGGTTCTTTGGGCTGTTGATGCCGGCGATCGCGATGTCGAGCGCCCCACCCAATTCCGTCATGACATCTTGCATGGCCTCCGCCGAAAGCCCCACTGCAGCCATACGGCCGGCACCACGCGTCTCGCCCTGGGCCCGACTTCTGGCGACGATCACCCGGATGGCGGCGTCGAGGTCGAGCGCCCCGCAGGCCCAGGCCGCGGCCACCTCGCCGACACTATGGCCCGCCACGGCGTGTGGTTCGATGCCCTGTGCCTTCAGCAAACGGGTGATCGCGACCTGTATGGCAAACAACAAGGGCTGGGCAACGACGGTATCGTCGAGTCGAGCGTTTTCTCCGGCAGCCTGCAACTCGGCCAACAGCGAAAAGCCGGCGACAGGCAGCATGCGGGCGTCGAGCTCGGTCAAGATGTCGACGAATGCCGGTGATTCGGCCATGAGACGCAAGCCCATGCCGATCCACTGGGCGCCGTTGCCGGAATAGACGAAGGCTACACCACCCGCTTGGGGCAGTCGCTCTTCGAGCACCAAGCCGTCTGGCGCGCCGCCTTGTGCGCAGGCGGCGAGTTTGCCGGCCACATCGTCTGGTGTGTTGGCGAAGAGTGCCAGGCGTTTTTCTAGGCGTTCGCGCCGATACGCGGCGGCGTAGGCGATGTCGTAATAGTCCGTTGGCGAGGCGTTCCTAAGCCGCTCCGCATAGCGGGAAGCCAACGTTTGCAGCGCCGCGTCAGAACGCGCGGAAAGGAAAAGCGGCGGCAACGCCTTGGGCTCATAGGCTTTGCCTTCATCGTGACGATATTCGCGCAGCAGGACGTGCGCGTTCGCGCCGCCAAAGCCGAACGAGTTGACACCGGCCACCAGCGGGGTTTCTTTTTCCAGCGGCTGATACTCGGTGACCGGTTGCAGATTGAGCCCAGCAAAATCGATGCGGGGATTCGGTTTCTCAAGGTGAATCTGCGGAGGCAACGCGCGGTGGTGCAACGCCAGGATCGCTTTCACCAAGCCCGCCATGCCCGAGGCAGCCTCCATGTGGCCGAGATTGGCCTTGACCGAGCCGATGGGGAGTGGTTTTTCCCGCCCTTGCCCATACACCTCGCCAATTGCGGCGCACTCGATGGGATCACCGACCATGGTGCCCGTACCGTGTGCCTCGATGAAATCGACGTCATGGGGTGAAAGTCCGGCTTTCACCAGGACGCTTCGCATCAGCTCGGCCTGGCCATCTCGGCTGGGGATGGTAATGCCGGTCTTGCGCGCACCGTCGGCATTGACGCCGGTCGCCAGGATGACCGCCTTGATATCGTCACCATCGGCAATCGCTCGATCCAGGGGCTTGAGCAGAAGCACCGCCCCACCCTCGGCGCGCACATACCCATTGCCAGAAGCATCGAAGACCTTGCAACGCCCATCGGCGGACAGCATCGATGCCTTGGTAAAACCTACGAAGGGATAGGGGTGCAGCAACAGATTGACGCCGCCGACGATAGCCGTGTCCGCCTCACCTGTCTGCAACGCACGGCAGGCGTGGTGAAGCGCGACCAGGGAAGAGGAGCAGGCGGTGTCGACTGCGAGCGACGGACCGCGCAGATCGAAAACATAAGAAAGACGGTTGGCGGCAATGCTGAGCGTATTGCCGGTCATCGAGTGTGACGACATGGCGGCAAGATCGTCGAGGCCGCGTGTGCCATAGTCGAGGCTGGAGATACCGACATACACGGCGCAATTCGTACCGGAAAGCTTGGAGGGAGGCACCCCCGCGTTCTCCATGGCTTCCCAGGAGAGCTCAAGAAGCAGCCGTTGCTGCGGATCAAGCCAAGCTGCCTCGCGCGGCGATATCCCGAAAAAACCGGCATCAAACTCATCAATACGTGAGAGAATGCCCGCCGAGAAGGTGATGCTGCGCCCAGGTTCGCTACGCGTGGGGTGTTGTAGTTCGTCGACTGCCCAACGTTCGGACGGTACATGACTAACGAGATCACGTCCTTCTTTCAGGGCCTGCCAGAGTGTTTGCTCGTCATTCAAGTCACCCGGAAAGCGAAATGCCAATCCGATGATAGCAATGTTATAGGGCATAGCAGGCATTTGGTCAAATGCTTTCCTTCTGATTATACCTTAACAGGGCATTAGCCAACGTTTCGCTGGTTTCTTCTGATTGATCCCTTCATTGTGGGTTTGGCGTTCTCTCAGCAGGCATTGGTTGCCAATTGCTGCGCACGGTCACGGCGGGTTTTGTCAGGCACCTCAGTTAGCCGCCCCAGATTGAACAGCCCGGATATAGGTCATGAGCGCAAGGGTCTCTTCTGGCGTCAAATCGAGAAACTGAACGCCATACCCCTCCCCGTCGCGAAGATGGACGGCGTCCAGTTTCCGTTGGGAGCGCACCTGGGCACGCACACTCAGAATGAGTTCGCTGCCTGCCAAGTCGATTTTGAACTTCAACGTCACGGTATCGCCAACATTCAGCGGGTGACGGGTCGCCAACAAGCCGCCACCCAACGAGAGATCCAACAACACGCCACCATGGGGTATCCCTTCTGCGGTGAGCACAGCACAGACGAGGCGAACCGGCACGCGCTCGCTGCGGCGTAAGCGCAACGCCTTGACTTCGCTCGGATAGGTCAGGTGATGGTAAGGAAAGGGCTTTGAAACATTCACCAAAAGCGAAGCGGAAAACAGGAAGGCGTACGATCCTGAAGTCCCTTTGATTTGAAGGGTTGTTCCCTCCTTGATGAAGATGGGAAGGTCATTGCGGGTCACCGCGTCGATCAGCAACGATTTGGTGCGCAACATGCCCACGTAACGTGACCAAAGCGGCTGGTCGTCGCCGCTTATCTTGATTTGCAGCAACTCCCCAGGGACCAGATGGAGCTCATGAAACCCTAGCGAAAGCGCCCTTCTTTCCTCATCGCTGCCTTTGACCTCGACGCGCTGCGCGCTTTCGAGCGCTGCGCGGAATCGCTCGTCTGTCGTGACGTCCCGCTCTGGGCCTAGCTTGAAGAGTTTCTGTTTTTCCTGTTCGGTTTCGATCACATAACCGCGACGCAACAGGAGCCGTCCGTCCCGGTCATAGACGTCGAACGGCATCGGCTTACCGAGCAGGAGTTCGTGCAGTTTGACAGGGACGCGCAGCATCGGTCAAACTCGTAGTCTGAGCGCCATTTACTCCCACTCGATCGTCGCAGGCGGTTTGCCCGAAATATCATAAACGACGCGATTGACGCCACGCACTTCGTTGATGATGCGGTTGGCGACACGCCCCAGCAGAGCGTGCGGCAGTTCTGCCCAATGCGCGGTCATGAAGTCTTGGGTCTCAACTGCGCGCAACGCAATCACGTATTCGTAGGTCCGCCCGTCTCCCATCACCCCGACGCTCTTGACCGGCAAAAAGACGGCAAATGCCTGGCTTACCTTGTCGTACCAATCGGCAGCGCGGAGTTCGTCGATAAAGATCGCGTCCGCTTGGCGCAAAATTTCGGCGTATTCGCGCTTGACTTCGCCCAGGATGCGCACCCCCAGCCCGGGACCGGGGAACGGATGGCGATAGACCATTTCATGCGGCAACCCAAGCGCAATCCCCAACTCCCGCACCTCATCTTTGAAAAGTTCCCGCAGCGGCTCCAGGAGTTTGAGGTTGAGCGTTTCCGGTAACCCGCCCACATTGTGGTGGCTCTTGATGGTGTGTGCTTTTTTGGTTTTGCTGCCAGCCGATTCGATCACGTCGGGATAGATCGTCCCTTGCGCGAGCCACCGGGCATTCGGGCGCTTCGCCGCCTCTTCCTGGAAGACCTCGACGAAGACGCGACCGATGATTTTCCGTTTTGCTTCCGGGTCCGTTACGCCGGCCAGCGCTTGGAGGAAACGCTCTGACGCGTCGACGTGGATCACCCGCATCCCCAAATGGCGGGCGAAGGTGGCCATCACCTGTTGCGCTTCGTTGAGGCGCAGGAGCCCGTTGTCGACAAAAACACAGGTGAGCTGATCGCCGATTGCCCGATGGATGAGCGCTGCGGCAACGCTGGAATCGACGCCCCCCGAAAGCCCCAAGATCACCTCTTCGTCACCCACCTGCTCGCGGATGCGCCCGACCGCCTCTGGGATGAACTCGGGCATCGTCCAATCCCAGCCGCAACCACAGATCTCATGGACGAAGCGCCCCAGGATCTCTTTTCCTTTGAGCGTGTGGGTCACTTCCGGGTGAAACTGCACACCGTAAAAGCCGCGTTCGGGATCGGCCATCGCCGCCACGGGCGTCGATTCGTTTTCGGCGATCACCTGAAATCCTGGAGGAAGCGCAACCACCGCATCCCCGTGGCTCATCCAGACCTCTAGGTACGCGCGCCCCGATTCGTCGCGACGATCCTCGATGCCTTCGAAGAGCGGCGAGTGGTTGCGTAGCCGCACTTCGGCATAGCCGAACTCCCGTTTGCCGCTGGGTGCGACCTTACCCCCCAATTGCTCCGCCATCGTCTGCATGCCGTAGCAGATCCCCAGTAGCGGCACGCCCAGTTCGAAGACCGCTTGCGGCGCACGCCAGTCGACGGCGTCGTACGCAGAGTTGGGACCGCCGGAGAGGATCACCCCTTTTGCACCGAACGAGCGGATGAAATCGTCGGAGACGTCGAACGGGTGGATTTCGCAATAGACTTGATGTTCCCGCACCCGCCGCGCGATCAATTGCGTGAGCTGGGACCCAAAGTCGAGGATCAAAATTTTGTCGTGCTGCGCCATGGCGCACCTTTTTCGCGGTCAATCAAGGTGATAGTTAGGCGCCTCTTTCGTGATCTGCACGTCATGAACGTGCGATTCACGTACGCCTGCCGAGGTGATTTGCACGAATTCGGCTTTCGCGTGCAGCTCCTCGATGGTGCGGCAACCCAAATACCCCATCGAGGAGCGAACGCCGCCAACCAATTGGTGGATCACCGCCGCAACGGGCCCTTTGTACGGCACGCGCCCTTCGATGCCTTCCGGCACGAATTTGTCCACGTTTGCGGTGTTGTCCTGGAAATAGCGGTCGGCAGCACCCGCCTGCATCGCACCGAGCGATCCCATGCCGCGGTACGCTTTGTACGACCGGCCTTGATAGAGCACCGTCTCACCGGGCGCTTCTTCGGTACCAGCAAAAAGACCACCCAACATCACACAGTGGGCGCCGGCAGCGAGCGCTTTGGCAATGTCACCCGAGAATCGGATGCCGCCGTCGGCGATCAACGGGACATCGGTTCCCGCGAGCGCCTCCGCAACGTCAGAGATCGCGGTGATTTGCGGCACCCCAACGCCAGCGACGATCCGAGTGGTACAGATCGAACCGGGCCCGATCCCAACTTTGACCGCGTCCGCGCCGGCGTCGACCAACGCTTTTGCCGCCTCAGCCGTTGCGATGTTGCCGCCGATCACTTGCACATTCGGGAATTGGCGCTTGACCCAGCGCACCCGGTCGAGTACCCCTTGCGAATGGCCGTGTGCGGTATCGACGACGATCACATCGACACCCGCTTCGACCAGGCGTTCGGTGCGCTCTTCGGTACCCGCGCCGACGCCGATCGCGGCACCCACCAGGAGCCGCCCGTCGCTGTCTTTCGCCGCGTTGGGGTGTTCGGTCGACTTCTGAATGTCTTTGACCGTGATCAACCCTTTGAGGGTATCGTCCGGACCCAGGATCAGCACCCGCTCCAAACGGTGTTCGTGCATCAACGCCTTGGCTTTCTCGACGCTCTCCCCTTCGCGGATGAAAACGAGCCGCTCGCGCGGGGTCATGATTTGCGCAATTGGCAGGTCCAGCCGGGTTTCGAATCGTAGGTCGCGATGGGTGACGATCCCCACCACGCGGCCTTCGTCGACGACCGGAAGCCCGGAAATTCCGAGTTGCTGTGTGAGCGAAAGCACCTCTCCTACGGTCAGCGTGGGCGGAATCGTCACGGGATCTTTGAGGATCCCGGATTCGAACCGCTTCACCTTCGCCACTTCGGCCGCTTGCTGTTTTGCGGAGAGGTTTTTGTGGATGATTCCAATCCCACCTGCCTGCGCGAGTGCGATCGCCAACCGCGCTTCGGTCACGGTATCCATCGCCGCCGACACCAAAGGGATGTTGAGGCGGATGGCGCGCGTCAGCTTCGTCGAGAGGTCGACGTCGCGCGGCAAGACTTGGGAATAGGCAGGGACCAAGAGAACATCATCGAACGTGAGTGCGATTTTTTTGAGACGCATGGCGACACTCCAGCCAAAACGGGATTATATCGCGATTACTTCTGAGCCGCTTTTTTCCGCCGCGCCGTCTTCGGGTCGGCAATGATCGGGCGATAGATTTCGATTCGGTCACGGTCTCTGAGCGGCGTGGCCAGGGTCACGGGTTTGGCATAGATTCCGATCCGATTCTTCCCATCGAGGTCGATCTCAGGATGGCGGGATAGAATCCCGGAGCGTTCGAGCGCGTCGGCAACGGTGCTTTCGGGCGGCAACTGCACCGTGACCAGATCGACTTGGTGCGGGGCTGGCGCATAAACCACCTCGACCGTGATGGTCTCTGTCATCACTCACTCCTCTCGCTACGGTACCCTGGCAACGCCGCCCAGACTTCTGGGGAAATCGCATGGGCGCGTGCAACGAACGCATCGACGAACGTTTGGGCGATTTTGTCGAAAACCGGCCCCAGTACCTTGTCCAACCATTTACTCGCAAACTCGTAATGGAGCTCGAACTCGATCTTGCAGCCGATCGCACCGAGCGGTTTGAATCGCCAGTGGCCGTGAAGGTGTTTGAACGGCCCCTCTTTGAGCGTGATCCGCATTTCCAACGGGGGCTGTTTCTGATTGACGGTGCGGAACTGGGTTTTCACCCCATGGAAGTCGACCTTCAAGGTGGCGTCGGTCAGATGTTCCGTGCGCTGGTGGACCTCGGTGCCACCACACCACGGCAGAAACTCCGGGTAGTGTTCGCAGTGATCGACCAGCGCGAACATCGCCTCCGCAGGACGATCGATCAAAACTTGCTTGTGTACCGTCGCCATTGGCAAAAACCCAAGCCACTCCTCGGTATAATCGGGCGATTGTACCGCAACGCATGAACCTCTTTTATGGCCATCGTCGAAAATCGAAAAGCCCGACACGAATATTTCATCGAAGAGACCTTCGAAGCCGGACTCGTGCTCGAAGGTTGGGAGGTGAAAGCGATCCGTGCCGGACGGGTCAATCTGAAGGAAGCCTACGTCCTGGTTCGGCATGGCGAACTTTTTCTTTTGGGAATGCACGTCTCGCCGCTTGCCAGCGCATCGACCCATGTCCGACCCGACCCTACTCGGACGCGCAAGCTTTTGCTTCATCGCCGCGAGATCGACCGTTTGATCGGCAAGGTTGAGCGCGCGGGTTACGCGCTCGTGCCGCTCGACCTCCATTACAAGAACGGTCGGATCAAAGCAACGATTGCGTTGGCGAAAGGCAAGAAACTTCACGACAAGCGGGAAAGCGCGAAGGAACGCGATTGGGCACGCGAAAAAGCTCGGTTGCTACGTGCTGCGGTGCGCTGAAGCACTGAAACACCGCGGAACGCTCATGATAAGATATTCCCAATTGTGACGAAGGAGTTGTCGATGGGTTTTTTGGCGGGTAAAAAGATCCTGATCACCGGGCTACTCAGCAACCGCTCGATCGCTTATGGCATCGCGCAAGCGTGCGCGCGGGAAGGCGCACGTTTGGCGTTCACCTACCAAAACGAACGGTTCGAAGGGCGCATCGCCAAGTTCGCAACGGAATTCGGGGCCGATTTCATCGCGCCGCTCGACGTGACGCGCGACGAAGAGATCACCGGGCTTGCCGATCGCATCGCTCAAGAATGGGAAGGGTTAGACGGTTTCGTCCATTCCATTGCCTATGCCCCGAACGAAGCGCTCGAGGGCGATTTTCTCGACGGGTTCACGCGCGAAGCGTTTCGCATCGCCCATGAAGTGAGCGCAGCGAGTTTTCCCCTGATGGCGAAAGCGTTTCGGCCGTTGATGCAAAACCGAAAGTCGTCGATGTTGACGCTCTCGTATCTTGGCGCTGTGCGCACGATGCCCAATTACAACCTGATGGGAATGGCCAAGGCCAGTCTGGAAGCGGGTGTGCGCTACCTGGCGGCAAGCTTGGGACCTGAGGGGATCCGCGTAAACGGTGTCTCGGCAGGCCCGATCAAAACCGTTGCCGCGTCGGGCATTGGCAGTTTCAGCAGACTCCTTCGCTACAACGAACACCATGCGCCGCTGCGCCGCAATGTCACGATCGAAGAGGTGGGCAACGCCTCGGCGTTCCTCCTTTCGGATCTCGCAAGCGGCATCACCGGCGAGATTCTCTACGTTGATGGCGGTTTTCACAACGTCGCGCTCGGCAACCCCGAACCGCTCGTCTTGTAAGGAAAAGCAAAACGGGGCAACGAAAAAGGGCGCGTGCTGCGCCCTTTTCGTTTTGCCCTACAGGATTTCTCGCCCGTTATTCGGCGGTGAATTCCCGCAACGCCTCTTGACGGATCTGGATGGGATAGCGCGCTTCCACCGTGCGCAACCACGCACGGTAATGCACGTCACCATAGAGGCTGTGCAATTGTGTCGCAAGCGATTTGGCCCGTGCATCGTTATCCGTGACGACCGGCGTTTCCACCGCGACGAGTTCGAGCAGCCATACGGCATCACCGCTTGTAACCACGTTGCGAACGCCCGGTTTCCGCGGCAGCGCAAACGCGGCTTCCACCACAGTGCGCGGCAAGGTCGTATCGTTGCGTTGTAACCGCTTTTCGCCGTCCCATTTCGTGATCGACGCGTTCGTTTCTACCTGTTGCGCGAGCGAAGCCACCAATTGCGACTGCGCGCGATCGCGACGCCACGCGGCAATTGCGTCCGCTTTGGCCTCGGCAAAGGTGCGCGGTCGTGCGGACTCAAAACGGGCAACCCGCACCACCACCATACGCCCATCGGGCAACGTGACCGGATCCAGGTTTTCGCCGCGGCGGACATTTTCGCTCCTCAATTGCGCCATCAGCGCAGCTGGCAAAGGCGTGCCATCGTTGAGCGTGAGCGCATCGAGCGGCATGAGTGGCGTTTTCTCGATGGGTGCCCCGACCTTTTCCGCAACCGGGTCGAGGCGGTCCACCGCGTCAAACGCCAGATTGGGCAATTCCGCGACCAATTCCGTGAACCGCCGCTTGCGCGCCTCTTGCTGCAATGCCGCGCGAATTTGCGGGGCAACCGCGTCGAAAGTGGGTGTTTGAGCCGGCTGGATCGCAGACAACCAAACCAGATGCCAACCGAAATCGGTGCGAACGGGATCGAGTAGCCCCGGGGTTTTCGCAGCAAAAACCGCTTCAGCCAACGCTGGCGGCAGCTCTTCCTTCGTGACCCACCCCAAGTCACCCCCTTGGGCGCGGGTTGCCGCATCCTCCGACCGGTTTTTGGCGATTTCGGCGAATTGCACTTCGTCTTTGCCGCGCAGTTGCGCAAGAAGCTGCGTGACTTCCGCAGGTAGCGTTTTGCCGTCGTCAAAGTTCGAGGCAGTGATCAAGATGTGGCGAATACGCCGTTTTTCCGGTTGTGCGATCGCTGCTTTCCGGGCCTCAAAGGCCTTGCGAACGTCCTCCTCTGGTACGGGCGGCACCTCAAGTTGCTTTTCGTCGAGCACTACGTATTCGAGAGTCGCTTCATCCGGTTTCTGGAAGCGATCCTGATGTTGTTGGAAAAACGCTTCGACCGCTTGCTCGTCGACCGGCAGCGTCGCCGCAACGGCGTCGATCGAATGGCGTTGCCAGCGCACGCGCCGCACCTCTTCTTGCCACCGCAACAGCGTCAGGACATTTTGCGGAGGGACGACTGCAGCGCGAACCGAGCGCAGGAGTTTTTCGATCGCCAAATCTTCTTGGACCAGCGCTTCGAACCGCGCCGGCGTCATTCCCTGCGCCCGCAGCGCCGCTTCATACGTGGCAAAATCGAAACGGCCATCCTTCTGAAACACGGGAATCGCAGCCAGGGTTTTCTGCACCACCGTTTGCGGAACCTGCAGTCCGAGCCGCTGCGCTTCGTTCAAAAGGATTTGGCGTTCCAGCAATTGCCGCAGTACCTCCTCAACGAACGCTTGGCTGCGCACGAGCTTCGGGTCAAACGCCTCCCCCATCTGGGTACGCAAGCGGTCGCTTTGCCGCTGCAGCGCGTCGCGCAGCGCCGCAACCGTTACCGCGGAATCCCCTACCGTTGCCACTTCGTTACGCGACGGACCTGTGGAAAAGTAACGCTCTACACCAAAAAAGGCAAAGGGAATGATCAATATAAGCAAGATGATCTGCGCGATTCGCTTGCGGCGGCGAATGGCATCGAGCATTATCGTGACCTCGAACAAAATCGGAAGCCGTAATTATCGCATAAGCCGTTTCGTTGCTGCAGTGGCGTATAATTATCGTTCAGTTTTCTTGACATCGAAATTATGGAAAACGAAGTCAGTGACTTTCTGATTGTCGGACGGACGGTCGATGGACGCCGTTTCCGCCCCAGCGATTGGGCGGAACGCCTTTGCGGCATCATGGCAACGATGGGGGCGGACAACCGAATGCGCTACTCCCCCTATGTTCGCCCCGGCCCGATGATCGATGGGGCCAAGACCGTCGAAGTAGATGCCAAACTGTACCACGTTCAGCCGATGGCTTACCGTTTTCTTGTCAATTTCGCCAAGGACAACAACCTGGAAATTCGCTATCGCGACGTTTGTACGGTTGCCCCGCCCGAAAAAGAGGCCAGTTGAACGGCGCGGAGGGCGCAGCCGATACCGCAAGGAATAAAAAAGCGGCCTGTGGCCGCTTTTCCTATCAAAGACGAAAGAAACAAACCATCACGCCATGGCTTTGATCTTGGCAACCAGCCGGCTCTTGTAACGGGCAGCAGCATTCTTGTGAATAATGCCTTTGCCCGCAATCGAATCGATCACCGATTGCGCTGCTTGGTACGCTGCTTGGGCCTGTTCTTTGTTGCCCGAAGCGATCGCAAGCCGAACCGACTTGATCGCTGTGCGCAGACGTGAGCGAAGACTGCGGTTATGGGCACGGCGCTTCAAGTCCTGCCGTGCACGTTTGCGTGCTTGTGCCGTGTTGGCCATCTTATCCCCAATCGAAATTCATGCACCAGAAACTATAATTCTAACTTTTTCATCACCCCTTTGCAAGGCGGTTCTGGATGAATTTCCTCAAAACACTCGCGCAGGTGAGCAGCCTGACGCTCCTTTCTCGCCTCCTGGGGTTCGCCCGTGACGTTTTGATCGCCGCACTTTTTGGGGCGCAAGCGGCTACCGACGCATTCGTGGTTGCGTTTCGACTTCCCAACCTCTTGCGTCGCCTCTTCGCCGAAGGCGCGTTCTCCCAGGCATTCGTTCCCGTCTTGGCCCAGACGCATCGCACTGCGCCTCCCGAGCGCACCAAAGCGTTGATCGACCGGGTGTTCACGGTTCTTTTCGTCACCGTTGGCGTCGTGACGCTCGCAGGCGTGCTTGGTGCCGAAGGGTTGGTCCGCGCAGTGGCGCCTGGGTTCGCTGCGGATCCGGAACGTTTCGCGCTTGCCGTCGCGATGACCCGCTTGACGTTTCCCTATATCTTGTTCATGTCGCTCGTGGCGTTTTCCTCGGCGCTTTTCAACACCTGGGGCCATTTTCGTCTGCCCGCGGCAACACCGATCGCGCTCAATGCCGCGTTCCTCTTACTCCTTACCACCGCGTGGGCAATGGACGATCGCGACCCGTATTGGCTTGCCTATTCGGTGCTTTTGGGGGGAATCCTGCAGTGGCTCTGGCACTGGTGGCAATTGCCCCGTCTGGGCTTGACGCCACGCTGGGACTGGCACCCACGCGATCCTGGCGTGCGGCGGATCCTCACCCTGATGGGGCCAGCGGTCTTTGGGGTTTCCGCCGCGCAGATCTCGTTGCTGCTCAATACCCTCTTCGCTTCTCTACTCCCCACAGGAAGCGTCTCCTGGCTGTACTACGCCGATCGTCTGATGGAATTACCGGCAGGCCTTTTTGGTGCGACGCTCGGTGTGATCCTCTTGCCGCACCTCAGCCGCGCGGTCGCGGAACGCAATGAAGCGGGGTATCAGCGCTTGGTTGACTGGGGTTTGCGAATGACGCTCCTCTTGACTGCTCCGTGCGCGCTCGCGTTCGTGCTGAGTGGTGAACCGCTCACGATGGCGCTCTTTGCGCGCGGGGCCTTTTCCGCACACGACGCACACGCCACGGCTTTGGCGCTTGCCGCCTATGCGTTTGGCCTCATTCCCCTCATCGGCGTCAAAATTCTAGCGCCCGGGTTTTACGCCCGTGAGGACACGCGAACCCCGGTCAAAGGGGCAATCCTTTCGCTGATCCTCACGCAACTTGGCAACGCCCTCTTTCTTTTCCTCTTCGATTGGGGACACTGGGCCTTGGCGTTGTCGATTTCGCTCGCTGCCTGGGGCAACGCCGGGTTTTTACTCTTTCACTTGCACCGCCGTGGCCATTTCGTGTGGCAACCGAACTGGCCGCGTTTCCTTCTTTCCCTCACGTTAGCGTTACTGGCTCTTGCGCTCTTTCTCGTCACAACGGAGGCGTGGGTGGAAGCGGAAACCGCATCCGGGCAATGGGTCCGTTTGCTGGGGGTGGCGCTTTGGGTTACCGTAGGCGCTGGCGTCTATTTTTCCGTTCTTTGGCTCACAGGGTTTCGCTGGGGGTCACTCAAGCGGCCGTTGTGACGAATCGGATGCGAGCTGCTTTTGCCAAAAGTGGTAAAACTGCGTCGCAGAAAGCGGGTGCGCATACCAGTACCCCTGGAAAAAATCGCATCCCAGGCGCAACAGATGGTCCCGCTGCTCAGCGCACTCTACCCCTTCTGCCACCACCTGGAGCCCTAACCGATGTGCCATCTGGATGGTTGCGTCGACGATCGCGTCGTCGCGGCCATTGTGCGCCAGCGGTGTGATGAACGAGCGGTCGATTTTCAGTTCCGAAAGCGGGAAGGTATGAAGATACGCAAGCGAAGAGTAACCCGTGCCAAAATCATCTACCGCAAAACGGACCCCCAACCTCGCCAAACGTTGCACCTGCTCTTGCGCAAGTGCCGGGTCGCGCATCATTGCCGATTCGGTTATCTCCAATTTGAGCGCACTCGGCTCGACACCGTTCTCGGCAAGCGCAGCGCGAACCGTCTCATAGAGCATCGTGTCGTAGAGCTGATGCGCAGACCGCAATGCTCGGGAGACGCAAACCGGCTTGTCTCCACTGCACCCACTGGTACAACGCACGCCGCAATACCCAACGACCGATGGCCGGCATCAGCCCGACCTGTTCGGCAACCGGGACGAAGCGTGCTGGCGGAACCTCTCCCAGCTCTTCATCGCGCCAACGCAAGAGTACTTCTGCACTGACGATCGCGCCTGTCCGATCGCAAATCGGTTGAAATACGAGATGAAACGCATCATGGTGGATCGCAAGGCGCAGCCGTTGCTCCAAACGACTGCGTGACGTCGCCGCTTCGTGCAAACTCCGGGTAAAAAAGGCAAAACGGTTTCCCCCCTCCCCCTTTGCACGATACATCGCAAGATCCGCAGCGCGTAAGAGCGCGTTTGGATCACGCTCGTCGTCGGGATAGAGCGCGATCCCGATCGAAGGAGAGAGTTGCCATTGGTTTTCCCCCACTTCGAACGGTAAAGCAAACCGTTCCAGCAAGCGCTGCGCTAACTCACTGGCTTGTGTCGCTTCGGTGACGAAGGTCACTGCAACGAATTCGTCTCCGCCGACACGGGCAGCAAGATCACTGGCGCGTACTGCCGTACGGAGCCGCTCGGCCGCAGCGCGCAACACCGCATCACCCACTTCGTGTCCAGCGGTGTCATTGACCCATTTGAAACGATCCAAATCGATGAACAATACGGCAAGGTGCTCGGCGCGCCGTTTGGCCTCTTCACACAAGCGCGGCAATTGGCTGAGCAGCGCCGCACGGTTGGTCAAACCGGTCAATTCGTCGGTGAGCGCACGACGACGCAGTTCCGCTTCGATGCGGCGCTGCTCGGTCACGTCTTGGTAGATCGAAACGAACCCGCCGGAGGGAACCGGTTGCCCGATGATATGGAGCACGCGGCCATTGGGACGCGTCCGTTCGAGTTCATGCGGCACGAAACTACGTGCAGCCCGAAGCCGTTCCTCGAGATAGGCTTCGAGATTGGTGACCGCGCCATACTCGCCGCGCTCCACGTTGAAGCGCAGAAGTGTTGCAAAATCGACGCCATGATCCAGTAGTGTCGACGGAAAGTCAAGGAGTTCGGCAAACTTCTGGTTCCAAGCGATCAGTTGCAGCTCTGCGTCGAAAAACGACACGCCACTGGGAAGGTGATCGATCAGCGTCTGCAAGCGGTCTCGCGCCGTCTGGGCCGCAGCTTCCGCAGCTTTGAGCGCAGTGATGTCCGTGAAGGTCGAAACGAAACCCGCTGGCCGCCCTTGCGCGTCGAAGAAGGGCTCTCCTTGCACCAGATGCCAGCGACCGTCGGGGTGTTGCCGTTCGAGGCGGTGCGGGCGAAAGGTTTTGGCCAACGCCACCCGTTCCGCGACCAACTGTTCCGGATCGCCCGGCCCGTATTCGCCACGCGAGGCGGGTACCCGAATGAGATCGGCAAACGAGACCCCTTCGTACGCCAACGAACGGGGCAAGTCGAGAATGTCGAACGCGCGGTCGTTCCAGTAGCGCAATCGCAGCTCGGCGTCGAAAACCATCAAGCCAACCGGAAGCGCTGCGATCACTGCGTTGAGCGTACGCGCTTTTTCCGTGAGCGCCGCATCGAGCGCCAAATAGCGGTCGTCGAAGCGGTTGATCCCATAAGCAAGCCGTTTTCCCTCCGGCGTCGTGAGGACCACCACCTGCACGATACACGAACGGATTTGTCCCCCTTTCAAGCACCACCCGGTACTGGACCACCCCTTGTCCGCTGCGGTAAGCCGCTTCCACTTGGTGGACGAACACGTCCCGATCCTCAGGGTGAAGATGCGCCAAAAACACTTCCCGAGTCGCCGGTTCATCCAGAGCAACGCCGTGCTGGCGGCGAAAGGTTTCGGACCAGACCATTTCGCCGGTGGCGAGATCGCGAACCCAATAGCCCCACCCCAGCGCATCGAGGACATGGCTGAGCGCCGAATCGAGCTCATAACGAGGCATCGTTTGTCCCACTGAACGAGGACGAGGTGAAAAAATCGGGAAGCCCGTGCGCTTTGCATGGGATCTGAGGGCACCCTTCCAAGAGGGGCAAAAGATAGTCGAGAAACGCGCGATCGACCTGAAAAGGAGCGGCAATCCATGACGCGGGAAAGCGCCTTTCTTGGTTCCCGATGGTTGCGGCATCGACTGCCTCCATTCGCCAACCGCCGGTCGCTTGGTCGCAAACGACCCCAACCATCACGCCAGACTGCGCGCCTTCGGCGGCCCAAGCAACGGCGGTCTCGCCAACTTGCCAAGCGACGCGGTGGTCGACCGCACTCACCCAATGCGCTGCGGCGCGCTGGAGGTAATCCGGGACCGCCACATGGACCTTCGCGCCCAACGCTTCGCGCAACCAACCGCCAATCACGCTTCCCGCACCGCCCAACTGCACGTACCGCCGTTTTTCCACCCCTTGATAGGCGAGCGGTTTGCCATCTAGCGTTGCCCCTTCGGCGACGACCACAGTACAGTACCCCAAGCGGGCGATTGTCGCCTTGGCTGCCGCAAGTAACGACCCTTTGTCCCAACGCATCTCGGGCAGCACGATGAGATGAGGACCTTCATCGTCCAAGACCACCGAAGCGGCTTTCACCGCGGCGGCCAACCAACCTGCATTGCGCCCCATCGTCTCCATCACGAACGCACGCGCCCCTTTCGCCGGAAACGATGCCAAATCGAGCGACGCTTCGAGGAAACTGGTGATCAAATAGCGCGCCGCCGAAGGGTAACCCGGTGAGAAATGGGTCCCTTCCAGATCGTTGTCGATCGTCTTGGGAATACCGATCACAGTGAGCGGGATGCCCCGCCGTTTCGCTTCCCGGTCGATCTGCGCGACGGTTGCGATCGACCCATTTCCGCCGTTATAGAGCAATGCGTCGATACCGTAGCGCGCAAGGACCTGAAACAACTGGTCGTACGGAGTGGGATCGATTTCGGGATCGGGAAGATCGCGCCGTGCCGTGCCAAAAAAACCCCCTGGAGTATGGCTAAGCCGCAGCAGTTGCTCAGCTGAAAATCGTGGCACGGCAACGAGATCACCCGCAAGTAACCCCTGCATCCCATAGCGCGCGGCAAAAAGGGTAAGTCCACGGCGCTGCGCCTCGGCGATCACCCCCGCGGCGCTTGCGTTGATCACCGCGGACATTCCCCCAGATTGGGCGTAGACGATTCGGCGAATGGCACTCACCGGTGGCTCCTACACAGTACCACCCTTCAATATAACACAACGAGGATGTCGTGATAAGTGACGCTCGAGAAAAAAGCGGGGGTGCGCTATTACAAACCGCTCAACAGCGGGGTAAATAAGGGCGAGCCAAGGCTAGCGCTGCCAAAGTCTTCCCGTCGCGCAACTGCCCGCTTTCGGCACGGGCAAAGAGCTCCGCAAGGGGTAACAAGAAGACCTCGAGAAACTCACCCTCGTCGCGGCGAGCAAGCCCCGGGGAAATTTCGGTTGTAAGCGCCACGTGGATCACTTCGTTGCTGTAGCCGACGCATGGCCAGAAACTGCCAAGCAAACGCCAGCTGTGTGCTGTGTACCCCGTCTCCTCCTGCAATTCCCGCTGCGCACAGGTAAGCAGATCTTCACCAGGGTCCAGTTTTCCCGCTGGCAACTCTTCGACTACCGTCTTGACGGGGTGGCGGTATTGCCGCTCCATCACCACCCGGTTGGCGGCGTCGAGCGCGATGACCACCACCGCACCGGGGTGGCGGATGTACTCCCGTGTTGCGGTGTGACCATCGGGCAAGCGAACTTTGTCCCGCCACACATCAAGGAGTTTTCCCTGCCAGACCCGGTTTGATGCCACCGCTACCTCGACAAGGTGGCGATCATCCCCAGGTTTGACCGATTCATCCATCGCGCCGACCACCCGTTACAGCGAAGCGATCATCGCGTACGCCGCAAGGGACATCAATCCTTGCGGCATCAGGCCAAAAAGCGCAAGAGCCAGCGCATTCCCGGAAAGAAGCACCCGCGTTTCACTGGAAGCGATCAACGGCTGCCGCTCCGTCGGCTCGTCGAAATAGGCGAGTTTGACAACGCGCAGGTAGTAGAACGCGCCGATCAACGACATCACCACCGCAAGCACCGCGACCCACAAGTAGCCCGCAGCGACCACCGCTTGCAACACCGCCAATTTAGCAAAGAACCCAACGAAGAACGGCACGCCCGCAAGGGAAAACATCGTAATCAACAGCATCGCGGCAAACCACGGGCTTTTTTGATTGAGCCCTTTGACGTCATCGAGCCATTCCGCTTCAAAGCCCGAGCGCGCCATCAGCAAAATCAGCCCAAAGCTCGCTAAGCTCATCACCGCATAGACGATCGCATAGAAAAGGGTCGCGCTGTAAGCGTTCAAAGCCAATTGATGGTTTCCTTCCACAACGCCCACCGCGAGCCCAAGCAGAATGAAGCCCACATGGGAAATCCCAGAGTAGGCGAGCATCCGCTTGAGGTTCTTCTGCGCGATCGCGGCAAGGTTTCCTAAGACAATTGACGCCACCGCAACGACCATGAGCATCGGCTGCCAATAGTGGGCGTATTCGAAAAAGCCGAAGACCAGCAGGCGAAACGCCAGCGCAAACGCGGCCAGTTTCGGCGCCGAAGCAAGGAGCAGCGTCACCGGAGTGGGTGCGCCATGATAGACGTCCGCGACCCACATATGGAACGGAACCGCACCGAATTTGAACGCAATCCCCGCGACCAAAAAGGCGAGGCCAAAACCGAAGACACGTTCGTCGCCAGGACGGAGCGCGGCAACCGACGAAATTTCAGGAAGCGACAACGTGGCCGTGGCACCGTAGATCAGCGAGAGCCCATAGAGGATCAAACCGGAGGCGAGCGCCCCGAGCACGAAATACTTCATCCCCGCTTCGGCACGCAACGCGTGGTTGCGGTCAAACGCGACGAGCGCATAGAGCGCGAGCGACATCAACTCCAAACCGAGGTAGAAAAGGAGCAGATGGTTCGCAACCGTGAGAATCTGCATGCCCAAAAGGGACAACAAGACCAATGCGTAATACTCCGCCCGTTCCAACCCCCGCTCGATCAGATAAAAGCGGCCGTAAATCAAAGCGGCAAAAACCGACAGATAGATGAAGAGCTGCACCACCAACGTGATCCAATCGACCAGAAAGATCCCGCCGAACGTGGTCTGTACGCGCGGATCGCCGGAAGTGAACACCGTAAGCAGCGTCGCGACGATCACCGCCAGTTGCGCGACCACATAATTCCATTGCCGCCACCGCTCACGCGCAAAGGCCCCAGCGGTCATCAAAACCAGCGCAGCGAGCGCGATCACGATCTGCGGGGCCAACAACGCAAAATTGGGAAGTTCCAATGCCATGGTGTCTCACCCTTCCTTAGAGTTTTCCGGCTGCCACATGGGCCAACAACGCATCGACCGAGGTATGCATCACCTCGAGCAGCGGCATGGGCCAGATTCCCAACAGCAAGACGAAGAACGCCATCGCTGCCAAAATCACGAATTCTCGCCGGTTGATGTCCTGCAGCGCCGCAACCTGCGGGTTTGCGACCGCGCCAAAGACGACCCGCTTGTACATCCACAACGAATAGGCGGCACCCAGGATCAACGTCGTCGCCGCTGCAGCGGCAATCCAAAAATTGACTTTGACCGCTGCCAACGTGACCATGAATTCGCCGACGAAACCACTCGTGGCCGGAAGCCCCGAATTGGCCATCGCAAAAAGGAGGAAAAACGCGGCAAATTTGGGCATGGTATTGACCACACCGCCGTAATCGGCGATCCGGCGCGTGTGCAGGCGATCATAGAGCACGCCGATGCACAAGAACATCGCACCCGAAACGAAGCCGTGCGACACCATCTGTACGATCGCCCCTTCCATTCCCAGTGCGTTGAAGAGGAAGAACCCCAACGTGACGAACCCCATGTGCGCGACCGAGGAGTACGCGACCAATTTCTTCATGTCTTCTTGCACAAGCGCGACAAAACCGATATAGACAACCGCAATGAGCGACAGCGCCACCATCAACCCTTGGAACGCCTGCGCCGCATCTGGCGCGATGGGCAACGAAAAGCGCAAAAAACCGTACGCACCCAGCTTCAGCGCGATCGCCGCCAGCACCACCGACCCGCCCGTAGGCGCTTCGACGTGCGCATCGGGCAACCAGGTATGCACCGGCCACATTGGCACCTTGACCGCGAAGGCGAGCAAGAAACCCAGGAAGAGCCATTTCTGTTCGGTGAGGGTAAGCGGCAACCGGTGCCACTCCAAGAGGTCGAAACTGCCACCCGATGCGGCGAAGAGGTAGAGGATCGCCACCAACATGAGGAGCGAGCCCACCAACGTATAGAGGAAGAACTTGATCGCGGCATAGACGCGATTGGGGCCGCCCCAAATCCCGATGATCAAATAGAGCGGGATCAACGATGCTTCGAAAAAGACGTAGAACAAGACCGCGTCGAGCGCCGAAAAAACGCCGTTGATGATCCCGGACATGATCAGGAATGCCGCGAGATATTGCGCGACCTGCTTCTGGATCACCTCCCAACCGGCGATCACGACGATCAAGGTGATGAAGCTGTTCAACACCACGAATGGCATCGAGATCCCATCGACCCCCAAGTAATAGCGGATGTTGTAACGCGGGATCCATTCGCGCAATTCGACGAATTGCATCGCTGAGGTCGTGGGATCGAACTGGAACCACAACGGCAACGTTACCGCAAACCCGAGCGCAGCTGCAAACAGGCTGATCAAGCGCGCCTCGAACGCACGGCGGTCATTGCCTGCCGCTGCGAGAACCAGCACCCCGCCAATGATTGGGATCCAGATCGCGAGACTCAGTAAGGGCATTCCCGACATAACGGTCATCCACGTTCAAACGAGGTAAAGGAAAAGGAGCAAAACGGCAATTCCCAGAATCATCGAGAAAGCGTAATGGTAGAGACGCCCACTTTGCAGCGCCGCGCCAGCTTCCGCTACTTCACCGACGATTTGCGCCGAGCCGTTCACCATCGCGCCGTCGATCACCGTGCGATCACCGATTTGCCACAACCAACGACCCAAACGGCGGGCGCCACCGGCAAAGACGATCTCGTTGAAGCGGTCGAAATAGTAGTGATTGACGAGAATCGTGTAGAGCCAACGTACGCGCGCCGCGATTCGATCGGGCAGATCGGGCCGCACCAGGTAGAAGAACGCAGCCAAAGCCACACCCGCAAGCGCGATGAAGAACGGCAGCGAGGTCAAGCCGTGCAACCCCATCGCCAGCGCACCGTGGAACTCTTCCCGGAGCGCTGCGATCGAGCCGTGGCGCGCTTCATCGACGAAAATGACATTCGCGAACCAACCGCCGAAGAGCATTGCGTCGATCGTGAAGGCACCGATCAACAGCGAAGGAATCGCAAGGAGCACGAGCGGCACGGTTACCACCTTGGGCGACTCGTGCGGTTTTTCCCCCGGCGCCAGACCATGGTGATGGTCATCCGAACCGTGCGCTGCGTGATCGTGATGCGCGTGCGCTTGACCGAAGCGCTCTTTGCCGTGGAACACCAAAAAGATCATGCGGAAGGTATAAAACGCAGTGACGAACACCCCAGCCATCACGC
Source organism: Hydrogenophilus thiooxidans (assembly GCF_019049855.1). GTDB lineage: Bacteria > Pseudomonadota > Gammaproteobacteria > Burkholderiales > Rhodocyclaceae > Hydrogenophilus > Hydrogenophilus thiooxidans. The sequence continues at coordinate 60,405 of NZ_JAHLSY010000009.1, read as the reverse complement.
AGAAATAGGCATAGGTTGCGCCAGGAATCTGCGCGTGCGCCACTGCGATCAGAATCGAGTCTTTGGAATAGAACCCGGAAGTAAAGGGCGTTCCAATCAACGCCAACGCCCCGATGAGAGCGGTGAGCCAAGTCACGGGCAGGTACTTCCACAATCCCCCCATGTTGCGCATGTCTTGATCGTGGTGCATTGCGATGATCACGGAACCTGCGGAGAGGAAAAGGAGCGCTTTGAAAAATGCGTGCGTCATCAGGTGGAAGATCGCGACTGAATAGGCCGAAGCGCCCAAAGCCACCGTCATATACCCCAGCTGCGAAAGGGTTGAATAGGCAACCACTCGCTTGATGTCGCTCTGGACGATCCCAAGAATGCCCATGAAAAACGCCGTGGTCGCACCGATCACCAGCACGAACGAAAGCGCGGTATCGGAAAGCTCGAAAAGCGGCGACATCCGGGCGACCATGAAGATCCCGGCAGTGACCATCGTCGCGGCGTGGATCAGCGCCGAAATCGGGGTCGGACCTTCCATCGAATCGGGAAGCCAAACATGGAGCGGCACCTGAGCCGATTTCCCCATTGCCCCGATGAACAAAGCGATGCAGATCGCAGTGATCAGCGGCCACCCTGTGACCGCCTCATTCATCGTGGCGAGTTTTTCCGCTTGCGCGAACGTCTCGGCATAGTCGAGCGTACCGGCGTACGCTGCGATCAACCCAATCCCCAGCAGAAACCCGAAGTCCCCCACGCGGTTGACCAGAAAAGCCTTGAGGTTGGCGTAGATCGCGGTTGGCCGCGTGTACCAGAAACCGATCAACAGGTAGGAGACCAATCCCACCGCTTCCCAGCCGAAGAAGAGCTGCAAAAAGTTGTTGCTCATCACGAGCATCAACATCGAAAAGGTAAAGAGCGAGATATAGCTGAAGAAACGGCAATACCCGGGATCGTCGGCCATATAGCCGATGGTATAGATATGCACCATCAGCGAGACGAACGTGACGACGAGCATCATCGTCACCGTGAGCGAATCGATCAAAAAGCCGACCTCGAAGGTCAGACCGTCACTCGTTCCCCAGGTGTACAAGGGCCCATTGAAGGTATTGCCATTGTGCACGTCGAAAAAGATCGCGACCGACGCCAGAAACGCAATCAACACCCCCAAAATCGTGATGCGGTGTGTTGCGGTTCGCCCCAAGCGATTGCCCCACAATCCGGCAACGATCGCGCCAACGAGCGGCGCAAAGGGGACAACCGTATAGAGTAATTTCATGCTCCCTCCTTACCCACGCAGCTCGGTGAGATCATCGACGTGGATCGACTGCCGGTGCCGGAATAGAACCACCAGGATCGCCAAGCCGATCCCAGCTTCCGCGGCTGCCACGGTCAATATGAAGAAAACGAAGACCTGACCGTGGATATCGCCCAGAAAATGGGAAAACGCGATGAAATTGGTATTGACCGCGAGGAGCATCAATTCGATACACATCAGCAAAACGATCAAATTCTTCCGGTTCAAGAAGATGCCCACGACGCTGATCACGAACAGTGCGCCTGCGAGCAACAGATAGTGCGTAAGGGTCATCGCGAATGCTCCTGTCACTCTTTTTCCGCAGGGAGCGAAACCACCTTGAGCCGCTCGCTCGCTTTCACCGCGATCTGCTCCTCAGGTTTCACCACGCGTACATCGGACCGCTTGCGATGGGTCAATGTCACCGCGGCGATCATCGCGACGACCAGAATCATCGCCGCGACTTCGAATGGATAGGCATAAACGGTGTAAAGCACTTCGCCGATCATCTTGGTATTGCTGCCCGCAACAGCAGGTGCCGCAGCTCGATGAAACGCAGGGCTCGTCAGCATCAGGTAGAGTTCGATCGCCAACGCGCCGCCGACGAGCAACGCCAGCGGTGCGTTGTGCCAGAATCCTTCCCGCAATTTGGCCAAATTGAGGTCCAACATCATCACGACGAACAGGAAGAGCACCATCACCGCACCGACATAGACCAGCACGAGCGTGAGCGCCAAAAACTCCGCTTGCAGCAACAGCCACACCCCACCTGCCGAAAAGAAGGTGAGTACCAACCACATCGCTGCAGCAACGGGGTTGCGACTGAAGACGGTGCCCAACGCGCCTAGGAGGAGGAAGAAGGCAAAAAGGGTAAAGACGAACGAGACCACATCCATGAGCGGAATCCTCAGCGGTATTTGATGTCTTTGGCGCGATCGGCGGCAATCTGCGCTTCGTAGCGGTCACCAACTGCCAACAACATCTCTTTGGTCATGTACAGATCGCCTCGCTTCTCCCCGTGATACTCGAAAATCCGCGTCTCCACGATCGCATCGACCGGGCAGGCCTCTTCGCAAAACCCACAAAAGATGCATTTCGTGAGGTCGATGTCGTACCGGGTGGTTCGCCGAGACCCGTCCGCGCGCGGCTCGGCTTCGATCGTGATCGCCATCGCCGGGCAAATTGCCTCACACAGCTTACAGGCGATACACCGCTCTTCACCGTTGGGGTAGCGCCGCAATGCGTGCAACCCCCGGAAGCGCGGACTCAAAGGAGTCTTCTCTTCGGGGTACTGCACCGTGATCTTCGGCTTGAAGAGGTGACGCCACGTCACCGCCATCCCTTGCCGCAGCTCGGTCAGGAAAAGGCTTTTCAGGAAATTCAGTGCGCTCATCGCAACGCTCCCATTAGCGCCAGATCGACAGCGGAGTCAACATCCAAACCGCCACCACCAGCAACCAGACGATGGTGATCGGCACGAACACCTTCCACCCCAACCGCATCACGTGGTCGTAGCGAAAGCGCGGGAAGGTGGCGCGGATCCACAGGTAGAGGAAAAGGAAGACGCTGGCTTTGATCAGCAACCAATGTAGCCCATCCGGAAGGAACGCCACTGGGCTCAACCACCCGCCGAAAAAGAGGATCGAGGTGAGGAACGAGACCAGGATCATGTTGGCGTATTCCGCCAAGAAAAAGAGTGCAAACGCCATACCGGAGTATTCGACCATATGTCCGGCGACGATCTCCGACTCCCCTTCCGGCAAGTCGAACGGGGCCCGGTTGGTCTCGGCGACACCCGAAATGAAATAGACGACGGCGATCGGCAGCAACGGCAACCAGTTCCAGGAGAGGAACGATAAGCCGTGGTCGGCGAACCAGCCGGTTCCCTGTTGCCGCACGATCTCACTGAGGTTGAGCGTACCCGAAACGAGCAGCACACAGATCAAGCCGAACCCCATCGCCACTTCGTACGAGATCATCTGCGCCGAGGCACGCATCGCGCCCAGAAATGCGTATTTCGAGTTCGACGCCCAACCGGCGATGATCACCCCATAGACTTCGAGCGAAATCACCGCCATCACGAAGAGCAACCCGGCGTCGAGATCGGCGATCACCCAACCGTCGTTCACGGGAACTGCCGCCCAGACCAACAGCGACGGCGCAAGCGCCATCGCCGGACCGACGAAATAGAGGACCTTGTTGGCCTGGCTGGGGACGATCACCTCTTTGAAGAGCAGTTTGAGCGCGTCAGCGATCGGCTGCAACCACCCCTTAGGCCCCACACGGTTCGGCCCGATGCGCACCTGCATGTAACCGATGATCTTACGTTCCGCGTAGGTCAGATAGGCAACCGCGAGTAGGAGCGGCACCAGCAGCACAATGATTTTGAGCACGTTCCAGACGACCGGCCACGCGGGTCCCAGCCAGCCCTGCGCCAACGAGAGCCATTCGTTCATGCTGCGGCCTCCTCACTCGGAATGGTTGCTCCCCGTTCCGCTTTCGCGTCGTCCGTGGCTTGCAGCGACGCAGAACGGCGAACGATCATATCGCCTTGATAGAGCGTGACGCGGTCGAACGCGGGAATGGCGCTCGCGTGCAGCGTTGGCGCGGGGGCGATTGCGGTGAGGCCATGTTGCGCCAGTTGGGTACGCCACCCTTGCGGCAGCGCCGCATCCCGAACAGCGTCGCTTGCCGTGTAGGCCACCGATCTCCCCGTGCGCATCGCGGTGAGCGCAGCCAAGACTTTCCAACCCGGTCGCGTCATTTCCCGCGGCCGTACAACTGCGGTAAAGGATTGCAACCGCCCCTCGATATTGACCAATGTGCCCGAGGTTTCGGTAAAGGGTGCGATTGGCAAAAGCACATCCGCAGCGGCTTTGAGCGATTCACTTGCGTATGGGGTCAGCGCAACGACGGTGCGTGCGCGCGCGAACGAATCGGCAACCGCATCAGGCGCAGCGAAATCTTCCGGTTCCAGATTGACGAGGAGATAGCCCGCTTTTCCGGCAGACGCCAACTGATGCGCGGTTTGCGTTGCTTGCGCGCCGACGACAGCTGCGCCCACAGCGTTCGCGCCATCGACCAGCCAACCCAGTTTTGCGCCCAGCGCACCGGCAATCGCTTCGGCCAGCCATTCGAATTCGGCGGCGTTGGGATGCGCGCGTAACGGGCGCCCCAGCCAAATCCGCCGCTTCTGAGCGCCCCGCAGCGCGGCGCTGAGCGCGTCGAATTCGGCTGCCGAAAGCGGCGAAGGCTGTTGCACCAGACCAACCGCCCAATCCGGAAGCGTCACCCCCAAGTGTTTCGCGAAATGGACCAACGCGACGAGCATTGCGGGTGCGGTCAGTTTGTGCGGATCCACACCAGGGATGCGCCAATCGTCGTCGCTGTCGTCCCAGCGGACGATACGGGCTCCGGCTTTCGCCGCAGCACGAAGACGTACCGCCATGAGGGGCAGTTCGCGCCGCACGTCCGCACCCAGGAACCAGTGACCGTCACTCTCGACGATTTCGGTAATCGAACCGTTGAGCCACGCAACCTTGCCGCGTGCCAGGTCTGCGCGCGCGTCGCGCTGGCGAATCCGGGTGTCGACCGCTGCTCCGAAAGCGGCCCCGAGCGCCTTAAGCAGGTAGAGCTCTTCGACGGTGCTCATCGGGTGCGCGAGGAAGGCAAGCGCGTCATCCCCATTTTCTTCGGCGACACTGGCAAGACGATTCGCAGCCACTTCGAGCGCGGTTTGCCACGCCACTTCGACCCAGCGGCCATCGGTTTTGACCATCGGCCGCGTGAGGCGATCCGAAGCGTTCAACCCTTCATAGGCGAAGCGGTCACGGTCGGAGAGCCAACATTCGTTGATCGCTTCGAATTCGAGCGGCAGAACCCGTTTGACCGTGTCGTGTTTGCTCTGTACGATCAGATTCGAACCCCAGGCGTCGTGGGGACTGATGGAGCGGCGCCGCGTCAATTCCCAGGTACGCGCACGATAGAGAAAGGGTTTGGAGGTGAGCGCCCCTACTGGGCACAGGTCGATGACGTTACCCGAGATCTCCGAATGAACGGTCTGCCCCAGAAACGGTAGGATCTCGGCATGCTCGCCGCGAAACGCTTGCCCCAGTTCTTGAAATCCACCGATTTCGGCCAAGAAACGCACGCACCGCGTACAGTTGATACAACGGGTCATGAAGGTGTCGATGAGCGGCCCGAGGTCTTTGTCGGCGACCACGCGCTTCGCTTCAGCGAAGCGATGAGCGCTCTGACCATAGCCGACCGCCAGATCCTGTAACTGGCATTCGCCGCCCTGATCACAAATGGGGCAGTCGAGCGGGTGGTTGATGAGCAGAAACTCCATCACCCCCTTTTGCGCCGTGATCGCTTTCCGGGAATGGGTCCGCACCTTCATACCGTTGGTCGCTGGCGTCGCACAAGCAGGTAGCGGCTTCGGAGCGCGCTCCACTTCGACCAGGCACATGCGGCAGTTGGCAGCGATCGACAGCTTTTTGTGGTAGCAGAAATGAGGAATGTAAATGCCGAGTTTGTTCGCGGCGTCCATCACGGTGGCGCCGTCTTCGACCTCGACCGGTTTGCCATCAATCTCGAGCGTCAGCATCACGCCTCCACGTAGATGTCGCTACCGGCCCACTGGACTTCTGGAGGGACCAAGCAGCGCTTGTGTTCGATGTGGTAGAGAAATTCGTCGCGGAAATGCTTGATGAAGCTTTGCACCGGCATCGACGCCGCGTCGCCGAGCGCACAGATGGTCCGGCCCATGATGTTGCTGGTTGCCGACTCAAGGAGCTCGAGATCCTCGACACGACCCTGGCCGTGTTCGATGCGGTGGACGATTCGATAAAGCCAACCGGTCCCTTCGCGGCACGGCGTACATTGACCGCACGACTCCTCATAGTAAAAGTAAGAGAGTCGCTCCAGCGCTTTTACCATGCAGGTCGTTTCGTCCATCACGATCACCGCACCAGAACCCAGCATCGAGCCAGCCTGGGCGATGGAGTCGTAATCCATCGTACATTCCATCATCACGTCTCCCGGCACGACTGGCGCGGAAGAGCCCCCCGGGATCACCGCTTTGAGCTTGCGCCCGCCTCGGACACCGCCAGCCAGTTCCAAGAGCTCCGAAAATGGCGTTCCCATGGGAATTTCGTAGTTTCCCGGGCGATTGACATGTCCCGAGACCGAAAAAATCTTCATCCCGCCATTGTTGGGCTTGCCCAAATGCAGGAACTGCTCGCCCCCCATCGCAAGCAGAAAAGGAACCGAAGCAAACGTTTCGGTGTTGTTGATGGTGGTGGGTTTTCCGTAAAGGCCGTAACTGGCGGGAAATGGCGGCTTGAACCGTGGCTGCCCTTTTTTCCCTTCGATCGATTCCAAAAGCGCCGTCTCTTCGCCACAGATATAAGCCCCGTAGCCGTGGTGGGCATAGAGTTCGAAGTGGAAACCACTCCCCAAGATATTCTCACCCAAGTAGCCAGCGCGGCGCGCCTCTTCGAGCGCTTCTTCGAAACGCTCATAAACTTCGAAAATTTCACCGTGGATGTAGTTGTACCCGCAGCTCGCCCCCATCGCGTAACCGGCAATGATCATCCCTTCGATCACGCTGTGTGGGTTGTAGCGCAGAATGTCGCGATCCTTGAACGTTCCGGGTTCGCCTTCATCGGAGTTACACACGACATATTTTTCCCCGGGAAACTGCCGGGGCATGAAACTCCATTTGAGCCCGGTTGGGAAGCCAGCACCCCCACGCCCACGCAGCGCCGAGGTCTTCACCTCTTCGATCACCCGTTCTTGCGACCAGTTTTCCGTGAGGATACGCCGCAGAACTTGGTAGCCACCCCGCGCTTCGTAATCGGCCAACCGCCAACGGGATTCATCGCAATCCTTGAGGATCATCTGACCCAGCTTGAGCGTACTCATTGGGTATTCTCCGTGGCTTGGCGCTTGAGGGTTTCCAAAAGGGCGTCGAGCCGTTCGCGTGTCATCCGGCAGCACATTCGGTGGTTATTGACGAGCAGCACCGGAGCATCTCCACAAGCGCCCATGCACTCACCCTCTTTCAGTGTGAAAAGGCCGTCCGGTGTGGTCTCGTTGAAATCGATGCCGAGGCGCTCCTTGAGGTGTTCTGCCGCGTGGTAGCCGCCAGAGAGCGCACAGGGCAAATTGGTGCACACCGTGAGTTTGTATTTGCCTACTGGTGCCAAATCGTACATGTTGTAGAAAGTGGCGACTTCATAGACCGCGACTGGCGGCATCTCGAGATAGTCCGCGACGAACGCGATCGTCTCTTCCGAAAGCCACCCTTTCTCTTCTTGCGCAATCCGTAGCGCCGCCATCACCGCCGACTGCTTCTGCCCCGCCGGGTATTTGGCGATTTCACGGTCGATGCGGGCCAACGCCTCTGGTGAGAGCATCGAAAACTCCTTTAGCGGTCGATTTCGCCGAAGACGATATCCATGGTGCCGATGATCGCAACGACGTCCGCAATCAAATGTCCGCGCGCCATCTTGTCCATCGCCGAAAGGTGCGCAAACCCGGGGGCGCGCAGTTTGACCCGGTAGGGTTTGTTGGCACCATCGGAGATCGCGTAGACGCCGAACTCCCCTTTCGGATGTTCCACTGCGGCATAAACCTCACCTGGCGGCACGTGGATTCCTTCGGTCATCAACTTGAAATGGTGGATCAGCTCTTCCATCCCCGTTTTCATCTTCTCGCGGGGAGGCGGCGCCACTTTGTAATTGTCCGTGATCACCGGGCCGGGGTTTTTCCGCAACCAGTCGATGCACTGTTTGATGATGCGGTTCGATTGCCGCATCTCCTCCATGCGCACCAGGTAGCGGTCGTAACAGTCACCGTTGGTCCCCACCGGGATATCGAATTCGAGCTGATCGTAGACTTCATAGGGCTGCTTCTTGCGCAGGTCCCACGCCACGCCAGAGCCGCGCAGCATCGGCCCGGTGAATCCCCACGCCAGCGCCTCTTCCGGGGAGACCACGCCGATCCCCACGGTCCGCTGTTTCCAGATGCGGTTGTCGGTAAGGAGCGTATGGTAGTCGTCGAGATACCCTTCGAACCGCTCACAGAAATCTTCCAGGAAGTCGAGCAGCGACCCTTCACGAGCGCGATTGAGCTCCTTGACCCGTTTTTCGTCTTTGTATTTGCTGACGGTGTATTTGGGCATTTCGTCCGGCAGGTCGCGGTACACCCCGCCTGGGCGATAGTACGCTGCGTGCATCCGCGCACCGGAGACCGCCTCATACGCATCCATCAGATCTTCGCGCTCACGGAAGGTATAGAGCACCATCGTCATCGCGCCGATATCGAGCGCATGGGTACCGATATTGAGAAGGTGGTTGAGGATGCGCGTGATTTCATCGAACATCACGCGGATGTACTGCGCGCGAATCGGCACTTCGATCCCAAGCAGCCGCTCGATGGCCAGGCAGTAGGCGTGTTCGTTGCACATCATCGAGACGTAGTCCAACCGGTCCATATAGGGAACCGATTGCACCCAGGTGCGGGTTTCCGCCAATTTTTCTGTACCGCGATGCAACAACCCGATGTGCGGGTCGGCGCGCACCACCACCTCCCCGTCGAGTTCGAGGATCAGGCGCAAGACACCGTGGGCCGACGGGTGCTGCGGCCCGAAGTTGATCGTAAAGTTCTTGATTTCGGCCATCGTCACACGTCCCCGTAGTTCGCTTCACGGACGATTCGCGGCGTGTTTTCGCGCGGCTCGATCGTCACCGGTTGATAGACGACGCGCCCTTTCTCCGGGTCGTAACGCATTTCGACATGGCCGGTCACCGGGAAGTCTTTGCGCAGGGGGTGGCCGACGAATCCGTAATCGGTCAAAATGCGCCGCAAATCGGGGTGCCCTTCGAAGAGGATCCCAAAGAGGTCGAACGCTTCGCGTTCATACCAATCGACACTGGGCCAGATCTCGATCAACGAAGGAAGGGTCGGCCAGTCGTCGTCTACCGCAAAGGTCTTCAGCCGCAACCTTACGTTATGGGTGAGCGAAAGCAGATGGACGGCAACGGCGAAACGGGGCCCCGGCCACGGACGGTTGGCGTAAGTGGCATAGTCGATGCCGGAAAGGTCGATCAACTGTTCGAACGCAAAATCGGGATCGTCGCGCAACGTTCGCGCGATCGCCAGATAGTTGTCTTTGTCGACGGTCATCGTCACTTCCCCGTGGTGCTCCTGCACCACGACTTGATCGCCGAACCGGTTCCGCAGTCGTTGCACCAAAGCTTCGGTTCTTTTCATCGACGCCCCCTAGGCTACATGCGCGCGATCGTGGACGTGCGCTTGATTTTGTTCTGAAGCTGAATGATGCCGTACAGAAGCGCTTCCGCCGTGGGTGGACAGCCGGGAACGTAGACATCGACCGGCACGATGCGGTCACATCCGCGCACCACGGAATAGGAGTAGTGGTAATAGCCGCCCCCGTTGGCGCAGGATCCCATCGAGATCACCCACCGCGGCTCGGGCATTTGGTCATAAACCTTGCGCAATGCGGGCGCCATTTTGTTGCAGAGCGTCCCTGCGACGATCATCAGGTCGGATTGTCGCGGACTGGGACGAAAAACGACGCCGAAGCGGTCGAGATCGTAACGCGAACAGCCGGCATGGATCATTTCGACCGCACAACACGCCAACCCGAAGGTCATCGGCCACAGCGACCCCGTCCGCGTCCAGTTGATGACCGTATCGAGCGACGTGGTCATGAACCCTTCGCGCATCACTCCTTCAATGCCCATCGCTCACTCCCAATCGAGCGCGCCGTTCTTCCATTCGACCGCATAGCCCAAGACCAACACGGCCAGGAAGATCAGCACAGTAGTAAAAGCGTACCAGGCGTTTGCGCCTGCAGCGATCATTTCATTGAACGTAACGCCCCACGGAAACAAGAGCGCGATTTCCAAGTCGAACAGAATGAACAGGATCGCAATGAGGTAATAGCGAACGTCAAATTTGATACGGGCGTCTTCGAACGGCTCGAAACCGCATTCGTAGGGGGAGTATTTTTCGGGATCAGGACGGCGTGAGCCAAGGATCCACCCAAACACCATCGGCAGTACGCCGATCGCCAGCGCGACTACCAGGAAAACCAGGACCGGAAAGTAGCTTTCCATTACGGCCGCTCCTCATCTTCGGGCGACCGATAGGATACACCTTTTTGGTTCTAAATGCAGCGCGAAGCCAAAAAACGAGCTATCAAAAAAATCTAAGTTATTTGAATTTTTTTTGATAAAAATTCTTTTTGCAACAAAAAAAGCCGCTTATTAGCGGCTTTTTTTGTTTGGTGCCGACGGTGAGATTCGAACTCACACGGCTTTCGCCACCACCCCCTCAAGATGGCGTGTCTACCAATTCCACCACGTCGGCAGCAACGAAACGAATTATACCGGAATTTTGCCGCAGTGCAATACCTCGTGCCGCTACTGAGGGATTTTCGAATCCGGCGCAGGCGTTTGCGGCTGCGGTGCCGCACCACCAACCTCTTGCTGCATGACGCTAGACGGAGTCGAAAGCTGGGTCTTGCTTGCCAGATAGGTCATCGCCAAGCTGGTCAAGAAGAAGACCGTGGCGAGGATCGCAGTGGTGCGGCTCAAAAAGGTGGCTCCGCCGGAAGCCCCAAAAAGGCTTGCCGAGCTTCCGCCACCAAACGCGGCACCGGCATCGGCGCCCTTACCGTGTTGCAACAACACCAGTATGATCAATGCTACGGCAACGACCAAGTGAATCGTCAGAACGATCGAAAAAGCCAAACCCCCCATGGTTACTCCTTTTCAGCAGCCGCAACGATCGCGGCAAATTCTGGTGCACTCAATGACGCGCCGCCGATCAGACCGCCATCACACCCCTCGACGGCAAAGAGTTCCGCAGCGTTGCTTCCTTTGACACTTCCCCCGTAGAGGATCGGAAGGTCTGCGCGCGCCCCAACCTCAGAAAGCACCTTGCGCAACCAACCATGCGCCGCAGCGACGTCTTCGGGCGTGGCGTTGCGCCCGGTTCCAATCGCCCAAACGGGTTCGTAAGCGATGAGGACGTTTTCGACCGCTGGGGCGCCGACGATTTCGACCACCTCGACAATCTGACGGCGCAGGACTTCTTGCCAGGCGCCGCGCTCCCGCTCTTCCAGTGTCTCACCAACACACCAGATCGGCGTAATCTCCACCGCATTGAGTCGCTGGATCTTCTCGGCGATCTGCGCATTGGTTTCACCGAAATATTGCCGCCGTTCCGAGTGGCCGACGATGGTCAATCGGCATCCGAAATCGCGCAGCATTTCCGCATGCACTTCACCGGTATAGGCCCCAGGGCCGAACGGGCTGACATTCTGTGCGCCCCAGAGCAGCTTGTGCGCTTGCAACATTCGCTGTGCTTGCGCCAGATAGGGGTACGGCACACAGACCCCTACCTGCGTTTTCTCGAAAACCAGCGCTTTGAGCGCGACGAGTAGCGCTTCGTTCTGCGCCCAAGTGCCGTTTGATTTCCAGTTACCGATTACCCACTTCATGGAAAAGACTCCTCACCCCAATGCAATCGTCACCGGCGCACCTGTTGAGCAACCCGTTCCGCGGTTTCCGCGAGCGCCTCCACAATGGCGTCGACCACCGCCGCCTCCTCCCCTTCGACCATGATCCGCAAAAGCGGCTCGGTGCCTGACGGGCGAATCAGAATCCGACCGTGATCAGCCAATTGGGATTGGGCAAGCGCTACGGCGTCCCGAAGCGCCCCGTGGGCTTGCCAGTCCTCTCCCTTTGGCCAGACGACATTGCGCAACCTTTGGGGATAGGTCTGTAACGGCGCCGTCCATTCGGCCAAGGTCGTCTCATAGCGCACCAACGCGGCCAGAACCTGCAACGCGCTGATAATCCCGTCGCCCGTGGTGTGTTTGTCCAAACAGAGGAGATGCCCCGAATTCTCCCCGCCGTAGCACCAACCCCGTTTGCGCAAACGCTCTGCGACGAAACGATCGCCCACCGCAGTCCGTTCAAGCGGCACACCGTAGGCACCGAGCGCACGCTCCAACCCCAGATTGGTCATCACCGTTCCCACGACCCCGGGAACAGAAACGCCCGCAGCCAAACGGTCGCGGACGATTGCGAACAACAGTGCGTCGCCATCGTACAACCGCCCTTCCCGGTCGACCATCACCACGCGGTCCCCGTCACCGTCAAACGCGATCCCGAGGTCGGCCTGGTGCATTTCGACCGCATGCTGTAGCGTCTCAGGATGGGTTGCTCCCACCGCGCGGTTGATGTTGAACCCGTCGGGTTCCGCGCCGATCACCGTGGTCTTCGCGCCCAATTCGTGAAAAACGTGCGGCGCTACCTGGTACGTTGCGCCATGAGCGCAATCAAGCACCAGGTGCCAGCCATCGAGCGTAAGGTCCGCGGGAAAAGTATTCTTACAAAATTCGATGTAACGCCCCGAGGCGTCGTCGATTCGCTTCGCTTTGCCCAACGCGTCTGCTGTAACCGATTCGACGGGCGCTTCCAGCCACTCTTCGATCTGTACTTCCAGCGCGTCGTCGAGTTTCGTCCCCGCTGCGGAGAAAAATTTGATTCCGTTGTCGTAATAGGGGTTGTGCGACGCGCTGACGACGATTCCCGCATCGAGCCGCATCGCGCGTGTGAGGTAGGCGATCCCAGGCGTCGGCAAGGGGCCTGTCAACAAGACATCGACACCGCTACTGGCCAACCCCGCTTCGAGCGCCGCTTCTAAGAGATACCCAGAAACCCGCGTGTCTTTGCCGATGACGACCGTCGGGCGTCGCAAACCGGTATGGGCGCGCGCCAAAACCTTGCCCGCGGCAAAACCCAACCGAACGACGAAATCGGGCGCAAGGTGGGGATCTCCAATACGCCCGCGGATGCCGTCGGTGCCAAACCACCGAGCCATATAGATTACCCAGTTCAAAAAAGTGCCATTGTACCAGGGGGATCGTACAAAGCCGCTATTTCGCTACGCGTTCACGCCAGCGCACGCCAAACGCGCAGTGCATCGACCGTTGCCGCAACATCGTGAACGCGCACGATCGCAGCACCCAACGCCACCGCTTTGAGCGCGGCGGCAACACTGCCAAAGACGCGCGCCTTGGGTTCGTCCCGACCGGTGATCGCCTGAATCATCCGTTTGCGCGAAACACCAACGAGGACGGGATACGATGCGACAAAACGCGGCAACGCACGAAAAAGCGCCACGTTGTGTTCCAACGTCTTCCCAAAACCGAAGCCAGGGTCCCAGACGATGCGTTGGGGGGCCACTCCTGCGGCTTCGAGCGCACGGGTCCGCGCATCGAGAAACGCATGCACCTCACCGACCACATCGTCATAGTACGGCGCTGCTTGCATCGTTTGCGGCTCCCCTTTCATGTGCATCACACACAAGCCACAACCGCTCTGCGCAGCGACGCGAACCGCATCCGCAGTGCGAAAGCCCGAAACATCGTTGAGAATGTCCGCACCGAGCGCAACCGCACGCGCCATGATCTCTGGTTTGCGCGTATCGACCGAAATCGCAACCGGCCAGCGCGTCACTTCCCGCAGCACCGGCGCCAACCGTTGCCATTCCACCTCTGCTGGGACAGGCAGCGCCCCCGGGCGGGTCGATTCGGCGCCGAGGTCAAGAATTGCAGCGCCTGCTTCGACCGCGGCTTCGGCCTGCTTGAGTGCCGCGGAGAGGTTGTCGCCAACCCCGTCGCCCGAAAACGAATCGTGGGTAAGGTTGACGATCGCCATCACGAGTGGCTCGCGCAACGACAAACGGAAACGCCCCGCGTGCCAAACGCGGGGCTGAGGGTAATCGACGGTTTTGGGTTTCATCGACGGTTTTTCACCACGCTCATCCAGCTGGTTCCGCTTCGGGCGGCTGCCCGCCAGGCGAAGCGGGGCGCGCCTCTTTTCCGTCTGGCGCCGGCGCGTCGGCAACTACCCCTTCGCCACTCGGTGGCGCCGCATTGTGCGGGTTCGTCTCCGGTTTTTTCGGCGGACGCGGCGGTTTTCCCGCCATGATGTCGTCGATCTGGTCGGCATCAAGCGTCTCATATTCGAGCAGTGCTTCGGCAAGGGCGATGACCTTGTCCCGGTTCTCTTCGATCAAGCGGCGCGCGAGCGCGTACTGCTCATCGATGATGCGGCGTACCTCGGCATCGACCTTCTGCATCGTCGCTTCGGAGATGTTGCGGTGGGTCGTCACCGCCCGACCAAGGAAAATCTCCCCTTCCTCTTCCCCGTAGACCATCGGCCCCAGAGTGTCGGACATTCCCCATTGGGTCACCATCTTCCGCGCGATCTCGGTTGCCCGTTGAAAGTCGTTCGACGCGCCCGTCGTCATCTGGTTCATGAAGATCTCTTCGCAGATCCGCCCCCCAAAGAGCACCGCGATCGTGTTGAGGAGCCGCTCTTTGTCTTGACTGTAGCGGTCCCCTTCCGGAAGTTGCATCGTCACCCCGAGCGCGCGGCCGCGCGGGATGATCGTCACTTTGTGCACCGGGTCGGTTTTGGGCAGGAGCTTCGCGACCACGACGTGCCCCGCTTCGTGGTATGCGGTATTGCGCCGCTCCTCTTCGCTCATCACCATCGAGCGCCGCTCCGGCCCCATCAGGATCTTGTCTTTCGCGCGCTCGAAGTCCTCCATTTCCACATAGCGCTTGTTGGCGCGGGCGGCAAAGAGCGCCGCTTCATTGACCAGATTGGCGAGATCGGCACCCGAAAAGCCGGGCGTGCCCCGCGCGATGATCGCAGGGTCGACGTCTGGACCCAACGCAACTTTGCGCATGTGGACTTTGAGAATCTGTTCGCGGCCACGAACGTCAGGAAGCGACACCACCACTTGCCGGTCAAAGCGACCAGGCCGCAAGAGCGCCGGGTCGAGGACGTCTGGGCGGTTGGTCGCAGCGATCACGATGATGCCGCTACTGCCTTCAAAGCCGTCCATTTCGACCAGAAGTTGGTTGAGCGTCTGTTCGCGTTCGTCGTTGCCGCCGCCCAACCCGGCTCCCCGTTGCCGCCCGACCGCATCGATCTCATCGATGAAGATGATGCACGGGGCGTGCTTTTTCGCTTGTTCGAACATGTCGCGCACCCGCGCGGCACCGACACCGACGAACATTTCGACGAAGTCAGAACCCGAGATGCTGAAGAACGGTACTTTCGCTTCGCCTGCGATCGCTTTCGCCAACAGCGTCTTACCGGTTCCCGGCGGTCCGACCATCAGCACCCCTTTCGGGATGCGGCCGCCGAGCTGCTGGAATTTGCTGGGATCTTTCAAAAAGTCGACGAGCTCTTGGACCTCCTCTTTGGCTTCATCGCAACCGGCGACATCGGCGAAAGTGACGGTATTGCTCGATTCGTCGAGCAGACGCGCCCGCGATTTCCCAAAGGAGAACGCGCCCCCTTTCCCGCCACCGCTCAACTGTCGCATGAAATAGACCCAGACTGCGATGAGCAGAAGCATCGGGAACCAAGATACGAAGATATTGGTAAGGAGCGACTGCCCCTCTTCCGGCTTCGTCGCGGCAATGGAAACGCCGTACTTCATCAGGTCGGAAACCATCCACAGATCCATCGGCGGCGCGTAGACGGTCACCTGACGGCCATCGTTCATCAGGGCGCGCACGGTTCGCCCGTCGATGATCGCTTTCGTCACCTTCCCCTCTTTCGCCGCTTCCATGAATTGGGAGTATTCCATGGTCGACGCAGGCGCGGTGCGATCGTTGAATTGGTTGAAGACCGTCATCAACACCATGCCGATGACGAGCCAGATCGCCAGATTGCGAAAGAAACTGCTGCCGTTCAAAGGGTGACTCCTTCTACCTACCTACGCACGCTACTTCGAGTCGATTCTAACCGCTTGGGTTCCACACGGCAAGAGAAAAATTCGCTCACCGGAATGGGATCAACGCGCTCCCCAAGATGGGATCAGCGCCCTTTGGGTCGTTTACCCAAGAAATAGAGTTCGCTGCTTTCCGAACGGGACGCTTTGGGTTTGCGCGGAACCACCGTATGGAACGCATCGTGCAATTCCCGCCGGAATGCGTCGATTCCTGGACCCTGGAACACTTTGACCAGGAACGCGCCACTCGGGGTCAGGTGCTCGAGCGCAAACGCCAACGCCAATTCGGCAAGATGAAAACTTTTTGCCGCATCGGTGATGGCAATCCCAGAGAGGTTGGGCGCCATATCGGAAAGCACGAGATCGACCGGTTCGCCCTCGAGCGCTCGTTCCAGAGATTTCAGGACCGCTTCGTCGGTGAAGTCTCCCTGGATCACCGTCACACCGGGAAGCGGCACGATCGGCAAACGATCGAGCGCAAAGACCTTGCCGGTTGGCGCAACCCGAGCAGCTGCAATCTGCGACCATGCCCCGGGCGCTGCCCCAAGATCGACCACCCGCATCCCGGGTTGTAGCAAGTGATCTTTTTCGTCGATCTCGAGGAGTTTGTACGCAGCCCGCGAACGGTACCCTTCCTGTACGGCGCGCTGGACATAGGGGTCGTGCACATGCCGGTCGAGCCAAGCTTTTTTACTGCGGTGTTTCTTCATGAGGAGTCACGTTTTCTGCGATAATCGTCGTTTCCGCGCATCGTGAGAGTACGATCCACCATGGCTGCACTGACCCTCGATTCGGACCAGCGAAGAGCCTTGCGGGCGCAGGCCCACCATCTGAAACCGGTCGTGATGATCGCCAGCAAAGGGCTGACGCCAGCCGTGCTGGCCGAAATCGACCGAGCACTCTCCGCGCATGAACTGATCAAAATCCGCGTTTCGGGTGCCGAGCGCGCCGTTCGCGCCCAATATCTGGAAACGATCTGCGACACGCTCGATTGCGCTCCGGTGCAGATGCTGGGTAACCTCTTGGTCGTTTGGCGACCCAACCCAGAAAAGCGCGCGGAATCCCCGCGCGCCACGCACGCGAAAACCTCTAAAACCAACGATACCGCGGCGTTCGTTCGGCGCGCGCGTCGGCAAGCCTTGAGGAAAAAACAGAGTCACTCGTAACGCACGTCGAGAATCTCGTATTCGCGGGCGCCTCCAGGCGCCTGCACGACCACGACATCTCCGGCATATTTGCCAATCAGAGCACGTGCAATCGGCGAGGTGACCGAAATTTTTCCTTCACGCACGTCGGCTTCGTCTTCACCAACGATCTGATAGGTGACCTGCTCGCCCGAATCCGTGGCCTCCAAATCGACAGTGGCGCCAAACACCACCCGCCCGTCGGCGTCGAGGGTTTTCGGGTCGATGATCTGGGCGTTCGCCAATTTCCCCTCAAGCTCCAAGATCCGCCCTTCGATGAACGCCTGCCGTTCGCGCGCCGCGTCGTATTCGGCATTCTCCGAAAGGTCTCCATGGCTACGCGCCTCGGCAATTGCCGCGATCACTGCTGGGCGCTCCACCGTTTTCAGGCGATGGAGCTCCGCTTTGAGCTTTTGTGCGCCGTACACGGTCATGGGATATTTCATCAACCGTTCCTCCGAGCTGCCAACGCTTCCCGATGGAGTTGTTGCAACGCATAGACGTCGAACCGTTCGGCCATTTCGATGCCCATCACCGCAGCCTCTGCCCCTTCGATCGTCGTATAGATGGGGGCTTTTGCCGCAAGCGCACTCACCCGAATCGAACGGGAATCGATCACCGCCTGACGGCGTGCCTCGACCGTATTGATCACCAGCGCGATCTCGCCGTTTTTGATCATATCGACGATATGCGGCCGCCCTTCATTGACCTTATTGACGACCTGCACGGGAATGCCTGCTGCTTCAAGCGTGCGCGCCGTGCCCCGAGTCGCCACGATCGTGAAGCCGAGATCGTGCAGGCGGCGCCCGACAGTGACTGCCGCGGGGCGATCGCTCGGTTTGACACTCAAAAAGACCTTTCCGCTTCGGGGTAACACCACTCCAGCGGCCAACTGCGATTTGTAGAACGCTTCGGCAAAGGTTCGGCCGATCCCCATCACTTCGCCCGTCGACTTCATCTCGGGCCCGAGGATCGGGTCGACACCCGGAAACTTGTTGAACGGGAAGACCACCTCTTTGACCGAAAAATAGGGGGGAACGAGCTCTTCGGTCACGCCCTGTTCCGCGAGCTTTTTCCCAGCCATACAGCGCGCGGCCACTTTCGCGTAAGGCACCCCGCACGCTTTGGAGACGAACGGAACCGTCCGGGACGCACGGGGATTTACCTCCAGCACATACACGGTGGCGTTGGGGCCACTACCCTGCACCGCAAACTGGGCGTTCATCAAGCCGACGACATCGAGCGCTTTCGCGAGCGCAACGGTCTGACGGCGGATCTCATCGAGCACCGCAGGGTGCAAAGTATAGGGGGGAAGTGAGCACGCGGAGTCGCCCGAATGGACCCCCGCCATCTCGATGTGCTCCATCAAGCCGGCGATCACGACGCGCTCACCGTCGCTCACCGCGTCGATATCGACTTCGGTCGCGTCGTCCAGGAACCGGTCGAGCAACACGGGCGAATCGTTCGACACTTTGACCGCTTCGCGCATGTAGCGTTCGAGGTCTTGCGGATCGTGAACGATCTCCATCGCGCGCCCGCCCAGGACGTAGCTGGGACGGACGACCAGAGGGTAACCGATCTCTGCAGCGAGACGCATCGCCTCCTCCGGGGTACGCGCAGTGCGGTTTTCCGGCTGCCGCAACCCCAATCGCATCAACAATTTTTGGAAGCGTTCGCGATCTTCCGCCGCATCGATCGCATCCGGCGACGTTCCGATGATCGGCACGCCATTTGCCGCAAGCGCCTTGGCGCGCTTGAGCGGGGTTTGCCCGCCGAACTGGACGATCACCCCTTCCGGCTTTTCGACGTGACAGATTTCAAGGATGTCTTCGAGCGTGATCGGTTCGAAATAGAGGCGATCAGAGGTGTCGTAATCGGTCGAGACCGTCTCCGGGTTACAGTTGACCATGATCGTTTCGAAGCCGTCTTCGCGCAGCGCCAGTGCCGCATGGACACAGCAGTAATCGAATTCGATCCCCTGCCCGATGCGGTTCGGCCCTCCGCCTAGGATCATGATTTTGCGACGGTTACTGGGCGCTGCTTCGCAAAAGGCTTCGTACGTGGAATAGAGATAGGCGGTTGGCGTGGCGAATTCGGCCGCACAGGTATCCACCCGTTTATAGACGGGCCGCACCCCAAGTGCGTGGCGATGCAACCGGACCGCCTCTTCGGTGGTATCGAGGAGCTTCGCCAACCGGCGATCCGAGAATCCTTTGCGCTTCAACGCGCGCATTTCGTCGGCGTCGATCCCTTTGAGCGAACGCCCTTTGAGCTTTTGCTCGATTTCCACGAGCGCTTCGATCTGGCTCAAAAACCACGGATCGATCTTGGTCAGCTGGTGGATTTTTTCCAGCGACATCCCTTCGCGAAACGCTTGCGCCAGATACAAAATGCGCTGCGCACCAGGGTTTGCGAGCTCGTGTTCGAGCGATTCGGGGGTGCATTCGATCTCGTCGAACCCATAGACGCCTACTTCCAGGCCGCGCAACGCTTTTTGCACCGACTCTTGGAAAGTGCGTCCAATCGCCATCACCTCGCCGACCGACTTCATTTGGGTGGTCAGACGGTCGTTGGCGTGCGGAAACTTTTCGAATGCGAAACGGGGGATTTTGGTGACGACGTAGTCGATGGTCGGCTCGAACGACGCTGGGATCGCGCCGCCGGTGATGTCGTTCTTGAGTTCGTCGAGGGTGTAGCCCACCGCCAGTTTGGCTGCGATCTTCGCGATCGGGAAGCCGGTTGCCTTCGACGCCAACGCCGAAGAGCGCGACACCCGCGGGTTCATTTCGATCACGATCATGCGACCATCTTTCGGATTGATCGCGAACTGAACGTTCGAGCCCCCGGTATCGACGCCGATTTCGCGCAGCACCGCGATCGAGGCATCCCGCATCCGCTGGTACTCTTTATCGGTGAGCGTCTGCACCGGTGCCACCGTGATCGAGTCGCCCGTGTGCACGCCCATCGGGTCGAGGTTTTCGATCGAACAGACGATGATGCAGTTGTCGTTTTTGTCCCGCACCACCTCCATTTCGAACTCTTTCCAGCCAATGAGCGACTCTTCGATGAGAAGTTCATGCACGGGGCTCAGGTCGAGCCCCCGCTTGCAAATCTCGACGAACTCCTCCATGTTGTAGGCGATGCCGCCCCCTGTCCCCCCCAAGGTAAAAGAGGGGCGGATGATCACCGGAAAACCGATCTCGGCCTGAATGGCGAGCGCCTCTTCCAAGCTATGCGCGATGCCCGAGCGCGCCGACTCCAGTCCGATGCGGGTCATCGCCTCTTTGAAGAGCTGGCGGTCTTCGGCTTTGGCAATCGCGCTTTCGGTTGCTCCGATCAATTCGACGCCGTAGCGCTCGAGCACGCCGGAACGGGCGAGATCCAGCGCGGTATTGAGCGCGGTTTGCCCCCCCATCGTGGGCAGGAGCGCATCGGGACGCTCTTTTGCGATGATACGCTCGACGACCTCAGGGGTGATGGGCTCGATATAGGTCACATCGGCCATTTCGGGGTCGGTCATGATGGTTGCCGGGTTGGAGTTCACCAAAATGACCCGGTACCCCTCTTCGCGCAACGCTTTGCACGCTTGCGCCCCAGAGTAGTCGAACTCACAGGCCTGGCCGATGACGATCGGCCCTGCGCCAATGATCAGAATCGATTCGATGTCCGTGCGTTTCGGCATGATTTTTCCTTGCAATCTTGGGGTTATGCCTGACGCCGCGCGTCGATCATTGCTACGAAGCGGTCGAAGAGATCGGCAATATCGTGCGGCCCGGGACTCGCTTCGGGGTGGCCTTGAAAACCGAACGCCGGCACGTCGGTGCGCTCGATCCCTTGAACGCTGCCGTCGAAGAGGGAAACATGGGTAACGCGGCAATGGGGGGGCAGCGAAGCGGCGTCCACCGCAAAACCGTGGTTCTGGCTGGTGATATAGACACGGCCGTTGGTGAGATCCTTGACCGGATGGTTCGCGCCGTGGTGACCGAATTTCATCTTGACGGTGCGCGCGCCAGAGGCCAAACCCAGGATCTGATGCCCCAAACAGATTCCAAATAGGGGAACCCCCTCGTCCATCGCCGCACGCGCGGCTGCGATGGCATAGTGGCACGGCTCCGGATCCCCTGGGCCATTCGAGAGCATGATGCCATCGGGATCGAGCGCTTTCACTTCGGCGTAAGGGGTCTGCGCCGGCACCACCGTCACCCGGCAACCGCGTGACGCCAAAAGGCGCAAAATGTTGCGTTTCACCCCAAAATCATAGACGACGACGTGTCGGGTCGTTTCCGTCACCGTCGGGTAACCGAGACCGAGTTGCCACGCGCCCTCACGCCATTCGCTCACGGTACGGCGCGTCACCTCTTGCGCAAGATCCATCCCCGCCAACCCAGGAAATGCCCGGGCCGCAGCAAGCGCTTCGGCAACGTTCGGCGTGGTACCAGGCGGAGCGGTGAGAATCGCGCCACTTTGCGCCCCCTGGTCGCGTAAGCGACGCGTGAGTTCGCGGGTATCGATTTCCGCGATTGCCACCACATTGTGGCGCTTGAGGTAGTCAGGAAGCGATTCGGTGGCACGAAAATTACTCACGACGCGAGAGAGATCGCGAATCACCAACCCTGCCGCGTGCACCGCGTCGCTCTCTTCGTCTTCTGGGTTCGTCCCCACGTTCCCGATATGGGGGTAGGTGAGCGTCACGATTTGGCGACGGTAGCTGGGGTCGGTGAGGATCTCCTGATACCCTGTGAACGAGGTGTTGAACACCACCTCACCAACGGTCAAACCAACCGCTCCGATCCCCACCCCGTGGAAAACCGTTCCGTCGGCCAGAGCCAAAACTGCATTCGAGCGCACGATCGTTCCTCACGTAAAAAAACGGGACGCAACCGCATCCCGTTGTTTTTTTGGTAGTCCTTGCTAGGATTTTACCAGAATTCCCGTCGTCTCAGATGCCCAGGACATCCTGCATCGAGTAGAGCCCCGCTGACTTATCGGCGAGAAACCGCGCAGCCCGGATCGCACCAGCGGCGTACGGCATCCGACTTTGCGACCGGTGGGTGATCTCGATTCGCTCCCCTTGCGCGGCAAAGAGCACCGTATGGTCGCCAATGATCTCGCCGGCCCGGATCGTCGAAAACCCAATTTGCTGTTTGGGGCGTTCCCCGGTGTGCCCTTCCCGCCCGTAAATCGCCACTTCGTCGAACGGCCAGCCTAACGTGCGGGCAACGATCCGCCCCATTTCGAGCGCCGTACCCGACGGGGCATCGACCTTGTGGCGATGGTGCGCTTCGATCACCTCGACGTCATACCCTGCCAGAAGTTTTGCTGCTACCTCCAAAAGTTTGAATACGGCGTTGACCCCGACCGCCATATTGGGCGAAAAGACGATGGGAATGTCGCGCGCTGCGGCAACGATCCGAGCGCGGCCTGCCTCGTCGAACCCCGTGGTGCCGATCACCATCGCCCGCTTGTGGCGCACCGCTTCGTCGAGGATGGCGAAGGTTCCTTCGGGTCGCGTGAAATCGATCACACAATCGGCAGCCGCGACCGCCGCAGCGATGTCGTCGCTGATCGAGACGCCGGTGGTCCGGCCCAAGAGTTGCCCCGCATCTTGACCGATCACGGGAGCCCCTGGACGGTCGAACGCCGCTGCAAGCGCCACTCCGGAATCGGGCGCAAGCGCCGCTTCGATCAACATCCGTCCCATCCGCCCCCCCGCGCCCGCAATCGCTACCTTGACCGCACGCATGGACCCATTCTCCTTTTCTACACACCCTTGGCTTATGCAAATGCACTACTCTTTCTGTTTTGCGGGAATCTCGACCGTCTGCCAACGCGGTCGGCTTTCTGGTGACGAACCTTCCGCGGCTTCGTTTGCCGGAACGACGTCGCCCTCCACCCGCACCAGGACGCCGTTTTCAAAAAAGAGGATCAAGCGGCGCGTCTCAACATGCCCCCGCTTGTCGTCATAACGGTAGAGATAATCCCAACGGTCGTTGCGGAACGGGTCGACAAGTAGTGGCGACCCAAGCAACAACCGGACCGTTTCCTGCGGCATCCCTTTGCGCAGTTGGCGCACCGCTTCCGGCTCCACCCAGTTGCCTTGACGAACCGGTGCCGAATAGGGGGAAGCGATTGCGGCAACACGGTCGAACGCGCTTCCTTGCTCCAGCGCACACCCCGTAAGCGCGAAGACAACCCCAACCCCCGCAAGCTCCGCGGTGAGTAGGCGTTTCTTAGTGCGACGAAAAGGCGATTCGCGACGCATGTTTCCCTCGAAAACCCTTCACGATGCGAAACTATAGCATGCTCTGGTCGGTGCGTGATTCGCACTCAGAGCAACGATTGCGTATAATCGGAACGATTCTTTTTGTCGTCATCCTCTCTGATTGCCATGAACGCAAAGACCGACATCGACCTCCGGGAAAAAGGGCTCAAAGCCACCTACCCGCGAATCAAAATCCTCGAACTCTTCGCCCAGGAAGGCGCGCGCCATTTGAGCGCCGACGATGTCTATCGCGAACTGCTCGACCAGGGGGTCGAAATCGGGCTCGCTACGGTCTATCGCGTCCTCACGCAGTTCGAACAGGCCGGCGTGCTGCTCAAACACCACTTCGACGGCACGAAAGCGGTTTTCGAGCTGGCGGAAACCCACCACCATGACCACCTCGTTTGCGTCGATTGCGGACGGATCGTCGAATTCCACGACGAAGCGATCGAAGCGCGGCAAAAAGCGATCGCCGAACAGTACGGTTTTTCGCTCGAGGACCACGCTCTTGCACTTTACGGCCGTTGCTTGCAAGGGGCCAATTGCCCGTACCGCAAACCGCGTTCGAGAAGTTAGTCCTTCGTTTCTTGCGCCCCACGCTGGCTCATCGCCAAGAGTGACCGGGCGTGGGCGCGCGCCGCTTCATCGACCTCTGCGCCCCCAACCATACGCGCCAATTCGTCGATCCGTGCTTCGTCAGCAAGCGGTTCGACAACCGTCATAACGCGCTCCCCCGCTTCGGCCCGTTTACTGACCCGCCAATGCCAGTCGGCACACGCCGCGACCTGTGGCTGATGGGTCACCGCTAAGACTTGTCGCCATGTCCCGAGCTGCTGCATCAACCGCCCCACCACTGCGGCAACCGCGCCACCGATTCCGACATCCACTTCGTCGAAAATCACAGTGGGAATCGCCTCGGCACCAACCGAAGCCACCTGAATCGCCAAACCAATGCGGGAGAGTTCCCCACCCGACGCCACTTGGGCCAACGCTGCTGGCATCTGTCCTGGGTTTGCGGCAAAACGAAACGCAATCCTTTCCACGCCGTGCCCACTCGGGTCGATTGGTTCGAGCGCCACTTCGAACCGGGCATGGGGCATGGCCAGTTCCGGCAACAAACGCCGGACGGCGTCGCGCAACCGCCGCGCACCCTTCAGACGCTTTGCGCTCAGGCACGCCGCGGCGTCCCGATACGCTTGGTGCGCTGCGCGCTCTGCCGCCTGCAACCGCTCCAGGTCGCTTGCCGCATCGAGCGCAGCTAGGCGTTTTTCCCATTCGGCAGCAAGCGTAGGGAGCGCTTCCGGAAGGATGCGATGTTTGCGCGCCAATTCATGGGCGGCGCTGATGCGTTCGTGCAAAAAGGCCAACCGTTCGGGATCCTCCCCGAAGCGCGCCAACTCCCGCTTGAGGCTCGCCGCCGCTTCGTCGAGCTCCGCTTCGGCGGCTGCCAACAGCGAAAGCGGCTCCGCGATCGCAGCATGGAACGTCTCGACTTCCCGTAACGCGCGGATCGCGCGGCTGACAGCAACAAGCGCGCCATCCGGGTCCCGATCGAGGAGGTCGAGCGCAACCGCTACTTGCTGCTGCAGTTCGGCTGCATGGCTCAAGCGGCGGTATTCCGCTTCCCACGCTTGCCACTCCTCTGCGGTGAAAGCGATCGATTGCCACTCCGTCAACCACCAAGTAAGGCGCTCACGCTCCTCGGCGATCCGTCCCTGCGTCGCGATCGCTTCATCGAGTGCATTTTTCGCTTGTTGCCACGCTTGCCAGGCACGCGCGACCGCTTCCGCTTCTGGAACGGCTTCGGCGAAACGATCGACGAGCCGCCGTTGCGTCTCTGGGGTCAGGAGCGCATGGTGCGCATGTTGCCCATGTACGTCGGCAAGCCACGCCCCCAATGCGCGCAATTGGCTTTGCGTCACCGCGACACCTTGAATCCAAGCGCGCGAACGCCCATTGGCGTCGAGGGTACGCCGAATGAGCAGCATCGCCTCGTCGTCTGGCGCGATCTCCCATTCGGCAAGAAGCGACGCGGCTTCAGGTTGTTTCGGCCAATCACAAGTGAGCACCACTTCGGCCCGTTGCGCGCCACTGCGTACCCAGTTCGCATCGGCACGTGCGCCCAAAACGAACGTCACGGCATCGAGCAGAATCGATTTCCCCGCTCCGGTCTCGCCAGTAAGCGCCCCGAACCCCGCTGCGAACGCGAGATCGAGGTGTTCGATCAGGACGAAATCGCGAATTTCCAAACGACGAATCATGATCCTTTACCGTGGCGACGCGCTCCAATGGAGCTTTTCCCGCAACATCGCAAAATAGTCGTAGCCAATCGGATGGAGAAAACGGGCTTGGTGACCGGCGCGCCGCACCTGCAAGCGGTCCGAAGGCAGCATCTCCACCCGACCTTGCCCGTCGAAATGGACATCGGCAACATGACCGGGCAGTAAGGCAAGCTCGATCTCTGCGCGGTCGGGAATCGTGATCGGTCGCGCCGTGAGTGCGTGGGGGCAAAGGGGCACGAGCGCAATTCCCGCAACCTGAGGATGCAGAATGGGGCCGTTCGCCGAAAGCGCGTAGGCGGTGGAACCGGTGGGCGTAGCAATGATCATCCCGTCCGAGCGTTGGGTATAGACGAAATGACCGTCGATGTGCAATTCGAATTCGATCATCCGCCCCAGATCCCCTTTGTTCATCACGATGTCGTTGAGTGCGTGGCTTGCGGCGATCACGACGCCGTTGCGGACGATTCGCCCGGAAAGAAGTAGCCGCCGCTCCTCTTGATATTCCCCATTGAGAATCCGTTCCAGTTGCGGAATCGCCTCGGAACGGGCGATATCGGTAAGGAACCCGACCCGGCCCAGGTTGATCCCGACAAGTGGCACGTCGTGCTCGACCAGCTGCCGCGCCGCATTGAGCATCGTCCCATCGCCGCCCAAAACCACCGCAAGATCCACCATCTGCCCAAGACGGGAAAACGGGGCGAATGTCCAAGGAGACGATTCGGCTGCGTCGTGCGCAAACGTCGACGACTCGATCACTACTCGGCAGCCCATCCGCGTCAACCACTCGGCAAGCGTTTGCAGCGCTTCCAGCGCCGCTTCCGAGTGCACCTTCGCGGCAAGCCCAACGGATTGAAATGGCACACCCATAACCCCATTGTAACGAAAAGCCAGGCCAGTGGTAATATGGGCGCGGTAGACACTGCTTGGAACGCCATGTTGGACGATCGCAGCCGCATCCTGCTCAAAACGCTGGTTGAACGGTACATTGCCGAAGGCCAACCCGTCGGCTCGCGCACCCTGTCGCGCGCAAGTGGCTTGACGCTTTCGCCGGCCACCGTGCGCAACATCATGAGCGATCTGGAAGAGCTCGGGTTGGTGATGAGTCCCCACACGTCGGCAGGTCGCGCCCCCACCGCGGCAGGCTATCGCTTCTACCTCGACAAATTGATCTCGATCCAACCGCTCGATCAACGACTGATCGCCGATTTGCGCGAAGAGCTCAAACCCGACCAGCCGCAGCAGTTGATCCGCCGCGCCTCGCAGATTTTGTCGGAACTGACGCAATGTGCCGGCATCGTCATGGCGCCCAAGCGCGATACCGAACGGTTGCGGCACATCGAATTCGTCCCGCTTTCGGGCAACCGCCTGTTGCTCATCTTGGTGACCCAAAGCGGCGAGGTCCTCAACCGTCTGGTGACTGCGCCTCGGGCGCTCTCTCCGTCCGAACTCGTCGAGGCCAGCAACTTTTTGACGACCCATTTCGCGGGTAAAACGCTTGAAGAGATGCGAGAAGCGTTGGCGCAAGAATTGAGCCGCATGCGGGAAGACATCTCGGATCTGATGCGTGCCGCACTCACTGCGCCGTTGCCCGAAGCGGATCCCTACGTCGTTTCCGGTGAAAACCGGTTGCTGGAAGTGGGCGAATTCGCCAGCAACATGGAGCGGCTGCGCGAACTCTTCTCCCTGTTCGAGCAACGCACCGCGTTGATACGTCTTTTGGAGCAGGCGACACAGGCAAACGGCGTGCAGATTTTCATCGGGAGCGAATCGGGTGTCGCGGAATTGGAAGAGTGTTCGCTGATTACCGCCAACTACTCGGTGCATGGCCAAATCGTCGGCTCGATCGGGGTGATCGGCCCCACCCGCATGGCCTACGACCGGGTGATTCCCATCGTCGATATCACCGCGAAACTCCTCACCCATGCGCTGAGTCAATATGAGAATACCCAAGGATGAGTACAACGATGCAGCCAACGGAACGATCCGATCCTGTCGAGTGTCGACGGTTTCATGAGAGAATCACCCTCCACACCGCGGTTTTGCTCGTCAATTTGGGCTCTCCCGACGCCCCCACTCCTGCTGCAACTCGCCGTTATTTGCGTGAATTTCTCACCGACCCTCGCGTGATCGAACTGCCACGCTGGCTGTGGCGCCCCATTCTCGAACTGGCGATTCTGCCGCGCCGCCCGAAAGCGAGCGCTGCGAAATACGCCCAAATCTGGACCGAAGCGGGCTCCCCCCTCACGGTTGTCACGCGGCAACTGGCCGAAGGGCTTCAAGCCCTGTGGGGAGAATCCGGGCCGCTCGTTCGTTGTGCGATGCGCTACGGCAACCCGAATGTGCGTGACGAATTGGTTTCGCTGCGGCAAGCTGGCGTGCGGCGTCTTTTGGTCGTGCCCCTCTACCCTCAGTATTGTGCGAGCACCACCGGTTCGGTCTTTGACGCCGTCACGCAGGCACTTCAGCGGTGGCGGGATGTACCGGAAGTTCGCTTCGTGCGCCACTGGCATGACCACCCGGTATGGGTCGAACGGGTTGCCACAACCCTTCGCCGAGCGTTCGAGCAGAATGGGGAACCGGAGCAGCTCCTCTTTAGCTTTCACGGCATGCCGCTTAAAACCCTCTACGCCGGTGATCCCTACCATTGCGAATGTCAGAAAAGTGCCCGGTTGATCGCAGAAGCGCTGCGCCTGCCGCGCGAACGTTGGCAGGTCACCTTTCAATCCCGCTTCGGGCCAGCGAAATGGCTGCAACCCTACACGCAAGAGACGCTCGAGCAGTTGGCGCGCTCAGGGGTGAAGCGGGTCGCCGTGGTTTGTCCCGGTTTCGTTGCCGACTGCCTCGAAACATTGGAAGAGATCGCGATCGAATGCCAAGAGGCGTTCTTGGCCGCAGGCGGCGAACACTTCACCTACGTTCCGTGTCTCAACGCAGATCCCGAATGGATCCGTGATTTCGCCACCATCCTCACTTCGCATCTTTCCGGTTGGCCGATGCACACCCCCGTGGAGTTCCCTGCCTCATGAGGCTCCCCCCTTGGCTCCGATTACTGCTGCATTGGCTGCTCAATGCCGTGGCGCTCCTGGCGGTTGCCGAGATCGTTTCTGGGATTACCGTCACGGGCTACGGGGCAGCACTCTTGACCGCCTTCGTATTGGGGATCATCAACTGGTCGATCAAACCCCTCCTGCTGGTGTTGACCCTGCCAGCCACTATTTTCACGCTCGGCATCTTCGCCCTCGTGATCAACGCGCTCCTCTTTTGGGCAGCCACAGGAATCGTGCCCGGAGTAGTCGTCGCCGACTTTTGGTCGGCGTTTTGGGGCGCGTTGCTCTACAGCATTCTGACGGGGGTGGTTGACATCGCGCTTTCCGACCCCACCTATGCAATCAAGGTACGCTGGCGCGTCGATCGACGCCGCTCGCAAGACCGAGACGACGATCCCTGGATGTCATGAGGAGCAAAGGATGGCTGAACCGTTGATGATCCCTTGTCCGCAGTGCCACGCTCTGAACCGCGTACCTGCCGAGCGCCTCGACGATGGGCCGGTATGTGGCAAATGCAAACAATCGCTTCTGCCCGGCGAACCGATCAACGTCGATTCGGCGTGGTTTGGCCGCCACGTCCTGCAACCAACCATCCCTGTCGTGGTCGACTTCTGGGCCCCGTGGTGTGGTCCGTGCCGCATGATGGCCCCTCACTTCGCCCAAGCTGCGCACAAGGCGCCCAAAATCCACTTCGTCAAGGTCGATACCGAGGCCAACCCGGATCTTGCCGCGCAGTATCAGATTCGGAGCATTCCCACGATCGCCCTCTTTATCCGCGGTCGGGAAGTGGCGCGGCAAAGCGGCGCGATCGACGCCGGACGACTCCTCTCCTGGCTCCAAGGTTATCTGCGATGAAACCGCCCATCGTGATGCTACCCGGGTGGCGGCTCGGGCGGGGGCCGCTTCAACCCTTGGCGGACGCGTTGGGTGCAGAATGGTACGATCTACCTGGATACCGTGAAACCCCCTTCACCGCCAATTTTGCCGACGCAGTTACCCGCCTCGTTGCCACAGTACCGCACGGAACCATCCTGATGGGCTGGTCATTGGGCGCAATGATCGCCCTTGCGGCGGCGGCGCGCGCGCCGCACCACATTGGCGGCGTGGTTGCGATCGGCGGCACGCCGTCGTTCGTCACCCGCAACGAGTGGCCCCATGGGCTTGCGCCTCAAGCGCTTGCCGAGTTTCGCGCTGCGATCGCCGAAGACGAACCGGCGATGCTCCCCCGTTTCGTCGGTGGCTTCAACCGCGGGGAGCTGGAGAGCAAAACGCTGACCGCCGAAATTCTCGCGACAGCCGATCCCGCCCCGCCCCTGGAGATCCTGCTTGCTGGACTTGATTGGCTGGCTACAGTCGATCTGCGCGCCGAACTCCCCCGCATTACGGCCCCTGTCCTCGTCATCCACGGGGAGAATGACCCCCTCATTCCGTGTGCCGCGGGGGAAGCCATCGCCCAGAACGTGCCTCATGGGAAATGGCTGCCCATCCCCAACGCCGCACATGCGCCCTTTCTGCGCCACCAAGCGGTGATGGTCGAACAGCTCTCAAGTTTTTTCTGGTGATGCCGTAAACCCATTTGCCCCTTTGTACTTCCCTCAGGAGGGCAGCCATGCGCATCACCGAATCGACCCTCAATCTGGCCGCAACAGCGGTAGAGAACGAACGCACCACATTCACGGTTCAACAAGAGGGGCGTGAAATCGGCCGCCTTACTGGGCCTCGGCGCTTACACGCCCCATCTGCACCCCGCGAAACCGGGGGGCGACGCGCCGACGAATCGACTCGCAAACCCCAAACGGGAGAGACCCCAGCGGACACCACGCGCCCTACAGACGTGATCGAAAAGGAAAAGGAGCGTGCCTTGACGCCAGAAATGCGGTTCGTTCGGGAACTGCTGCGGCGCTTTTTTGGCATCGCGCCAGAGCACACGGAAACCTACCCCCTCGATTCGTCGCATGCCACCACCCCCTCCGCGACTCCCCCTGCCCCTGCCTCTGTGGCGAGCAGTTCGGCAAACGAACCCGATGTGATCGTTCTGCGTGCCGAAACCCTGACTGCCACGGCAACTGTCGTTCGCACCGAAGCGCTTGCCTTTTCTGCATCGGGGGTGGTGCGGACCGCCGATGGGCGAACGATCGAATTTGCGGCCGGTTTCACCTGGCAACGCAGCGAAAGCCTTTCGGTCTCACTGGCAACCACCCAACTCACCGCTGAGCGCGCTCCGAAAATGAAGGATCCACTGGTCGTCGATTTCACGGCAAGTGAAGGCGAACTGGTCGATATCGGCTTTCGCTTCGACCTCATGGGAAACGGAACGGAGGTCAATCTCCCGGTGCCGATAAGTGGAAAAGGGTTCCTGGTCTTTGACCGCAATGGCAACGGCCGCGTCGATGACGGCAAAGAGCTCTTTGGGCCGGCTACGGGTGACGGTTTCGCCGAACTGGCTGCGCTGGACGAAGACAGCAACGGCTGGATCGACGAAGGCGATCAGAGTTACCACCGCCTCTTCGTCTGGCACCCCTTTGCCCCCGACCGCCTCATTGCGCTACGAAACGCCGATATCGGCGCGCTGGCTACCCAAGCAGTCCGAACCCGTTTCACCGTGGACGATTCAAACGGGAACCCTTTGGGGCAGCTCCAAAAAAGCAGTATCTACCTTCGCGAAAGTGGTGGCGTCGGTACCGTCTCCCATCTCGATCTTCGCGTTTGATGGCTTCACGCTAGGCGGTAATCCCCCTTGAAATTCCCGAGCGCTGCTCCCATTTCATTATAATTGAGCCATTGCAATGGGAGCAGAACCTTATGAACAATCCCCAAGAACAGACGAACCCAATCCCGGAAAGCCCTACCGAAGTCGGTGCGTCGGTGACGAGCGACGAGGTCAACGAGCGGCCGATCGACACCGTTCCCGACCTTGAAGAGATGGTGCGCATTGCCGAGCGCAAAGCGGCCGAGCACTACGACGCCTGGTTGCGCGCCAAAGCCGAAACGGAAAACGTCCGGCGTCGTGCCGAAGAGGAGATCGCCAAAGCGCGTCTCTACGCGATCGACAAATTCGCCGCGGCGCTCTTGCCGGTCAAGGATAGCCTGGAAGCGGCGCTCGCCACCGAGAATCAAACCGTCGAAAGCCTGCGCGAGGGGGTCGAGTTGACGCTCAAGCAACTCATCGCCGCGCTCGAACAGTTCGGCGTTCAGGAAGAGAATCCGGCAGGCAACAAATTCGACCCCAACCGGCACCAGGCAATCGGGATGATCGAGTCCGACGGTGAACCCAACCTGGTAGCGCAGGTGTTGCAGAAGGGCTATCTCATCCATGAGCGCGTGCTCCGTCCGGCGCTCGTGATGGTCTCGAAAGCCAAATCGGGCTCTTGAAATTCTCAGCAACGCCCTCATACACAAAAAGAGTTCCAACTCAGAAACGGCAATAGGAGAAAACAATGGGCAAAATCATCGGTATCGACTTGGGAACCACCAACAGCTGCGTCGCGGTGATGGAAAACGGCAAACCGCGCGTCATCGAAAATTCGGAGGGCGCACGCACCACACCGTCGGTCGTTGCCTACACCGCAGACGGTGAAATCCTGGTTGGCGCACCGGCAAAACGGCAAGCGGTCACCAACGCCGCGAACACCTTTTACGCGATCAAGCGCCTCATCGGCCGCCGGTACGAAGACCCAGAAGTCCAGAAGGACATCAAACTGATGCCCTACAAGATCATCCGCGCAGAAAACGGCGACGCGTGGGTGGAAACCTCTGCTGGCAAGAAACTTTCGCCGCAGCAAATTTCTGCGGAAGTCTTGCGCAAAATGAAGAAGACCGCAGAAGACTATCTGGGCGAAGAGGTCACCGAAGCGGTGATCACCGTGCCGGCCTACTTCAACGACGCGCAACGGCAAGCGACGAAAGACGCGGGGCGGATCGCAGGGCTCGAAGTCAAACGGATCATCAACGAGCCGACTGCGGCTGCGCTTGCCTTTGGCCTCGATAAGAAACCCGGCGACAGCAAGATCGCGGTCTATGACTTGGGGGGTGGCACCTTCGACATCTCGATCATTGAGATTGCCGAAGTCGACGGGGAGCACCAGTTCGAAGTGCTTGCTACGAACGGTGACACCTTCCTGGGTGGGGAAGACTTCGACAACCGCCTGATCGACTACATCGTCAGTGAATTCCAGAAAGAGCAAGGGGTCGACCTCAAAAAAGACCCGCTGGCGATGCAACGCCTCAAAGAAGCGGCGGAAAAGGCGAAGATCGAGCTCTCATCCAGCCAACAGACCGAAGTGAACCTTCCCTACATCACCGCGGATGCTTCTGGGCCGAAGCACCTGGCGATGAGAATCACGCGAGCGAAGTTCGAATCGCTCGTCGAAGACCTCATCGAGCGGACCATCGAGCCGTGCCGCATCGCGCTCAAAGACGCGGGTCTCACCGTCAAGGACATCGACGAGGTGATCCTGGTCGGCGGACAAACCCGGATGCCGAAGGTCCAGGAAAAGGTCAAAGAATTCTTCGGTAAAGAACCGCGCAAAGACGTCAACCCGGACGAAGCGGTGGCGATCGGTGCCGCGATCCAAGGGGGCGTGTTGCAAGGTGAGGTCAAGGACGTCCTGCTCCTCGACGTCACTCCGCTCTCACTTGGGATCGAAACGCTCGGTGGCGTGATGACCAAGCTCATCAACAAGAACACCACGATCCCGACGAAAGCGACGCAGATCTTCTCCACCGCCGACGACAACCAGACCGCGGTGACGATTCGCGTCTTCCAAGGCGAGCGCGAAATGGCGCGCGACAACAAGCTCTTGGGCGAATTCAATCTGGAAGGGATCCGGCCTGCGCCGCGTGGTGTGCCGCAGATCGAAGTCACCTTCGACATCGACGCGAATGGGATCCTCCACGTTTCGGCGCGTGACAAGGATACCGGTAAAGAGAACAAGATCACGATCAAAGCGAACTCCGGGTTGACCGAAGAGCAGATCCAACAGATGATTCGTGACGCCGAACTGCACGCTGCCGAAGACAAACGGATGCGCGAGCTCGTGGAAGCGCGCAACCAGTGCGATGCGCTCGTCCATTCGGTGAAGAAATCGCTCGAACAGGTTGGCGACAAGGTCGGCACTGCGGAAAAAGGCAAGGTTGAAGCGGCGATCGAAGAAGCCGAACGGGCAGCGAAAGGTGAAGACAAAGCGGCGATCGAAGCGGCGATGCAAAAACTGGCGCAAGTCAGTGCCGAAGTGATGCAAAAAGCGCAAAGCGCAGAGAGCGGCAGCACCACCAGTAGCAGCACGCAAGGAAGCGCCAGCGCGAACGATGCCGACGTGGTCGACGCGGAGTTTACCGAAGTGAAAGACGACAAGAGGTCGTGACCGTATCGCCCCAGTAACCCCCAAGAAGCCGTTGCCTCTGAGGTAGCGGCTTCTTTTGCTTGTTTTTGTACCTCAGTGACGGATCGAACCCATGAGTGAAATCGACCTCTACGCGATTCTCGAGGTTTCCCGCGACGCTTCCGCTGCCGAAATCAAGAAAGCATACCGGAAGCTTGCGATGAAGTACCACCCGGACCGCAACCCGGGCGACAAAGCCGCGGAAGAGAAATTCAAAGAGATTCAACGCGCGTACGACATCCTCTCGGATGAGTCCAAACGCGCCGCATACGATCGGTACGGCATCGCGGGCGTTGACCCAAGCGCGGCAGCGGCCGCTGGCGAGAGAGCGCGCGGCTTCGACGATTTCGCGAGCGCATTTGGTGACATCTTCGAAGACCTCTTTGGCGGCAGCACCACCCGTCGCAGCCGCACACAGGTCTATCGCGGCGCCGATCTGCGCTTCCACCTCGAGATCTCGCTCGAAGAGGCGGCCCATGGCGCCACCAAGACGATCCGTGTCCCCTCCTACGAAACCTGCACCACCTGTCATGGCAGCGGTGCCAAACCCGGAACCCAACCCCGCGCCTGCCCGACCTGTGGCGGGATGGGCCAAGTTCGGATGCAACAGGGTTTCTTCTCCATTCAGCAAACCTGCCCCGACTGCCATGGCACCGGAACGATGATTGCCAACCCCTGTCCAGAGTGCCGTGGCGCCGGCCGGATTCGCCGACACAAAACGCTGGAGGTGAAAATTCCAGCAGGGATCGATTCCGGCATGCGCTTGCGGCAGAGCGGCTACGGCGAACCGGGGATCAATGGCGGACCGCCGGGCGACCTCTACGTGGAGATCCATGTCAAACCGCACCCGATCTTTCAACGAGATGGTGACGACCTGCATTGCGAAATGCCGATTTCGATCGTCACCGCGGCGCTGGGCGGCGAAATCGAAATTCCGACGCTCGACGGTGTCGCGCGCCTGAAAATCCCCCCGGAGACCCAAACTGGCCAGGTTTTCCGGCTGCGCGGCAAGGGGATCAAAAACGTCCGCCACCACGGTTTTGGGGATCTCTACTGCCACGTCGTGGTTGAGACGCCGGTGCATCTCACCGAACGCCAGAAAGAACTCCTCCGTGAATTCGAAGCGATTGGCCGCGAACACCAAGAGCGGCAGCAACCGAAGAGCAAAAGCTGGCTCGACCGCGTGCGGGAATTCTTCACGGCTGGCGGTAGCGAAAACGACCGCGTCGAATGACCCCACCGCAGCTGTACTGCCGCCTGTGGTTGCGCCTGCCGGTGCTGTGGTTACTCTCAGACCTTCACCTCGATCCGATCACACCCTGCGCACGGCAACACCAGTTCGTTCAATGGTTGCAGCAACTCCCACCTGAAGAGCCGGTTGCGATCCTGGGGGACCTTTTCGATTTTTGGATTGGCGACGACTGGGATCCCCCTGCGTTCGCTGACCTCTTCACCCAGCTTGCAGCGGTTGCTAAGCAGCGGCTCATCCTCTTTCAGCCCGGGAACCGCGATTTCCTGGTGGGACGCCATTTGGCAAGGCGATTGGGCTTTCGCCGCCTCCCAGACCTGGTCGGTGTCGATACCGGAAGAGCGCGTTATCTCCTTACCCACGGCGACGCACTCTGCTGGAATGATGCGCCCTACCTGGCATGGCGCGCCCAAGCGCGCGACCCTGCGTGGCAACGCGCGTTCTTGGCGCGCCCGTTAGCGGAACGGCTAGCATTTGCGCAGCAAGCGCGCGCACAAAGCGCAGCGCGCCACGACATTCCCGATGATGTGAGCGAAGCCGCCGTTGCGGCGCTTTTTCGCCGCTATCCCGGCACCCACCTCATCCACGGTCACACCCACATTCCCCGCGCTGTGACGTACCCCGACCCGGTAACGGGCACCCTGCGCACCCGATGGGTGCTCGCCGAATGGCGCGATCACCAACCCACGCCGCTAGCGCGACTCGACGCAGCGGGTTTTCACCGCATGGAGAGTGCCTGATCGAGATCGGCGATCAGATCCTCGGGATCCTCCAACCCGACCGACAGCCGAATCAACCCTTCCCGCACCCCCATCGCAGCGCGGACCTCTGGCGACAGACGCCCGTGGGTCGTGGACGCCGGATGGGTGATGGTGCTTTTCGCGTCCCCCAGATTCGCCGTAATCGAAAAGAGGCGGACGCGGTCGATCACCTGCCATGCGGCTTGCCGCTCGCCAGCGACCTCGAACGCGACGATCCCACCGAATCCACGCTGTTGCCGCTTGGCCAACTCGTGGTGCGGGTGACTGGGGAGCCCGGGAAAATAGACGCGCGTCACGTTCGGATGTCCGGCCAGAAATTCCGCAACTGCCTGAGCGTGCGCGCAGTGCGCGTGCATTCTCAGCGGCAGCGTCTCAAGGCCCTTTAAGAGCACCCAAGCGTTGAACGGCGAAAGCGACGGCCCCGCAGTGCGCAGAAACCGCACCACCTCGTTGATCAGCGCCTGCGCCCCGACGACCGCTCCCCCCAAAACGCGCCCTTGTCCGTCGAGATACTTGGTTGCGGAATGAACGACCAGATCGGCGCCAAACGCAAGCGGCTGTTGCAAGATCGGGGTACAGAAGCAGTTGTCCACGACGAAAAGGGCCCCCACCTCATGCGCCACCTCGGCGACGAACGCAAGATCGACCAGCTCGGTCAACGGGTTGGTGGGACTCTCGCAATAGACAAGCCGCGGACGAACCCGACGAATCGAGGCTGCGGCGGCTTCTGGGTCGCTCAAGTCGACCCATTCGGTCACGACCCCAAACCGGGCAAAAATCGATCCCAATAGCTGCTGCGTTGCGCCGAAAAGGCCGCGCCCCGCAACGATTCGATCCCCGGCTTGGCAGAACGTCATCACCACCGCAAGGATCGCCGCCATCCCACTGGCCGTCGCAACACACCGTTCCCCCCCTTCGAGCGCCGCAAGGCGGGTTTCGAACATCGCCACCGTGGGATTGGCGTAACGGGAATAGACGAATCCTTCCTCATCCCCAGCAAAGCGTGCCGCCGCTTGCGCAGCCGATTCGAACACGAAGCTCGAAGTCAGATAGAGCGCTTCGGCGTGTTCTTGAAAGTGGCTGCGCGTCTGTCCCGCGCGAACGGCAAGGGTTTTTGCTTTCACGCGTCGCGCTCCTCATCCCCACCGGCCAAAGTGAGGTCGAGCTGATTGCCGCCACCGCGCGCGGGATTATGCGCACCGCGACTCCGGCGCGCTTCGATCCCGTCGAGGTACTCTTGCGAAACGTCGCCGGTAATATAGCAGCCATCGAAACAGGAAGCCTCGAAGTGGGTAATCTCCGGGTTGATCTCGCGAATGCACGCTTTGAGGTCGTCGAGGCTCTGATAAAGGATGCGGTCGGCGCCAATCTCGGCGCAAATCTCCGCCTCATCCCGATACGCTGCGATCAGCTCGGCGCGCGTCGGCATGTCGATCCCATAGACATTGGCGTAGCGCACGGGCGGCGCAGCAGAGGCGAGGATCACGCGCTTTGCCCCCGCATCCCGCGCCATCTGGACGATTTCGCGCGACGTGGTGCCCCGCACGATCGAATCGTCGACAATGAGCACGTTTTTTCCGGCGAATTCCTGTTCGATCACGTTGAGCTTTTGTCGCACCGATTTTTTCCGTACCGCTTGCCCCGGCATGATGAAGGTGCGCCCGATGTAGCGATTCTTCACGAACCCTTCGCGATAGGCTACCCCCAAGCGCTGCGCCATCTCCATCGCCGCGGGCCGCGAAGAGTCGGGAACCGGTACGACGACATCGACCCTTTCCTGCGGCATCAATGCGTGAAATCGCTCGGCCAGTTTCGCGCCCATCTTCACCCGCGCGTCATAGACCGAAACCCCGTCGATGAAGGAATCAGGCCGCGCCAAATAGACGAATTCGAAGAGACAGCTCGCCAGGATCGGCCGATCGGCACACTGCTCCGCGCGCATCCCCTGTTCGGCCGAAAAGAGGATCGCTTCACCCGGTGCGACGTCGCGCACGCGTTCGAACCCCAAGACATCGAGCGCAACCGATTCGGAAGCGACCATCCATTCGGTTCCGTTGGCACTTTCGCGTTTGCCAAAGACGAGCGGGCGAATGCCAAACGGATCCCGAAAAGCCAAAAGGCCATAACCGGCGATCATCGCGACCACCGCGTACGCGCCGCGGCAGCGACGGTGCACCCCGCGCACCGCGTCGAACACGGCGCGGTCGGTCAATTCCAACCCCGAAACCGAACGGTGCAATTCGTGTGCCAACACGTTGAGGATCACTTCGGAATCGGAATTGGTATTGATGTGTCGCCGATCGGTGCGAAAGAGCTCCGCTTTCAGGGTTTCGGTATTGGTAAGGTTGCCGTTGTGCGCCAGCAAAATCCCGAAAGGGGAATTGACGTAGAAGGGTTGCGCTTCCGAGACATCGCACGGATCCCCTGCGGTGGGGTAGCGCACATGGCCGATCCCCCAATTGCCGACCAAGTTACGCATATTGCGCGTACGAAAGACGTCGCGCACCAATCCAGGCCCTTTGTGGAGAAAGAAGCGCCCGTCGGCGCCGGTGGCGATGCCCGCCGCATCTTGGCCGCGATGCTGCAAGACGAGCAACCCGTCATAGAGCAATTGATTGACCGGTTCCTGCGCAACGACCCCAATGACTCCGCACATTTCAAGACCCCTTTTGCACCACGCGTTGTGTCACCGTATCCGGCAAGAGAAGGAGCGCTTCCGCCAACCCGGCTTCTACCCACGGGCGCGTCTTCGCAGCTTGCCACCATTGGGTCTTTTCCGCGCCCAACCACAACAGTACTTGCGCGACGAAAACCACGACCACCACGCCGCGCGCCAAACCGAACCATGCGCCCAAAAAGCGGTCGAAAGCGGCCAAACCCGTCACTTTCAACACCTCGCCTAAGAGCGCGCGCAATATGGCGCTCAGTAAGAAAACCGCAAGGGCAAGGATCACCGCACCACCCAACCAGCGCAAGCGGGGATCGGAAAAGACCGTGGCCAGCACCCGCTCACCAAGCGCTTCTCCCCAAAACCATCCCGCAGCGATCGCGATCCCCCACGCGGCAAGCGACAGCAACTCGGCAACGATTCCACGCCAGATCCCCGCAACCACCGAGAGCGCAATCACCGCAACGACAGCAAGATCGAACGGATTCATTGCGCGATCCTCTGCGCCCCGACGCGCGGTTTGCCGCCGACGAGCGCCGCGATTTTGCCCGTTACCGCTTCCGCGTCCGCTTCGGTGACAAAAGGGGCGACCCGAATGCGATACCACCCCCCCTGCGCAGACATGAGATATGCAGGATAACCGGCACGTCGAAGCTGTTCGACCGCTCTGATCGCCTGCGCCTCCTCTTTGAACGCACCCGCCTGAACGTACCAGAACTGGGTAAGGGGTTGCTGCGGTGACGAAATACCTTGCAACGCCGCCTGCGCCTTCGCGGTATCACTAATCTTGGCTTCGGACCAGATCGGTACGTTCTTTTTGGGTTGTGCGACCTCCTTGGTTGCGGATGGTACGCTTGCTTCCGTTCGTTCGTGCGCTGCTTTTTGCCCGTTTTGGCTGGGTCGATCGTGAGCGGCGTTTTGCGGGTTCTGCGTTCCACTTTGCTGGGACGAGCGCCCCTTTTCCGGCGTTTTGCCGCTGCTACTTGCAGACGACTCGGCGGGTTCGGCTCGAGCACCCGGGGTGGGTTCTACTGCCGAACGCGGTGCCGCATCCGCTGGCGCCCCCTCTGTGGAGGAAGCGGGAAGGTCAGATGGCGCAGGAGCATTCGCATCCGAATCCGAACGCGTAATGGCTTCCGTTCCAGGACGAAGCGTGATCACCTCTTGCTTTTCCGTGATGAACCGAACCGTTGGTGCAGGAAGCGATGCAGGCGGTTCCGAATCCATCACGAACGGCAGGACGAGAAGACTCAGACCAAAGAGAGCCAGCGTTCCGAAAAAACGGCGCCGCGCTCGTAAAAGAGCCTCACTGGGTGACGAAGCCACGGGATCGGTCACGGATTCGTGGTGCGCTGCGTGTCGCGCCATGCCAAGGCCTGTCCGACGATCGAAAAGGAGCCGAAAATGACGATTTTATCATCCGGCCCAGCTTCCTTCACCGCTTGCGTCAAGGCCGCTTCGAGATGCGCAGCAACCGTGACGGCGCGCGCCCCTGCCGCGGAAACGATCGGTTCCAGAGCCGCCGCATCCTGGCCGCGTTCCCCCGGGGTTGGCACCAGCCACCACCGGTCGATCGAGGGAACGAGCGGCGCTACGAGCGCTTCAGCCGGTTTGTCACGGTAGCATCCGAAGATCG
Source organism: Hydrogenophilus thiooxidans (assembly GCF_019049855.1). Taxonomy (GTDB): domain Bacteria; phylum Pseudomonadota; class Gammaproteobacteria; order Burkholderiales; family Rhodocyclaceae; genus Hydrogenophilus; species Hydrogenophilus thiooxidans. The sequence continues at coordinate 19,794 of NZ_JAHLSY010000009.1, read as the reverse complement.
CGTACGTAGGCGTGGGCAACCGCAGCGCGTGGAGGTTTTTCGCCAGCGCCGCCGTCGCCTGCGGATTGTGCGCAACGTCGAGGATCACAAGCGGACGCCCCGGCAACAGTTGAAACCGACCCGGTAGCGTCGCCGTCAATAGCCCCTCTCGCACCGCTTGTTGCGGCACCGGCAGCCGATCGCTCAAGAGCGAAACCGCCATCAACGCCGCCGAAGCGTTGTGCCACTGCCCCTCGCCGCGCAACGCGGGCGCAGGCAGCCCCGCGCGCTGCCCAAAACCGGTTGCCCACCACCGCCATTGGGTCTCTTGGGGTTCGAAACCGAACTCGACCCCAATGCGAAAAAGCGGTGCCGAGCGCGCCGTTGCCGTGGCAAGGACGCTTTGCGGAGGGTCGGGGTCGGCGACGACCGCGGGACGTCCGGTGCGGAAGATCCCCGCTTTTTCGCGCCCGATCGCTTCGCGGTCCGGCCCCAGCCACGCCTGGTGGTCGAGGTCGACCGTTGTGAGAATCGCAACGTCGGGGTCGATCAGATTCACCGCGTCGAGCCGCCCCCCCATCCCCACTTCCAAAATGACGAGATCGAGCGGCGTCTGCGCAAAATGCCACAGCGCAGCAAGGGTTACGAATTCAAAATAGGTGAGGGCAAGAGCGTCACGCGCCTTCTCCACTGCGGAAAATGCCGCCATGAGCGCTGCATCGTCGATTGGCACACCACCCACCCGGATCCGTTCGTGAAAACGCACGAGATGCGGCGAGGTGTAGCAAGCGACGCGGTAGCCAGCGGCGCGATAGATTGCGTCGAGATAGGCACAGGTCGATCCCTTGCCGTTCGTGCCGGCAACGGTGATCACCGGATGGGGAAAGGGACGATCGCCCCAGAGCCGCTCCCAAACCGCCCGAACGCGCTCCAATCCCAGCACGATGCGCGCTTCACTGCCGCGCGCCTCGATCCGCGCCAGCCACGCGTCGACGCTTTGCGGTAGCGCGTGCTCAGACGGTGGCGAAAGGGGCGTCGGGGATGGATTCATGGGTGCCAAACCGGGCCATCAATAGGCTCAGGGCGCGCGCCGTCCACTGCTTGAGTTCGCGTCGATCGACTACCGCGTCGATCGCCCCTTTTGCTAGCAGGAATTCGGCGCGTTGGAACCCATCGGGCAACGTTTGCCGCACGGTCTGTTCGATCACCCGCGGTCCGGCAAAACCGATCAACGCCCCCGGTTCGGCGACGACCAGATCGCCCATGAACGCGAAACTTGCGGAAACGCCGCCCATCGTCGGATCGGTGAGGATCGAGAGATAGGGTAACCCAGCCTCCGCCAATTGCGCCAGCGCCGCGTTGGTTTTGGCCATCTGCATCAGGGAGAGAAGCCCCTCCTGCATGCGCGCGCCCCCGCTTGCCGCAATGGAGACGAATGCGGCCCGGCGCTCGACCGCGGCTCGCACCCCACGAACGAAGCGTTCGCCCACGACCGACCCCATCGATCCCCCCAGGAACTCGAATTCGAACGCCGCGGCGACGACGGGGATCTGTTCCACGGTGCCTGCGATGACCACCAACGCGTCGTGTTCGCCGGTTGCGCGCTGCGCCTCTTTGAGCCGCTCGGTATAGCGCTTGCTGTCTTTGAAACGCAACGGGTCGACTGGCCGAACTTCGTCACCGATCGGCTCACGCCCTTGTGGGTCGAGCAACGCGTCGAGTCGCGCGCGCGCCCCCAAACGGTGGTGGTGGCCACATTGTGGACAGACGCGCAAGTTGGCTTCGAGGTCAGCAGTGTAGAGGACCGCTTCGCATCCCTGGCATTTGGTCCATAACCCTTCGGGCACGCTTTTGCGTGCGCCACTCGTGACCCGCCGAATGCCCGGCGGAATGATTTTATCCAACCAGTTCATCGTCACCCGTTTCCTTTCTCGCTCCGTGGCGGTTACGCCGTTGCCGCAACCGCATCGACTGCCGCGCGCAGCGGGGTGAGCAATTGAGTGGCTGCGGTAACGGCGTTGGCCGGATCGGCGTCGATTGCTTCGATCAATCGGCTACCGACGACCACACCATCGGCAACCTTGGCGATTGCTTGTGCCGACTGGGCATCTTTGACGCCAAAACCCACCACGATCGGCAGCGCAACCCACTGCCGCAACGCGGCAAGGCGTTCCGCGACCGCTGCGACGTCGAGGTGCCCGGCGCCGGTCACACCGGTGAGCGACACATAGTAGACGTAGCCGCGCCCCAGTTTGGCCACCACCCGCGCACGCGTCTCTGGCGAGGTTGGTGCCAACAGAAAGATCGGCGCGATCCCTGCTGCATGGAGCAACCGAGCCGGTTCGTGCGCCTCTTGCGGCGGCAGGTCGACGGTGAGCACCCCGTCAACCCCGACGCGCGCAGCCTCACAAACGAAACGCCCCCACCCCATCGCTTCGATTGGGTTCAAGTACCCCATCAGCACGACGGGGGTCTCACGGTCTTGCGCACGAAACGCTTCGACCATCGCGAGCGTTTTCGCCAACGTCTGCCCGTTTGCAAGCGCCCGTTCACTGGCGCGCTGAATCGTTGGCCCGTCGGCCATCGGGTCGGAAAAGGGTACGCCCAATTCGATCAGGTCGGCTCCAGCCGCCACCATCGCGTGCATGAGCGGAACAGTCACTTCCGGAGCGGGAAAACCGGCGGTCACGAACGGAATCAGCGCTTTGCGCCGCTCGGAAGCGAGGCGCGCAAACCGGCTGTCGATGCGGTTAGAAGGAGCACTCATAGCGTGATCCCCGCACGTTGGGCAACCGTATGCATGTCTTTGTCGCCACGCCCCGAGAGGTTCACCAAAAGGATCCGATCTTTGGCCAATCTCGGCGCAATCTTGGCCGCGTACGCGAGCGCATGCGACGATTCGAGCGCGGGGATGATGCCTTCGTAGCGGCACAGATCGTGAAACGCAGCCAACGCCTCGTCGTCGGTCACGGCAACGTATTCCGCGCGCCCAATCTCTTTCAGCCACGCGTGCTCCGGCCCAACCCCCGGGTAGTCGAGGCCGGCCGAGATCGAATGGGTTTCGATGATCTGCCCATCTTCGTTTTGCAAGAGATAGGTTCGGTTGCCGTGAAGCACGCCCGGCCGGCCAGCGGTGAGGCTTGCGGCATGGCGCCCGGTGGCGATCCCTTCGCCGGCGGCTTCGACCCCAATGAGCCGCACCGACTCGTACGGAAGGTAGGGGTAGAAGATGCCCATCGCGTTCGATCCCCCACCAACACAGGCGATCACGTAGTCGGGCTGTCGCCCGACGAGCGCCGGCATCTGTTTGAGGCATTCGCGTCCGATCACCGCTTGGAAGTCGCGCACCATCATCGGGTAGGGGTGCGGACCGGCGACGGTTCCGATGATGTAGAAGGTGTCCGCAACATGGGTGACCCAGTCACGCAGCGCCTCGTTGAGCGCGTCTTTGAGGGTCTTCGACCCCGAATGGACCGGCACGACCTCGGCACCCAAGAGCTTCATGCGATAGACGTTCGCCGCCTGCCGCTGGACATCCTCTGCCCCCATATAGACGACGCATTTCAGCCCGAATCGGGCGGCCACCGTCGCCGTCGCAACCCCATGCTGCCCAGCGCCCGTTTCAGCGATCACGCGGGGTTTGCCCATGCGGCGCGCCAAGAGGGCTTGACCGATGCAGTTGTTGATCTTGTGCGCCCCGGTATGGTTGAGGTCTTCGCGTTTGAGATAAATCTGCGCGCCACCCAACGCCTCCGACCAGCGTTTCGCGTGGTAGATCGGAGTAGGACGCCCGACGTACTGTTTGAGATCGGCTTCAAATTCAGCTCGAAACGCCGGATCGTCCTTCGCCGCTTCATACGCTTCGGTGAGCGCTTCGAGCGCGGGTATCAGCGTTTCGGCGACGAACACGCCTCCGTAGGGACCAAAATGGCCGTTTGCGTCGGGATAGGCGTAGGGTTGCGCCGTTGCCTTCGGTTGGGGGGCGTTCATGCTCGTCTGGTCTCCATCAATGAGAAGCGGCACAGTCGTTTTCGGCTCTGCGCACCGCTGTGAGGAACCGTTCGATTTTACCGCGATCTTTGATCCCTTTCGCGCTTTCGACGCCGCTGCTGACATCGACGGCCCACGGGCGCACGCGCGCGATCGCTTCGGCAACGTTATCCGCGGTCAAACCACCGGCGAGCACAAGCGGCCGCGTCCGCGCTTCAGGGGGGGGCAAGACGGTCCAGTCGAACGTCTTTCCACTTCCGCCATGCTGAACCGTCGGGGTATCGACGAGCCAGCCGCACGCATCCGGGTAGCGGACGAGCGCCTGGGCGAGCATCGCTTGCGATCGGGCCGGAAAGGCTTTGAGGTACGGGCGGTGGAACTGGCGACAAAATTCGGGCGTTTCCTGCCCATGAAACTGTAGGAGCGCCATGGGGAGCGCGTCCAAGACCGCAGCGACCTCGGCGACCGATGGATCGACAAAGAGCGCGACGATGCTCACGAACGGCGGCACGTCACGCGCAAGCGCGCGTGCCTGCGCCACCGTCACGGCACGGGGACTAGCGGGATAGAAGACGAACCCGAGCGCATCGGCACCGGCCTCGACTGCCGCAGCGACGTCGACGGCGCGCGTCAGGCCGCAAATCTTGACTCGGATCCGCCGGTTACCCTTCGCCGTCACGTCGTTTCCTCCCCCTTGATCGCCAACTGCGGCACTTTGATGATTCGCCCGCCGCCAGGAAGTTCCGGCACCGCACCATAATCGGCACCACAGAAGTAGAGCCCGTCGGGCATGAAAGTGGGCGCTGCGCGCGTGCGATCACGGTGGGTAAGCAGCTCCGCTGCCCATTCCGGTGGCGCATACCCTTTGCCGATCGCGACCAGGGTGCCGACGAAATTGCGCACCATATGGTGCAAAAAGCCGTCGGCTTCGAAGTCGAACGCGAACCCGCCGGGAATTGCCGTGACCGTTGCTGCGGTGACGGTCCGAACCGGCGATTTTGCCTGACATTGTGCCGCACGAAAGGCGCTGAAATCGTGGGTACCCACCCAGTATTGCGCCGCCCGTTGCATCGCTTCGCCATCGAGCGGGCGGTGAAACCATCCAACTTTTCCGCACCATTGGGCCGGTGGTGCCGCACCCACCAGAAGGAGATAACGGTAACGCCGCGCCCGCGCGCCAAAACGCGCGTGAAACCGTCGCGATACCGGCTGGGCGTGCCACACCGCGATTCCCGGCGGGAGGTGTGCGTTCACTCCCCGCTGCCACGCGCTTGCCGGGCGGTGCACGACGGTATCGAAATGGACCACCTGCGCGAGCGCATGGACACCGACGTCGGTTCGCCCCGCGCAATGGACACGAACCGCGTGCTGGGCGATCGCAGCAATCGCACGTTCCAGATGGTCCTGAACCGTTTGTCCCGACGGTTGGCTTTGCCACCCGTGGAACCGATCCCCCGCGTATGCGACCAACAGCAACCACCGTTGCGGCTCGGTCATCGCAAACCCGCCTTCTGACGACACGACTCAGCTGCGTTGTCCTCCCCTTCGAGCCAGCGCGGCAGGTGGCGCCAGTCCCGAAGCCGGACCGGCGCTTTCGCCAGCGCATCGAGTCCGTCGAGGATGAGCGCCAAACGCACCGCGAAGCGTTCCAGCGGAACGCCGAACCAGACCAAGGGAAAAAACGCGCGATACAGCGCTGTCGGCTGTTCGGGGATGGGTAACCACGCGAACCAGAAAATCAACCATGCGACCAACGCCAATAGGCGTAAGGCGTGCAGCAGCGCCAATTCCATCCCTTCATAGGTTGGCATCAACGCAACCGCGAACGGCGCAATCGCCGTGCCCGGCGTCATCCAGCCAAAGAGGATCACGATGCTGAGCAACAGCCAGCGGATCCGGCTTAGGAGCCGCACGAAACGCGCCCGGTCGATTGCAATCGCTGCACCTGCAACAAGCAGGGTCACAAGGGCTAGGAGCGTGAGCGAAGCCACGGCCTGCAGCGCGACCGCGCCGGCAATCCAGAGCCAGACCCGTAAAGCATAGGAGACGCGCACCGACGCCAAACGCCCTATCAACCTGAAAGCTGCGCCAACAGGGACTCGGCTTTGGCTTTTGCTTCGGGGCTACCATCACGCACAACCTCTTCGAGCAGCTCCCGAGCCCCTTCGAAGTCCTCCATATCGAGGTACGCTTGCGCCAATTGGAGGCGGCTGTCGTCGATTTCGTCTTCTAGCGCTTCCCCCTCTTCTTGCATCACCGTCTCCAGGTCGACCTCAGGAAGTTCCGAAAGATCGACAGAGGGCTGCGTTGCGGGTTCGCTGAATTCTGAGGTGGGTTGCTCTGCCGGTTCTTCTTCAGCAGGCGGCTCCAGTTCGGCCGGCGCGGTAGCGCCCTCGAGCGCCGTCACCATGGGTTCGTCCGCAGGGGGTTCGGCAAAGGTTTTCGCTTCCAGAGCCGGTTCGCCATCGGGTTCCTTGGGTTGCTCGGTTTCGAACTCGAAGTCAAGGTCGAGATCAGGGAGCGTAATCGCCTCTTGCGGCTCGAGCGACTCGGGAAGCTTCGTAGGTTCGGGTTGGCTGGGCAAAGCTTCTGACGATGGCGTTGTAGTCTGTGGTTCGAGCGTTTCGGCCAACGCCCCAAGCGCGTCGCCCCCCAGGCGTTCCGGTGTCGTTCCGGATTGGGTTGGCGGTTTCCGTTCCGATTCGAGATCGAGATCAAAATCGAGATCGCCGAGATCGATATCGAGCGCAAGTTCCGGCTCTGCGGCCGACTCGGGGCCACGCGCCGTCGCCTCATCGGCACCGGCTTCACCTTCCTTCTGGGCCGTATCGAGGTTGAACGCGAAATCGAGCGGCGCTTCTGACGATGTTGCTGGCGTCGGCTCTGGGGCCGCTTCAATACCCGCTTCGGACTCCCCTTGCGGCACGGCTTGCGGCTTAGCAGACGTTTCTGCGCTGTCGAAGTGCAGCGTCTCTTCGTCGGTTTGAGGCGTCAAATTCGTAGCGGCAGCAAGCGGCGCGCTCTGCGCACCCGGCATCGGGCCGAAGAACCGTTCATGCAAGGACACGGCGCGATCCCACTCTTTGCCGCTACGCCCGGTCAGTGCCGCCACCATAGCGAAATAGTGGTCGAACTGTTGCCGGTCACCCCGCTTCCCATAGACTTCGAGCAATTTCAACGGAATCTGCGGTCGATTCGGGGTCTCTTTGAGCGCGTCGAGGAGGATCTCTTCGGCTTGCTGGTCGCGGTCGTAGGCAAGCAACACCTCCGCTTCCGTCACCGGATCGATCCCTTCGTCCGCTTGCAGCGCGTTGAACGCAACCTGGGTGAAGTCGGCGCCCAAAATACTGGCAGAGGTATCGACCTCCTGCCCTGAAGCTGCCGAAAGCCGCGAAGGCGAGGGTTCGGTGCTGAGCGTCTTGAGCTGTGTGGCTTGTGCGTTCTGCGCAGTCTGCGTCACCGCCTGCGTTGCGGGTTCCATAGCCTCAGCGGCAGGGGAATGGGCATCACTTTCCCGTTGTTTGCGTTGCCGCATTATGAGGAGCGCAACCAAAAGGAGCACCGCGCCCCCCGCCCCTGCCAGCAGCGCCGGTTGCTCGAGGAGAAAATCGAGGAAGCTGGGTTCGGTCGTGCGAGGCAGTGAAGCATCGGCCGGCGCTTTGGTGGGTGTTTTCGCCGTTTCAGAAACCGCTGGCTTTTCGGTTTCCGTTTTCCTGGGCTTCGTTTCTGCTTGCTTAGGCTCGGTTTCCGCTTGCTTAGGCTGCGCCGGCTCGTTTCCTTTCGCTTCGGGTTGGGCTGCCGCCGTTTGTTCCGGTTCGTTGGGACGCGGCGGAACCGCCCCCGCTTTCGCGCCTGGCGCTTCCGAATGCGCGGCTGGCGTTGTGCTCGCCTTCGCTCCGGGTTGCGCGACCGCCTGCTGCTGCAGTTGGGCCAAAAGCCCATTTTGCACTTCCAAAAGCTGCGCAACGCGCGCCAGCTGTTGCTCGAGCGCCGCAATGCGTTCGCGCGCCTCTTCCAACTCCCCTTTCACAGCAAGCCAATCTTCAATGGGCACCGCATCAGGGGGAGCCGCTTTTGCCCCTGCCCGTGGCGCCTCTTTAGGGGAAGAAACGACCTGAGTGGGTTTGATCTCAACCTGGTCGCGCGCTTGTGCGCTTGGCTCGGTTTCGGTAATCGACGTACGGGCAACGACCGAACCTTTCGCAGCGGCAGCAGATTTTTCGGCGACGACCGCTGGCTTTTCGGCAACGCGCTGTCGGTGAGTAGCCAACGCGCCTTTGAGCTGGACTTCGATCGCGCTGCGCGCATCCGCAACCGGCACCTGGGTCAGTTCGTCCGGAGTGGGAAAACGAAGCCGCACGCCTGCCTGAAGCCGATTGATGTCGTTGCCAAGAAATGCCTCCGGGTTTTTCTGCCAGAGCGCGTAGAGGACGACCTCGAGCGGCACCCCGCGCGGCTGCGTTTCCCGAGCGATTTTTAGCAACGTTTCCCCCGGACGTACCCACCGCGTTCCGGGTGAGTTCGGAACGAACGGATCTGCTGGGGTACGTGCCCCGACACGACCTTGAGCGTTTGGCTCGGTAGTCATGCGGGATGCGGCAACCGCTTTGGGCAAAACGGGTTGCGTGGGCAGCGCGTATTCGGGCGGGTCGATCAGAATCGCGTATTCGCGAAGAATCCGCCCGCCGTTCCAACGCAAATCGAGCAAGACATTGACGAACGGCTCACGGACTGGCTCGCGCGTCTTGAGTTCGACCGCCCACCCGGCGCCCCGCGGAATCAGGCGCGCGGAGAGTTTCGGCAGGAGCGAAGAGGGCGTGATTCCGGCTTCGCGATACGCCGCTTCGTCGGCAAGCCCCACCGCCATCGAACGCAGTTCGGCAGCGTCGGCGTGCACCGTCACGAATGCGGTCAAGGGTTCGCCCAAGCGGGAAGCAACCGTCAACTCGCCCAGGCTTGCTGCAAAGGCTGGCGACAACGCCAAACCGCCTGTCACGGCAAGCAACCATTTTTTCATGCGATGTTGTGGTGCAGTCACGGTTGTCTCCCCTTTCGTCGCGTCGCCGAGCCGTTCTCTGCCCGTGTATCAGGAACGCTGTTCCAACAAAATGCGCAACATACGCCGTAACGGTTCGGCAGCACCCCAGAGCAACTGATCCCCGACGGTGAACGCCCCCAGATACTCGGGCCCCATCGCCAATTTATGCAGCCGCCCAACGGCAATGGTGAGGGTTCCGGAAACCGCTGCGGGCGTCAGCGCACGCTCCGTGATTTCCCGTTCGTTGGGCACTACTTTCACCCATTCGTTGGCGTTGGCAATCAGCGCTTCGATCTCTGTTAACGACACGTCACGCTTCAACTTGACGGTCAGCCCTTGCGAATGGCACCGCATCGCCCCGATGCGCACACAGATGCCGTCGATCGGGATCGACCCCGGCGAACGGAAAGGCGGCAACCCCAGGATTTTGTTGCACTCCGCCCCCCCTTTCCACTCCTCTTTCGACTGTCCGTGCTCGACCGGCACGTCGATCCAGGGAATGAGACTCCCCGCCAGAGGCGCACCGCGAAAATGGTGGGTGGGAAAATCGGGCGAACGCATCGTTTCGGTGACTTTGCGGTCGATCTCCAGAATCGCGCTTGCGGGGTCGGCGAGCTCTTGTTCCACCGCCTGATAAAGCCGCCCCATCTGCTGCAAGAGTTCGCGCATGTTTTGCGCACCGGCGCCAGAGGCGGCTTGGTAGGTCATCGCGCTGACCCATTCGACCAACCCGGCCCGAAACAAACCGCCCATGGCCATGAGCATCAGGGAAACGGTACAGTTGCCGCCGATCCAATCGCGCCCACCGTTTGTCAACGCCGCGTCGATCACGGCCCGGTTCACGGGGTCGAGCACGATCACGGTATGGGGTTCCATCCGCAACGTGCTCGCTGCGTCGATCCAGTGCCCTTGCCACCCGGCATCACGCAGTTTGCGGTAGACGGCTTTCGTGTAATCGCCCCCCTGACAAGTGACGATGATCTCCATGGGTTTCAGCGCGTCGATCTCGTATGCGTCTTGCAGCGGCAGCTCGGGTGTCACGCCGCCAAAGGTCGGCGCCGGTTTTCCCGCTGCCGACGTGGAAAAATAGACCGGTTCGATCAGCGCGAAATCGCCCGCTTCGGTCATCCGCTGCATGAGCACCGACCCGACCATGCCGCGCCATCCGATCAAACCCACGCGTGGTTTTGCCATCGTGTTCCACTCCCATTACCAAAAAGTCAAGCCAGTGCCGCGACTACCGCGTCTCCCATCGCCGCGGTTCCTACGACCGTATCCCCAGGCGCAGCGATATCGCGCGTGCGAAGCCCTTGCGCCAGGACCTTCTGCACTGCGCGCTCGATTGCCGTTGCCGGGTCTTCCCAACCGAAACTGTAACGCAACATCATCGCTGCCGAGAGGATCGTCGCAAGCGGGTTCGCAACCCCCTGCCCTGCGATATCGGGGGCGGAACCATGACACGGCTCGTAGAGCCCTTTGCCCGTTTCGTTGAGTGACGCCGAAGGGAGCATGCCGATCGAGCCGGTGAGCATCGCCGCTTCGTCCGAAAGGATGTCGCCGAACATATTGCCCGTGACGATCACGTCGAACTGTTTCGGTGCGCGCACCAACTGCATCGCGGCATTGTCGACCAGCATATGGGTGAGCGTCACGTCGGGGTATTGCGGCGCGAGTTCGTTCATCACGTCACGCCACAGTTGCGTGGTTTCGAGCACGTTCATCTTGTCGACCGAGCAGAGGCGCTTACGCCGTTTGCGCGCCGCCTCGAACGCGATTCGACCAATGCGACGGATCTCGGCTTCCGAATAGATCATCGTGTTGAACCCGACGCGCTCGCCGTTTCGAACCTCGATCCCGCGCGGCTCACCAAAGTAGATGTCGCCCGTCAATTCGCGTACGATCAGAATGTCGAGCCCGGCAACCACCTCCGGCTTGAGGGTCGAGGCCGCGGCCAGTTCATCATAAAGGATCGCTGGGCGCAGGTTGGCAAAGAGGTTCAAGTCTTTGCGGATCGCCAAAAGGCCCCGTTCCGGCCGCTGCGGCCGCGGAAGCGTATCCCATTTCGGGCCACCCACTGCCCCCAACAAAACGGCGTCGGCTTCGCGCGCAAGCTTCTGCGTTGCCTCAGGATAGGGTTCCCCCGTGGCATCCACCGCGGCGCCGCCGATGAGCGCCGTCTCGAATTCGATCGGAAGCTGTAATGCTTGCAACACTTTGACCGCTTCGGCAACGATCTCCGGCCCGATCCCGTCGCCCGGAAGCAGACAGACCTTTTTGGTGGTAACCGACATGATCATCCTTTCACGAAATAGAAGGGGTAGCGTTCTCGATACCGCGCTTCGAACGCACGGATTTCGCTGGCGTACCTCAAGGTCAAACCGATCTCATCCCAGCCGTTCAGCAAACACTCTTTGCGGAATGGGTCGATCGCAAACCGCAACGACGACCCATCCGGTTTGGTGACCGTCTGCTGCGCCAGATCGATCTTCAAGCGATAGCCCGGGGTTGCCGCACATTCGGCAAAGAGCTGGTCGACCGTCTCCGCTGGCAGGGTGATGAGCAACAGACCGTTCTTGAAGCTGTTGTTATAAAAGATATCGGCAAAGCTCGGCGCGATGATCGCGCGAAATCCGTAATCGACCAGCGCCCACGGCGCGTGCTCGCGGGAACTGCCGCAACCGAAATTTTCCCGCGCGAGCAGAATGGTGGCTCCGGCATACCTGGGCTGATTGAGGACGAAATCGGGATTTTTGGGCCGCTGACTGCAGTCCATACCGGGTTCGCCCCGGTCCAAATAGCGCCATTCGTCGAAGAGGTAGGGACCAAAACCGCTGCGGCGCACCGATTTCAGAAACTGCTTCGGAATGATCGCATCGGTATCGACGTTGGCGCGATCCAGCGGCGCGACGATTCCTTCATGAACGGTAAACGGTTGCATCATCACAAGCTCCGGACATCGACGAAATGGCCGAAAATCGCCGCGGCAGCAGCCATCGCGGGGCTCACCAGATGGGTACGGCCGCCCGGCCCTTGGCGCCCTTCGAAATTGCGGTTCGAGGTCGAAGCGCACCGTTCGCCCGGTTGCAACTGATCGGGATTCATCCCCAGACACATCGAACAGCCCGGCGCACGCCATTCGAAGCCAGCGGCACGAAAGATCCGATCGAGTCCCTCGGCTTCGGCTTGCGCTTTCACCTGTCCTGAGCCGGGAACGACCAGCACACGCTTGACGTTTTCCGCTTTGCCGCGGCCCAGTTTCTGCACGACCCGTGCCGCTTCACGCAGATCTTCGATACGCGAATTGGTGCATGAGCCGATGAAGACCTGATCGACGGCGATTTCGCTGATCTTCGTGCCGGGCGTAAGGCCCATGTATTCAAGCGCCCGTTTCGCCGCCGCGCGCTTCACCGGATCAGAAAACGATTCGGGGTCTGGAACGACGCTATCGATCGTCGTCACCTGCTCCGGGTTGGTGCCCCAGGTGACCATCGGTACCAGCGTTCTCCCATCGAGATGAATTTCCTGATCGAAATGGGCGTCGTCGTCGCTCGTAAGCGTCCGCCAATAAGCGACCGCTTGTTCCCACAACGCTCCTTTCGGCGCAAAGGGTTTGTCGGCAAAATAGTCGATGGTTTTCTCGTCCGCCGCGACCATCCCCACACGGGCACCGGCTTCGATGGCCATGTTGCAGAGGGTCATCCGCCCTTCCATCGAGAGTGCAGCAACGGCAGGCCCCGCAAATTCGATCGCATGCCCTGTTCCGCCTGCGGTACCGATCTTGCCGATGATCGCCAGAATCAGGTCCTTCGCCGTGACGCCTTCCGGAAGCGCACCATCGACCCAGATGCGCATATTCTTCGATTTTTTCGCGACCAGACACTGCGTGGCCAGGACATGCTCGACTTCCGACGTGCCGATACCGTGCGCCAAGCAGGCAAACGCCCCGTGCGTCGAGGTATGGGAATCGCCACAAACCACAGTCATCCCGGGTAGGACAGCTCCAGTTTCCGGTCCGATCACATGGACGATCCCCTGTCGGGGGTCGCGATAGGGAAAATAGGCCAGTGCCCCGAACGCGCGGATATTGGCGTCGAGCGTCACCACCTGTTCACGCGAGACCGGATCCTTGATCTCAGACTCCTGCGGGTCGGTCGGCACGTTGTGGTCAGCGGTGGCCACCACCGAATCGATGCGCCACGGTTTCCGCCCCGCCATGCGCAGCCCTTCGAACGCCTGCGGGCTAGTCACTTCGTGGACCAGATGCCGATCGATATAGATGAGCGCCGTACCATCCGGATCCTGCCGAACGAGGTGGGCGTCCCAGAGTTTGTCGTACAGTGTTTTGCCTGCCATCCCATCTTTCCTGTGTTGGATCGTGCAATTATTCCATAGGAGCGTTTGCTCTGACAAATGGTGTTGCGGTGCGCACGCTCTGCCACGCCGCAAACAACCCCGCAAGTGCCGCAACGCTCGACGCGGTAAACGTCCACCCAGGGCCGCCGTGTGTCCAGACAACGCCAGCCAACGCCGAGCCAATCATCCCCCCCAAGCCGAAAGAGAGGCTGCTGTAAAGGGCCTGACCCAACGCCGGTGCCCGTGGCCCGAACCAACCGTTGATGAGTTGCACCGCGCAACCGTGGTAGAGCGCAAAGGTGACCGCGTGCATGAGCTGGGCGACCCCCACCCAGACGGGCGACTCCGCCAACCAACCGATGAGGAGAAAGCGTAGCGCGGCAACAGCAAAGGTTACGACGAACGGCCAGGCAACGCCCCAGTGCTCGGTCAGACGCGGCAGAATCAAAAAGAGCCCGATTTCAGCAACCACCCCCAACGCCCACAAAGCCCCGATTGCGACTTTACTGTAGCCAATGAGCGCGAGATGCAACGAAAAAAAGGTGTAGAGCGCCCCGTGTGCGACCGACATGAGGCAGGTCGCCAGCAAAAACCAGCGCACCGCCGGGATACGCCACCACCGCCAGTTTGCGGGGTGCGGCACGTGGCGTGCAGGGGGGTTTGCCGGCAGCGGCAGCGCCCACCCCGAAAGGGTAAGCAGGACCAGAACCAGCACAATCCCGTCGCGAACCGTAGAGAGCGGCATGATTTCGAGCCACGCCCCGACCCCCACCACGGCTGCGATGAAACCCACCGACCCCCAGAGCCGAATCAGAGGATAGCGCCGCACCGCCCGGCCCAGATGGGCCAGCGTCAATGCTTCGAAAAGCGGCAGCGCCCCACTCCAGAAAAACGCGACGATCCCAACCGCGACGAGCGCCGCCTGGACGTCGTCCGAAAAATAGAAGAGCGAAAACCCGCTGACCGCGGCTAGCGGTGCCCAACGCACCACCTGACGCATGCGCGCATAACGGTTACCGGCCCAGAGCGACCAGAGCGTTGGCGCGACGATCCGTGCCGCTTGCATCACCACCATCAACGCCGCGATCGACCCGGCACCCCACCCCACTGCGTCGAGGTAGAGCGGAAAGTACGGCGAAAAGATCCCGATGAACGCAAAATAGAAAAACTGGTAACCGGCAAGCGGCCAGAAGGGAAAACGCGCGGTGGTCATCGCGCAGCGGTCGGTGCGCTACGGCGCTTCAGGCGGAAGGGGGAACGGCAACGCACCGTGCGGCGCAACGCCGGGAACTGGACGAAGGGGGGGCGTCACATCGCCGCATTGCGCCCGGTGACGCAACGCCTGGTCGATCAATACCAGCGCGAGCATCGCTTCGGCGATTGGCGCCGCGCGCAGCGCAACGCACGGGTCGTGGCGGCCAGTGGTCACCACCTCGGTGGGCTCGCCGGTGACGGTAATGGAGCGTTTCGGGATTCGGATGCTCGAAGTGGGCTTGATCGCCAGATGGACGATGATCGGCTGCCCGGTGCTGATGCCGCCAAGCATTCCCCCCGCATGGTCACTCAAGAACCCTTCCGGCGTGATTTCGTCGCCATGTTCGCTGCCGTGTTGTGCGGCAACCGCCATTCCGTCACCGATCTCGACCCCTTTGACTGCGTTGATGCCCATCATCGCGTAGGCGATTTCCGCGTCGAGCTTGCCGAAGACCGGTTCTCCCCACCCCACCGGCACGTGGGACGCAACGACCGTCACTTTGCCGCCGACCGAATCACCCGCACGCCGCACCCCGTCGAGGTAGGTTTCGAGTTCAGGAAGGATCTCCGCGTTGGGGGCGAAAAAGGGGTTGCGCTCCACTTCGTCCCACGAAACGAATGGGATCGCGATCGGCCCCATCTGCGCCAAGAACGCGCGAATCACGATTCCGTAGTGGGTGCGCAACCACTTCTTCGCGATCGCCCCGGCCGCAACACGCGCCGCGGTTTCGCGCGCCGAAGCGCGTCCGCCCCCTCGATAGTCGCGAATCCCGTATTTCATCAGGTAGGGGTAGTCGGCATGACCAGGACGGAACGTTGCTGCAATCTTGCCGTAATCTTTCGAGCGCTGATCTTCGTTGCGAATGAGGAGCGCAATGGGCGTGCCCGTGGTCACCCCTTCGAAGACCCCGGAGAGGATTTCGACGCGATCCGGCTCGCGCCGCTGCGTCACGAAACGGCTCGTGCCCGGTTTGCGCCGATCCAATTCCCGCTGGATTTCCGCCGCGTCGATCGCAAGCCCGGGAGGACACCCATCGATCACGCACCCAAGCGCGGATCCATGCGACTCGCCAAAGGTCGTCACGCGAAAAAGCTGCCCAAAGGTGTTTCCGCTCATCCGCCGATCCTGAACATCGCGAAAAGGCGATTATCGCACGCGTCAGCGGAAGAAGCGCTCTGCTTGAACGAATACCTCGTGGTCCGCCCCATGCTGACGGACCGAACGCACGTCAACGAGTTTTTCCAACTGTTTGATGAGCTGCTCGAGCCGTTGGTCGGCAAACACAAGGAGCCAAATGCGACTCACCGTCCCGTCAGGCAACGGCATACACAAAATCCCTTCGACGTTGAACGCTCGCCGCGCAAAGAGCCCGACGATGTGGCTCATCACCCCCGGATGGTTGTTCACTTCGAGCTCCAACACCGTTTTCTCGAAACCGCTCGTCGGCAGCGGCTCTGCCACCTGTTCGATCATCGCTTGCTCCTTGTCGTTACGCCTCGATCATTTCGGTGTTCGCTGCCCCGGGGGGCACCATGGGATAGACGAACGCCTCGGCATCGATCGGACAACGGATGAAGACCGGGCCCGGTGTGGTCAGCGCTTCCGTCAGTGCCGCTTTCGGGTCCGCCACGCCATCGAGATCGAACGCGGGAACGCCAAACCCCAGTGCCACGGTGACGAAATCGACCCCATGACCATAGCGGGACGCAATCACCCGTTTGCCGTAGAAGAGGTTTTGTTGCTGATAGACAAGTCCCAAAGAGCGGTTGTCCATCAAGACGATCTTGACGTTGGCTTGCAGCTCGGCAAGGGTTGCCAACTCTTGGATGTTCATTTTGATACTGCCATCGCCCGTGAACAGCACCACGGTCCGCTGCGGTTCGGCAAGCGCCGCGCCGATCGCAGCGGGCAAACCAAACCCCATCGTCCCCAATCCGCCCGAGGTGAGCCACTGGCGCGGTCGGCGCAACGGATAGGCCTGCGCGGCCCACATCTGGTGTTGGCCCACATCGGTCACCACCACCGCCGAATCGTCAAGCGCTTCGGCAACCGCCGCGATGAGGCCGTAGTGCTGGCGCACGTCGTCGCGTCCGGGCATCGCCAGCGGGTAACGCGCCTTGAGCGCGGCGACGTGCGCAAGCCACCGCTTGCGCATCTGCGGCCGCACGCGCGGCAACAGCGCCGCAAGCGCCGCTTTCACGTCGGCATGAACCGCGAGGTACGGTGTTTTGATTTTGCCAAATTCCGCACGGTCGATATCGATGTGAACGATCTTGGCGTTGGGGGCAAAAGCACTTGCCTTGCCCACCGCTCGGTCGTCGAGACGCGCGCCCACCACTACCAAAAGGTCGCTCTCTTGCACCGCGAAATTGGCGTAGCGTGCACCGTGCATGCCGAGCATCCCCAATGAGAGGGGATGATCGACCGGCATCGCGCCCAGCCCCATCAGCGTCATCACGGTGGGCATCGATGCCTGTTCGGCCAGTGCCACCGCAAGCGGCGCAGCCCCACTGGCAACCACCCCTCCGCCCAGGTAGAGCACCGGACGCTCCGCTTCGTTGATCAGCGCCGCTGCTTGTTCGATCGCTGGCAAGGAGATTTCGGGACCCGGCTCACGCACTCCCGGTTCCGGCCAATGTTCGAAGCTTATTTTCTGATTCTGGACATCTTTCGGGACATCGACGAGCACCGGACCGGGCCGACCGCTTTGCGCCAATCGGAACGCTTGCGGAATCACCTCCAACAGTTCGGCGGCCGAGCGCACCAAAAAATTGTGCTTGGTGATCGGGATCGACATGCCATAGACGTCGACCTCCTGAAACGCGTCAGTACCCACCATCGCAAGCGGCACCTGACCGGTGATCGCGACGAGCGGGATCGAATCGAGGTGCGCATCGGCAATCGCGGTGAGCAGGTTGGTCGCGCCAGGACCGCTCGATGCAACACACACCGCCGCCTGCCCCGTTACCCGCGCCATGCCTTGCGCGATGAAACCCGCCCCTTGCTCGTGACGCGCCAGGATGTGTTGGATCGTCCCCCTTTGCGCCAATGCGTCGTAAAAGGGAAGAATGGCCCCACCAGGTATTCCAGCAAGGTGGGTGATTCCCTGCCGCTCCAAGAGCCGCACCATCAATTCGGCCCCGGTCATCGTTTCCATTTTCGACTCCTCTAAAACAAAAACCCCTCCGGGGTTGCCGGAGGGGTTTGCTGGGGTTGCTTTACCGTTACTGGCTACACGCCCGCCCTCCGGCCGGTTGGCTGGCTTACTACAACGACTACGACCAGAAGGGCAGAAAGCGTAAGAAGAGGCATCACAAAGTCCGTGAAGGGCATGATGATCGGTTTTTTAGCACATTCCTCAGGAAAACGCAACCCCAAAGCGCATGGCACCCGCGCGGTCAGAGCCGAAACGCTGCGGCAAGGCGATCGCGCTGCGCCGCGACCTCTACTCGGAGCGCCACGGCTTTGTGTTTGCTCTCCTCGGCGCGGGCAGCGCTCTCATGGGCAGCCTTGAGCGCGTGTGCGGCGCGCGTCCGAAGCGCCTCTGCCGTCTGCACCTCTTGGGCAATCTGCGTGACGATGGTACGCACCGCTTCACGCGCTTCATCGGCCGCGGCGCGAATGCGGGCGATCACGCTGCGCACATCGCCCGCCATCGCCTGGCCGTTGGCCACTTTCGCTTTCACCTCCTCCATCTGCCGACTCGCCTCGTTGGAATCGGATTGCACTTCGGTGATGATCGAACGGATCTGCTGTGTAGCCGCAGCAGTACGTTCCGCGAGCTTGCGCACTTCATCCGCGACAACGGCAAAACCACGCCCTGCCTCACCCGCGCGCGCCGCCTCGATCGCAGCGTTCAACGCAAGGAGATTGGTCTGATCGGCAATCTCCTCGATCGAATGAGCAATCGTGCCGATGCGCTGCGTCTGCTCGACAAGCGCCTCGACGCTGGCGGCAGCGGTTGAGGCGATCGCGGCGATCGCTTCCATTTCCGCAGCTGTCCTGTCGATCGTCTGCTCACCTGAGGCCGCCGCACGGTCGGTGGTTTCTGTTGTCTTCTGCGCCTGCTCGGCGTTGGCGCGCAGCAGCGCCATGCCGTTACCAATCTCATCAATTGCCTGAGCGATCTCTTCGGCGTTGCGCGCAGCGGCTTGCGCCATCTGTGCCGCCGTATCGGCATCGCGCTCCTGGCTGTTCGTTACCTGGACGATGGCCTCAAGGCTTTTGCTCTGTTCGGTGATGAGTTCCCGTAATACCGCTTTGAGGCGAAGGATTCCTTGAATCACCTCGCCAAGCTCGTCTCGTCCCGGTTTTCCATCCATCCCACTCAAATTCCGTGAAACGGCAACCTCCTCGACGATGCGTCGCGCCACTGCGGTGCGCTGCACCAACAGGCGGTAGAAAATCGCGACAGAGATCAGAAAAATAGCGATCGCCAAAGCTAGCAACACTTCGATTGTGATCCGTGACTGATCGAGCCGATCGGCCAGCTCAGCAATTTCACGATCGTTTGCTTGATTGCGCTCTTTGATCATCTTTTCGAGCGGATCTCGAATTTGCCGCCAAGCTTGGGTGGTTTCTTTTGCCAGTGCCATCAGTTCGCTCGGTGACGCGTTGTTCTCCCGGGCGATACGGAAACGGTCGATGAGCGGAACAACGCTCTACTCCCAGTCGTGAATCATTTGCTGCACGAGCTGGCGAACCTTCTCGCGCCGCGCGGTCTCAAGTACTGGTTTGAGCGCGTCGGGAAATTGACGCATTGAGGCGAGCATCCGTTCGGATGCTAAAGCATCATTGGGTTCAAAGACAAGCAATCGCATTGCGGCCTGTACCTGCACCCCGATCAGCAAGGCGTCATCCAACGCTTTGGTGTTGGGCATCACTACGGTACGCACCACCGAAAAATGGTGGATGCTGCGATCCAGCACGTTCCACGAAACCACCGCAACGACGATCTGTAACACCAAGACCGCTGCTGCGATCAACAGGAGGAGACTACGCAGTTTCATCGGGATTCTCCTTTCTCTGATGACAGAAGATATAACCCCAAATTGTCCATTAGGGACACGCTGAACAAATAAGCATTTGACTGGAAATGAGCGAGACTGACCGTATCCCTTCGACATTCACACCTCGGTGGGCAAGAAATGTCTTTTTTGCCGCCATTTTCGGCTGGCTT
>NZ_JAHLSY010000072.1 GCF_019049855.1 Hydrogenophilus thiooxidans | reverse complement strand
CGGCGGCAACTTCCCCTCAGGCGTCAATTCGTTGCGGCGCACCAGATCCTGATAGAGGAGCCCAAGATAGACGAGCATGCGCAGCGCCATCCAGCGGTCGGGCTGCGCCTGAAACTCCAAAAGCAGATAGACGTAGAGCCAATGGTTCTCGAAGCGCACCTTCCAGACCATATCCTCGTGACGCACATCGCCCTTATCGGAGACGTAGCTTGCGTTGATGCGCTCCAAGGTCGAGAAGTCGAGCGTTTGCACCCACGGTTCGGGAACGAAACCGATGAGCAGATCGCGCACCATCTCGGGATGGGCAAAAAGGAGCTTGTAGCCGGTGTCGTGCGCTTGGGTCATCGCGTGGAACAAACCATTTCGCGGAAAAACCGGGGGTTCGCCAGATTCTACGGCATGGAGCGTGAATCGGACAAGATGAGGGGGTGGCTTTTTTGCCGTACAATTGCCGAAAGGGCGTTGCAGGGAAAAGGCCGCGTGGTGAACCGGAAAAAACTCCCGATCGGGATTCAGACCTTTGCGAAAATCCGCGAGCACGACGCCTACTACTACGTCGACAAGACCCCGTATGCGCTGCGCCTCATCGAAAGCGGCACCCACTACTTCCTT
>NZ_JAHLSY010000071.1 GCF_019049855.1 Hydrogenophilus thiooxidans | reverse complement strand
CGCTGCTCCTTCGGGTTTGTCCGCAACCACTTTGAATTCGAACAGATAGATCCGCTCCGGGAGCTTCACCGTAAGATCGATGCAGCCGTGGTTGGTGACCTCTTCGGCAATGAGCTCCAGCCCCAACGCCGCAAGGTGGCTATAAAAGACGCTGGCCCAGTACCCTTCGTAGTGGGTGATCGGGTTTGCGCGGTACCAGTCGTGCGGGATGCTCGCGTAGAGGCGCTGGAAGTGGTCACGCAACTGTTCGAGGTCGCCTGTGCGCATCAGGTTGATGAGCGCTGTGACGCTTGCCGTTGGACGCGTGGGCATAAGCGCTGCCGTAAGCGCCCGGTTCAACGCCATGCGCACTTCGCGGTTGGGTAGCTTGAGTTCGTATTCGGTAACGCCTGCCGTAACGTGTACGGCGCCAATCGTCAGGTAGCCCGTCTGCCACAGGATCGCTTCAGGTTCGATGCTGTCGACGTCAAACGCCGATAGAAGCTCTTCGGTGGCAAAGAGGCGCTCAAGCTGCGGCGTGAAAAAGCGCCGCGCTTTGAGCAGATCGATAAGAAAAGTTGGGGTCCCCGTTTCAAACCACCACGCGCGAAATTCGCGAAAGAAGAAAAGCTGCAGCACATCAAAGGGGTTGTAGAGCCGTTTGCTGCCGCCCCAGTGTCAATGGCCACGAATTTTGACCCACTTTGGCCAGATAAAACTGACCCACCCCCCTAACTGGCTGAGGGTCGAACACCGGGAAAAATCCCCGCCCGG
>NZ_JAHLSY010000008.1 GCF_019049855.1 Hydrogenophilus thiooxidans | reverse complement strand
ATATGCGCCGTGTGGTTCAGGAACTGATCGAGTGGCTCGCCGAACCGGAACAGAAGCCGCTGCGCTTCAGTCTCACCCGGTGGTTACTGCGGCTGTTGCAGCGTAAAATGGGAAAAGGCACGGTCGAGATTCCTGACGTCTCGGACTTACTGGAGGTCGATACGATGTTGGCCGAACGCATCGAGAGTTGGACGAAAGAGTGGTGGGAACAGGGGTTGCAACAAGGGTTGCAGCAGGGGTTGCAGCAGGGGTTGCAGCAAGGTGAGGAAAAGGGTTTCTACCTCGGCGAGCTGCAAACCTTGCGGCGACTGCTTACCAAACGCTTCGGGCCGCTGCCAGAAGCGGTGCAGGTGCGCCTAAGCACCGCAAGCCGAGAGGAGATCGAGAGCTGGCTCGATCGGGTGCTCGATGCGCAAACGCTCAATGAGGTGTTTGCCTAAATGGCCAACACCCCTTCCACCCTTACCCTCCGCCTCAACGGCGCGCCCGAGCAAGTCCCAGTAGGCACCACGGTCGCGGCGCTCCTTGAGCGCCACGGCTGGCTGGGCAAGCGCGTCGCGGTGGAACGCAACGGCGCGATCGTCCCGAAAAGCGCCTATGAGGCCACCATCCTCTGCGACGGTGACGTTTTGGAAATCGTCGTCGCCGTGGGTGGCGGTTGACCTCATCGAATGTCAAGGAGTCCCGATGCGAACCCAATCCCCTGAAGCCGAGCTTCCATTCGTAGACCAACCCCTCGTTTTGGGGCAACGCCAATTCCGCTCGCGCCTCATCGTCGGTACCGGCAAATACCGCGATTTCGCGGAGACGCGTGCCGCGGTCGAAGCCTCGGGCGCAGAGATCGTCACCGTCGCGATCCGCCGCACCAACCTGGGGCAAAACCCGGACGAACCGAACCTGCTCGACTTTCTGCCGCCCGAACGGTTCACGATCCTGCCCAACACCGCGGGGTGCTACACCGCGGAAGAAGCGGTGCGCACGCTCCGCTTGGCGCGTGAGCTCTTGGACGGGCACAACCTCGTCAAACTCGAAGTGCTCGGCGACCCCAACACCCTCTTCCCCAACATGGTCGAAACCCTCAAGGCGGCGGAACAATTGGTTGCCGAAGGGTTCGACGTGATGGCCTACTGCTCCGACGACCCCATCCTCGCGAAACGCCTCGAGGCGATCGGCTGTGTCGCGGTAATGCCGCTTGCGTCGCTCATCGGCTCTGGCATGGGAATTTTGAACCCGTGGAACCTACGGCTCATCATCGAGCAGGCGAGCGTCCCGGTGATCGTCGACGCGGGCGTCGGCACTGCGTCCGACGCAGCGATCGCGATGGAGCTCGGCTGCGACGCGGTGCTGATGAACACCGCGATCGCACACGCGAAGCAGCCCGTGCTCATGGCGCACGCGATGCGTCGTGCGGTGGAAGCAGGCCGTGCCGCGTACTTGGCAGGTCGTATGCCCCGCAAAGCCTACAGCGCCGACCCCAGCTCCCCGATAAGTGGCCTCATCGGGCGCTGACCGCAGGTAGAATGCACCCTGATCCCCTGACCGCAGTCTTTCCTTTACCGCAGATGACGAAACGATGACCAAAACCCCGGAACGCCTGACGCAACGCTCGATCCGTACTTTCGTTTTGCGCCAAGGGCGCATGACCCCCAGCCAAAAAGAGGCGCTCGCCACCCTCTACCCCAAATGGGGCCTGGCGTGGCATCCCGACGCGCCGCTCGACTTCGCTGCGATCTTTGGCCGAACCGCCCCGGTCGTTCTCGAAATCGGCTCCGGGATGGGCGATGCTACCGCTGCGATCGCCGAAGCCAACCCCGACATCGACTTCCTTGCGGTCGAAGTGCACGGGCCAGGGGTCGGTAACCTCCTCAAACTGATCGAGGCGCGCGGACTCACCAACTTGCGGGTGCTGCGCCACGACGCGATCGAAGTGCTCGAACGCGTCATCCCCGAATCGTCGCTCTCGGCGATCCACCTCTTCTTCCCCGATCCGTGGCCGAAGAAACAGCACCATAAGCGCCGCATCGTGCAACCCGTGCTTGTCGCGCTGATGGTTTCGCGTCTCAAGCCCGGTGGCTATCTCCACTGCGCCACCGATTGGGAAGAGTACGCCCACTGGATGCGCGAAGTGCTCGACGCGGAGCCCCTGCTGACGAACGACTATCCCGCAAGCGGTTTTGCGCAGCCGCGACCCGCATGGCGGCCGCGCACCAAATTTGAACAGCGCGGGCAAAACCTCGGCCATCCAGTCTGGGACCTGGTCTATCGCCGGCGTGCCGCACCCGCAATCGAAAAAGGCACGGTCCAGGTGCCTGACGGCCCGGACGTACCGGAGGTCGATACGCTGTTGGCCGAACGCAGCGAGCGTTGAACCCATGAGAAATAGCGCCAACCCATTTTCGCCATTTCCCGCATGAAGCCACTCGTACTGCTTCTCAAGGCGCTCCTCTTTTGGCCCATTCGCCTCATCGCGCGCCTTCTGGGCGCGCTCGAATGGATCGGGCGCGCAGTGCTGGGCGCGATTGCGCTTGGCGTCGGCTTTGCGGCCGTGGTTGCACTCCTCTTTGCGTGGCACGCCGCGCCCCCCGCGGCGCCGACGCTCCCAAGCCGCTTCGTGCTTGCGCTTACGCTGGATGCGCCGCTCACCGAAACCCCGCCGCTTTCGGCCCCCTTGCCGCTCTGGGACGAACCCCAGCCGATCCACTTGGGCGCGCTGCTCACCACGCTCGATCACGCCGCCAAAGATCCACGCGTTGCAGCGGTCGCGCTCGATCTCCGTGACTTTCCGGGCGCAAGCTACGCCCAGCTTGCGGAACTGCGCGAGTCGCTCGCTCGCCTGCGTCAAGCGAGCAAACCGCTCTTTGCATTTGCCGACCGCTACGATCAGAAAAGCTATTTCCTGGCGTCGGTTGCCGACACCGTGACGCTCGACCCCGAAGGATTCGTGCTCTTACCAGGATTGGCGCTGGAACCCACCTATTTCAAAGCGGCGCTCGACCGCATCGGGATCACCGTCCACGCCTTCCGTGCGGGTCGGTACAAGTCGTTCGTCGAACCCTTCACCCGCACCTCGATGTCGGAAAGCGAAAAAAGCGCGGCAACCGACCTCATGCTCGGTCTGTGGGGCCAGATTCGCGACGCGATCGCCGCCGCGCGCAAACGCCCAGCAACGGCAATCGAGCGCTACCACACTGCGTTCGACGAAATCCTGGCCGCACATGAGGGTGACGCCGCTGCGGCTGCGCACGCGCAAGGGCTCGTCGATGCGCTCACTCCGTTTGGCGAATGGCAAACCAAGCTCCTGGAGTCGGTTGCGCTCACCGATCGCGACCGCGATGTTCTCCCTTGGCAACGCTACCATGCGGCGCTCGAAGCCAAACACTTGTTGCCCAACCGCACCGGCGAAATTCGGGTGATCACGCTCGAAGGAGTAATCACCGAAACGGACGACGGAAACGACGCGACCGCAAGCAGCGAACAGCTGGTGGACGAACTCGAAGCAGCACGGGACGACGACGCGGTCCGTGCCGTGGTGCTGCGCATCCACTCGCCAGGAGGCAGCGCGTTTGCCGCCGAGCAGATCCGGCGCGCGGCGCAGGCGGTGCGCGACGCAGGCAAGCCGGTGATCGCGAGTTTCGCAGGCGTTGCCGCGTCGGGGGGCTACTGGGTTGCGAGCACCGCCGACGCAATCGTCGCCCGCCCCGAAACGCTCACGGGCTCGATCGGCGTCTTCGCGCTCATCCCCAACGCCGCGCCCCTCATGGAAAAGCTCGAGCTTACCACCGATGGCGTCCGTACTGGCCCCTTTGCCGCGCCGCTCGACCCGCGCCGGCCGCTTCCCGACGCGGTGCGCCGCGCGCTCGACGCGTCGGTGGGCCACACCTACCGCCGTTTCCTTGCCGTGGTCGGCGAAGGGCGGGGGATCCCGCAAGCGGAGCTCGAGCCGGTCGCGGAAGGGCGGGTCTGGCTGGGGGCCGCGGCAGCGAAACTCGGCCTCGTCGACCGCCTGGGCGGGTTGGAGACGGCGATTGCGCTTGCCCGCGAACGTGCCAACGCCCCGGACGCAGTGGTGCGCTGGCCAACGCCGCCGCTGTCGCCGCGCGAAGTGGTCCGTCGCCTCATTTTCGGCAGCGAAACGTTCGCTTTGGCACCTCCGCTTGCCTCGCTCACCGCTTCCCTGCGCCCACTTGCGCCGCTACTGCGCCCGCTCACCGCGCCCGGCGCCACATTGCCCCCCGTCTGGGCGCACTGCCTGTGTGCTGCCCCCTAGGTCGCTCTCTGGACACGCTGCGATGATCGAAGAGACCCTCAAAAAAACCGTGATCGCAATCGTCGGCCTGCTGCTCCTCATGGGGGCGCTCGGCTGGGCGTTTCAGAAGGAGCTCGTCGCCGCAGCGGAATGGGTCGCGAACCATCTCGGTTTTCCTGGCATCGCGCTCGTGATCCTGATCGGCGATTCGTTCGTTTTGCCCTTTCCGCCCGACTCGATGCTGGTCGTCATCAGCCGCAGCCATATGGCAGCCAACTGGTGGCTCTACGTTTTTGGGATCGGCGCGATATCGGCCTGGGCAGGTATCCAGGGCTATTTCATCGGCCGCTGGCTTGAACACTTCCCGACGCTTCACCGCGTCTGCGGCCGCTTTCGCGAAGAGCATGGACCGCAACTGCGCAAGTATGGCTTCTGGTGGGTGGTGCTCGGCGCAACGACACCGCTCCCCTTTTCGGTCACCACCTGGACCGCGGGGATGCTGAAACTGCCCTTGCTGCTTGTGGCTAGCGCGTGCCTCTTTCGCATCCCCAGATTCTTCGTCTATTACGGCGTGATCCATGCCGGCCTGGGTCTCTTTTCCTGAACCGCTCGCGCCGTTCGTGGCGCGCCTCGAAGCGCTTGCAGAAGCGCTGGTGCTGCCCGAAGCAGTGCGCGCAGCGTGGTTTGGAAGCTTTTGCGCGCCACAGCCGCTTGCCGGGCGAATCAACCCGTTGCGCGCGGCGCAAAGAAAAGGCGCCGCAGACGACGCGCCAATTGCCCAAACCGCCGCGACCTTCGCGCTGCCCATTCGCCCCGCCTTTGCTGCAAACGCCCCGCTCCCCCACCCCCTTGCCGCGTGGAGCTTCGTCGCCGAACCGCAAGCGCGCGCCACCCTCACCCACAGCGCCCCCTTTCGCGATGGCCTGTTGACGGTGCAGAGCCTTTCCAGCCAGTGGGCGGTCTGGTTGCTCGACCCGCAACCCGATACGGAGATTCTCGACCTTGCCGCAGCGCCCGGCGGCAAAACCGCGCTCATTGCCGCAGCAATCGCCAACCGCGGGCGCATCGCAGCGGTGGAAGCGGTAAAGCCGCGTTTCTTCAAACTGCGCGCGGAGTTGGCGCGGCTTGGGGTCACCTGTGCGCAGACCTACCTCGCGGACGGGCGCACCATCGGAGCCAAAACGCCGCAGCGTTTTGCGCGCGTCCTTTTGGACGCCCCGTGTTCGTCGGAAGCGCGCATCCGTTTTGCCGACCCCGAAACCTGGCGCCACTGGAAACCGCGCAAAGTACGCGAAGCCGCGCACAAGCAGAAGCTGCTTCTGCGCGCCGCGTGGCAAGCGCTCGCCCCGGGCGGCACGCTCGTTTATAGCACCTGTAGCTACGCCCCCGAAGAGAACGAATGGGTGGTCGCTGAGCTCCTTGCCGAAGCCCCGGAGGCCGAAGTCGTACCCCCCCGCTGGTCGCCCCCAACCGCCCTCCCGGGACTTACCCCGGACGCGATCCCTTCCGCGCTCACGCCCCGTCACCCCCCGCAGCTTTCCGCGGAACGGGCAGCGCAACTCGCTCACACGCGGCGGGTGCTGCCGCGCGATGGGTTCAGCGGCTTTTTCGCGGCGCGCCTCTTCAAGCGCCGGTAGCCGAACGGGACGAACGGGATGATTTACAATGTACCCCATCCAGTGTTGCTGCAAGGATAACATGTCCCTCTCTCTCATTTCCCGCCGCCAGACCCTAGCGCGCCTCTCGGGGCTTTTTTTCGGGGCGGTGCTCGCGCCTCGCGCCGCGCATGCCGCTACGCCGCGCCTCTTTGGCGTCGTCCCGTACCTCTCCGCGCGTAAGCTCGCCGAACTCTACGAGCCGCTGCGCGCCTGGTTTGCCACCGCGCTTGCGCAACCGGTCGCGCTCGAGTCGGCGCCTGACTACAGCGCCCATTTCGCCCGTACCGCAGTAGGAGAATACGACCTGATCGCCACCAGCCCCTACTTTGGCCGCATCGCCCAACTGCGCCACGCGATGGTCGGGCTTGCCCGCCCCAGCACCGATCTGGAGCCGCTCCTCATTGTGCTCCCCACCAGCCCCCTTCAGACGCTCGCCGACCTCAAAGGGCGCACCCTTGTCACCAGCGACCGATGGGCCAACTTGACCCTTGCTGCGCGTCGGCTCCTACGCGAACAGGGCTGGACGATCGGGGAAGACGTTCGCCTCATCGCCACGGGTAGCCACGCCAATTCGCTGGCCCACTTGCGGCAGGGGTTGGCCGACGCCGCCGTCGTTTCGGTCACCACCCTCAAGCAACTGGAACTGCCCGAAGGCAGCTACCGGATCCTCTATCGCCTACCCCCCACGCCGCCGCTCCTGTACCTGGCGCATGCTCGGCTTGGCGAAGCGCGCATCGCCGCGCTTGCCGAAGCGTTCCAAGAGTGGAGTCGCAGTAGCGGGCAGGAGCACTTTGCCCGGCTTGGCCACGGTGTGCTTCGCCCGATCCGTGACGCCGACTGGCAGGCGCTCGATGGGTTTGTCGCCGAATTCGACCAGCTCAACCAAGGGAGCGGCCTATGAAGCGCCCGCCGCTTCGGCGATCGCTCTTTTTCCGCTGGGTGCCTCTTTTGCTCCTTGGACAATTGGCCATCTTGACCGCGTTGGGGCTCTTTTTCTGGTACCAAGCACAAAATGCAGCGCAAACGCTCGTTCTCGATCGACTGACTACGTTACAGGTGGAGCTGCGCGCCGCACTACAGGAGCCACTTCTTGCGCGCAACCTGCCAACGCTCGAGGAGATCGCCACGGAATTGGCGGCAACGGCGGAAATCGACTATCTTGCCGTTTTCGACGCTGCTGGGCAGCGGCTTGCGCTTGCGGGGCATGTGCCGCACTCGGAGCTCCCTGAGGGCCAACCGCTTGCCACCCTCAAGCACCGAAGCGCCACCCTTTTGCCGCGCTACGACGTCCTTCTGCCGCTCACCAGTGGCGCGGTGCAGGTGGGTTACTCCCCGCAGCCGCTCCTTACTTGGCTCACCACCTTCACCCAGACGGGGCTTGCGGCAGTTGTCGCGGCAACCCTCTTTGCGCTGCTCCTTTACCTCGTTTTTTTCCTGCGGGTAAGCCACCGCCTTGGCGTGATCGAAGCAACCGCGAACCACCTCGCTGCAGGCGATCGGCACGTGCACGCTCCAGAAGGGGATAGCGACGAGATCGCGCGTCTGGGGCGCGCCTTCAATCGCATGGCGCGCGAAATCGCTGACCAACTGACGCAGCGCACCATCGCGGAACGGGAGATGGAGGCGACACTTGCGGTGCTCGAGGCGGAACACGCGCAATTCACCGCGCTCCTGGAAGCGATGCGTCTTGGGGTGCTCTTAGTGGACACCCAAAATCAGATCCTTTTCGCCAACACGGCGCTTCGCCGCCTTTGGCACATCCCGCCCGAAGCGCCACTCGTCGGCCGCAACGCGCGCGACGCGATGCGCGCCAGCAACACCCTCTGCGCAGAACCCGACCACTTCTCGAAGCTCCTCCTCATGGTGCCTGGCACGCAGGAGATCTCTGACAGCACTGAGCTACACCTCATCGACGGCCGGATCCTGTTGCAACTTTTCTTCCCGGTGCGCGACAGCCATCAGCGCTTGATCGGTCGCCTCTGGCTCTTCGAAGACATCACCCGTGAGCGCCGCTCCGCGGAGCAGCTCATCTACCTAGCGGAGCGCGATGGCCTCACCGGGCTCTACAACCGCCGCCGCTTTGCCGAACTGCTCGAGGAAAAACTCAATGAGGCGATGCGCAATCGCCACGAGGCGGCCCTTTTGCTTTTCGACATCGATGAGTTCAAGCAGCTCAACGACACCTTTGGCCACCGCGCAGGCGACGCACTCTTGGCGCGCATCGCGAGCGAACTCACCACGATCACCCGCGCCCATGAGATCGTGGCGCGCCTTGGGGGCGATGAATTTGCGGTGCTCATCCCGTTACTCCAGAACCACAACGAGCCGCAGCAGCTTGCCGAACGGATCATCCGGACCCTTGCGCGCATTCCGTTTGAGTTCGACGGGCAGCGCATCGGCGTGACCGTCAGTCTGGGGGTTGCCCTTTTTCCCGAACACGGCACCACCCCGGACGACCTGGTCGTTGCCGCCGACATCGCGATGTATCAAGCCAAAAACGCTGGCCGCAATCCTTGGCGCGGCTACCGTGCCGACGCCTCAGCAGCAAGCGTTACCCAACTCAACTGGAACCAACGGCTGGAGCGCGCGCTTACCGAAAGCCTTTTCGAACTCCATTTTCAGGGGATCTATCGCCTCGACGGAACCCTTGCCCACGTCGAAGCGCTTGTTCGGATGCGGGACCCAGAGGAGCCCACTCGTTTGGTCGCGCCGGCCCATTTCATCCCGGCTGCCGAAAAGAGTGGCAAAATCCGCGATCTCGACCGCTGGGTGATCACCGCAGCGCTGGAGCACCTCAGTCGCCACCCCGAAGCGCCGCGCATCGCCGTCAATATCTCTGGACGAACCCTTTCCGACCCGGGCTTTCTGCCGTGGCTCGAAAGCGTCTGGCACGCTGTCCCACCGCATGCGCGGCGCCTCCTCTTTGAAATCACCGAAACCGCCGCAATCGGCGACCTGCAAGAGGCGATCCGCTTTGCCAACCAGCTCCACGAAATGGGGGCGATCCTGTGCCTTGACGACTTCGGCACCGGTTTTAGCTCGTTTTCGTACCTCAAATACATCCCAGCCGATATCGTCAAGATCGACGGCCAGTTCATCCGCGATCTCCCGCAGGACGAAAACAACCGCCTGATCGTGCGCGCGATTGCCGAAGTGGCGCGCGGCATGGGGAAAACCACGATCGCGGAATTCGTCGAAGACCACGAAACGCTCACCCTCTTGGCCCATCTGGGGATCGACGCCGTGCAAGGCTACTACCTCGGCCGCCCGTCGCCGCAATGGCCTGCGTCAAACGTAGCGGTCAATGACCCTCAGGGCGCGGCACCAGCACCCAACCAGCGCGTTGCCAACGGGTGAGACCAGCCCAACAGATCGAGCACCCGGCACGCGAATTGGTCCGCTGCGGCTTCGATCGTGCGCACCCCCGCGTAAAAGGCCGGCACAGGCGGCATCACCACTGCGCCCGCCTCGGTGGCGAGCGTCATGTTGCGCAGATGCACGAGCGACAGCGGCGTTTCGCGCACCGCGAGCACCAGCCGCCGCCGCTCTTTGAGGGTCACTTCGGCAGCGCGGGCAATGAGGTTATCGGACAAACCGTGCGCGACCGCCGCAAGCGTCTTCATGCTGCACGGAATGATCACCATACCCGCAGTGGAAAATGAGCCGCTTGCAAGTGGCGCCGCGAGATCGTCGGCCCGATAGACGACATCGGCAAGCGCAGCCCAGTCGCGCCGTTTTTTGCCCAATTCGAGCTGGGCCGTGAGAAGCGCTGCTGGCGACAGGATCAGGTGGCGTTCGATTTCGGGGAGTTCCTGCGCCCGCAGCAGAAACCGTTCGGCGAGAATCGCCCCCGAAGCGCCGGTAACGGCAACGATGAGGCGATGGCGCGCCCGGCAGGAATCGAACCTGCGACCTTTGGCTTCGGAGGCCAACGCTCTATCCACTGAGCTACGGGCGCCTGTACTGCGTGAAGCGCGCATGATAGCACAGATTCGGCAAGACGCATCAGCGCTGCGTTATAATTCATCCATCTATTTTCCGTATCGAGGACGATACCATGCAGCGCATCACACGCCTTTTCCTGGCAGTGGGCGCAACCACGCTGGTGGTTGCCTGTTCCCAAGAACAGAAGCCCGACGAAAACGCCACACTCGCGGCCATTTTGCCGGTTGCGCAGGTCAACCTCAAGTTCCAAACGGTCGAACCCGGCAAGCGCACCGGCGAGCAGATCTACCAGGCGGTCTGTAAGAGCTGTCACGAAGCCGGCGCGCTCGGCAGCCCCAAAACGGGCGATGCCGCAGCGTGGGCGGCGCGCATCGCGAAAGGGTTCGAAGCGCTCATCCAAACCGCGACGAACGGGATCGGGCAAATGCCGCCGAAAGGGGGCGCTGCGGACCTCACCGACGCCGAGATCGCGCGTGCGGTGGCCTATCTGGCCAACCAGGCGGGCGCAAACTTCACACCGCCGCCCGTCGAGTAACGGCACGCGGCGCAAACGGCGCGCGTCTGGTAGTACCCATACTGCACGTGACCGCATGAAGCCGCTCGCGGGCTAGCGGCTGAGCACTGCGCCTGCCCGTTCCCAATCGCTACTCGTCGGCAACTGCGGGCGCCCGTTCCAACAGCGCCCGCAATTGCGCAAGCCGCGCTTTCGCCTCTTCTTTCGGTACGGGGTGATCGCGACCTTTCACGGTCACGCCGTCGCTCCCCATCTCAGCGATGAAGCGTGAGGGCTCGACGCTGCGCCACTCTTTACCGTCGCGTCGTTTTTCGCAGTAGGTGATCGTGAGCGTGCGCTGCGCGCGCGTGATCCCGACGTACATCAGGCGCCGCTCCTCTTCGATGTCTCCGGCGTCGATGCTCGACTGGTGCGGCAACAGCCCTTCTTCGACACCCACCAGAAAGACGTGGGGGAACTCCAACCCCTTGGCGGCGTGCAGCGTCGCCAGTTGCACCGCGTCGGGCGTTTCGTCGTCGCGCTCGAGCCGCGCAATCAGCGTGATCGTCTGCACGATGTTCAAAAGATCGGCGCCGTCCGCTTCGCCGCGCCGCTCGATCCAGCCCAGAAACTCGCCGAGCGAACGGGTGCGCTGTTCCGCTTCGCGGGGTTCCATCGTGGTCAAGTAGTGGTCGTCGAGACCGACCGCAGCAAAGAGCTCCCGCACCACCCGACCCGCAGGTTCGCGTTCGGCCCGGTAGCGGAAACGGTTGAGGAACGCCGCGAATTCGCGCATCGCCGCAAGCGGCGCTGCAGGCACATGCGCCTCGGCACCGGTCTCAAAGAGCGCGGCAAAGAGGCTCGAATGGCGCGCGCCCGCATAACGGGAAAGCGCTTCCAAGCTCGTTGCCCCGACGCCACGGCGCGGCGTGGTGATCGCCCGCACGAACGCCGGATCGTCGTCCTCGTTCACCAGCAGCCGCAAATAGGCCATCGCATCGCGGATTTCGGTACGGTCGAAGAACGACCCCCCGCCCGAAATCACGTAGGGAATCCGGTGGGCGCGAAGCGCCTGCTCGAAAAGGCGCGCCTGGTGGTTACCCCGGTAGAGGATCGCGAAGTCGGACCATTTCGCACCCAGCTCGAAACGCCTCGCGTCGAGCGTTGCCACCACCCACTCCGCTTCGGCTTCGGGGTCGCGACACGGGCGCACCACGATTGGACTGCCCACACCGTGCAGCGACCAAAGCCGTTTGGCAAACAGTTTGTCATTGTTCGCGATCAGCGTGTTCGCGGCGTTGAGGATCGTGCGGGTGCTGCGGTAGTTCTGCTCCAGCTTGATCACCTTGAGCTGCGGGTAGTCGGTTTGTAGTAGGCGCAGGTTTTCGACGTCGGCACCACGCCACGCGTAGATCGCCTGGTCGTCGTCGCCCACCGCGGTAAAGGCGCCGCGCACCCCGGCAAGCGCGCGCAACAACCGATACTGGGTGCGGTTGGTATCCTGGTACTCATCGATGAGGAGATAGCGCAAGCGCCGTTGCCACGCTTCGCGCGCCTCAGGGTCGCGCTCGAAGAGCAACAGCGGTTTCAAGATGAGATCGTCGAAATCGACCGCATGATACGCTGCCAATGCCCGTTCGTAGTCGCGATAGAGGCGCGCTGCTTGGGTGGTCACATCGTCGTTGGCCAGCGCTTCCGCGGCATCGGGCAAAACCCCTTGGTTCTTCCACTGCGAGATTTGCCCGTGCAGCGTTTGGAGCCATCCGCGGTCGGCCTCCTGCACCAATTCGGCTAAAAGGGTGCGCACGTCCGTGGGATCGAGGATCGAAAAGCGCGGTTTCAACGCAAGCCGGGCGCTCTCCGCCCGCAGGATTTGCACCCCGAGCGCGTGAAAGGTGCAGACGGTCAGTCCCGAAGGAGCCCGCCCGCCCAGAAGGCTGGCCACACGCTCCTGCATCTCGCGCGCCGCTTTGTTGGTGAAGGTGATCGCAGCAATGTGGCGCGGCGCAAACCCTGCCACCTCGATCAAATAGGCGATTTTGTGGGTGATCACCCGCGTCTTGCCACTGCCTGCGCCCGCAAGCACCAGACACGGCCCGTCGAGGTAGCGGACCGCCTCGTGCTGGGCCGGGTTGAGCCCGTCGAGCCGCACCGCGCGTCACCCCGCGTGGGAAGGCGCCGACCCACCCCCAGAGGCCTGCGTGGCGTCGGGTCTTCTTCCCAGAGTCACCACCTCCGTCGCCGCCACCCCCGCTGCTTCTGCTTGCCGGTCCGCCCAATAGGAGGAGCGCACCATCGGGCCACAGGCGGCGTGCAGGAAACCCATCGCCAGCGCCTCGCGTTCAAACGCGGCAAAGGTCTCGGGCGCAACGAAACGCGCAACGGGCAGATGGGCCGGGGAAGGTTGCAGATATTGGCCGATCGTGAGCATCTCACAGTCGTGCGCACGCAAGTCGCGCATCACCGCAACGATCTCGTCGTCGGTTTCTCCCAACCCCACCATCAACCCGGACTTGGTGACCACGTTCGGATAGCGAGCCTTGAATTCGGCAAGCAGCCTGAGGGAATGGGCGTAATCGGCCCCGGGCCGCGCGGCCCAATAGAGGCGCGGAACGGTTTCCAAGTTGTGGTTCATCACGTCAGGCAGCGCTGCAGCAAATGCCGTGAGCGCCCGTTCCATTCGACCGCGGAAATCGGGAACCAGCACCTCGATCCGCGTAGCTGGACTCGCCTCCCGGATCGCCGCGATGCAGCGCACGAACTGTTCCGCACCGCCATCGGGCAGGTCGTCCCGATCGACGCTCGTGATTACCACGTACCGCAGCCCCAACGCCGCGACCGTACGGGCCAGCCGTTCCGGCTCTTGCGGGTCGGGCGGGAGCGGTCGGCCGTGGGCGACGTCACAGAAGGGGCAGCGACGGGTACAGATATCGCCAAGAATCATGAAGGTGGCGGTTCCCTTGCCGAAACATTCGTGGATGTTCGGGCAAGTGGCCTCTTCGCACACCGTGTGCAGCCCCTGCGCGCGCAAAATCTCCTTCACGCGGTGGAACCGTTCGAGTGACGCGCCCGCCGGCAAGCGCGTGCGGATCCACTCCGGTTTCGCCAGTTTCGGTTTGGGCACGATCTTCACAGGAATGCGCGCCGTCTTTTCGGCGCTGCGCAATTTCACCCCGGGTTGCAAAGCCATCGTTGCTTCCTTTTTCTGAATCAAGCCACGCGGCGGTCATGCGACCGCTGGCGGCGCACACCACGCCCAATTCCCCGGCGGCAGATACGCCGCAAGCGCCTCTGCCGCGGCGCGCAACGGCGGGTTCCACCCCCAATCGGCCGTGCGGGTTACCGCCAACCCAGGGTAACCGCAGGGGTCGATCGCAGCAAAGGGTTCGAGAGCGTTCGCAATGTTGAGGCTCAAGCCGTGGTAACACCACCCGCGACGCACTTTGAGTCCCAACGCCGCAATCTTCGCCCCGTCGACATAGACCCCCGGCGCGCCCGGTTTGCGATCGCCGCAAATCCCGTGATCCGCCAGCAAGCGAATCACCGCCTCCTCGAGAAGCGCCACCAACGCCCGAACGGTAAGACCACGGCGGCGCAAGTTCCAAAGGGTATAAACCACCAGTTGCCCGGGACCGTGCCAGGTCACTTGTCCGCCGCGATCGCAACGCACCACCGGGGTGCCGCTTGCGCGCGCCGCGGGGGTGAGGTGGGATTCTCTTCCCGCAAGCCCCAGGGTATAGACGGGATCGTGTTCGACACACCACAGCCAATCGGGGCTTGCGTCGTCACACGCTGCGGCATAGGCCTGCATCCGCCGCCACATCGCCGCGTAGGGCGCTCTCCCCCACCACGCCGCGCAGTAGCCCATGCGCATGGTCACCGCTGCCAAAGATTCTGCCACCACAAGGTGAGGGCATCGACGGTGCGCCCCCACCAACCGGCTTGGGGAACAGCCTCGAGCGCCACCACCGGAACCGAGCGGCGCACCTCGCCCTCGACGACGATATCGATCCGCCCCACCTGCTGTCCCACTTCGACAGGGGCAATCAGCGGTTGCTGCCCGACGAAATGGGCCGTGGCTTTGGCAACCGCGTCACGAGGTAGCGTCACCACGAGATCTTCCGGAGCGCCCACTGCCACTTCCGGTTGCACCCCTTGCCAGACCCGAAGCTTCGCAACCGCCTCTTTCCCTTTCGCGACACGGAAATGGGCAAAATTCTGGAAGCCGTACTGAAGCAGCTTCAGCGACGCCTCGGTCCGCTGCGCGTCCGAGCCGCTCCCCAGCGTCACCGCGATCAACCGCCGGCCATCCCGCTCTGCGGACGAAAGGAGACAGTAACCGGCGCTTTGGGTGTGGCCGGTTTTGAGCCCATCGACGGTGGGATCGAGCCACAACAAGCGGTTGCGGTTGGGTTGGCGAATGCCGTTATACGTAAATTCTTTCTCTTTGAAGAGCGCATATTCCTTCGGAAAATCACGAATCAGCGCGCGCGCCAGAATCGCGAGATCGCGCGCCGTGGTTTTGTGCTCAGGGTTGGGCCAACCCGACGCATCGGCGAAATGGGTGTTCGTCATTCCTAACCGCTGCGCGGTCTGGTTCATCATCGCCACAAACGCCTCTTCCGTGCCCGCAACCGCTTCGGCCAGCGCCACCGCCGCGTCGTTTCCCGAGGCGACGACCAAACCGCGCAACAACGCCTCGACGGTGGGCTGCTGCCGCGGTTCGACGAACATCCGCGACCCTCCCATCTTCCACGCTTTCTCCGAAACAGGGACCCGCTGATCCCACTTGAGACGTCCCTCGCGCAACGCTTCAAAGACGAGATAGGCGGTCATCACTTTGGTGATCGACGCTGGCTCCGCGGCTTCGTCGGCGCCCTGTTCGGCCAACACTTCACCGGTGGTGAAATCGAGCAAGAACCACCGTTTCGCCGGCAGATCGATCGCCATCGCCTGCGCTGCTGCCATCGCCACCCACAACACAAACCCCAATACCCCTTGGACAACCGCTGATTGCACCGCTCTTTTCTCCTTATGATGAAGCGCTTGGGTACCCAAAAAGCGAAGTGTACCGCTTTTTACCTGCCGGGTCAGGGGCGCACCCCAAGTGCGCGAGCCGAAACGACCAGTGGCCGACCACCCAGCTGAGCCACCACCTGATCGGCCGCAAGCTGTGCCAACGTCACGTCGCGAAATGGTCCCGCAACGACCCGCACCATTGCTCCTGCACTGAAAAGACGCACCGGCAGACTCGGCAACTGCGCCCGCAGGTGGGTAGCAAAGTTTTCGGCATTTTCTGCTTGCGCAAACGCCCCCAATTGGAGATAAAACACGGTGCCGTTACCCCCTTCTACTGCTTCGGATGCCACGGCTGCGGGAGCCGCTTCGGGGAAAACCCGCGCCGTTGCAAGCGCCGATTCGGAACTGACCCCGTTCGCTTTCGGCTCCGCTGCCGCGTCGCGCCCCCGTTGGGTTGCCGCGACTTCCCGTTGCGGTGGCGCCGTCGCTGCGGCCTCCGCCACCGTCTGCGGGCGCGTCGCCCCTTTTTGCATCGCGGCGATTTCCTCCGGCAACAGCAGCTCGACGCGCACACGCGTCGTTCCCTGGTTGGCAAACCCCAGCGCGTCGGCAGCAGCAAACGAAAGGTCGATCACCCGATCGGCGACGAAAGGACCACGGTCGTTCACCCGCACGACGATCTGTCGCCCATTCGCCAGGTTCGTCACCCGCGCGTAGCTGGGAATCGGCAAAATCTTGTGCGCTGCGGTGAAGGAGAACATGTTGTACGGTTCGCCGCTTGCGGTCGGTTTGCCGTGAAATTCGCGCCCATACCACGACGCAACCCCCTCTTCCCAAAAGGGCTCGAAGTCGGTCATCGGGTAATAGGTACGCCCCAGCACCGTATAGGGACGGGCATTCGCGGGCCGCAACGGTTCGATGCGGGGCTCGATGGAAGGGCTTGGGGCCACCGCACGGGGCCAATCGCTCTTGACCCGCGGCGAACTGCACGCAGCCAACCCCATCGCAACGGTTACGACCCCCACCCTACGCACGATACTCATCGTCGCCCTCCGCCAGGAAACGGCTCTGCCGCGGCGCTTGCCGTCACCCCCAACATGAGACAGAGACTCACGAGCGCCGTTCCCCCGTAACTGACAAACGGCAGCGGCACGCCAACCACGGGGGCAAGCCCCATCACCATCGCGGCATTGACCCAAGTATAGAGGAAGATCCCCGTCACCGCCGCGCAGCCGAAGAGCTGCCCGGCCCACAACCCCGAGCGGAGCGTGAGCGAAAATCCTCGCAACAGCAGAACCAAATACCCCGCAAAGAGTCCCGCGACCCCGACAAATCCAAGCTCCTCGGCGATCACCGCCAGGATGAAATCGGTATGCCGCTCGGGGATGAACGCCAATTGCGCCTGGGTCCCCTGCCCCAAGCCTTTGCCCCAAATGCCGCCCGAACCGATCGCAATCGCTGCTTGGATGGTATGAAACCCTTTACCCAGCGGATCGCGTTCGGGATCGAGCAACGTGCAGATCCGCCCTTTTTGGTAATCGTGCAGCCCAGGCCATTCGACCTCAGGCGCACACCACTGATCGCCAAACTGAAGCAGCGCCGCGATCGCGACGCACCCAGCGACGACGAACGGCAGAATCAGACGCCAGCTCAACCCGGCGAAAAAGAGGACGCACCCGCCGATCACCCCCACCATGATCGCCGTTCCCAAATCGGGCTGTTTCAAAATGAGCGCGGTGGGCGCCACCACCCAAACGAGTGCGACCAGATGGTCCCACCAGCGCAGCATCCCTTGCCGCCAATGGAAATACGCCGCGGCAAAGAGCGGCACGGCGAGCTTCATCAGCTCTGAAGGCTGGAGACGGGCCACACCGAGATCGAGCCAGCGCGTGGCCCCTTTTGCGGTCACGCCAACCACGAGCACCAAAACGAGCGCAACCACCCCGACCAAGTAAAGGAGCGGCGAGAGCGCCAGCCACCAGCGAAACGGCACCAGCGCCGAACCCAAAAAGGCGGCCAACGCCAACCCGAGATGCACCCACTGTTCGTCGAGCCGTTGCGGTGAAGCGCTGGTCATCACCCAGTGGGAAAAGGCGAAAAAACCGACCAAAGTGAGGAGCAGCAGCGGATCCCAACGCCGCAAGAGGTTCTGCCACCACGCCGGTTTCACCGTGCGGTCTCCCATTCGGGTTTCGGTTCGACGCCGAAGAAGCGATCGAAGATGATGCGCATCAACGGCGCCGCAACCGCACCGCCATAGCCGCCGTGCTCGACGATCAGTGCGGCGACGATCCGCGGCTCTTCGACCGGCGCAAAGGCGATGAACCACGCATGGTCTTGCTCGTCCGCGGCGTCGGCATCGCGGTGCGCCCGCTGCGTCGACACCACTTGCGCGGTGCCGGTCTTGCCACCGGCACGATACGGCGCACCGGCAAACGCCCGCGCCGCGGTACCCACCCGCACCGCTTCCCGCATCCCGGTGAGCACCGCCTCGACGTTTGCCGGATCGAGCGGCACAAAGCGCGCCGGCGGTCGAGTTACGGGAATGAGTGCGCCGGTGCGGCGATCACGAAAATGGTCGACGAGGTGGGGAATCGGCCCCAACCCGCCATTGACGAGGATCATCAAGGCATTGGCCATCTGCAGCGGCGTATAGCTGCTGTAGCCCTGACCGATCGCCACCGAAACCGTCTCGCCGGTGAACCACTGCTGGTCACGCCGCCTTTTGAAGAAGCTGCGCTTCCACTCGCGCGACGGCAACACCCCCGCCGCCTCGTTGGGCAGATCGATCCCAGTCGGGGATCCGAAACCAAAATGGGTCATGAAGGCTGCGATCGCGTCGATTCCCAGATCGACTCCCAACTGGTAGAAATAGACGTTGCACGAATAGGTGAGCGCACGAATGAGGTCGACGCCGCTTTGGCACGCCGATTTGCGGTCGTGCAACACCTGTTGGCCGATCTGGAACGATCCTTGGTGGTTGAAACGTTGCCCGAGATGACGCGCCTTCGTTTCCAACCC
The DNA here is from genome assembly GCF_019049855.1 of Hydrogenophilus thiooxidans. Lineage (GTDB taxonomy): Bacteria > Pseudomonadota > Gammaproteobacteria > Burkholderiales > Rhodocyclaceae > Hydrogenophilus > Hydrogenophilus thiooxidans. Next base: position 84,973 of record NZ_JAHLSY010000008.1, on the reverse strand, counting down.
AAGGAGCGCCATGAACGGTTTGAAAGTCGACCCAGGCGGATAGGTTCCCCGCAGCGCGCGATGCAATAACGGACGCGCCGGGTCGTTGAGGAGACTCTGCCACGTCTCGCTCGACAAGCCGGTCACGAACGCGTTGGGGTCATACGTTGGCGTACTCACCATCGCCAACACCGCGCCGTCGCGCGGATCGAGCGCGACGAACGCCGCCTGTTTGTCGCGCAGCAACTCATGGACGAACGCCTGGAAATCGACGTCGATCGTCAAAACCGCATCGCGCCCGGGTTGCGCTGGCACCGAGGCCAACCGCCGCACCGCGCGCCCGGCGGCGTTTACCTCGAGCTGCTCCCACCCCGGCCAGCCCACCAGTTCGGATTCGTAGCTCGCCTCAACCCCCTCTTTGCCAATCACCTCCAACCCCCGGTAGCGCCCCAACGCGTCTTGCGCTTCGATACGCTGCAGGTCGCGTTCGCTGATCCGCCCCAAATAGCCGACGACATGCGCCATCACCTCGCCGTAGGGATAGTGGCGCATCGATCGGACGGCGACCTGGACGCCGGGCAAACGAAACCCGTTTGCCGCGATTCGAGCGGCTTCGGCGTCGGTAAGACGCCATTTGAGCGGCACGCTTCCCAAGCCCCGCTGTTCGCGCACTCTGCGACGAAACGACCGCAGCGCTTCGGGATCGATCGCGACCAGCTCAGTCAGCGCCTTCAAGGTTGCGTCCAGGTCTGGCGCAAGCGCCGGCGTCACTTCCAGCACATACACCCCTTCATTGCGCGCCAAGGGCTTACCGTTGCGATCGAAGATCTCGCCACGCTGCGGCGGGACGGGGACCAACGTCAGACGGTTGGCCTCAGCAAGCGCCGCGAACCGTTCGTGCTGCGCCACTTGCAGATGGTGTAGTCGCCACAACAGGAGCGCAAACCCAGCCACCATCACCACGGCTGCGACCAGCGCGCGCCAGCGGGTTCGGCGCTGAAGTTGGTCGGGGGAAAGCGTCTCCAGCGTCATACCCGATGTTTGGGCATCACCGCGCGCCACCGTTGTGGCCACAGCAACACCGCATACCAGAGGGGCCAGAGGAGCGCCATCCAAAGTGGCGCCAAGAGATACCCATAGGCAACAATCCCGTCACCGACCACGAGCCAACGCACCGCCACCTGCAGCGCGAGCGCCCCAGCCCACAACCAGACCAAGTGCGCCGCTTGGCCCAAGGGGCCGAACCAGAGCACTCGACTGCGCCACTTCTGCGCTCCCCACACCACCCAGATCGCGGCAAGCGCCGTCTGCCCCAACACGGCGCCGCGGCCAACGTCGAGCGCGATGCTCACGAGCAGGGTCAAACCGAAGCCCGTCCATGCGGGCGCACGCAACGCCCAGAACGTCAACGTCAGCAACGTCGCTTCGGGACCCCAGACCGCCATCCATGGACGAGGGATGAGATCGAGCGCTAACGCGGCGAGGAGCGTCACGATCATCCACGCTCGGCTGGGTGGCGACAGCAGTTCGCGCGAACGGTGGGTCGGCTGTTCCATCGTTGCTTACGGCGCCACCGTTTCGTCGCGCACCAAGACGAGCAACTGTCGCCACCGCTCGCCAGCCTCAAACGGCGTGACGAAGACCAGCGGCTCTACCTGGCCTCCATGTTCGACACGCGTCACGCGCCCCACCGGTAACCCAGTGGGGAAGAGGCCGTCCAACCCCGAAGTGACCACCTCGTCTCCTTCCGCAACCGACCATTCGCCCAACACGTCGCGCAGCTGCAGCGCCCCTTCACCGCGCCCCCACAAGATGCCGCGCATTCCGGTGCGCGCCACGGTGACCGGGATCCGCATGCGCTCGTGCGTCATCAACGTCACTTCACTGACCAACGGTTGTACCCGCGTCACCTGCCCCACCAGCCCCTTCGCGGCAGCAACCGCAAGCCCGGGCTGAATCCCATGGTTGCTGCCGCGGTCGATCACGATGCGGCGGGAAAAGGGATCGGGCGAATCGTAGAGCACCTGCGCCGGGAGCAGACGGGTCCCCGGCATGGGCGCAAAGCCCAACAACGCACGCAGCCGGTCGTTCTCCCGCCGCGCAGCCGCGCCCTCCCAGATTTGCGCCGAAAGGGTCAACACCTGGCGCCGCAGTTCGGCGTTCTCTTTTTGCAGCGCGACGACGTCGATCGTCGTTCGCTCCAGCATCTCCCAAACGCGAAACGGCCACTGCCCCGCAGCGACCAACGGCCGAACCAGCACCGAGACGCCATCGCGTAGCGGCGTGAGCCAGTCGAAGCGGGCGTCGGCGACCATCACGGCAACGGCAACGAGCGTAGCCAACCACGCGCGCGTCGTGAGCGACAGCGAACGGCGAAACGACAGCGGCGTTGCGGCCGAATCACCCACGGTCATTCATGGGTGAAGATCGTATCCAGGAGATCGACCTTTTCGAGCGCCGCGCCGCACCCACGCGCGACGCAGGTCAGCGGATCGTCGGCGACGAAAACCGGTAACCCCGTCTCCTCCTGGATCAGGCGGTCGATATCCTTGAGGAGCGCGCCGCCCCCCGTGAGCACGATCCCGCGCTCCGCGATATCGGCACCCAACTCAGGCGGGGTCTGTTCCAACGCGATCTTCACCGCAGAGACGATCTGATTGAGCGGCTCCTGGATCGCTTCACGCACTTCGTTCGAGGAGACCGTAAAGGCGCGCGGAATCCCTTCCGCGAGGTTACGCCCCTTCACTTCGATCTCGAGCACCTCGGCGGTTGGAAACGCGGTGCCGATCGCTTTTTTGATCATCTCGGCCGTTGACTCGCCGATCAACATTCCATAATTGCGGCGAATGTAATTGACGATCGCATCGTCGAACTTGTCGCCGCCGACGCGGATCGACCCGGAGTAGACCATCCCGCCGAGCGCGATCACGCCGACTTCGGTGGTGCCGCCCCCGATATCGACGACCATCGAACCGGTGGGTTCGGCTACCGGCAACCCTGCACCGATCGCCGCGGCCATCGGCTCTTCGATCAGATAGACCTTGCTCGCCCCCGCCGCCAGCGCGGCGTCACGAATCGCACGCCGCTCCACTTGCGTCGACCCGCACGGCACACAGATGATGATGCGCGGCGACGGTGCGATCAATTTCGACGCGTGCACCTTTTTGATGAACTGTTTGATCATCTGCTCGGTGACGACGAAGTCGGCGATCACCCCATCTTTCATCGGTCGGATCGCCTCCAAATTGCCTGGGGTCTTTCCGAGCATCTCTTTCGCGGTCTTCCCGACCGCCTGGATCGTCTTTTTTCCGGTATGGGAATCGACGCGGATCGCCACCACCGACGGCTCGTCGAGCACGATGCCGCGGCCGCGCATGTAGATCAACGTGTTGGCCGTCCCCAGATCGATCGCCAAGTCGTTGGAGAACCACGAGCGCAAAAAGCCGAACATAAGAATTCCTCGAACGAGAAGAAGCACCGATCGTGCTTCGCAAATGCCCATGCGATATGATACCCTACCGCGTTTCCGATTGTGACGACACGGTTCGAACCATGGCGTTTACCACCGAAGCGATTCACCGTTTGGCCGCGCTGGCGCGGCTTGCGCTCACCGATGCCGAAGCCGAACAGATGGCACACGAACTCGACGGCGTCTTCGCGCTGCTCGATCGGTTACAAGCAGCACCGACCGACGGAGTCGAGCCGCTCGCGCACCCATTGGAGCTCACGCAACGGCTGCGTGACGACGCCGTCACCGAACCCGATCGGCGCGACGCGCTGATGGCATTGGCCCCGCTTGCCGAAAACGGCCTCTACCTGGTTCCCAAGGTCATCGAATCATGAATGCGCAGCACCCCCTTACCATCAGCCAATTGCGCCGCGCCTTCGCCGAAGGGAAAACCACTCCCGAAGCGGTGGCGCGCGCAGCCTGCGAACGTGCGCACGCATTGCAGCCTACCCTCAACGCCTTCATCACGATCGCCGACGACGCGACGCTCGCCGCACGGCTGACCGAACTCGCTGGCGCATCCCAGGCCTCCGGGCCGCTTGCCGGGATCCCGATCGCGCACAAAGACCTCTTTTGCACCACCGAATTCCCGACCACCGCGGCGTCGAAAATGCTCGACGGCTACCGCTCGCCCTTCGACGCCACGGTCGTCGCGCGCCTCAAGGCCGCAGGAGCGGTGACGATCGGCAAGACGAACCTCGACGAATTCGCAATGGGATCGGCAAACGCCCACAGCCATTTTGGTCCGTGCCGCAACCCGTGGGCGACCGACCGCATCCCCGGCGGCTCTTCGGGCGGCTCTGCCGCAGCGGTCGCAGCGGGGATCGTCCCTGCGGCGACGGGAACCGACACCGGCGGAAGCGTGCGCCAACCTGCGGCGCACTGCGGCGTGACCGGACTGAAACCGACCTACGGCTTAGTAAGCCGCTGGGGGATGATCGCCTACGCCTCCTCGTTCGACCAAGCCGGAATCTTTGCCCGCACCGCCGAAGATTGCGCGCTCCTTTTGCAAGCGATCGCCGGGTTCGATCCCCTCGACTCCACGTCGGCGGCCGTCGACGTTCCCGACTACGCGGCTGCGCTCGCCGCGCTTGCCACGGAGCGGCCGCTTTCTGGCTGGCGCATCGGCGTTGCGCAAGCGTTCTTGGCGGCTGACGGTCTGCAACCCGCAGTTCGCGACGCGGTTCTTGCCGCAGCGCGCTGCTATGAGCAGCTTGGCGCCACGCTCGTCGACGTCGACCTCCCCCGAGCCGAACTGGCGATTCCCGCCTACTACGTCTTGGCGCCTGCGGAGGCGTCGAGCAACCTTGCGCGCTACGACGGTGTCCGGTACGGCTACCGCACCGCGCACGACGACGACCTTTTCGCAATGTACTCCCGCACCCGCGCCGAAGGGTTCGGCTGGGAGGTAAAGCGGCGTATCCTCATGGGCACCTACGTGCTCTCCGCTGGCTACTACGACGCCTACTATCGCAAAGCGCAGCAGGTGCGACGGCTGATCAGCGACGACTACTGCAACGCTTTTGCCGTGTGCGACCTCATCCTCGCGCCGGTCACCCCCACTACCGCGTGGCGGATTGGCGAAAAGAGCGACCCGGTGGAAGAGTACCTGGCCGACGTCTTCACGATCGGCGCCAACCTTGCCGGACTTCCTGCCATCGCCCATCCCTGCGGATTCGACGGCGCGGGTTTGCCGATCGGCGCGCAACTCATCGCCCCCCATTTCGGCGAAGCGAAACTGCTCGCCGCGGTCCATGCCTACCAGAACGCAACCGACTGGCACCGTGCGGTGCCCCCGGTTGCCGCGTGGTGAAGGAGCGAAAGCGATGCACTCGAAGCGTTACGAAGCGGTGATCGGACTCGAAATTCACACGCAACTCACCACACGCAGCAAGATCTTTTCCGGGGCGGCAACCGCGTTCGGCGCCGAACCCAACCGGCAGGTGAGCTGGGTCGACGCGGCGTTGCCCGGTACCCTGCCGGTGCTCAACCGTGAAGCGGTGGCGTGCGCGATTCGCTTTGGCCTCGCGGTCCATGGGACCATTGCACCGTGTAGCGTTTTTGCACGCAAAAACTACTTCTACCCCGACCTCCCCAAAGGGTATCAGATCAGTCAGTACGAACGGCCGGTGGTTTCCGGCGGTGCCCTCACCATCCGGGTCGGCGACGGCGCGAACGCCTACCAGAAGACGGTGCACCTCACCCGCGCCCACCTCGAGGAGGACGCAGGAAAGAGCCTGCACGAAGACTTCCACGGCATGAGCGGCATCGACCTCAACCGTGCCGGCACGCCGCTCCTCGAGATCGTCTCCGAACCGGAGTTGCACAGCGCTGCCGAGGCGGTGGCGTACGCCAAAGCGCTGCATGCGCTCGTGCGCTGGATCGGCATCTGCGACGGCAACCTGCAAGAGGGGTCGTTTCGGGTCGACGCCAACGTTTCGGTACGCCCGCGTGGGGCCACCACACTGGGAACGCGGCGCGAAATCAAAAACCTCAACTCGTTCCGTTTCCTCCACCAAGCGATCGAATACGAAATCGCCTGGCAGATCGACCAACTGGAATCGGGCCGCGCGATCGAACAGGCCACCGTCCTTTTCGACCCGACAAAAGGGGAGACACGGGTGATGCGCACCAAAGAGGAGGCGCACGACTACCGCTACTTCCCCGACCCGGACCTACTGCCGCTCGTAATCCCTGCCGAATGGATCGCACGCGAACGCGCGGCACTGCCAGAACTCCCTCAGGCGCTTGCGGAGCGGTTCGAGGCCAGCTATGGCCTCTCGGCACACGACGCGGCGCTCATCGTCAGCGACAAGGCGCTCGCCGACTTCTTCGTCGCAACCGTCGAAGCAGCGGGGGTAGCGCTTGCGAAACCGTGCGCCAACTGGCTTCTCGTCGAAGTGCTCGGACGGCTCAACAAAGAGGAGCGGACGATCGAAAGCGCCCCCGTGACCCCGCACCAGCTCGCGGCGTTGGTCGCGCGCGTTAGCGACGGCACCCTCTCCTCCACCGGGGGTAAGCAACTCTTGGCCGCGTGGTGGGCCGGTGACACCCGTTCAGCAGACGAACTGATCGACGCGCTGGCGCTACGCCAGGTGAACGACACCGCGCTTTTGGAGCAGCTCGTTACCGAGGCGATCGCCGCCAACCCGAAATCGGTTGCCGAATACCGGGCGGGGAAAGAGAAGGCGCTCAACGCGATCGTCGGCGCGGTGATGAAAGCGTCCAAAGGAAAAGCCAATCCGCAACAGGTTACCGAATTGATCCGCCGCGCATTGGCATCTTAACGTTTTATTTTATTCCGATTTAACATATTCGTATGCGATAATGGCGACATCTTCCTCCGGGAGGTGTCGCCATGTGGGCTTGGCTCGTCGACCGCTTCGAAACCCCTTATCTTCTCGCTGCGCTCGGCGCCCTCATCGGTTTGGCGTTCGGCTATTTCGGCCAACGGTCGCGCTTTTGCCTGCGCGCTGCGACGATCGAATTTGCCGAACGGCAATGGGGGCAGCGCACCACCGTCTGGCTCATCACCTTCTCGGTGGCGGTGATGGGAACCCAACTGGCGATCGCCTTGGGCGGGTTCGACACCGCGAACGTTCGGCAACTGGCCAGCGTCGGCAGTCTCTCCGGCGCGATCCTGGGCGGGTTGATGTTCGGCGCCGGCATGATCCTCACCCGTGGCTGTGCGTCGCGCATGCTGATCCTCGCGGGAACCGGCAACCTGCGGTCGCTCCTTTCCGGGCTCGTCTTTGCGGTCACCGCGCAGGCGGCAACCGGTGGGATCCTCGCCCCGTTTCGCGAATGGTTGAACGCGCTCTGGACGATCCCGGGTGGCACAGCGCGCGACCTGCTCGCGATTTTGGGCTGGGGGCGCCCCTTTGCGATCGCGTTCGCTGGCGTTTGGCTTGCCGCAGCGATCTTCTGGGCAATTCGTTCGCGGCTGCCGCGCGGCCAAATCGGACATGCGATCGGCGCCGGTGCGGTAATCGTCGTCGCGTGGATCGCCACCTACCAACTCTCGCTGGTCTCGTTCGACCCGGTTCCCGTGCGCAGCCTCACCTTCACCTCCCCTTCGGCGAATGTCCTGATGACCGTTCTGGCTACCGCCACCGTGCCCCTGGACTTCGATTTTTTCTTCATTCCAGCCGTACTCCTTGGCGCTTTTTTGGCCGCATGGCACAATCGTGAACTCGAGCTCCAAGGGTTTCAGGGCGGGCACGCGATGAAGCGGTATCTTGCCGGCGCCGTATTGATGGGCTTCGGCGGCATTCTGGCTGGCGGCTGTGCGGTAGGCGCAGGCGTTACCGGCGCGTCGCTCTTTTCCCTCACCTCTTGGCTCACCCTGTTGGCGATGTGGGTCGGCGGGATCGTCACCCATCGGTTGGTGGACGGTGCGACGCGAACGCCGTGACGATGTGGGATGCAGCCCGTTTTCATGAGACGCTGCAACGCGAATTGACCGCGGCCGATGATGCCGCAGGCGTTGAAGGGGTACTGCACCACCACGCCACCCAGCTTCTCCAAATCCTCACGGCAGAGCGGCACCGTCCGGCATCCCCAGACGGCGAACCCGCCTGGGGGGAGTTGCTCAACACCATCGATATGCTGCGCAGCCACGCCCACACGCTCACCCAGCGCGACCCCGAGCGTTTCTGGTCGCTCTGGTCCGTGTTGCTCGCGCTCTACGCGACCGTCGCGCAGCGCCTTTCGAACCACACCCGCTACCGAACCCATTTGGCCGTTGCCTTTGCGCGCATGGGGTGGTTGCTTCAGCACGCCTTTGACTGGTTCTGGCAGCGCGCGCACACGATCCCCGAAGCGCTGTGGAACGCGCTCTATCGGCTGTACCTGGCAGCGAACGAGCGCCGGATCGTCTGGAAACGGGTCGAAGACCCCCTCACCCGCGACGGCAAGACCTCACTCCATGAGCGGGTCGCGGCGGTGCTTGCCACCTTCCTCGTCGACCCGGCACGCACGCCGCCGCCGCAGCTTGCCGCATTTCGCGAACTGATCGAAAGCCACGCAGCTTATCTCCAAATCGTTCCCAAGAATTGGCTGCCATCAGACGATGAAGCCCACCACTTCGGCTTTTCTTTCCACAGTTGGGCGCCGCCGCGACGGAACACCTCCCTTGACACGAGCGACCTCTGGGTCCTCGATGGCGTTGCGATGCGCAACCAGCTTCAACAACCGCCCGCTTCCCCAGCCACTGAAGCGGCGTCGACGGGTGAGCCCACCGTGGAGCGTGCCCGGGAAGCGTTGCAGCAGCTCCTGACACAACCGCCCCAAAGGCGGTCGCAGAGGCGCGAGTTGGGCGCACTCGAAGCGGTGCGTCTGATCCAGGGGTGGGAAGCGATCCACACTGCGCTTGCCGGCCGTCCGTTCGAATCTCGGCCGGGAAGCACACGCTCTCCCTATCTGCAAACCCAACGCATCGCCCTTTTCGCCGACGGTTTTGACAACGCAATCGAAACGGACCGCACAGAAAACCGCTTCCGCATCTGGGACAAAAGCGCAGAGGGCTGGCAATTGATGCAGCCGCTCACCGAAGGGAGGGCTTTACCGGATCGCTTTGTTCCCCAGCAGTTGGTTGCGTTACAACCCTCCCAGGCTGCTTCCGAAGCCAAAACGTGGATCCTTGCGCGCATCCGCTGGCGATTGGTGCGCGATGCTGCGCTTCATCTTGGGATCCAACGCTTTGCCTACGACCGTGTGATTCCCCTTTTGGCAAGACCCTTGAGCCCGATCGGGTCCGAACCCTTTCCTTGGTCGCCAGCGTTTTTGCTGATTCGCTCACGCGATGCGCTCGATCCTTGGGAAACGCTCCTCGTTCCTCGGCACAACGATCCTTTCCCCAAACAGTGGGAACTCTACGCAACCCCAAACGAGCGGCTGATCCTCCTCACGGAGCAACTCGAAACGGGGTTTGACTACTGCTGGTTCGCGTTCCGGCCGCTCTGAGCGCCTGCCGGGATTCGCCACCGCTTGGGGGGAAAGAGAAGGCAAAAGCAGCTCCCTTTGCCCACTTCGCTTGTGATCACGAGGCGCGCACCGTGCCGCTCGGCAATCTGTTGGACGATCGCCAACCCCAACCCGGTTCCGCCGCTTGCGCGGGAGCGGGCCCGGTCGACTCGGTAAAACCGTTCGGTCAGCCGCGGTAGGTGTTCTTCGGGAATGCCGATCCCCGTATCGTCGACCCAAAGAGCCAACGCTTCTCCTTCGACCGTCACGCCGATGGTCACCGTCCCCGGTGCAGGGGTATAGCGCACGGCGTTGCTCACCAAATTGCGTAATGCCGTGGCCAACTCCGCCTCGTCACCGTTGAGTTGCGCCGATGCGAGCGAATCGGGGAGCGACACCGCGACGGTGAGCCCTTCGGGCGCCAACGTCCACGCCAACTCGGCCGCTTCGTCGATCAGCGCCGCTACCGCAAGCCAATCGAACGCAGGCGGCGCACCGCTTTCGAGCTCCGCCAGTTGCAGCAGATCGCCCACCAGGCGCAACATCCGTTTCGCTTCCCGCGCGCACTGGGCGATGAGTTCGCTGCGTTGTGCCGGTTCCAGCGGGAAATCGCGCTCCGCAAGCGTCTCGATTGCGCCGATCAAAACCGTCAGCGGGGTCCTGAGCTCATGGGAGACGTTTGCGACGAAATCGCGGCGCATCGCCACAACGCGCTCGCGTTCCGTCGCATCCTCGATCCACAAGAGGCCGCTATCGGGCGTATCGGTATGGGCAAACCAGCAAAGCCGCCACGTGAAGGTGCGCTGTGCGATCTGGACCCTCTTCGTCACGCCGTTGGCGCCGGCACGCACCGCCTCTGACCAACAGGTCGTGTCGGGCAAAAACCAGACCACCGGTTGCCCCAGGTGGCGCGCTGGCCGTAGCGCCAACCACGTGCATGCGGTCTGATTCGCCCACTGCACCATACCTGACCGCACCCATACGATTGCAACGGGTACGTCGGAGAGCAGCGTCTGCAACCGCGTCAAGTCGTTCGCCTGCTGCGCGCGATCGTGCCGCGATGCCCTCTGGTGCGCTTCAACCCGCGCCAACGCCGTCTCTGCCTCATAGCGACGGCGCTTTTCCTGCCACCATCCCCAACCGGCCCACGCCGCGAGCGCGATCGCTACCCCCGTCCAGCCGGCGACGGCGCTCGCCACGCCGACCCCGATCGCGCCGAGCACCAGCCCGAAACGTTCGTGACGCGGGCGCATCGCTTACAGCGGTTCGAGGGGGATCGCGGTGATGCGGTACCCCGCGCCGCGCACCGTCTCGATCATGCCGTCGGCCTTGAGCGGCCGCAACGCCAAACGCAACCGCCGGACATGGACATCAACGGTACGCTCTTCGATGAACGCATCGTCCCCCCAGACGCGATCGAGCAACGCGGCGCGATCCCATACCCGTTCCGGATGGGTCACGAAAAAATGCAACAGCCGGAATTCGGTCGGTCCCAACGTCTGCTCCGCCCCCTCGCGTCGGACGACACGGCGATCGGGCACCAGTTCGAGCCCGCCGAACGCAACCGGTCCCGCTTCCGGCTCCGGCTGTCGCCGCCGTAACACCGCACGGATCCGCGCCAGCAGTTCGCGCGGCGAGAACGGTTTGGTGACATAATCGTCTGCACCCCCTTCGAGCCCGCGAACCTTGTCGGCTTCTGCGGCGCGTGCCGTCAACATCACCACGGGCAGCTGCCGGGTGCGGTCGTTGTGGCGCAACCGCTCGAGCAACGTGATCCCCGCGACGTCGGGCAACATCCAGTCGATCACCGCAATATCGGGCAACAGTTCGTCCAACCAGCGTAACGCCGTGCGCACGTCGGGCGCTTCCAAGACCCGAAAGCCCGCCTGTTCCAGGTGCAACACGAGAAGCGACCGGATCGCGGCATCGTCTTCAACGAGCAACAATGTTCGTGTCGGGTTCATCTGCACGATCATAATCGAAGGAGATGACAGTTTTGTGACAAAGGCGTTCCGATTGCAAGAGTCCTGCCCAGGTGCGATTCATGGTAAGCTAAACGATTGTCTGAGCCAGCTTTCGTGCGCACCATGACTCTCGACCCTCGTCACATTCCCGAATCGGTGGTGTACCACCAACAGCGCAACCAGCTCGAAATCACGTTCGCCGATGGTGCCATGTTCACGTTCGAGCCCGAATATCTGCGGGTCTTTAGCCCGTCTGCCGAAGTCCAAGGACACGGCCCCGGTCAAGCCGTATTGCAGACCGGCAAAAAAGGGGTGCGAATCGACCGGCTGACCCCTTCAGGCCATTATGCCCTTCAGATCGCGTTTTCGGACGGTCACGACAGCGGCCTCTACACCTGGGTCTATCTGCGGGAACTTGGCGAAACCCATGCGGCGCGTTGGGCCGACTACCTCGCCCAACTGGATGCGGTCGGCGCAAGCCGCGAACCGCCTTCCCATCCCCTCGCCGAAGCGACCAGCCGCTCGGATGCCTGTGGTTGTGGACAAGGAGGGTGTGGGCGATGAGCGAGCAAGCCGACTTTGGATTCCGCCGAGTTCCGGCACCGGAAAAGAAACGGCTGGTCGCCCAGGTCTTCGATTCGGTCGCCGACAAATACGACCTGATGAACGATCTGATGTCGGCGGGGCTTCACCGGCTGTGGAAACACTATACGATCGCCACCTCGGGCGTACGTCCCGGTCACCGGGTATTGGATATCGCTTCGGGCACCGGGGATCTCGCATTGGCGTTCGCGCGCCGCGTTGGACCCACCGGCCAGGTGTGGATGACCGACATCAACCACGCGATGCTTGTGCGCGGCAAAACGCGGCTTCTCGAAGCGGGCGTCGTCCCCGCGTTTGCCCAGTGCGACGCGGAGCAACTCCCCTTTCCCAGCGACACCTTCGACTGCGTTTCGGTTGCGTTTGGCTTGCGCAACATGACCCACAAAGAGACGGCGCTTGCCGAAATGCTGCGTGTGCTGAAACCGGGGGGGCGACTGTTGGTTTTGGAATTTTCGCGCGTCTGGGCACCGCTTGCCCCGCTCTACGACTGGTACTCCTTTCAGGTGCTGCCGCGGCTCGGCAAACTCGTTGCGAACGACGCCGAAAGTTACCGCTATCTCGCTGAATCGATCCGGGTACACCCCGATCAGGAGACGCTCCGCGCGATGATGGAACGGGTGGGGTTCGTTGCGGTCGAATATTTCAACTTGACCGCTGGCGTTGTGGCGCTGCACCGAGGTTTCAAACCGTAACCCTGCTACTCACAGAAGGAGGAACCCGATGGTCACCTACCCGCGTTTCTTGGTACGGACCCTGCGTAGACTGATGCTGCTCATGCTGGTTTTCTGCCTCCCCTTTGGCGCAGCACTGTGGAGCGACGATGCGGCGGCAGGGCGTCTGGGGGGTGGTAAAAACCTGGGCGTGCAGCGGCAGATCACCCCGCACACAGCCCCACAAGTGGCGCCAAACGCAAGGCCTACGGCCCCGGCTGCTCCCCCACCGCAAACGGCCCCGCAAAAACGCCCGTCGTGGTTGGGACCCCTTGCTGGAATCGCTACCGGATTGGGTCTTGCTTGGCTCTTTTCCTCGCTCGGGTTGAGTGAAGCGTTCGGCTCGCTCCTGCTTCTTGCGCTCGTTGCGGCTGGCCTCTTTTGGTTGTTCCGCCGGCTGCAGTCACCACAGATGCGCCCTGAAAACGCCACTGCAGGCGCAGGAACCCAAGCGACGTGGCGTACCGTGGCGGACGAGACGTCGCCCAATGCTGCCGGTACCACGGCGCTTGGCCAGACCAGTGCCGCTACAGCAAACCCGCTGCGCGCGCAACTGGACGAGGCAGCTTTTTTGAACGAAGCGAAACGGCAGTTCGTGGCATTGCAAGCAGCCCACGACGCTCAAGATTGGTCTGCGATCGCACGCGTGGTCACCCCGCAGTTACTCGCTGAACTGCAAGCCAATCCTGCTTGGGAGGCTGGCCAGCAGACCGATCTGGTGCAACTCTCCGCAGAACTCCTTGACCTCACCGACGAAGGGGATCACTACCTGGCAACGGTGCGTTTTAGCGGGCTGATCCGGGAAACGCCCTCGACTCCGCCCGCCGCGTTTGCCGAGCTCTGGCACCTGGTCAAACCGAAGTCGGGTGGCGGTTGGAAAGTGGCGGGAATCCAATCCTCGTAAAAAAAGCCCGAGGCAGCGTTGCTACCTCGGGCGCTTTGCACAGAGTGCGTGATTCGGTGTTTCGGCTGGTTATGCGCCACCCACGCGGTGTTTGAGCTTTTTCATCCGCTCGATCGCCTGAAGCTGCGCCACCGCTTCGGCAAGTTCCGCTTGCGCTTTCGCGTAGTCGATCGCCGCAGCGCGGTTTTGTAGCGCCTCCTCGGCGCGGCGCTTCGCTTCGATTGCGCGCGCTTCGTCCAGGTCGGCGCCGCGCACCGCAGTGTCGGCCAACACCGTCACCAAGTTGGGTTGCACCTCGAGAATGCCTCCCGAAACGAAGATGATCTCTTCGCCATGGTCCGGCGTCTTGATCCGAACGGTCCCCGGGCGGATTCGCGTCAGCAACGGCGCATGACCTGGCAATACGCCCAGTTCGCCCGCTTCTCCGGGCAGAACCACCATTTCGGCAAGCCCGGAGAAGAGCTCTTCTTCGGCGCTCACCACATCGACATGTACGGTCATCGCCATGACACCACCCCTTGTTTATTGGACCTTCTTGGCTTTTTCGAATGCCTCGTCGATCGTTCCGACCATGTAGAAGGCCTGTTCGGGCAGGTGGTCGCATTCGCCTTCGACGATCATCTTGAAGCCGCGGATCGTCTCCTTGAGCGGAACGTATTTGCCCGGCGTCCCGGTAAACACCTCGGCGACGTGGAACGGCTGCGAGAGGAAGCGCTGGATCTTGCGCGCCCGCGCCACCGTCAGTTTGTCTTCCGGCGAAAGCTCGTCCATACCCAGAATCGCGATGATGTCGCGCAGCTCTTTGTAGCGCTGCAACGTCGCCTGCACTTTGCGCGCGACGGTGTAGTGCTCCTCCCCGACGATCAACGGATCGAGCTGACGGCTGGTGGAATCCAGGGGATCGACCGCAGGGTAGATTCCGAGCGCTGCGATATCGCGCGACAGCACCACGGTGGAGTCGAGGTGCAAGAAGGTAGTTGCCGGTGACGGGTCGGTCAGGTCGTCCGCCGGAACGTAAACCGCCTGGATCGAGGTGATCGAACCAACCTTCGTCGACGTGATCCGCTCTTGCAGTTTACCCATCTCTTCGGCGAGCGTCGGCTGGTAACCCACCGCCGACGGCATCCGGCCGAGCAGTGCCGAGACCTCGGTACCTGCAAGGGTGTAGCGGTAGATGTTGTCGACGAAGAAGAGGATGTCGCGCCCTTCGTCGCGGAAGCGCTCGGCCATCGTGAGACCGGTGAGCGCAACGCGCAGACGGTTGCCCGGTGGCTCGTTCATCTGCCCGAAAACCATCGCCACTTTGTCGAGAACGTTCGACTCCTTCATTTCATGGTAGAAGTCGTTCCCTTCGCGGGTACGCTCACCGACGCCGGCAAAGACCGAGAGACCGGAGTGCTGTTTCGCAATGTTGTTGATGAGCTCCATCATATTGACGGTTTTGCCCACCCCGGCACCGCCGAAGAGGCCGACCTTACCCCCTTTCGCAAACGGACAGATGAGGTCGATCACCTTGATCCCGGTCTCGAGCAGCTCGACCGATGGCGAAAGCTCGTCGAACTTCGGGGCTTTCTGATGGATCGCGCGGAACTCGTCGGTTTGAATCGGCCCCGCCTCGTCGATGGGGCGCCCCAGCACGTCCATGATGCGGCCAAGCGTTCCGTGCCCAACGGGGACGGTGATCGGTGCGCCGGTCGATTCGACTTTCATCCCCCGGCGCAGCCCGTCAGAGGCACCGAGCGCAATGGTGCGCACGACACCGTCCCCCAACTGCTGCTGCACCTCGAACGTGAGCCCCTTTTCGACGAAGTCGTTCTCATCAACCAGCTTCAGCGCTTCGTAGATTTTTGGCATCTGATCGCGCGGGAATTGAATGTCGATCACCGCGCCGATGCACTGTACGATCGTACCTGTTGCCATCGTTCTATCCTTTTCAGAGAGTCCTCAACTGACCGCGGCTGCGCCGCCGACGATTTCGGCGAGCTCTTTGGTGATCGCCGCTTGACGCGACTTGTTGTACACCAGCTGCAGCTCTTTGATCACGTTCGTCGCATTGTCGGACGCCGCTTTCATCGCAACCATCCGTGCGCTTTGCTCCGACGCCATATTTTCGGCGACCGCTTGATAGACGAGCGCCTCGATATAGCGACGAAGCAATTCGTCCACCACGACTTCGGCCTCCGGCTCGTAGATGTAGTCCCAGTTGTGCTCGGGCACGTCGAGCCGATCTCCCGAAAGCGGCAACAGTTGCTCGATCACCGGTTCCTGTTTCATCGTGTTGATGAAACGGGTATAGGCGATAGAGACGCGATCGAGTTCACCCGCTTCGAACGCGTCGAGCAACACCTTGGTCGGACCGATCAGGACGTCGAGGTGGGGCGTATCCCCCAAATGGGTTCGTTCAGCGACCACCTTCGCGCCAATGCGCTGCATGAAGCCAAGGCCCTTATTGCCGATTGCGACGACCTGGATCTCCTTGACCCCATCCTGCTCCCACCGCTTCATTTCGTTGAGCGTTGCGCGCAGGATGTTGGTGTTGAGTGCGCCACAGAGCCCTTTGTCGGTCGTGACCACGATCAATCCCACCCGTTCGACCCGTTCCGATTCCTGCATGAACGGGTGGCGGTACTCCGACGCGGTGGCATGCGACAAGTGCCCCGCCAAGCGGCGGATCCGCTCGGCGTACGGGCGCGCTTGCCGCATCCGCTCCTGGGCTTTGCGCATTTTCGACGCGGCGACCATTTCCATGGCTTTGGTGATCTTGCGCGTGTTCTGCACGCTCTTGATCTTGCCGCGGATCTCTTTACTTCCGGCCATGTTCGCTCCTTGGCGTTGCGCCCGTCTAGGCCCAGGTCTTCATGAAGGCCGCAATTTCCGCAAGGATCTTTGCCTGATCTTCGTCCGAGAGGTTCCCCGTTGCGACGATCGACTTCATCACTTCGGGGAATTTGCTCTCGATGTGCTGATGCAGCGCCTGCTCGCACGCAAGAACCTGTTCGACCGGAATCGCGTCGAAATAACCGTTGTTCACCGCCAAGAGCGACACGGTCATCTGCGCGATGTTCATCGGCGAGTATTGCGGCTGCTTCAAGAGCTCGGTGACGCGACGGCCCCGCTCGAGCTGCTTGCGGGTTGCTTCATCGAGGTCTGAGGCAAATTGCGCAAAGGCCGCCAATTCCCGATACTGCGCGAGGTCGGTACGAATCCCACCGGAGAGTTTCTTGATGATTTTGGTCTGCGCCGCGCCACCGACACGCGACACCGAAATCCCCGGGTTCACCGCCGGGCGGATCCCCGCGTTGAAGAGGTCGGTCTCAAGGAAGATCTGACCATCGGTAATCGAGATCACGTTGGTCGGAACGAACGCCGAGACGTCACCCGCTTGCGTTTCGATGATCGGCAACGCGGTGAGCGACCCGGTCTTGCCTTTCACTTCGCCGTTGGTGAAGCGCTCCACGTATTCTTCATTGACGCGCGCCGCACGCTCGAGCAGACGGGAGTGGAGATAGAAGACGTCACCCGGATAGGCCTCACGCCCCGGCGGACGGCGCAACAGGAGCGAAATCTGCCGGTACGCCCACGCCTGTTTGGTGAGGTCGTCGTAAATGATGAGCGCGTCCATCCCGCGATCGCGGAAATACTCGCCCATCGTGCAGCCGGCGTATGGGGCCAGGTATTGCATCGCTGCCGATTCCGACGCCGAAGCGGCAACGACGATGGTGTATTCCATCGCGCCATGCTCTTCGAGCTTGCGCACCACGTTCGCGATGGTCGAGGCTTTCTGACCGACCGCGACGTAGATACAGAACATGTTCTGGCCTTTCTGGTTGATGATCGTATCGACCGCGACGGCCGTTTTACCGGTTTGCCGGTCCCCAATGATCAACTCCCGCTGGCCGCGACCGATCGGAATCATGGTGTCGACCGCTTTGAGACCGGTCTGCACCGGCTGCGAGACCGATTTGCGCCAAATCACCCCAGGCGCGACCTTTTCGATCTTGTCGGTCCGTTTCGCTTCGATCGGTCCTTTGCCGTCGATCGGCTGTCCCAGGGCGTTCACCACGCGGCCAAGGAGTTCGGGACCGACCGGCACTTCCAGGATGCGGCCGGTTGCTTTGACCGTATCCCCTTCGGAGATGTGTTCGTAGTTGCCCAGGATCACCGCGCCGACGGAATCGCGCTCGAGGTTGAGCGCCAGACCGTAGGTGTTCCCCGGAAATTCGAGCATCTCCCCTTGCATCGCACCGGTGAGTCCGTGAATGCGTGCGATGCCGTCCGCCACCGAGACGATCACCCCTTCGTTCTGAACGGCAGCCGACAATTCGAGATTTTTGATCCGGCTCTTGATCAGATCACTGATTTCAGACGGACTGAGTTGCATGGATCACTCCTAAATTTTGAGCGCTGCGGCCATCTTCGCAAGCTTGCTACGCACGGACGCGTCGATTACGTCGTCGCCCACCGCGATCTTCACGCCGCCGATGAGTTCGGGGTCGATTCGCACTTCGATTTCGACCGGCTTGCCATAGTAGGCTTCGAGATCGGCTTGGATCTGCTTACGTTGCGCGTCGGTCAATTCAAATGCGCTGGTGACGACGGCGTGCAACCGCCCTTCGAACGCCAAGCGCTTTGCTTCGAATTGTTCGGCAATCGACGCAACTACCGCGACACGATCGTTTTCGACCAGCAGCCGGACGAAATTCGCGAACCCATCCGGCAGAGACGCTGCTTTTTCCACGAGCGCCGTGATCAGATCCGATTTGGCGGTATCATCGACGCGCGGATCGGCCAAAGTGGTCCGGACGGTAGCGACCGCGACCACTTCAGCGAGCGCATGCAATGCTTGCGACCAGGGACCGAGCGCATCCGCCTCTTTCGCCAAAGCGAACGCCGCTTCAGCGTAAGGGCGTGCGATGGTTGCGGTCTCGGCCATGGTTACTTGAGTTCCTCTTTCAAACGCTGAATCAATTCGGCGTGGGCTTTGGCGTCGATTTCGCGACGCAGAATCTGCTCTGCGCCTACCAAGGCCAAGCGCGCGACCTCCTCACGGAGCTCTTGGAGAACACGCTGCACCGACGCACGCGCCTCCTCTTCCGCCGCTCTCTGCGCACGGTTGATGATCTGAGACGCTTCGACGCGCGCCTCTTCGATCAATTTGGCCGCTTGCTGTTCGGCATTGCTGCGCATCGCTGCCGCTTCTTCGCGCGCTTTGCGCAACTCTTCCACTGCCCGCTTTTCCGCCAGCGCAAGATCGGTTTTGGCCTTGTCCGCTGCCGCAAGCCCCTCGGCGATTTTCGCCGCGCGCTCGTCGAGTGCTTTCATCAAGGGCGGCCAGACATATTTCATCGTGAACCAGCCCAGGATGAAAAAAACGACGAGCTGCGCGATCAGGGTTGCGTTTAAGTTCACAGTTTCACTCCTTCACGCCCACCCGGGACGCCGCGAACGTTTAGCCGACAAACGGGTTGGCCGTCGTGTACCAGAGCGCGATACCCGTACCGATGATGAACGCCGCGTCGATGAGACCGACCAGCAGAAACATCTTGGTTTGCAGCGTGTTCATCAGTTCGGGCTGACGCGCCGATGCCTCGAGGAAGCGGCTGCCCATGATACCGATCCCGATACAGGCGCCTGCCGCACCCAGACCGATGATCAAACCTGCCGCAAGAGCAACAAAGCCAACGATGCTTTCCATGATTACTCCTCAAAGTTGGATGACAAAAACCGTTGAATGATAACACACCTACCCTGTGCTTCACCTCAGTGAGACTCGTGCGCTTGGCCGATATAGACGAGCGTGAGCATCATGAAGATGAAGGCTTGTAGCACGATGATCAGAATATGGAAGATGGCCCAAATCGAGCCCGCGATCACGTGCCCCAAAAAACCGAAGACCGTCGCGGTACCCCCCAGCATCGCGATCAGGATGAAGATGAGTTCGCCGGCGTAGAGGTTGCCGAACAACCGCATCCCGTGCGAAACGGTCTTCGCGATGTACTCGATGATCTGCATCGCAAAATTCACCGGATAGAGCAGCGGGTGACTCCCAAACGGCGCAGTAAAGAGCTCATGCACCCAGCCGCCAACCCCTTTGATCTTGAGGTTGTAGTAGAGCGAAATGAGCAGCACCGCGATCGACATCCCCAACGTTGCGTTGAGGTCGGCCGTGGGCACGACGCGCAGATAGGCATGGTGCGGATCCCCCCCTGCGGCGACATAGATTCCTTCCCAGATGCGCGGCAGAAGATCGACCGGCAACAGATCCATGAAGTTCATCCAGAAGATCCAGACGAACACGGTGAGCGCAAGCGGCGCGACAAACTTGCGCGATTCGGGATTGTGAATGATCCCCTTGGCCTGTTCATTGACCAGTTCGACCAGCATTTCGACGAAGTTTTGGAAACGCCCCGGAACGCCACTGGTTGCGTGGCGCGCAGCGCGATAGAGCAGCCACACGGTGAGCATCCCCAAACCCGTGGCGAAGAAAAAGGTGTCGAGATGCAATACGGAAAAGTCGACGAGCGACTCCTGTGGATGACCCAAGGTATTGAGATGGGTCAAATGGTGAATGACGTACTCAGAGGCTGTGGGGCCTTGCCCAGAAGCTGCCATGATTCCCCCTCATCGAAAAGACAAAACTCAACCATCCCGCTTTCGCCGTGAACGCGAGACCGGCAAGCAACGCCAACCACACCGGCTCACCCAGTGCTTTCACCGCGGCAATCAGCAACACCACGCTGGCAACGACTTTGACTGCCTCACCCAGCAAAAAAAAGCCCGCACTGGGCGCAAACCGGGCGTGCATCGCGAGCAACAACGCGAAAACGCTTCCCGGCACCGCAACGGCAACCCCTCCGGCCAACGCCGAAAGCCCTGCCGTGACGCCGCCCACGAGCGCTGCAGCCGCGGCAACAAAAAAAGCTACGATCCAGTAGCTCGACACGATGGTGCGCAGGGTCATTCCGCCTCGTCCCAGCAAATCTTTTATATTCTATATTTTTTGCCGCAAACGGTCAAACGTCGTGCATCACCGCTTCGGCAAGTCCCAATCGTGCGAGCACTGCGTCGAGTTCGTCCCAGTCGGTGAAGCGAATCGTCAGTCGCCCAGGCCCTTTTCCTTTGCGTTCGATGGTGACGGGCGCGCCAATCCGCTCCGCTAGCCGCTCCTCGAGACGCAGCCAGTCGGGCGTTTTGCGTTCGGGAACGCGTTTTGCTTCAGGCGGCGCCAACCGTTGTTGCACCGCGCGCTCTACCTGCCGAACCGACCAACCCTTCGCGACGGCTTGATGGGCGAGTGCCACTTGATCTCCTGCAGCAAGCGGCAGCAGCGCACGGGCATGCCCCATTTCGAGGTCGCCCGCAAGCACGAGTTCGCGCACCGGCTCGGCCAATTGCAGAAGCCGCAGGAGGTTGGTGACCGCGGAGCGGCTGCGGCCGATCGCGTCGGCCACCTGCTGATGGGTCATGCCGAACTCTTCGATCAGCCGTTGCAACCCCTGCGCCTCTTCGATCGGGTTGAGGTTTTCCCGTTGGATGTTTTCGATCAACGCGAGCGCCAACGCGGCATCGTCCGGTACGTCACGAATGAGGCAGGGCACATGAAGGAGTCCAGCCATTTGCGCTGCACGCCAGCGCCGTTCGCCCGCGATGATTTCGTAGCGCCCGACGCCGTTCGGGCGCACCACCACGGGTTGCATCACCCCTTGCACCCGGATCGACGCCGCCAACTCTTCGAGCGACCCAGGATCCATGCGGCTGCGCGGCTGATAGCGCCCCGGAACGAGCTGATCGACGGGCAGCGCGACCACGTGCGCTCCGCCGTCCGCCGTAGGGCCTTGCGCCGGCTGACTGCTCATCGCACCCAAAAGCGCGTCCAGGCCGCGCCCCAACCCTTTCTTACTGCGACTCATGTTACCGATTCTCCAACCGTTGGCGACGATTCCGCCAGTCCCAAACGGGTGATGAGCTCTTCCGCGAACGCCAGGTAGGCTTTCGCCCCCGCCGAGCGCGGATCGAAACAGACGCCGGGCAACCCATGGCTTGGGGCTTCTGCCAGGCGGACGTTGCGCGGAATCACCGTTTGAAAGACTTTTTCGCCGAAGTGGCGCGCCAACTCTTCGGATACCTGCTGTTGCAGCGTCACCCGCGGGTCGAACATCACCCGCAGCAAACCGATGATCTCGAGCTTGGGATTCAAGCCGCTGCGCACCCGTTTGATGGTATTGGCAAGATCCGAAAGCCCTTCGAGCGCGAAATATTCACACTGCATCGGAATGATCACGCCGTGTGCCGCGCACAGCGCGTTGAGGGTCAAGAGCGACAACGACGGCGGGCAATCGATGAGGACAAGGTCGTAGTGCGCGACCCAAGGGGCGATTGCATCTGCCAAGCGGTATTCGCGGCGGGGCAGTTCGACGAGCTCGACTTCGGCGCCAGCAAGCTCTCGGTTCGCCCCCACGACGTCGTACCCTGCTTGTTCCGCGCGGACGCGGGCACGCGGTAATGTCGTCAGCCCCAAGAGCAGCGGATAGACCGACTCGGTGAGCGCCAGCTTGTCGATCCCGCTTCCCATCGTCGCGTTGCCCTGCGGGTCGAGGTCGATCAGAAGCGCCCTGCGCCCTTGCCGGGCGAGCGCCGCAGCCAGATTGACTGCAGTCGTGGTTTTGCCAACCCCCCCTTTTTGATTGGTGACACAAAAGACATAGCCCATCGTCACGCCTCCTCCAAAACCACGACCGTTCGGCGGGCATCGAGAAAGGGTACGGTGACCGGTGTTGTCGCCACCACACGGACCCCTTCGGGGAGCGCTGCAAGCTCTTCGCCCCATTCGGCCCCCTTCATCGCGAACCAGCGCCCATGGGGCGCGAGGTGGCGGCGCGTGCACGTCACGAACTCGGCAAGCGCGGCAAACGCCCGTGCGGTGATCGCCGGGAAGGGGGCTAGCGACTGCCACGTTTCGACCCGCGCAGACACCACCGTCACACGCGGCATCGCCAGTTCGATCGCACATTGCTGCACGAACGCCGCTTTTTTGCGGACGGCATCGAGCGCAACCACTTCCACAAGCGGCGCGTTGAGCGCTTCGGCGGCAAGCGCCAACGGAACCGCGGGTAGCCCCGCACCGCTGCCGACATCGAGCAACCGCGGGGCATTGGCGACGAACGGCCAAAGCGTCAGCGCATCGAGGATGTGGTGGGTCACGATCGCTTCTGGCGCGGTGATCGCGGTCAGATTGTACGCACGCCGCCACTTCAAGAGCAGCGTCACGTAGCGCCACAGCCGATCGACCAACGTCGCCGGAGCGTCAGGAAGGAGGATCGCAACGCCGTCTGCGAGCAACGTTCGGGCTTGCGCGTCGTTCATCCGTTGACCTCGTCACGGTCGTCGCGGACCCATCCGTTGCGCCGCAACCACACGAGGAGGATCGAGATCGCCGCTGGCGTCACACCGGGAATGCGGCTCGCCTGCCCGAGTGTTTCGGGCCGCTGCGCCGCAAGTTTTTGGCGAATTTCGGCCGAAAGCCCAGGCACCGAATCGTAGTCGAACCCGTCGGGGATGCGGACGGCTTCAGCGGCTTTGAGGCGCGCCACCTCGACCGCTTGCCGCTCCAGATATCCGGCATACTTGGCGGCGATCTCCACCTGTTCGATCACGCCTTCCGAGAGCGCCTCGATGGGAGTGTCAGCCCCAGCCGCTTCGCCTGCTGATGGTAATAGCGGCACAAGCGCGGTGTAGCGAACGTTCGGACGCCGCAGCAGATCGAACGCAGTCGCCTCTTTGGTAAGCGGCTCTCCCAGGTGTTGTGCAACGCGCTCGGCGTCGCGCGAAGGCACGAACCACGTCGCCTTCAATCGCGCCACTTCACGTTCGATCGCCTCCCGTTTGCGGCAAAAGGCTTCCCAGCGCGCATCATCGACAAGCCCCAGCCGTCGGCCGATCTCGGTGAGGCGCAGGTCGGCATTGTCTTCGCGCAGCTGCAACCGGAATTCGGCACGCGACGTGAACATCCGGTACGGCTCGGTAACCCCACGGGTGATCAGATCATCGACGAGCACCGCCAAGTAGGCTTGGTCACGGGTCAGCAACAGCGGTTCCAGCTCGAGCGCGTAGGCGGCTGCATTGGCGCCCGCGTAGAGCCCTTGCGCCGCGGCCTCTTCGTAACCCGTGGTGCCGTTGATCTGACCGGCGAAGAAGAGTCCGTGGAAGTGCTTGGTTTCGAGCGTCGCCTTGAGGTGCGTCGGGTTGTAAAAGTCGTATTCGATCGCGTACCCCGGGCGCAGGATATGGACGTTTTCCAGCCCGGGGATGGTGCGCAGGAACGCATACTGCACGTCGAACGGCAGCGACGTCGACACGCCGTTCGGGTAGATCTCGTTCGTCTCCAGCCCCTCGGGCTCCAAGAAGACGTTGTGGCCGGTTTTGTCGGCGAAACGGTGAATCTTGTCTTCGATCGACGGGCAGTAGCGCGGACCGATCCCTTCGATCACCCCAGAATACATCGGCGAACGGTCGAGATTGGCGCGAATGATTTCGTGCGTGCGTTCGTTGGTCCGCGTGATCCAGCAGGGCAGTTGTTTGGGGTGCATCGCCCGGCTGCCCATAAAACTGAAGACCGGCTCTGGGTCGTCACCCGGTTGGACTTGACACTTGCTGAAATCGATCGTGCGCGCGTCGAGCCGCGCCGGGGTTCCCGTTTTCAATCGCCCTTTCGGCAGACCCAATTCGGCCAAACGCGCAGCCAGCGCGATCGCTGGCGGATCCCCCGCACGCCCCGCCGCGTAGTGCTGCAAACCGACGTGAATCAATCCGTTCAAAAAGGTTCCAGTGGTCAAGACTACGGCGCGCGCGTCGAACCGGATCCCCAGTTGCGTCACGACCCCGGCAACCGCGTCGCCCGCCAGCACGATGTCGTCGACCGCCTGCTGGAACAACCACAGATTGGGTTGGTTTTCGAGCCGCTTGCGAATCGCCTTCTTATAAAGCACCCGATCCGCTTGCGCTCGTGTGGCACGCACTGCAGGGCCTTTGCTCGCATTCAACGTGCGGAACTGAATCCCAGCTTCGTCGGTAGCCAGCGCCATCGCGCCACCGAGTGCGTCGACCTCTTTGACGAGATGGCCTTTGCCGATACCACCGATCGACGGATTGCAGCTCATCTGCCCCAGTGTGTCGAGGTTGTGGGTAAGCAGCAACGTCTTCGCGCCGCGCCGCGCAGCCGCGAGCGCCGCCTCGGTTCCGGCATGGCCACCGCCGACGACGATGACGTCGAAGCGATCGGGAAAGTGCATGGTGTTTTCGCTAAGGCTTTCGAAAAACAGATTATTTTATCACGACAAGCCCGCAGACTCCTGAAGTCGGTAGAGCAGTCGAATCTCCTCGGGCCAGAGCGACTCGTCGATCGTCTCCAACACCATGGGGATGTCGTCGAAACGGGGGTCGTTCATGATGTAGCGAAAAACTTCGAGCCCCAGTTCGCCTTGTTCCAGCGCGTGGTGGCGGTCAACCCGGCTTCCGAGTTTGGCCTTCGAACCGTTCAAGTGCATCCCGCGCAGATAACGAAACCCCACGGTCCGATCGAATTCGGTGAAGACGGCGTCGCACGCTTCCCAGGTACGCAAGTCGTACCCCGCTGCGAACATGTGACAGGTGTCGAGACAAACCCCGACCCGCGCTTTGTCCTGAACCCGATCGATGATCTGAGCAAGGTGCTCAAAGGAGTAGCCGACGTTACTCCCTTGTCCGGCGGTAATTTCGATCACGGCGACCACCTCCGGCACTGCGTCGAGCGCGAGATCGATCGACTCCGCCACCCGCGCCAAACATTCCGTCTCACTGATTTTGCCCAGGTGCGCCCCAGGGTGAAAATTGAGATAGCGCAGGCCCAGTTGTGCGCAACGCTGCATCTCATCGACGAACGCAGCACGCGATTTCGCCAACCCCTCGGGTTCGGGGTGGCCCAAATTGATGAGGTAACTATCGTGCGGCAAGACATGCTCGGGGCGAATCCCCACCCGTTCGAGGTTGGCACGAAACGCCGCGATACTGCGTTCGCTTAAGGGTTTGGCCACCCACTGGCGTTGATTCTTGGTAAAAAGAGCAAAAGCTTTCGCCCCGATCGCTGCGGCGTTGAGCGGTGCATTTTCTACCCCGCCTGCCGCACTCACGTGCGCACCCACATATTTCGCCATAACCGTCCTCGCTTCCCACTACCCTACGAGAGCGTCCGACCACAACTGCGACAGACACCCGTGCCGTAATCGGGATCACAGAGACCCAGACACCCCGTCTCGGCGTCCCCGCCCCACGATTCGGCATCGTGCTGGTCGCGCAATGTCGCCAACCGCTTCGGCAGCTGTTGCCAGATACGCGCCTGCTCGCTGTCGCTTGCCGTTCCCCATCGCGCAATCTCGTCGCGGGTACGCCCGCAGCCCACACACCACCCAGTGGTGTCGTCGATTCGGCAGATTTTGATACAGGGCGATTGCATCGCTGTGCGCTTCCGATCGTCCCATTAGCCAACAAAACCGTTACACTACCAGAAGGAGCACCGTCCCCAAAACATGAGGAGGAGCCCCGTGGAGCCAGCCGTCATCGTCCCGTTGTTGGCGCAAGCGCTCGATCCCAACGACGCTGTCAGCGAAGCCCATTTGACCGAATGGGCGGAACACCTCGCGGTCACCGCCCAGCAACCGCCCGAGCCACACGGCTGGCGCTGGCGATGGCAACGGGTCTCGCTCCCGGACGGGGAAGGCGAAGCGCTCGCGATCGCACAGCCCGACCGGCCGCTCCTTTTCGCCACCGCCCTCATCGCGTTCGACCGCGCCGGAATTCGCCCGCGCTTTGCCTTCCATCCCGTGGTCACCGCAGCCGATGGCCAACCCGAATCGTGGATGCTCTTCATCTGCGAGCCGCTCCCGAAAGCGGCGCGCGCCACGCTCGAAGCGGCGCTCACGGAAGGGTTCCTGCAAGCGGTGGCGGCGAGTGACGACTGGCCACTGATGCGCGAGCGCGCCAACGTCACTGCGTCACTGTTGCCGCGCTGGTGCGGCACGCAATCCGATCCCACCTGGGTACGCGAATGCCAAGCGCTCCTGGAATGGGTCGCTTCGGGCCACTTCGTGCTCCTGGGGTGTCGCGACTATCAAGTGGAGCGCAATAGCGATTCCGTTCAACTGCGGCGCATTCCGGGCAGTGGTCTGGGGGTGTTGCGCGACAGCAGCGCCCGCTCGGAATACTCCGAATCGTTCGCGCGGCTGCCTGCGCCAGCGCGCGAACTCTTGCTGCACTATCCCGAACCGATGTTGATCACGCAGGGCAGTCAGCGCGCGATCGTCCACCGCTACGCTTACCCCAGCGAAATCCTGGTCTGGGAACGCGACGCCAGCGGAACCGCGGTGCGCGAACGGCGCTTCCTGGGGTTGTGGACCGCAACCGCGTACCGCTACCCCGTCGCGCAACTCCCGCTGCTGCGCCACAAAGCGGCAGCGGTACAACAGGCGGTCGGCGCGCGACCAGGCAGCCACCTGGAGCGTGCGCTTGCGCTGGTGCTCGACCTCTACCCACGCGACGAGGCGTTCCAAGTGGACGTCACCACCTGGAGCGCCCATGCCCAGGCGATCCTCCGCGCGCAGGAGCGGCGTCAGATCCGTCTGATCACGCGCCGCGACACCTTCGGTCGCTTCGTCTCGGTGCAACTGATCACGCCGCGCGATGGGTATGACACCGAAACCCGCCTGGCAATCCAAAACCACCTCGAAACTGCATTCGGCGCGCAAAACACCGACGCTGAAGTCATCTTCACCGATTCGGCAACGGCCCGCGTCTGGTTCCGCTTCTGGTTGCCCCAACCCACACTGGACCTCACCTGGGACGAAGCGCAGCTCGAGCGTACCGTTGCCGCGATTGCGTTGCCTTGGCGCGAGCGGCTCTGGCAAGCGCTGCACAACGCCGCGCCCAAACGGCTCAGCGAACGCGCTTGGACCCGTTTCCACGACGGTTTCGACGCCGTTGCCCAACGCCGTTGGCGTCCCGAGGTGATCGCGCCGGATCTCCTCGCGCTCGCGCAGCTCCCCGACGATTGCAACCTCTGGCTCACGCTCGAACCAGACCCCGCCCCCAGCGAAACCGAACCGCGTTGGCAATTGCGTCTGTGGCACCGCTTCGCCCCAGCGCTCCTTGCTGACCTCAGCCCCCTTCTGGAATCCCTCGGCGCGCGGCTTCTGGAAGAAAACGCCGATGAGATCCGAACCGACGCCGGTTCGTGGTGGCTACACGATCTACGACTCACTATCGCATGGGGGGATCCGCCCAAGCCCGAGGACATCGAACGCTTCATCGCTGCGTTCCACGCGCTCTGGGCGCGGCAAGCCGATTGCGACGGCTACAACCGGCTGGTGACCCTAGCCGGCTTGACCTGGCGCGAAGCGCTCTTGTGGCGCGCCTACGCAGCGTGGCTCAAGCAAAGCGCGCTACCGTTCACCCCCAACTACATTTTGGAAATGGTCTTACGCCATCCGGCGTTCGTTCGCGCATGGACCCAAGCGTTCCACGCCCGTTTCGACCCAAAACGAACGCACGACCACGCCGCGGCGTACCAAGAATGGCGCGAACGGCTCGCCGCGCTCATCGAGCAACTCCCCACCCTCGACGAAGAACGCATCGCCCGCGCGTTTCTCGCCACGCTCGACGCCACGGTTCGCACCAACTTCTACCGCGAAGACGAGGCCGGAACCCCACGTCCATGGCTGGCACTCAAGATCGCGTCACAAACGATCGACTTCCTTCCCGACCCGAAACCGTGGCGCGAGACCTTCGTCTTCGCCCCCAACGTCGAAGGGGTCCATCTGCGCGGCGGTCCGGTCGCGCGCGGCGGGTTGCGCTGGTCGGACCGCAAAGACGACTACCGCACCGAAATTTTGGGGCTGATGAAGGCACAGCTCGTCAAGAACGCGCTGATCGTCCCCACGGGCGCCAAAGGGGGTTTCATCGTCCGTAACGCTGCCCCCACCCCCGATCGCGCTGCGTGGCAAGCCGCCGGGCTCGATGCCTACCGCACCTACCTGCGCGGCCTCCTCGATCTTGCCGACAACCGCGTCGAAGGAACAATCGTCCCGCCGTCCCAGGTGGTTCGCCACGACGACGACGACCCGTACCTGGTCGTTGCCGCCGACAAAGGAACCGCCACCTTTTCCGACACTGCGAACGCCATCGCCTCCGAATATGGCTTCTGGCTCGGTGACGCGTTCGCCTCCGGTGGCTCGGTGGGTTACGACCACAAAAAACTCGGTATCACGGCACGCGGCGCTTGGGTGGCGATCGAACGCCATCTCAGGGAACTCGGCATCGACATCGCCACCCAGCCGATCACCGTCGTCGGAATCGGCGACATGTCCGGCGACGTCTTCGGCAACGGGATGCTCGCGCACCGCACCCTCAAACTCATCGCCGCGTTCGACCACCGCCACATCTTCATCGATCCCGATCCCGACCCCGAAATCAGCTACCGGGAGCGGGAACGGCTCTTCCGACTCCCCAGTTCGAGTTGGGACGACTACCGCCGGGAGTGCCTCTCCGAAGGGGGTGGCATCTGGCCGCGGACGGCGAAGCGCATTCCGCTCTCACCGCAAGCGCGCGCCGCGTTGGGGCTTCCGGAAACGGTAACGGCGCTTACCCCACCCGAACTGATCCAAGCGATCTTGCGCGCTCCAGTCGACCTGCTCTACAACGGCGGAATCGGCACCTACGTCAAAGCCAGTACGGAGAGCCACGCGGAGGCAGGGGACCGCGCGAACGACGCCGTGCGTGTCGACGCCAACACCTTGCGCTGCCGCATCGTCGGTGAAGGGGGAAACCTGGGCTTTACCCAACGGGCGCGGGTCGAATACGCGCTCCTAGGGGGGCGCATCGAAACCGACGCGATCCACAACTCGGGCGGCGTCGACTGCTCCGACCACGAAGTGAACCTCAAGATCGCGCTCGGACTCGGCGTGGAACAAGGAAAAATCGCCGCCGAAGCCCGCAACGCCCGCTTCATGGGTATGGCCGACGCCGTGGTCCAAGCGGTGCTGCACGACAACTTCACCCAAACCGAAGCGATCGCGCTCGATGCGTTGCGCGGCGCGCACGGTTGGCCGGCGTGGCGCCATCTCATCGCGCGGCTGGTTGCCGAAAAACAGCTCGACCGCCGCCTGGAACGGATCCCGAGCGACGTCGAAATGGCCGAGCGCGAACAGAACGGCGTGGGCCTCACTCGTCCGGAACTCTCGGTGCTCTTGGCGTACGCCAAACTCGACGTGAAAGCGGCGCTACTTGCGAGCGCCTGTCTCGACGACCCGCTCCTGGCCCGTGACTACCCGCGCTACTTCCCTTCCGAACTGGCTGACGACTTGGGCGAAACGCTTCATGAACACCCCTTACGGCGGGAGATCGTCGCAACGCTTTGGACCAATCGACTCATCGACCGTCTGGGCATCACCACCGTCGACGAACTGGCGCAAGAAACCGGCGCCGCGATACCCGAAATCGCGCGCGCTTTCACACTCGTTTGGCACCTCTTCGCCCTTGAAGTACGGCTGGCCGAAATCGACGCGCTGGCAGGCGCAATACCCGAAGCGACACGGTACGAGGCGCTCACCTGGCTACGGAACCACTGCCGCCAAGCGGTAACCGGGTTCCTATCCGAACCCACTTGGCAGCAACAAACCGGCGATGCGCTGCTCCCGACACTCGAAGCGGCCGCAAACACGCTGCGCTCGCTTTGGCGCGAAGCCACCCAGCCCAACTTGGCGCAGATTCGGGTCGAGGCGATCGAACGCTGGCAACGCGCGGGTCTTTCCGAAGCGCTCGCCACCGAGTTGGCGTGGCTCCCCACCGCGTCGGCACTCTTCACACTCGCCGCGCTGGCACAGGAGACGGGGCAACCGCTCGCAGCCGTCGCTGCGGTCTATTGGGCGCTTCAGGGGAAATGAACGCATCGGAACTCTTCGCGCTTTTCTTTGCCTGGCCGGAGCAGGGGCTCCCTCTTGCGCCCGTCCGGTACCAACCCCTGCTCGTCAGCCTTTCGGTCACGATCGCAGTCCTAGCTGGCATTGGAGCGCTGCAACTCCTTTCGCTCGCACGCCATCCGGAGCGCTTTGGCGCACGCCTCAGCCACGCCGCATTTCTTTTCGCCGTGCCGATGCTGGGCTTCGGCGTATGGAGCATGCACTTCATCGGGATGCTGGCTGCAGACGTCTGCCAACCCGTCACCTACGCGTTCGGGCCGACTGCGCTTTCGGTCGTTCCCAGTCTGTTTGCCGCCTGGGTGGGTTTGCGCCTGCTGCGCCACCGTAGCGTCACGACACGCGACCTCCTCGTGGCCGGGGTGCTAGTCGGCGCCGGTATCGGCGCGATGCACTACACCGGGATGGCCGGAATGATCACGTTGGGCGAAATCCGCTACCACCCCGTGTGGTTTCTGCTCTCGATCGTCGTTGCCGTTGCGTTTTCGTGCCTCGCTTTCTTTTTGCACTTCCATCGTGGGTGGTTGCGATTCCATCGCCTGCCGCGCGTCGTGGTTTCGGGCACAGTGATTGGATTGGCGATCAGCGCAATGCACTACACGGCGATGGCAGGCACCCTCTTCATTGGGCAACCGGTTGCCGATTGGCAACCCGGGCAAGGCTTCAATTGGCCACTGGCGCTCGCGATCGTGGTCGTATTGCTCGTCGTGTTCGGTTTCTTTGGTGGTCTCTTCGCGATCTTCGGATGGCGCGCCACCGCCCAGCGCGCAGCCCAGCGCGCAGCGCTCTTTCACCAACTGCTTGACCACCTCCCATTTGCCATCGTCCGTTTTCGAATCCATCGTGGTCAGATCACCCGCATTTGGGCATCGCGCGCGTTGGAAACGCTCACGGGGCTTTCGCCTGCACGCTATTTGGCGGGCAAAGGGTCTCTGCTCGATTTTCTACCGCCGCAATCGCGTAGCGAAATTTTGGCGCGCTTCTCCGCGGCGCTCTCTCGAGAAAAACCCGAAATCACCGATACCTTGACGCTCCATTTACCCGACGGCAGCGTCCGTCGGGTTTCCGTCCGCGTTTTGGTCACCCCGCTCGGTAGTGAAGGAGATGAAGTAGATCTGGTCCTCTCCGACCTCACGCCCATCGAAACCCAGGCAGAGACGCTAGCGCAACTCGTACGCGCGATCGATGGACTGCTCCTTCGCGCCCGCCTCTCCCTTGATGGGGTTTTTCTGGAAATCAATGCGCGCCTTGCCGAAACCCTTGGCTATTCCCCCGAGGCGCTCATCGGTCAAGCCCATACATCGCTATGGCCGGACGACTACCCTCAAGAAGCGCGCGACACCTTCTGGGCACGGTTGCGCCAAGGCGAAACGATCGAGGGCACCTTTCCCCGCAAAACGAAAGAGGGAAAAATTCGCCATCTGCACGGTTGGTACCAACCGATGCGCCGCCTCGACGGTACGATCGACCATGTGTTGAAGCTTGCTATCGACATCACCGCGCAGATCGAAACGCAACACGCACTCGAACAGGCAAAGCAGGAACTGGAGGTCGCGCTGGCCCGAGAGCGCCGCTTCTTCTCGGCGATTTCGCATGAAATTCGCACCCCGCTCAACGCGGTACTCGGTTTTGCCGAACTGATCCAACAAGACCACCCCGATGACACACGGCTGCAGGAACGCACCTCGGCCATCCTCGCTGCGGGGCGCACGCTGCTCACGCTCCTGAACGATCTCCTCGACCTGGCGAAACTCGAAGCGGGCGCATTTACGCTCCGTCCCACTCCCACACGCCTCGACCGCCTCCTGCACGAACTCACCAGCCACTACGCGCTGCTCGCGCGCCAGAAAGGGCTGCGCTTCACCTTGTCCTTACCGAGTGATCTGCCCCGCTGCTGGTCGGCAGACGGTGATCGGCTGCGGCAAATGCTCGGTAATTTGCTCAACAACGCCCTCAAATTCACCGAACAGGGGGAAATCGCGCTCGGTGCCGAGTGGGATGGCCAAACACTTGTGCTCTTCGTTCGCGACACCGGCCCAGGGATCCCACCCGCCAAGCAACAGGAGATCTTCACCCCGTTCGTGCAAGTCGAAGAGGTCACCACGCGCCGCCATGGCGGCACCGGACTGGGACTTGCGATCGTCCGCGATCTTGCGCGGGCGATGGGCGGAGACGTACAGGTCGCGAGCGCCCCGGGAGCCGGCGCCACCTTTACCCTCACGCTCCCGCTCACTCCGCTACCCGAAACCGACTGTCCCGACGAAGCGCTACCCCACGCCATCGGCGACAGCGCAGCTGCTTTGCTTGCCGGCAAATCGATCCTTGCTGCCGACGACGTCGCCCTCAACCGGGAACTGCTCGCAGCGCTCCTTACGCGCCTGGGCGCCGCGGTCACCTGTGTGGCCAGCGGCAATGCCTTTTTCGCCCACTATACCGCCTGTCCCGACCGTTGGGTTGCTGGGCTGCTCGACCTACGAATGCCCGATGGCGACGGCATCACCACCGCGCGTGCCATCCGCCATTTCGAACGAGCGATGGGATTGGCGCCGTTGCCCCTCATCGCCCTCACGGGACAAGTGGCGCAAGAAGAGCGCGACGCCTGCCACGAAGCGGGTTTCGACGCCTTTTTGGCGAAACCGCTCCAACAACGGGAGCTGATCGCCGTTTTGCAACCCCTTGTGGAGATGCGCGACCGACTCCGGGCCCACGAAAAGACCTCCCCAGACAACACCATCGACGCACCAGAGGCCGCTTTTGGCTTGATCGACCCCGAACAGGGTCAAGCGCTGTGGCGCGACGCCTGGCTGACCAAAGCCCAAACATGGCTCGATACGGTACCGCAAGCGGTCGACGCGGTTCGCGACTGGTCCGCTGCCGAATGGCACCGAATTGCTGGCACGGCAGCCAATCTGGCCCTGCCCCGCCTAGCACACTTGGCACGAACGTTAGAACGCCAAACCGCCGACGGCACAACGCGCGAAGCTCCGCTCGATACCTTTGTCGCCACGGTGCGCGCCACCGCCCATGCGCTTACGGCACTGATCGCCACCCAACACCCGGATGGGGCACATCAGCCAGAGCGTATTACCCAATGCGATCCCACGCCACTACCCGACGCGGACCGTCAAGCACTCCTTGCTATGATCCGGCGTGGCGAAATCACCGGCTCGGCGCTCGACGCAATCCGCGAAACGCATCCCCACCTGTGGCACAATCTCAACACAGCGCTCGACGCCTTCGATTTTGCCCAAGCAGAAATGCTCGTCCGCACTGCCCCAACATCAGGAGACCTGCCGGATGGAGACCCGCTTTCCCACAACCCCGCAACCGGAGCTCCTTCTCGTTGACGACGAAGTCACGAATCTCCAACTCCTGCGCCAGATTCTGGCCCCCCACTATCACCTCCGCTTTGCCCGAAACGGCACCGAAGCCCTGCAGCGCGTTGCCGAAAGCGTGCCCGATTTGGTCGTCTTGGACGTGATGATGCCGGAGATGAACGGATTCGAAGTGGCGCGACGCATTCGCTCGAACCCAGAAACCCGGCATCTTCCTATCCTCTTTTGCACCGCGCTGGGCGACCCGATCCACGAAACGGAAGGGTTTACCGCAGGTGGCGTCGACTACCTCACCAAACCGATTTCGCCGCCGGTGTTGCTTGCGCGCGTCCGCACCCACCTCAGCCTGGTGGCCCGTGACGAGCTGGAACGCACGCGGCTCGCCATCATTCAGCGGTTAGGGCGCGCCGCCGAATACAAAGACAACGAAACGGGGCGCCACGTGATCCGCATGAGCCACTTCAGCCGTCTGATCGCCGAAGCGCTCGGCGCCCCGCGCGAATGGAGCGAACAACTGTTTGCCGCAGCGCCGATGCACGACATCGGCAAGATCGGGATTCCAGACCATATCCTCCTCAAGCCGGGCAAACTGGATGCCGACGAATGGCGTGTGATGCGTACCCATCCCGAAATCGGCGCCGCGATCATCGGTGAAGACCCATCGAGCCTGCTGCAAATGGCGCGTCGCATCGCGCTCGAACACCACGAAAAATGGGACGGCAGCGGTTATCCCTACGGAAAACAAGGCGAAACGATCAGCATCGAAGCGCGCATCGTTGCCGTGGCCGACGTCTTCGACGCCCTGACGAGCGCCCGCCCCTACAAACCGGCGTGGTCGATCGACCGCGCAGTCGCCCTCCTGCGTGAGGAGAGCGGCCGCCACTTCTGGCCCGAAGCCGTGACGGCGTTTCTGGACAACCTAGACGCGGCACAGGAAATCCAAAACCAGTGGCGGGATGAGGTTGACGTCGAAAACCCCATGGAGGCGTAATGATGAGCACACCCTCTTTTCTCGAAACCTTTTTCGCCGACAGCGACGCGTCCATTCAGGGGTGCCTGCGTTGCCGTGGGGAAAACGCTCAGTTACATATCCCCTTGCGCATGGCGTTTCAGCCCATAGTAGACGCTGCGCACCGAACCCTCTTCGCCTACGAAGCGCTCGTTCGCGGCGCCAACGGCGAAGGGGCGGCAACGGTGCTCAGCCAAGTCACCGAGAGCAATCGCTACCACTTCGACCAGACCTGCCGAGTCCTGGCGATTGCAACGGCGAAGCGCCTGGGACTTACAGCCCGGCTTTCGATCAACTTTCTACCCAACGCGGTCTATGAACCGGCAAGCTGCATCCGCCTCACCCTTGCTGCCGCCGAGAAAGTGGGCTTCGATCCAACGCTGCTCATCTTCGAGCTCACAGAAGAGCAAAAAATCGAAAATCCCGACCACGTGCTGCGCATCATCACCGATTATCAGGCGCGTGGTTTTGCCACCGCGATCGACGACTTCGGCGCCGGTTACTCGGGACTCAACCTCTTGGCCGACTACCAACCCAACCTGATCAAGCTTGACATCGGCCTCGTTCGGGGCATCGACAAAAAACCAGTGCGCCAGGAGATCGTCGCCGGCATCTTCGATACCGCCCAACGCTTAGGAATCGCCACGATCGCAGAAGGGGTGGAGACCGCTGAGGAGTACCGCTGGCTGCGCAATCTGGGCATTACCCTTTTTCAAGGCTATCTCTTTGCCAAACCTGAGGTGGAAGCACTCCCGCAACCCAACTGGCAAGTGGTCGATGAAACCGGCGCATGACCTCCGCGCGTAGCGCACCGCCGAAATGCTCCGCACCCTATCCGGGCGTTACGATCAGGCTGCCCGCGCCGCGACCTCCACCCCCCCTGCCCCCGACGAACAGCGATGACAGTAACCCCCCAACGCCTCAGCGAAACGCAATGGCGCATCCCGCTTGGCCAGATCGACCGGCACAGTGCGGCCCAGCTTGCCGATGCGCTCGTTACCGAACTGACCGCACGCGGTTACCCCGCAGCTGAGGCGGTGGTCGGGTTCGACGCAATCGCGCTCTGGGGCTGCCCGGACGAAGCGGTACTTTCGGCAGCACTTGCCGCCGTTGGCGCGGAAGCGCGCAGTGCGCGTCTTGCCGCCGCTGCCCCCGATTCAGATCCCTCGACGCCTTCACCCCATTCCCGTACCCATGAGCTCCCGCTCATCGTTACCCCCGAAACGGCGCCCGACCTCGCAACGGTCGCGGAAGCGCTGGGGCGCACCCCGGAATCGGTCCTCGACACGTTTCTCGCCTGTACGTTCACCGTTGCGGCCGTGGGATTTCTGCCCGGTTTCCCGTTCCTGGAAGGGTTACCCGAAACGCTTGTGCTGCCGCGGCGTGCCAATCCGCGCCTCAAAGTGCCCGCCGGGTCGGTCGCGATCGCGCAGCGCATGGCGTGCATCTACCCGTGGGAGAGTCCGGGCGGCTGGCACCTGATCGGTCGCACCCCTGTCCCCCTCTTCGACCCGACGGCGATGCCTCCGGCCCGGCTTCGGCCCGGCGATCGTGTGCGCTTCGTGCTGCGAGAGGAATCGCGATGAGCACAGCCGCTGCGTTACGAATCCTAGACCCAGGGCGTTTTGCGACGATCCAAGACGACGGGCGGTTTCACGCGCGCCAGTGGGGTGTGCCGCGCGCTGGCATGCTCGACCCCTGGCTCTACCGTTTGGCGCTCGCTGCCCTTTTCCATGCGAGCGGCCGCCCTTTGACCGCGCTGACCCCGCCGCCACCGCTCGGCCCGCCGCTGACCTTCCCCCTCATCGAGCACCACTTCGGTGGCTTTGCCTTCACCGCCGAAGGAGCGCCCTTCCCCGTCGTCGTCGCGGGCAACGTCCGCTTACGCATCGAAGACACGCAGCTGGCAGTGCAGGGAGCGCTCAGTTGGGTACTCGCCCCCGGCGAAACCGTCACCGTGGAGCGAATCCTCGAAGGCCGAATCGCCGTCGTCGGCGCGGGGACGCTGGCCATCCCCGAATGCCTGGGCAGCACGAGCACGGAGCTGCGTGCCCGTTTTGGCGGTTGGCAGGGGCGACCGCTTGCCGCTGGCGATCGGATCCCCGTGACGCCACCCACCCAACCGCCGCGCGCTGCGTTCCTGCCACTTCCTTGGCCATTGGCCAGTACCGAACCGATCCGTAGCCTACCCGGCGCCCAATGGTCCGCGTTCGCTGACGACGCGCGCGCCGCTTGGGTCAGCGCTCTGTGGCAGGTGACACCCGCAAGCGACCGCATGGGCGCACGTCTCGAAGGCCCCATGCTGGTCGCGACGCCACCAGAGATCCGTTCTGAACCGCTCTGGCCCGGCGCGGTGCAGGTGCCGCCTGCTGGCCAGCCGATCGTTCTCCTCAACGACGCCCAGACGATGGGCGGCTACCCCAAGATCGCGCAGGTGATCGAAGCCGACCGCTGGCGCCTGGCCCATCTCCAACCGGGGGAAGGAATTCGCTTTGCCTGGCTTACCGACCCCGACAACGCCTGGCATGCGTTCTCCGCGCGCTGGCGCCGCTTCCAGCAGCAAGCGCTGGCCCGCGCCCGTTCCGCAGCGAGTGCCACACCAGACCTCGCAGCGCTCATCGGCGCGGGGGGCGAACCCGATCCGCAACGACTTTGGCACGAAAACCTGGTGAGCGGCGTCTGGGACGCCACATGGGAGGATTTCGTATGACCCTTACCCTCAATCTCAACGCTGATTTGGGCGAATCGTACGGCGCCTGGTCGATGGGCAATGACGCCGCGATGCTCGCACTCGTGCAAAGTGCGAGTCTTGCCTGCGGTTTTCACGGGGGAGACCCCGTCACGGCACGCAAGACCCTGGCATTGGCGCGCGCCGCACAGGTGAGTGTCGGCGCCCACCCAAGCTACCCGGACCTTCTCGGCTTTGGCCGCCGTGAGATGGCGATTCCGCCTGAAGAGCTCGAAGCGCTTCTCCTTTACCAAATCGGCGCGTTGGCCACACTCGCGGCCAGTGAAGGGGTGACGCTGACCCACGTCAAACCCCACGGTGCGCTTTACAACCGCGCCTGGCGCGATCCCGTCACCGCGCGCGCAATCGTCCACGCCGTGCAAACCGCAAGCCAGGCACTTGCGGGTAGCGGCCACGGCATCCCCTGGCAGAACACCCGCGCCTTGATCCTGCTCGCGCCTCCGCACTCAGCGCTTGCCGCTGCGGGTCACGACGCTGCGCTTCCCGTCGCCCACGAAATCTTCGCCGACCGCGCCTACACGGCCGACGGCACACTGGTGCCCCGCAGCGAACCGGGTGCGGTGCTTCATGACCCCGACGCGGTGCTCCGTCACGTCCAAACGATGCTCGAAGCCGGCGGCGTCGTCACCGCCACGGGGGAAGTCCTCCCGGCGCCGATCCACGCGATCTGCGTGCACGGCGACACCCCGGAAGCGGTAGCGATCGCGCAAGCGCTGGCCGCGACGTTACAGGAGCAGGGCGTCGCGCTCGCGCCACTTCCTGCGTTGTTCGACTCGGTCAGAACGCCTTTTGCCAGTTGAGCGAAAGGCCCGCGGCGCGCTGGTCGTTCTGACCCGCGGTGGCAAAGAGCCCCAGCCGAAGCTGCTGCTGCGACGCCAGGTTCCACTGCACACCAAGGTCAGCGGTCACCTGCACGCCGTTGTCGCTCCCTACTTCGGTCGGGAACGCCCCAGCCCAACCCACCGCGCCATGGGTCACAGTACGGCGGCTATCCTGGAACGCCTTTTCGAGCGCCAGCCGACCCTGCCACACCAGGTTGGGCGCGCTGTGCATCCGCCATTGATAGCCGATCTGACCGACCCCTTGATCGAAATCCTGCGCCGCGAAGCGCAGCGCCGTCGCAGAACCGCTCGTCTCGCTGTAACCCCCCAGATGGACCCAGCGCCAACCCAGTGCCGCGAACGGTCCATGCAATCGTGCCGATTCGCCGAACCATTGCCCGACCTCGAAACGGACTTGACGTACGCTTCCGCTGGTCGAGCCGCGCTCGGTGCGCGCAAGCGTGCGCAGCGTCATCTCCCGTTCGAGGTCATAGGAAATTCCGGCCATCCCTGCGGTGAGGGTGGCATAGCGCGCTCCCCACCGTTTGCCCAGATACGCCGCAAGAGAGGCGCCGTTGCCATCGGCGTTGCCCAAAGCGGTCACTTTGAGGGAATCGTGAACGAACCCGACGGTGACGCCACCCCACCAGCCGTCGCCCCATTCGCCGTCGAAACCGACGTCGACACGAGTCGGTGTCGCACGCCGCTTCGCTTGCGTCGCGGTGGCGTCGGTGGTGATGCGTTCACCCGAAACGGTCGCCCACCAACCCTGAGCCCCTGCAGCGAAACCGGACAATGTCCGCGTCGTGACGAGCCGCCATTGGGCGTTTGCCGCCGACGCCACATGGTCGGCCACGGCACCGACGAAGTAGGGCGCCGTGAGCGCCTGCGTGACGAAATCGGCGATCAGTTCGTGTCCCCCGCTCGTCGGATGAACCCCATCGGCGAAGAGATAGGTCGTGGACGCGTCGGGTGCGACCAGCGTCGCACTGGAACAGACGAGCGACGTAGTCGTCACGCACGCCACCCCCGCATTGCCTACGGTGAAGCCAAATGCCGCCGGGTTGGCCACCACCTCTTTGAAGAGCCCATCGGCGTCAAGAAGCAGGACGCCTTGTTCACCCAATGCACTCACGGTGCTATTGAGCGTCAGGTTATAGAGCGTCGTCAAGCCGCTCAACCCAGCACGCGCAGCCGACGGCTGCGACAGACCGAACGGCGTAGCCCCAATATCCGGCACGGTAAGCACTACCTGCCGCGTTGCACCCGCCTGCCGCAATACCGCGGTAAGCGCTCCCATCTGCTGCGCCGCGCTCTGGATTTCCGTCTGCATCACGGCCGGCGCATTGCCGCTGTAGCCGGTTTGCCAGAAGATGTCGTTCGCGCCGCCCCAAAGGAAATAGGTCGTTTTCGGGTTTGCGGTGCCGCCATTGGCCGTCAGGTACTCCTGGATTTGAGTCGCCAGCGGTTTGGCGTCTTCCGTGGGCGGCGTGGGTTGCACCCCGGGCAGCTGCGTCACCCGCGCCCCACCCTGTGCCCAGATGTCGCCACCGTACGGGTTCGGTACGAATGCGCCACTTCCGGCCCACAATTGTGCGGGGCCGACCGTACCGCCCAAGCCCTGCACGATGCGTTCGCTCCAGACCGGCCCCGGATTGGTCGTGAAGCGG
This sequence comes from Hydrogenophilus thiooxidans, assembly GCF_019049855.1. Taxonomy (GTDB): domain Bacteria; phylum Pseudomonadota; class Gammaproteobacteria; order Burkholderiales; family Rhodocyclaceae; genus Hydrogenophilus; species Hydrogenophilus thiooxidans. The sequence continues at coordinate 44,757 of NZ_JAHLSY010000008.1, read as the reverse complement.
CCAACCCCCGGAATCAGCGCGTACGTGCCCGCATCACTCAGGCTGTCACCGAATACCACTGCCTGGGCATGGACACCACCCGAAAGGATCGCGAGCGCCGACGCCACCGCGATCCCGATTTGCCGTTTCCTGTTTTTCATCGTCGTCTCCTCACACCCAAAAAAATCACCCGCGCACTGCGGCGCTCACCGGCAACGCCGCCGCTTGCCGATATTCGGTTTCGAGCCGCGCGACCAATTCAGCTACGGTCGGAACGTCGTGGATCACCGAAACGCCGTGCCCGGCACTCCAGATGTCCCGCCACGCTTTCGCTTCGTCACCGATCGCCTTCAGTTTCCCTTTACCGAAGTTGATCGCGAGTTCTTCGCGCTTGAATCCCGCGGCTTCGAGGCTCGGCCAAAGGAAGTTCGCGTTGGTACCCGAAACCGCGTCGGTATAGACCACGTCGGATGCCGTGCAGCGCGTCACCATCTCCTTGTACCCAGGGCTGGCCATCGATTCCTTAGTTGCAATGAAGCGCGTCCCCATGTAGGCGAAATCGGCACCCAACACTTCAGCGGCGCGCACGCTGTACCCATCGGAAATCGCCCCGGCGAGAACGAGCGTGCCGTCCCAAAATTCGCGAATCTCACGGGCGAGTGCGAACGGGCTCTGAGTACCCGCGTGGCCGCCCGCGCCCGCGCACACCGCGATGATCCCATCGACCCCCGCTTCGATCGCCTTCTTCGCGTGGTAGGCATGGATCACGTCGGCAAAGACCAACCCGCCATACGCATGGATCCGCTCGGCGGCTTCCCGAGGATTGCCCAGGCTGGTGATCACGAATGGCACCTTGAAGCGCTCGATGAGTGCCAGATCTTCGGCCAACCGCGTGTTCGAATGGTGCAGAATCAGGTTTACCCCGAACGGGGCAACCGGTTGTTCCGGGTGCTGCGCGGCTGCTTCGGCGAGTTCCCGCGTGATGCAATCGAGCCACGCTTCCAGTTGCGCCACCGGGCGCGCATTGAGCGACGGGAAGGTGCCAGCAACCCCCGCCTTGCACGCCGCGATCACCAATTCGGGGCCCGAGACGAGAAACATCGGCGCGGCGATCACCGGCACCCGAAAACGACCTTGGAAAGCTGCTGGAATCGGCATAGGGTTCTCCTTGGCGTGTCGAAAAAACAGATCAAGGATAGCGCAAGGAGATGAGCAAGTCAAACGTTTGTTTGACTTGTTCGCTACCGCGAATCGCTACGCCAGCAGCAGCTTCGCACCGATGCCGCCCAATAGCAGCGACAAAACGGAGCGTACCCAGCGTTGTGGGACGACACGGACCAGGTGACTCCCGACCCAGATACCTGGAAGCGAACCCAACAACAACCAACCCAGCATCGCCCAATCGACGGTGCCGAGCGCAGCGTGCCCCAACCCCGCCGCCAGCGTCAGCGGCACGGCGTAGGTGACGTCCGCAGCGACCAGCCGGGGCAACGGCACATGCGGATAGAGCACCATCAGGATCGCCATACCCACCGCACCAGCCCCAACCGAGGTGAGCGTGACCAACGCGCCGATCACCGCGCCCATCACCCAGGGTCCCGCCGCCCAACGTGGCTGTTCGCGATCGCGCACCGTGTGCGCTGCGCTGCCAGAATTGACGCGACCATGCGCCGCGGCAGGAGTGGCACCACGGTTGTCCAATGCGGCGCTTGGCGATGGCGTCACCACGCCCCCGCTCTTCACCACTTTGTAGAGGGTTGCCGCTGCGGTGAGCAGCAACATCACCCCCAACGTGTACTGCATCAGGCGGTGAACGTGTTCGCTCGCCGGCCCTACGGTTTTCAGGAACACCAACATCACACCGACCCCTGCCAGGCCGCCGACGGTGAGCGGAACGACGATTCGCCACGGCACCATGCGATGCTTCGCAAAGGAAAGCGCGCCCCCCGATTTGGTGATCGCTGCAAACAGAAGGTCGGTACCGACCGCAAGATGAGGCGATACGCCAAAACCGTATATCAGGAGCGGCGTCATCAACGAACCGCCTCCGACGCCGGTCAACCCGACGATGAAGCCAACGAGCGCGCCGCCTGCAACCAGAGCCCATTCCATACCGTTTTCCCCGTACCTGTCTGCTTTCAAATGTACCGGGCATGCGGTACGGAAAACACCCGTTTTCGGTTATTCCGTTATCGACCTGGGTTTTATCGCACGATGATGAGCGCCCGGAAATCGTTGACGTTGGTCCGCGTCGGTCCGGTCACCACCAAGTCACCCAGCGCTGCAAAGAAATCGTAGGCGTCGTGTGCCGCCAAGTAACACCGCGCATCTACCCCCAACGCACGGGCGCGCGCCAGGGTGGTCGGGGTGACGAGCGCCCCGGCGTTCTCTTCGCTGCCGTCGATCCCGTCGGTATCCCCCGCGATCGCCCAGACATGCGCCGCGCCGTCCAGCGCCAACGCCAGCGCCAGCAGAAACTCACTGTTGCGCCCACCCCGTGCCGGAAGGAGCGGGTCAGCAGGTTTTCGCGGCAATGTTACTGTCGTCTCCCCGCCAGAGAGGAGCACACACGGCGCGCAAAACGGCTCACCGTGGCACACCACCGCGCGGGCGAGCGCGGCGTGCCACTGCGCCACCGTCTGGCTCTCTCCTTCGATCGCGTCGCTCAGGATATGGGCAGCGAAACCAAAACGGCGCGCCTCCTCGGCTGCGGCGGCAAGGCTCTCCCATGGCGTCGCGATGAGGTGATAACGACAACGGGCAAAGTGAGGGTGGTCCGGTTTCGGGGTCTCCCAGCGCCCCTCAGCGAGCGCGGTACGGACTGCGTCAGGCACTGCGATCGCATAGCGTTCGAGCACCGCCAACGCTTCCGCGCAGGTCGTGGGGTCGGGGACCGTTGGGCCGCTTGCGATCACCGCAGGGTCGTCCCCCGGCACGTCGCTGATCGCCAACGTCACCACCGGTGCCGGTGCTGCGGCAAGCGCCAACCGTCCGCCTTGGATCCGCGACAGGTGTTTGCGCACGCAGTTGATTTCGGCTATCGTCGCGCCGCAGGCCAACAACTGCGCAGTGATCGACTGCAATGTGGCAAGGGACACTCCCGCTTGTGGAAGCGGCAACAACGCCGAACCCCCGCCAGAGAGGAGACAGACCACACGATCGTCCGGGCCCGCTTCGGCCACCGCGTCGAGCACCATTTGCGCGGCATGGCACCCTGCCGCATCGGGGGTCGGGTGGGCCGCTTCGAGAAGTCGGATGCGTCCGCACGGTGTCGCGCCGTGCGCGCACGCTGGCGGCAGATGGCCGTATCGGGTCACCACCACGCCGGAAAGGGGCAACGCCTCTGGCCATTGCGCCGCGAGCGCCGCGGCCATCGCTGCGCTCGCTTTTCCGGCACCGACGACGATCGTCCGGCCACGCGGCGCTTCAGCGATCAACTGCGCCACCCATTCCGGCATCACCTGTTCGGGTTGCGCCCGCGCCACCGCCGCCGCAAAAAGGGCGTGCAGCTGCGCGCGAACCGCGTCATCCTTTTGCGGCGCACCCAATTGGTCACTGCCCCGTTCCGCCATCGCGCACCTCCCATCCAACGATCCACCGTGTGGTTTTGCTGAACACCACCCCGGGTTCGATCACCCGCGCCACGCCCGGTGCGGTGCGATACGCATCGACGCTACCCCACCACCCTACGGGTGCCATTCTATACCGCTAATCACCCCCAGACCGCTAACCACTGCGATGCGGCTGCACCGCGCGGTATCGTGCAGCCCCCTTCGTGCTCCTGACGTTATAATCCCGGCAGTCCCATTCCGTGCAACGGCAACGACGATGACCACGAACCTACTCGACGACCTCGCCGCACGCGGCCTCATCGCCCAATGCACCCATCCGGAAGCGCTCGCCGAAGTGCTCACCAACGGTCCGATCACGCTCTACTGCGGCTTCGACCCCACTGCGGACAGCCTCCATCTGGGCCATCTGGTGCCGGTTTTGGCGCTGCGCCGTTTCCAACTGGCAGGGCACAAGCCGGTTGCGCTCGTCGGTGGCGCCACCGGGATGATCGGGGACCCCAGTTTCAAAGCGCAAGAGCGCAAACTCAATACGTTGGAGACCGTCCTCGAATGGTCGGCAAAGATTCGTCGCCAACTCGAACCGTTCCTGGAGTTCGACGGCCCCAACGCTGCGATCATCGCCAACAACCACGACTGGTTCGGCGAAATGAACGTGCTTACTTTTTTGCGCGACGTCGGCAAACACTTCTCCGTGAACGCGATGATCAAAAAAGAGGCGGTTGCCGCACGCATCGAACGCGACGAAGTGGGCATCTCATTCACCGAATTCTCCTACATGCTGCTCCAAGCCTACGACTTCGCCGAACTCTACCGTCGCTTCGGTTGCCGATTGCAACTGGGCGGCTCCGACCAGTGGGGCAACATCACCGCCGGAATCGACCTCATCCGCCGCTACTTCCGGACGGAAGCGTTCGGGCTGACCCTTCCCTTGGTCACCAAAGCGGACGGCACCAAATTCGGCAAAACCGAATCGGGTGCCGTCTGGCTCGACGCCAATAAAACCTCTCCCTATCAGTTCTACCAGTTCTGGCTCAACACGGCCGATGCCGACGTCTATAAATTCCTGCGCTACTTCACCTTTCTGCCGGTTGCGGAGATCGAAGCGATCGAAGCGGCCGACCGCGCGCGTGACGGCAAACCAGAGGCGCAGCGGATCTTGGCTGAAGAGGTCACGCGCCTCGTCCATGGGCCGGAAGCACTCGCTGCGGCGCAGCACATCACCCAAGCGCTCTTCTCTGGTGACCTGGCGGCGCTTACCGAAACGGATTACGCACAACTCGCGCTCGACGGCATGCCGTCGGTTCGTCTTCCGGCACAACCCACCCCGCTCATCGACGCGCTGGTCGCCGCACAGCTTGCCCGCTCGAAGAGCGAAGCGCGCACCTTCATCCAAAGCAATGCGGTTGCGGTAAACGGCGCCAAGGTCAACGACCTGAGTGCGCTGCTTGAAAGCGACGCGCGCCGCTTTGGACGGTACACGATCCTGTCGCGCGGCAAAAAACAGCACGCGCTCGTCGTCTGGGACACCGCGGCGACACAGTGACGGGAAAGGCTGTGGCACTGGCTTCGGTTCGCACCCGCGCCGCACTGGGTGTCACAGCGCCCGAAGTGGTGATCGAAGCGCACTTGGCCAATGGCCTGCCGAGCTTTTCGCTCGTGGGACTGCCTGATGCCGAAGTGAAAGAGGCGCGCGACCGCGTCCGGGCGGCGCTCACCAGTGCCGGATACGAATTTCCGGTGCGCCGCATCACCGTGAATCTCGCACCGGCCGACCTTCCCAAGAGCGGCAGCCGCTTCGACCTCCCCATCGCGCTCGGGCTCCTTGCCGCCAGCGGCCAAATCGCCGCTGGCAAAGCGCTTGCCCAGTGCGAAATCATCGGCGAACTCGGGCTCGACGGCTCGGTCCGCCCCGTGGCTGGGGTGCTGCCCACCGCGCTTGCCGCCAAACAGGCAGGCCGTGCGCTCATTCTTCCCGTTGCGAACTGGGCCGAAGCGCAGCTCGTCGGCGACTTGGTCTGTTACCCGGTGCGCGACCTCCAGGACGCCCACGCCTGGCTCGACGGTCGGCAACCTTCGTGCTGGCCGGAGGCGTTCGCACCCGCCACCGCTGCACCCGGTGATACTGCATTCTCTGCCGCTTCGCTCGACCTCAGCGACGTCAAAGGACAAGCAGCCGCGAAGCGGGCGCTCGAAATCGCTGCGGCTGGGGGCCATTCGCTGCTCCTTTTCGGCCCGCCTGGCGCCGGCAAATCGATGCTTGCCGCGCGCCTGCCCACCCTGTTACCCCCCTTGAGCGAAGCCGAAGCGCTGGAAACCGCAGCGATCCATTCGCTCTTGGCGCCATTCGACCCCAGCGCCTGGCGGCAACGCCCGTTTCGCGCCCCGCACCATTCGGCGTCCCTTCCGGCGATCGTCGGTGGCGGCGCAGCAGGCAGGATCCTTCCGGGCGAAATCGCGCTCGCCCACCACGGCGTCCTCTTTCTCGACGAACTGCCGGAATTTTCCCGTACCGTGCTCGAAGCACTGCGCGAACCGCTCGAAACGGGCGAAATCACCGTCGCGCGGCTGCGGCAACGGGTCACTTTCCCCGCGCGCTTTCAGCTCGTCGCAGCAATGAACCCATGTCCATGTGGTTACCTGGGCGACCCGTCGGACCGCTGCCACTGTACCCCCGCGCAAATCGAACGCTACCGTGCGCGACTTTCCGGGCCGCTCCTTGACCGCATCGACCTCATGGTCGAAGCGCCCCGCCTCTCCGCCGAAACGCTTGCCCACGCCCCTCCGGGCGAAACAAGCGCCGTGGTGGCCGCGCGCGTTCGCGACGCCCGCGCCCGCCAACAGCGGCGACAAGGCAAACCGAACGCCGCGCTCTCCCCCGCCGAACTCGACCGCTTTGCCCCGTTGGAACCTGCGGCCGAAGAGCTCCTTGTGAAAGCCGCAGAGCGGCTCCAACTCTCTGCCCGCGCCCACCACCGTATCCGTAAAGTGGCACGTACCATCGCCGATCTGGCGGGGTGTGAACGAATCGGCGGGGCGCATCTTGCCGAAGCGGTGCAACTGCGCCGTTTGCCGTGGGGTTGAAGCGCTGAAACGACACCACGCGCTAAAACGACGATGTCCCCGGCAACCCCTACAACACGGATTCCTCTTTCCACTGGCAAGCATCCCGCGCGATATTCAGAAATGCCGTTAAAACTGGTGAGTGGTCGTCTCTACGCCACAGACAACACAACTCCAATGTCGACAGCCGTTGCGAATGGAAGGGACGATACACCACATTGGGTAAATTGAGATTGGCAGCGGAGCGTGTCGTAATCGTCACCCCAAAGCCAACCGATACCAACGCCAGTGCGGTCAAGAAATCCTCCACCTCTTGCTCGACGCGAATCGTCACTCCATCACTTTGAAAAACCAAGCGAATCTCTTGTGCCAGCCCGTGGAGCGGAAGGTTGGGGTAGAGAATCATCGGCTCCTCCGCTAACATCTCGACCGTAATCACCTCTTGGTCAACCAGAGGGTGCGTAGCGGGAAGCGCCACCATCAACGGCTCTTCGTAAATTTTCTCCACTTCGATATCGGGCTCGTCCGGCACATAGCGGTTGAACCCAACGGTAAGTCGGCGATCGCGTAGCCACTGCAACTGCTCCGCTTTGGTAAGGTTGTGCAGCGCAATCCGTACTTTTGGGAAACGACGATGAAATTGGGTAAGAATCCTCGGTATCACATCCAAAATGCCAGAACCGAAGAGCCCCACATCCAGCCGACCCAACTCACCGGCCGCGGCTGACCGGGTGCGCTCTGCGGCCTGCTCGGCCAGCCCCAGAAGGTGACGCACTTCATCAACCAACACGCGCCCCGCCTCGGTAATTTCCATCCCTCGGGCAGTTCGTTTGAAGAGCTTAACGCCCAACTCCTCTTCCAGCGCTTGAATCTGACGGGAAAGGGGCGGCTGCGCCATGTGCACCCGTTCCGCCGCACGGCAGACATTTCCTTCCTCGGCAACGGCAAGAAAAAGACGCAAACGTCGACCATCATCCAACGCGCGCAACCACCGCTCCATGGCTCCACCCCCAAAAAATAAAGAATACTAATAGCATAGTGGTATACAACCATGGTATCAAAACAGACAAAAAAAGTATTTGACGGTATGAAATGCAATTTTTATACTGGCCTCACTATGTTTCGAGCGACGACGCAAACCTTCCCAGTCGAGGTCACCAACACGGGTGAATCCTATCCTTGCGCGAAGAACGAAAACCTCTTGCGCGGGATGGTGCGACTTGGGCGGCGCGGAATCCCTGTGGGTTGCATCAATGGAGGGTGCGGGATTTGCAAAGTGCGCATCCTGTCGGGAGAGGTCGAAGTGGTCGGTCCGATCAGTCGCGCCCATGTGTCCGAAGAAGAAGAAGCTGAGGGAATCACTCTGGCCTGCCGGGTCGCCCCGCGTTCTGCAGTTGTTCTGACCGTAGTTGGAAAAATGGCGAAACCGTTTCTTGCCTTGGCCGCCGCAAACGGTCAAGGTCGTTTATCCACCCAAAGTAAAGGAGAGTAGCAATGGGCATCCTGCGTATTGGTCACGCTAGCCTGCGCGTCATGGACATGGCCGCGGCGGTGCGCCACTATGAAAACGTTCTCGGCATGAAAAAGGTGATGGAGGACAAGCACGGAAACGTCTACCTCAAATGCTGGGACGAATGGGACAAGTTCTCCCTCATCCTGACCCCTTCCGATCGAGCGGGCCTCAACCATGTCGCCTACAAGGTCGAACGGGAAGAGGATCTCGACGAGCTCCAAGAAAAGATCGAGGCCTATGGCATCTCCACGACAATGCTCCCCGAAGGGACGTTGCCCTCCACTGGCCGCATGTTGCAATTCAACCTCCCAAGCGGCCACGAAATGCGTCTCTACGCGTTCAAAGAGTGCGTGGGCACTGATGTCGGCAACATCAACCCTGACCCGTGGCCGGACGATATTCGCGGCGCCGGGGCTCACTGGTTGGATCATTGCCTTTTGATGTGTGAGCTCAACCCCGAAACCGGAGTCAATAAAGTCGCGGAAAACACCAAATTTGCCACCGAAGTGCTCGGCTTTTTCCTGACCGAACAGGTCGTCGTCGGCCCGAACGGTTCGATTCAAGCGGCCACTTGGCTCGCGCGCAGCAGCACGCCGCACGATATCGCGTTCGTTGGCGGACCGCGCATGGGGCTCCACCACATTGCCTTCTTCCTCGACGACTGGCACGATATCCTCAAAGCAGCCGACGTGATGGCGAAGAACAAAGTCAAGATCGACGTCGCGCCCACGCGGCATGGCATCACGCGCGGGCAAACAATCTATTTCTTCGACCCCAGCGGCAACCGCAACGAAACCTTCGCGGGGCTCGGCTATCTGGCGCAACCCGATCGGCCGGTCGTTACCTGGACCGAAGAGCATCTGGGCAGCGGCATCTTCTACCACACCGGTGAGCTCGTGCCAAGCTTCACCGAAGTCTATACCTAAGGCGTAGCGGGGGCGATGACCATGCAGGGCAACACGACGGTCACCGTTCCCCAAATCAGCGATGAAGCTGCCGCAGCGGCGTGCGCCGCCGCGGTGGCCCACGCAAGGCGTTTGGGGATTCGGATCAACGTTGCTGTCTGCGACGGCAGTGGGACGTTGTTGGCGTTTCGCCGAATGCACGGCGCTTTTTTGCACTCGGTCGAAATCGCCATTGACAAAGCCTACACTGCAGCCGGTTTTGGGATGCCCACCCGAAAGCTCTTCGACCTGATTCGCAACGACGAAGCGCTGCGCCTCGGCCTCCCGCAGCGCCCACGGCTGATCGTGTTCGGAGGAGGATTACCAATCTGCCAAGACGGCACCGTAGTTGGGGGCATCGGTGTCTCCGGTGGTTCAGCCGAAGAAGACGAAGCGTGCGCAGCGGCAGGCCTTGCGGCAATAGGTTTGACCTATTCCAATTGAACGGAATGCAGGTTTCCTTTCCTAAAACTGAGCAAAGCACCTATGAAACAGATCTTGAACTTCATCAACGGCACCTTCAAACCCTCTGAACGAACCTTTCCAGACCGCAGCCCAGTGACGGGGGAAATCATCGGGCAGGTGCACGAAGCGAGTCGCGAACAGGTCGACGCGGCCGTGCGCGCCGCGCAAGCAGCGCTCAAAGGCCCGTGGGGCAAGATGACGGTGGCTGAACGCGTGGAGCGGCTCTACGCGGTTGCCGCCGGAATCGAGAAGCGGTTTGACGAATTCCTGGCCGCCGAATGTGAAGACACCGGAAAACCGGTCAGCCTTGCCCGCCACGTCGATATCCCCCGCGGCGCTGCCAATTTCCGCATTTTCGCCGACGTCATCAAGAATGTCCCCACCGAATTCTTCGAAATGGCTACCCCCGACGGACGAGGCGCGATCAACTACAGCTATCGCACACCGGTCGGCGTGGTGGGCGTGATCTGCCCCTGGAACCTGCCGCTCCTCCTGATGACGTGGAAGGTGGGTCCGGCGCTTGCGTGCGGCAACACGGTCGTCGTCAAACCCAGCGAGGAAACGCCGCAAACCGCAGCGCTTTTGGGCGAGGTGATGAACGAAGCCGGTATTCCGCCAGGCGTCTATAACGTCGTTCACGGCTTTGGCCCCAATTCCGCTGGCGAATTCATCACCACCCACCCAGGCATCAACGCGATCACCTTCACCGGAGAAACCCGTACCGGTGAGATCATCATGAAAGCGGCCGCGCAAGGGGCACGCCCCGTCAGTCTCGAGATGGGGGGGAAAAACGCGGCGATCATCTTCGCCGATTGCGACTTCGACGCCGCTATTGAAGGCACCATGCGCTCGGTCTTCGCCAACTGCGGGCAAGTATGCCTGGGTACCGAGCGGGTCTACGTCGAACGCCCAATCTTCGACCGCTTCGTCGAAGCGCTCAAGCGGGGCGCAGAAGGGCTGAAACTCGGTCGCCCCGAAGATCCCGCGACCAACATGGGTCCGCTGATCAGCCAAGAACACCGTGAAAAGGTGCTCTCCTACTACCGACTGGCCGTCGAGGAGGGGGCTACGGTGGTCACGGGCGGTGGGATTCCCGAAATGCCGCCAGAACTCGCGGGTGGCGCATGGATTCAACCGACCATCTGGACGGGATTGCCCGATACCGCCCGGGTGGTGCGGGAAGAAATTTTTGGCCCCTGCTGCCACATCGCTCCTTTTGACAGCGAAGAGGAGGTAATTGCCCGTGCCAACGACAGCGACTACGGTCTGGCTGCGGCAGTTTGGACCACCAACCTGAGCCGTGCCCACCGTGTCGCGCAAAAACTGGAAGTGGGCCTCTGTTGGATCAATAGCTGGTTCTTGCGCGACCTCCGTACCCCGTTTGGTGGGGCCAAACGTTCTGGGATCGGTCGGGAAGGTGGGGTTCACTCCCTCGAGTTTTACACCGAACTCAAGAACATCTGCATCAAACTGTAACCCTTATCCAGGAGAGCGATCATGAAACCCAGGATGGTTGATCGGTCCGAGCCACCTGAGCCATTCGATCCCAACCGCAAATGGGCAAGGGTCACAGGGATCAACCGCCTGGGTTTCGTCGAATTCGAATTTTCGATCGGAGCCAAAGAGCTCACCGTCGAATTGATGCTGCGTCCCGAAGCCTTTGACGAGTTTTGCAAAATGCAAGCGGTCGAGGTAAACGACCCCTACCACTTACTCGCCAACAGAAGAAGCTAATCGCTTTTTTCACAATCCACAACCCGGAGGAGTTGTCCATGTCCATCGACCTCAAGACCGTAAACATCAAGCCGCTTCGGCTCACCTATGCCCACGTCGCCAAATACGTGGGCGACAACAAGGTTCCGACCCGTTACCAGGAAGCCACGTTTGGGGCGCAACCCAGCGTCAATTTCCACTACCGCCCAACGTGGGATCCGGATCACGAACTGTTCGATCCCACTCGCACCGCCGTCAAGATGAAGGATTGGTACGCCATCACCGATCCACGCCAGTTCTATTACGGATCGTGGACCAGCACGCGGGCCAAGCAACAAGAGACGGTTGAAGCCAATTTCTCGTTCGTTGAATCACGTGGGCTCATCGCGCTGCTCCCGGAAGCGGTCAAAAAACGGGCGCTCGAGGTCCTCACCCCGTTGCGTCACGTCGCGTGGGGGGCGAACATGAACAATTCGCAAATCTGCGCGCTCGGATACGGTACCACCTTTACCGCCCCGGCGATGTTCCACGCGATGGACAATCTGGCTGTCGCGCAATACCTCACCCGTCTGGCACTCACTTTGGAAGGCCCCGAGCGCCTCGACCAAGGCAAGTCGGCCTGGCTTCATGATGCGAACTGGCAGCTGCTGCGCCGCTACGTCGAAGATACGTTTGTCGTTCCAGATCCGGTCGAACTCTTCGTGGCGCAAAATCTCGCGCTCGATGGGTTGCTCTACCCGCTGATCTTTGACACCTACGTCGATAGCGCCCTGGCGATGCAAGGGGGTAGCGCAATTTCCATGCTCACCGCGTTTATCACCGAGTGGCATGCGGAAAGTGCACGCTGGGTTGACGCCGTCATCAAAACGATCGCGGCGGAATCGGAGGAAAACCGGGCGCTTCTGACGCAATGGTTCCGCCATTGGGAAGAACGCGCCGCAGATGCGCTCACCCCAATCTCTGTCCTGGCGATGGGTGATGCAGCCGCTTCAGCACTCGAAGAGGTCCGCCAAGGCTTGGCCAACCGCGTCAAAAAACTCGGTCTTGCCCGGTAACTCGATCGAAGGAGTTTTTACCATGTCCAACGTCTTTATTGCGTTTCAACAAAACGAAGAGGCGCGCCCGATCATCGAAGCGATCCTTGCGGATAACCCCCATGCCACCGCAGTGGAATCGCCTGCGATGGTCAAGATCGATGCCCCCAATCGTCTGACGATCCGACGCGAAACCATCGAAGCGATTACCGGCACGCCGTTTGACCTGCAGCAAATCCACGTCAACCTCATCAGCCTCTCCGGGCACATCGATGAGGACGACGACCAATTTACTTTGTACTGGAAACACTGAGGAGACACCCATGGACACCCAAGTAAAAAAACTCGGTCTCAAAGAACGGTATGCGGCGATGACCCGCGGCCTGGGTTGGGAAACCACCTACCAGCCGATGGAAAAGGTCTACCCTTACGCCACCTATGAAGGGATCAAAATCCACGATTGGGACAAATGGGTCGACCCATTCCGCATGACCATGGACGCCTATTGGAAATACCAAGGAGAAAAAGAGAAAAAACTCTACGCGGTGATCGACGCGTTCCAGCAAAACAACGGTTTCCTGGGGATCACCGACGCGCGCTACGTGAATGCCGTGAAACTCTTTATCCAAGGGGTATCACCGTTGGAGTACTACGCGCACCGCGGCTTTGCTCAGGTCGGGCGCCATTTCGTGGGCGAAGGGCTTCGCGTGGCGTGCCAAATGCAGTCCCTTGACGAAATCCGCCACTATCAAACCCAAACGCATGCCATTTCCACCTACAACAAATATTTCAACGGCATGCACCATTCGCTCCATTGGTTCGACCGGGTCTGGTATCTCTCGGTGCCGAAGAGCTTTTTTGAAGATGCGCTGACCGCTGGTCCGTTCGAGTATTTGACCTCGATCAGCTTCTCGTTTGAGTACGTCCTCACCAATTTGCTCTTTGTCCCGTTCATGTCCGGCGCGGCGTACAACGGCGACCTGGCCACAGTGACCTTTGGTTTCTCCGCCCAGTCGGATGAATCCCGCCACATGACGCTGGGGATCGAAGCGATCAAATTCATGTTGGAGCAAGACCCCGATAACGTCCCCATCGTCCAGCGCTGGATCGACAAATGGTTCTGGCGCGGCTACCGCGTACTGACGCTCGTGGGGATGATGATGGACTACATGTTGCCGAAGCGGGTGATGAGCTGGCGGGAAGCGTGGGAAATTTACGGCGAACAGAATGGCAGAGCGCTCTTCCGCGACCTGGCGCGCTACGGTATCCGTGAGCCGAAGGGGTGGCTAGACGCGATCGATGGAAAAGACCATATCTCCCATCAAGCGTGGAATACCTTTTACAACTACAATGCGGCCGCACCGTTCCACACCTGGGTACCCACCGACGAAGAGCTGGATTGGCTCTCGGCAAAATATCCCAACTCCTTTGATCAATACTATCGTCCGCGGTTGGAGTTTTATCGCGAACAGCACAGAGCGGGGAACCGGTTCTACAACAAGACATTGCCGATGCTGTGCACCGTCTGTCAAATCCCGATGCTCTTCACCGAACCCGGTGATCCCACCACGATCTGCTACCGTGAAACCGACTACCAAGGGGACAAATACCACTTCTGCAGCGACCACTGCAAGGAGATCTTCGAAAACGAGCCAGAAAAGTACGTCCAGTCGTGGCTCCCGGTTCATCAAATCTATCAAGGGAACTGCTTCAAACCGGGCGTCGACCCCACGCAACCGGGTTTCGATCCCTTGATGGCGGTATTCGACTACTACGATCTTGATTTTGGTCGGGATAACCTAGACTTTGAAGGCTCGGAAGATCAGAAGCATTTTGCGGCATGGCGGGGCCAAGCCCTCCAGAACACCGTCTAATCTAAAGGAGAATGGCAATGCCGGTCAAAGCAGTGAAGCCCTATTCGTTTCCCGCAAAGGATACGGTAGACAAATTTCCAGCGCCGTTGTTATACATCGGGTGGGATGAACACCTCATGTTCTGCGCCCCCCATTGCATACCGGTGCCCCCAACGCTGCCCTTCAAGGCGTTGATCTCCGATATCCTGCCAGGCATCTACGGCTACCATCCAGACTTTTCTCAGATCGACTGGAGTCGGGTGACATGGCTCAAATCGGGGAAACCCTTTCATCCTGACATGGAGAAGAGCGTTGCGGAAAACGGCTTGAAACACAAAGACGTGATTCGATTCTGCACCCCAGGTCTCAGGGGAATCAAGGGAAGTTGTAGCTAATTTCCTCTCCCAGTCCCCTCGCTAACTTATCCAACTGATTCGTGGCTGCTTCACAAAGAGGCAGCCACGGAATGTGGGGTATTTGCATGAGTTTTGAACTGACCATCGAACCATTGGGCTATTCGTGTGCGATTGAAGAAGACCAAACCCTGCTCGATGCGGCGCTGAGAAATGGAATCTACATTCCGCACGCGTGTGGTCACGGGCTATGCGGCACCTGCAAAGTGAAAGTGGTCGAAGGTGACGTCGATTTTGGCGAAGCGAGCCCCTTTGCCCTCATGGATTTCGAGCGCGAAGAGGGTGTCGCACTCGCCTGTTGTGCAAAACCCCTTTCCGACGTCGTGATCGAAGCAGAAATTGATGAAGACCCCGACGCACGCGCCATTCCGTTGCGGGACCTCACCGCATCCATTGAGCGGATCGAAGACTTGACGCCAACCATCAAAGGCGTTTGGTTGCGTCTCTCGGAACCGCTCCCATTCCAGGCGGGGCAATACGTCCAAATTGGCGTCCCGGGTATCGAGGGAACCAGAGCGTTCTCGATCGCCAACGCTCCCCAAGAGGTCGAAGCTACCGGGTTACTCGAACTCAACATTCGACTCGTTCCGGGTGGCGCGATGACCACTTGGTTCCATGAAAACGCAAAAGTAGGCGATACCCTGAAGCTCACCGGTCCCCACGGTCGGTTTTTTGTACGCCGGTCAGCCAACAAACCCGTTCTATTCCTCGCCGGCGGATCGGGCCTCTCTAGCCCCCGCTCGATGATTCACGACCTTTTGGCAACGGGCTGGCCACACCCCATTACTTTGGTCTACGGTCAGAGGAATCGAGCGGAGCTCTACTATGACGAAGAGTTTCGCACGTTGGCCCAAACGCATGTCCAGTTCTCCTACGTTCCCTGTCTCTCTGATGAACCGGAAACGAGCAACTGGCAGGGCGAACGGGGATTGGTCCATGAAGTGGCAAAAAAAGTATTCAA
Source organism: Hydrogenophilus thiooxidans (assembly GCF_019049855.1). Taxonomy (GTDB): domain Bacteria; phylum Pseudomonadota; class Gammaproteobacteria; order Burkholderiales; family Rhodocyclaceae; genus Hydrogenophilus; species Hydrogenophilus thiooxidans. Next base: position 29,250 of record NZ_JAHLSY010000008.1, on the reverse strand, counting down.
CGGCCAGTTTTCAGGCATGCAGGCCTACCTCTGTGGGCCACCTCTCATGATCGACGCCTGTATCACCACGCTGATGCAGGGGCGACTTTTTGAAGCCGATATCTTCTTTGAAAAGTTCATTTCCGCAGCGGATGCCCAACAGGTACGCAGCCCACTGTTCCGTAAGATTTGATCAGCAACCGCTCAAATGGATCAAGCCATGACCACACAAGCAAACCCGGAAATCGGCAAATCGGTTCGAGCTGCTGGAATCGATACGAACTACCACGAAGCGGGGGAGGGCTACCCAGTGGTTCTGATCCACGGTTCCGGCCCGGGGGTCAGCGCATGGGCGAACTGGCGCCTGACCATCCCCAAGCTGGCACAACGGGCCCATGTCTTCGCGCCCGATATGGTGGGCTTTGGCTATACGGAGCGTCCCCAAGACATTACGTACAACATGGACACCTGGGTCAACCACATCCTGGGTTTCCTTGACGCGTTGGGCATCGAAAAAACCGATCTCGTGGGTAATTCGTTTGGCGGCGCTCTTGCGCTTGCGCTTGCGATTCGCCACCCCAACCGCGTGCGGCGCCTCGTGCTCATGGGTTCTGCAGGCGTTCCCTTCACCCTTACCCCTGGACTCGACGCAGTCTGGGGGTATGAACCCTCAGTGGAAGCGATGAAGCGGCTGATGGATCTCTTTGCCTATGATCGGCGCCTGGTCACCGACGAACTGGCTGAGCTCCGTTACCGCGCCTCCATCCGCCCAGGCGTCCAGGAAGCGTACGCCGCCATGTTCCCCGCCCCGCGGCAACGCTGGGTCGATGCCCTAGCGAGCCCAGAAGCGGCCATTCGAGCAATTCCGCACGAAACCCTGATCATCCACGGCCGGGAAGACCGGGTGATTCCCCTCACCAATGCCTACACGCTTCACCAGTGGATTCACCGCAGCCAGTTACACGTCTTTGGGCGCTGTGGCCACTGGACGCAAATCGAGCACGCCGACCGTTTCGTTCGTCTGGTGGGTGACTTTCTGGCCGAAGCCTCTGAGCAAGAGCCCATTCCCCTTTCCCAATGATTCCTGGCAAAAACCTTGAGGAGTGTTTCATCGATGGATCCGCAACTGATCACCACCTTGGGTGACGAACTCTACGAAGCATTGAGGCAGGGCAAAGTGGTCGAACCGCTCACCGATCGTTACCCGGAGATCACCATCACCGATGCCTACGCGATTCAACAACGGATGAACGCCCGACGCGTAGCACAAGGCGAGCGCATCATCGGCAAAAAAATCGGGGTCACCAGCCAGGCGGTGATGAACATGCTCGGGGTGAACCAGCCCGATTTTGGCCTGCTCACCGATGCGATGGTCTACAACGAAGGGGAAGCGGTTCCGTTCGAACGTCTGATCCAGCCCAAAGCGGAAGGAGAAATCGCTTTTTTGCTCAAACGCGACCTCTCCGGACCAGGAATCACGGCAGCCGACGTACTCGCTGCCACCGAAGCGGTCATGGCCTGTTTCGAGATTGTCGACAGCCGGATCCGCGACTGGAAGATCAAAATTCAAGATACCGTAGCCGACAACGCCAGTTGCGGTGTGTTCGTCCTGGGCGACCGCCTGGTCGATCCGCGCGCTGTTGACCTCTATACGTGCGGCATGGTGCTGGAGAAGAACGGCGAAGTGGTTGTTACTGGTTCTGGGGCAGCCACGATGGGTTCACCGCTTACTGCAGTGGCGTGGCTTGCCAATACCTTGGGCGCAATGGGTGTGACACTCAAGGCAGGAGAGGTGATTCTCTCTGGGGCGTTGGGCGCAATGGTCCCTGTGGCGCGCGGTGACAACTTGCGGGTCACCGTCGGCGGAATCGGTGGCTGCAGCGTGCGGTTCGTCTAACCCCCGAGGAGCTGCGCCACGCTTTCACAACAACCCAAACGAACGAGCAAGAGACCATGGCTGGAACAGATACCCACTCTGCGCCTAAACCAGCGCAAATCAAAATGGTGTTGGTATCGCGCCGCGCAAAACTGGGACACGAAGCGGAGTTGGAGCAGACCTGGACCAAGCTCTCCGCAGTCGCTTCACGCTTTCCGGGTTACCTGGGTGGCCAACTGATCCGGCCTTCCGATTCCGATGGCAGTGGGGAACCACGCCGCTACCACATGCTTTTTGCGTTTGACACGCCGGAGCATCTGCGCCAATGGCAGGAGTCCCCTGAACGGGCGTTGGGGCTCAAAGCACTCGAGCCCCATGTGGAAGGGAACGCGGTCATCCATGAACTTTCCGGCCTTGAACACTGGTTTCCTTCCATCGAGGTGCGGTCATCGGCGGCACCCCCAAGGTGGAAGATTGCGCTGATTACCTGGTTTGGAATCTATCCCACGGTGCTGGTTCTCTTTCTCACGATCGCGCCACACTTGGAGCACTGGCCGCTGCCGCTGCGTACCGCAATCATCACGGCAATGGTCGTGGTGGCCATGACCTGGTTCGTCGCGCCCACTTTAACCAAATGGTTCCACGACTGGCTTCACCCCAATCCACCGAACCCCAAAGAATCCTCCCCCTCTACTTGAATCACGCACGAAGGAGCAATCGATGTCGAAAAAAGTAGCCTGCGCGATCATCGGTCCCGGCAACATTGGAACCGACCTACTGGCCAAAATCCGCAGAAGTCCTGTGCTTGAAGCGGTCTGGATGGTCGGTATCGATCCAGAAAGCGACGGTCTGAAGCGCGCAAAAGAGCTGGGGCTAAAAACCACCGCGGAAGGGGTTGATGGCCTAGTTCCCCACATGAAAGCGGACGGCATCCAGATTGTCTTCGATGCCACCAGCGCCTACGTCCACCCCGAAAACTCCCGTAAGGTCAATGCCGAAGGGGCGATGATGATCGATTTGACTCCTGCGGCAATCGGGCCTTACTGCGTGCCGCCCGTGAACCTCAAGGAGCACATCGGCAAGCGCGAAATGAACGTCAATATGGTGACCTGCGGCGGCCAGGCGACGATTCCGATGGTCTATGCCGTGAGCCGCATTCAACCCGTACGCTATGCCGAGATCATCGCCACTGTTTCCAGCCGCTCTGCCGGCCCAGGAACCCGTAAGAATATTGACGAATTCACACGAACGACCGCTTCGGCGGTTGCCAAAGTGGGGGGCGCCCAGCACGGGAAAGCGATCATCATCATCAACCCTGCCGAACCTCCGATCATCATGCGGGACACCGTTCACTGCCTGGTGGAGGGAAAACCCAAAGCGGCGGAAATCGAAGAGTCGGTCCATGCGATGATCGCCGAGGTTCAGAAATATGTGCCGGGTTACCGTTTGGTGAACGGTCCGGTTTTCGATGGGGATCGCGTATCGATTTACCTGGAAGTGGAAGGGTTGGGTGACTATCTTCCCAAATACGCAGGCAACCTCGACATCATGACCGCCGCAGCCGCTCGAACCGCCGAAATGTTTGCCGAAGAAATTTTGGCCGGCACGCTGACACTCGAACCGGTTGTTGCCGCCACCGCCTGAACCCCAATGGAAAAAGGAGCCCGAACATGACCAGCACACTCAAAGGTCGCCGCGTCACGCTGCACGAAATGTGTCTGCGCGACGGAATGCACCCCAAACGCCATCAAATCACGCTGGAACAGATGACCCGCATCGCCCAGGCGCTTGACGAAGCGGGGATCCCACTCATCGAAATCAGCCATGGAGACGGGTTGGGTGGCGCGTCGGTGAACTACGGCTTTCCGCGTCACAGCGACGAAGAGTATCTGCGGGCGGTCGTTCCCCTGATGAAGCGCGCAAAAATCTCCGCGCTCCTCCTTCCCGGAATCGGCACGGTAGACCATCTCAAGATGGCCCACGAAGTGGGGGTTCACACCATTCGTGTTGCCACCCACTGCACCGAAAGCGATGTGGGCGAACAGCACATCAAATTGGCCCGCAATTTGGGAATGGATACCGTTGGTTTTCTGATGATGGCCCACATGGCCTCACCCGAGCGCTTGGTCAAAGAGGCGAAGCAGATGGAGAGCTATGGGGCGAACTGCGTCTACATCACCGACTCTGCGGGCTACATGCTGCCCGAAGATGTCAAAGCCCGGGTGGGCGCGGTTCGCGACGCGCTCAAACCCGAAACCGAAGTCGGTTTCCATGGCCACCACAACTTGGCGATGGGGGTTGCCAACAGCATTGCTGCGATCGAAGCCGGGGCAAACCGTATCGATGCGGCCTGCGCCGGTTTGGGCGCGGGCGCTGGCAACACCCCGATGGAGGTGCTCGTTGCGGTGCTCAACCGCCTGGGGGTGGAAACCGGCGTGGATCTCTGGAAGATACAAGATGTCGCCGAAGACCTGGTCGTCCCGATGATGGATTTCCCGATCCGCATCGATCGGGACGCCCTGACGCTCGGTTATGCCGGGGTCTATGGCAGCTTCTTGCTTTTTGCCAAGCGCGCCGAGCAACGCTACGGGGTTCCCGCGCGAGAAATTTTGGTCGAGCTGGGACGCCGCGGCATGGTCGGCGGTCAAGAAGACATGATCGAAGACACGGCGCTGACTCTGGCCAAACAGCGTGGTCTCATCACGGACAAAATTGCCTAAACCCAACTAGGAGGCTCAAATGGACAACGCGCTTACCCTCTATTATTCACCGGGTGCCTGTTCGCTGTCGCCGCACATTGCGTTGCGCGAAGCAGAACTGCCGTTTGCTTTGGTCCGCGTCGATCTGGCCAAAAAACAGACGGAAACCGGCGAGGATTTCCGCAAGATAAACCCCAACGGTTACGTTCCCTGTCTGCAGCTCACCGACGGCCGGACGCTCACCGAGGGACCTGCCATCGTGCAATACATCGCCGACCAGGTTCCGGAAAAAGGGCTGGCTCCCGCAAACGGTACCTGGGAGCGCTACCAGTTGCAACAGTGGCTCAATTTCATTTCGACCGAAATCCACAAGAGTTACAGCCCCCTGTTCAAACCGAACACATCGCAAGACCACAAAAATTTTGCCCGTGATCTCCTTACGACGCGGTTGGAATATGTAGCCCATGAACTCGCGCACCGCCCGTATCTTTTGGGCGAGCGCTACTCGGTTGCCGACATCTACCTCTTCGTTACCTTGAGCTGGGCACCCTATGTCGCGCTCGACCTCACGAAGTGGCCCTCCCTTACCCAATATCAGACACGCGTGGGCAGCCGCCCAGCGGTACAAGCTGCACTGCGGGCCGAAGGGCTGATCAAATCGTGAACCGCAACAACAAAGGAATGCGTTATGGTCGATGAAGCCATCATTGAACGTTGGGCAGAGCACTTGGACAATTGTGCCCGAGAAGCGCGCGATACCCCGAAAATCACCGACGAGTGCCCAGAACTCGGGTGGGAGGATGCCTACCGCATTCAGGATCGGCTGCGGGCGCGACAACTGGCGCGCGGCGCTCGGCAGATTGGCTACAAAGCGGGGCTCACCTCGTACGCCAAAATGCGGCAAATGGGGGTAGAGACTCCTGTCTTTGGTTACCTGCTCGATACCTTCTCCGTTCCCGCTGGTGGCTCGTGCAGGACGAGTGAGCTGATCCACCCAAAGGTAGAGCCCGAAATCGCGTTCGTCCTCAAATCGGATCTGCAAGGGCCGGGATGCCACATCGGGACGGTCTTGGCCGCAACCGATTTCGTGCTCCCGGGGATCGAAGTGATCGATAGCCGCTATCGCGACTTCAAGTTCGATCTCAAAAGCGTGATTGCCGACAATACTTCGGCAGCCCGCTTCGTCGTCGGCGGAAAGCCCCTTTCGGTTCGCGGTGTCGACCTCCGCACGCTCGGGATCGTACTGGAAAAGAACGGAACGCCCGTGGCATTCGGTGCTGGTGCGGCGGTCCTCGGTCACCCCGCCGCTGCCGTCGCTGCACTGGCCAACCACTTGGGGCAACGGGGAGAAAAACTGCCTGCTGGCAGCCTGATTCTTTCCGGGGGTATCACCGAAGCGGTCGCCGTAGCCGCTGGGGACCATATCACGTTACACGTTCAGGAGATGGGGTCTGTTTCCCTGCATTTCGTTTGATTTTTTCACCAAAAGAGGAGGTAGTGCTGATGAAAAAGGCTAGCAAAATTGCCTATGCGGTTTCGTGTGCAGCGTTGGCAATGAGCGGTATCGCTCATGCTGAGGGACATTACGTGCCAGGGGTAGAAGGGATCCAAGCTGCCTCGGTCCCTCCCCCTGGCAAGTACTATTTGGGTTATGTGGTGAATTACAACATCAACAAAATTGACGGCGCACCTGTAAAAATCGATGGCACCGTCACCGCATTGGCCAACCGTTTCGTCTGGATCACCGACCAAAAAATCCTGGGCGCTGACTATGGCGTGGAGGCCATCGTTCCGCTCCAATCTACGTCACTCACCATCAGCGGTGTGGGGGGGTTTACGACACATGATGTGGGCGACATCTTTCTAGGTCCCGTTGTCCTGGGTTGGCATGGAAGCAACTGGGACGGAGTCTTTGCGCTCGGTCGCTGGTTCGACACCGGTGACTTCTCTGCTGCGGATCCCTCTTCAGTCGGTAAAGGGTTCCAGTCAACGATGTGGACTTTAGGCGGTACCTTCTATCCCGATTCCGCCAAGACATGGTCGATCTCGGCTTTGGCCCGTTATGAGCAAAACGGCAAGCAGGACCAGACACGAATCACGCCCGGTGATGGGTTTTCGCTCGAGTGGGGAATTGGAAAACAGATTGGAGGAGGAAAGCAGCTGGGGCTGGTCGGTTACTATCAGAAACAGATGACAAAAGACAGTGGGCCGGGCGCAACCGACGTCAAGCCATCGAAGAACGCGGTTGGCTTACAATTCGATTACCCGATGATGGAGCATGGGGTAATCCTTAAGTTTGCAGGCTACCATGAGCTCAGCAGCGATAATGGACCGAAGGGCAATCTGTTCAGAATGACCCTGGTCAAGGTTTTTTGACCCGGGGTCGCACCCAGAACGGCACCTGCACTTGAGAGGGTGCCGTTTTTCTCACCACCAACCCAATACAAGAGGAAAAGTATGCCCATCGCACAAATCTATATTATGGAAGGGCGGGACAACGAAAAAAAAGAGCGGTTGATCGCAGAGGTCAGTGACGCGATCCACCGCGCACTCGACGCCCCAATGGAATCGATTCGCGTGATTTTGATCGAGATGCCGAAAGAGCACTTTGGGATTGCTGGAGAGAGCGCCGCAAAACGGGGACGGTGAGTTTCACCCCTGCTCCCACGGCAACCCATCGAAACGCCATCCATTGACGCTGCTGCGGTGGTGGTGCTCGTCCAGGTCGCCCTCGAACCCATGCACCACGTTGATCACATGGGTGAAGCCTGCAGCCAAAAGGGCTTCACCCGCTGCTACCGAGCGATTGCCGCTGCGGCAGATCACCACCACCGGGCGATGAAGCCCGTCGCCCGCCAATTTGCGCACCTGATCTTCGAAATGGGGGTTGCGCGTCCAATGGGGCGCCTCGACCCATGCCACATGCACCGCCCCCACGGGATGACCGACGAACCAATATTCGATCTCGGAACGGCAATCGATGAAGAGCGCTTCCGGGTGACTCTTCAGGAACGCATAAGCCTCTTTGGGGGTAAGATGTTGCAGTTCGCGTTTCATGGTCATCCTTTTCCAGCCATATATGATTTTCGAAAAATTGGCCCAGATGCGCCGCGACTACGATCGCGATAGCCTAGACGAAGAGAAGATCGCCACAGATCCCCTCGTGCAATTCCACCGCTGGCTCGACGACGCCGTGCGCTGCCACGTTCCCGAACCCAACGCGATGACGCTCGCCACCGTCGGCGCGTCAGGGCGCCCTGCCACGCGCCCCGTCCTCCTCAAAGCGGCTGATGCGCGCGGGTTGGTTTGGTACACCAATTATCATAGCCGAAAAGGGCGTGAACTCGAGGAAAACCCCTTTGCTGCATTACAATTCCACTGGGTCGAATTGGAGCGCGTGGTCCGGATCGAAGGGCGGGTGGAAAAGGTGAGCGCTGCGGAATCGGACACCTATTTTGCCGAACGACCCCTTGCAAACCGCATCGGCGCGTGGGCAAGCCCGCAAAGCGAACCGATCCCCAGCCGCGCGTTCCTGCTCGAACGCGCCGCCCATTTTGCGGCACAATACGGGGTGCATCCGCCCCGCCCGCCGCACTGGGGCGGATACCGCCTGATCCCCGATTACTGGGAATTTTGGCAAGGTCGTCCCAGCCGCCTGCACGACCGCATCTGCTACCGCTTGCAGCCGAACGGCACGTGGCAGCGGCAACGCTTGGCGCCGTAATAAAAGGAGGATTGCGATGGTGCCATCGGTTGAAACGCGCGAAACCCCGCTCGACCCGCTGATCCTCGATTTCGCGCGCCCAGGACGAACGCTCTTCTGGATGGGGTTTGTGCTCGTGCAAGCGGCGATTCTCGTTGCCCTTTTCTGGGCGCCGCTTGCAACCGCGTTTCGCTACAACCCCCTCTTCAATGGCGTGATCGTTGCGGTGCTTGCGGTCGGTATTCTGGTTGCGATGTATCAGGTGGCGCGCTTGAACCGGGAAATCCGCTGGCTACAAGCCTTTTCGCGCAACGAGACCGCCCCGCCGCCGCGACTGTTGGCGCCGTTGGCGCGGCAACTCACCCCGCTCGATCGCCGCTCGATGCAACTGACGCCAACCGCGGCGCGCGCAATTCTTGACAGCGTGCAGATCCGCCTCGACGAGCAACGCGACCTCACCCGCTACCTCACTGGTCTCTTGGTCTTTTTGGGGCTTCTGGGCACCTTCTGGGGGCTGATCGGTACCATCCGCGCGGTAGCCGAAATCGTTGCCGGGCTCGAAATGAGTGGCGACCCGTTGCAGGTTTTCCTGGCCCTCAAATCGCGGATCGAAGAGCCGCTCGGGGCGATGGGTACCGCCTTTTCCACCTCGCTCTTTGGCCTTGCCGGCTCGCTTCTCTTGGGCCTCTTGGACCTGCAAGCCGGCCACGCCGCCAATCGCTTCTATAACCAACTGGAAGAGTGGCTGGCCGGGTGGGTTCGCCTCAAACACTTCGGTTGGAGCGAAGAGGAATCGACGCCCGCTTATCTGGCTGCACTCCTTGATCAAACCGCGGAAAGCCTCGACAAATTGCGCCGGCTGATGCAAGAACAGCAGGGGGCAGAACGCGACAGCGCTGCGCAACTTGTCGAACTCAACGCGCAGGTGGGGCGGCTGGTGACGCTGCTTTCCCGTGAGGCGCGCGAAATCGAAGCGATCAACGAACTACACGGCGAACTGCGTGCGCTCGTGCGGCAACTCGCGCAACTGCCGACGCAACAGCGGTTGCAACTCGACGAACTGCGCGACGAACTGCGCCTCATTGCCAAAGGGCTGAGCGCACAGACCAACCTGCGCGGCCCGCGGTGAGGACGCTCGGATGGCCCGCTCACGACCCCGCCGCCCGTTCGACTTCTGGCCCGGTTTCGTCGACGCCGCCACTTCGCTCATCATCGCGCTCACCTTCGTGCTTCTGATTTTCACCGTCGGACAATTCGCGTTCTCGTTCGCGATCGGTGAGCGCGACGACGTCATCGACCGGTTGCAGCAGCAGCTCCAAGCGTTGGCGCTGAAACTGGGGCTTGCCGAAGAGAAAGGGCGCAAGCTCGAAGATGCGGTCGCGCAGCTCAAAGCAACGCTTGCCACCACCGAGCGCGAACGCGACGCCGCGCACCAGCGGATATTGGAACTGGAAGGGCGTATGACGGTTTTGCAAGGGGAAATCGACGCCCACACCGTGATTCGCAAGGAACTCAACCGTCAGCTCGAAGCGCTCAATGCGGCGCTTGCGGCTGCCGAAGCGAAAGCAACGGAAAAAGAGCGCAAACTTGCCGAACTGGAGCAAGCGATCAACCTCGCGCTGATCGTCCGCTTGCGCGAACTCGAACAGTACCGCTCCGAACTTTTTGCGCAACTCAAAGCAGCGCTCGAAGGCAACCCCAACGTGCGCATCGAGGGCGAACGGTTCCTCCTTGCCGACGACATCCTCTTCCCCAGCGGCTCGGCGGAACTCACCCCCGAAGGGCGGAAGCGCATCGAACAGGTGGCGCAGGTGGTCAAGGCGCTCGCCCCGAAGATTCCCCGCACGCTTCCTTGGGTGTTGCAGATCGAAGGGCACACCGACCGCCGCCCGATCAATACCCCGCAATACCCTTCCAACTGGGAACTCTCCACCGCGCGTGCGATGGCGGTGGTACGGGTTCTGCGCGACGCTGGCATTCCGCCCGAGCACCTTGCTGCGACCGGTTACGGCGAATACCACCCGATCGACCCGCGCGATACCCCGCCAGCCTACGCACGCAACCGCCGCATCGAACTGCGGCTGACCACGCGGTGATTGCGACCGCTGCAATCAAGGGTTGCGCTGGTTGACCACCAGAACATCCCCCGCCGATTCTTCGAGCACATGCTTGGTGACGCCACCAAGGAGCAGCACTTCCCATATGCCCTGACCCTGTTTGCCTAGAACAATGAGGTCGCACCCCAGCTCTTTTTCTAGGGCGAGAATGAGTCGGGCAGCCTCACCATGCTGCACGCGCACGGAAATAAGCGATCTCTCGAGCGCAGCAGCGGCCTTGAGATCTTCCAACTTGGCAAGTGCATCGGCGTGGGCGGCCGCAAGGTAGTGCCCAAGCGCCTCCTCACCGACACCCGCAAAGCGCAGTTTAGACTCGAACGGAATCTCATAAGCGTGAAAGAGAATAATTTCCGCATCAGGCGCGACCGCCTGGGCAAAGCGTATCACCTCAACCGTCCCAGGCGAGAAGTCGACGGCAACCAGAACGCGCCGATAATCCCGGTCTGGCCTCTGTCTGACCACCAAAATGGGTCTGAGGGAGCGGCCCAGTAGGCGTTCAGCGGTGGTGCCGAGCAACAGCCTTCCCAAAAAACCTTCGCCACGGGCAGCGACGACGATGAAATCAGCGTCCAACGCGTCAGCTTCGTCCAAAATCGCCGTCACCACGCGCCCCTTGACTAGGCGTAAACTCGCGCTCACGCCAAATTTTTCCCCGTAGTCACTCGCCAACTGGGCGAGCGATTCGCGCGACGTATCGATCAAGCGCTGCTCGACCGAAGCGACCACTGCGCCGAACAATCCGTTTAGTCGGTCGATAGCGCTTTGGTTGAGCACATGCATGAGGGTGAGCTCGGCGCCGCACGCCGCGGCTAGGCGAAAAGCGCGCGCCACAGCATGCTGCGCAATGGCAGAGAGGTCGGTAGCGGCAAGAATGCGCTTAATGGCAGTCATCTGCCCTCCTTCGGGTGGGAAGTGATCTTCGCTGCGAGGTGTTCGACCGTAAAGTCCACCGCGTCGCGGAACGGATAGAGCACGGTGGTTGCGCCTGCGCGCTCTAACGCCACACCTTGCGCCTCGTCACGCGCGACGATGGCAACCCCGCCGCTGTAACCACGCACGGTCAAGGCCTGCAGGAGAGCACGGTTGGATTCGAGGTCCGGTAGGGTGCTCACGACCCAGGGTACCCCGTCCAGGGGAAGGCTCTCCAGGAAATCGGGGTCCTGACCGTCGCCGAAACGCACCGCCAACCCCTGGCGACGCAGCCGTCTGACGACTTCGGGGTCGAAATCGACACCGAGCACGGAAAAACCCGATTCCGACAACCGTTGGGCCAAGCGTTCGCCGTAGCGCCCCAGCCCGAAGACGACGACGTCGGGTACGGGGGCACCCCGTGCTTGCCGTTCCATCGCCAACTCGCGGTAGGGCCGACGCCGCTCGAAAACGCCCAGCCACGGGGAGAGGCGTTCATAGAGCGGTTGGGCGTAGAGGATCATATAGGTGGAAAGCGCAATGGTCACCACCCCAACTAAGGTCGTGAGCCCCAGGGCCTCGATGCCGACATGGCCCAGGCTGATGCCCATCGCGACGAAGACGATGGAGAATTCGCTGATCTGGGCGACGGTGAGCCCCGCCAGGAAGCCAGTGCGCTTGCGGTAGCCCATCCAGCCCATGATGGCCATGACGATGAGCGGGTTGCCGATCAGGACGAAGACGGAGAGGATCACTGCCGGCCACACCTCATCGCCCAGGGTGGAGAAGTCCAGTTTGGCCCCCAGGTCGATGAAGAAGAACAGCAGCAGGAAGTCGCGGATGCCGGTCAGCCGGGCGCCGATGGCCTCCCGGTAGCTGGTGGAGGCGAGCGAGAAGCCGGCCAGGAAGGCGCCTGCCTCCTTGGAGAAGCCCGCCCATTCGCCCAGGGCCGCCAACCCCGTGCCCCAGGCGATGGCGAAGATCAGCAGCAGCTCCTGGGAGCGCGCCATGATCGCCACCAGGGGCGGCAGCAGATAGCGCATGAGGACGAACATGGCCAAGGCCGCCAGGGACACCCGCGCGAGCAGGGAGCCCGCCACGATCCAGAGCTCCGCCTCGCCGGCGCCGCGCATCGCGCTCATCGCCATCATCGCAATCACCACAGCAATGTCCTGCACGATCAGGAAGCCGACGGCGATGCGCCCGTGCAGCGAATCCAGTTCCCGCTTGTCGGAGAGCAACTTGACGATGATGATGGTGCTGGAGAAAGTGAGCGCCACCGCGACGTAGAGCGCCTCCATCACGCCCTTGCCCAGCGCGAGGATGATCAGAAAGCCGAACAAGATGGTGAAGCCGAGCTGCCCCAGGCCGGTGGCGAGCGCCACCGGACCGATGTGGCGCACGTGGCCAAGATCGAGCTTGAGACCGACCAGAAAGAGCAGAACGGTCACACCGACCTGGGCCAGCAGGTCGATCTGGTCGTGCGCCCGAACCAGTCCGAAGACCGCCGGTCCAACCAGGATGCCCACAGCGATATAAGCGATCAATACCGGCTGCCTGAGCCGCGTGGCCACGGCACCAGCGGCGGCGGTCAATCCCAACAGCAGAGCGATCTCGGCAAAGGGGGCGGCGCTCATAACCCGCTCCGGCTTCTACGGCGCCGCACCACCGCCTTCTCCAGTTCCACCACAAGCAGCACCAACACGCCGAAGGCGAGGATCCGCCCCCAGGCTGCAGGGTCGAGCGCCGCCGTGTGGAAGAGGCGCTGCATCGCCGGCACATAGGTGAAGGCAAGCTGCAACGCGAGCAGCGCGGCGATGGCGATCCACACCCAGCGGTTACCGGTCATCCCCTCCCATAAGCGCACTGGGTTCGTCAGGTGGCGGCAGTTCAAGAGATAGCACACCTCGCCCACCATCAGCAGGTTGACAGCGGCCGTGCGCGCCACCTCCAAGCTAGCGCCCCGCCCCAGTTCCCACAGAAAGAGGCCCAGGCTGCCCGCGACCAGCAGTGCCGAAACGAAAGCGATACGCCAAAGCATGAAGGGGGTGAGGATCGCCCCCTGAGGATCGCGCGGCGGACGGCGCATGATGTCGCGCTCCGCCGGTTCAAAGGCGAGCGCCAGGGCTAGGGTCGCCGCGGTAACCATGTTCACCCAGAGGATCTGCACCGGGGTGATCGGTAACTGCGGCAGGCCGAGCACGATGGCCGCCACCAGTACGCCGGCCTGGCCGCCGTTGGTGGGCAGGATGAAGACGATCGCCTTGCGGATGTTGTCGTAGATCCTCCGACCTTCCTCGACCGCGGCGGCAATGGTGGCGAAGTTGTCGTCGGCGAGCACGATCTCGGCCGCCTCCTTGGCCACCTCGCTCCCCTTCATCCCCATGGCTACCCCCACGTCGGCGCGTTTCAGGGCCGGGGCGTCGTTCACGCCGTCGCCGGTCATGGCCACCACCTCGCCTTGCGCTTGCAGGGCCTCGACCAGGCGCAGTTTGTGCTCTGGGCTGGCGCGGGCGAAGATCGCGGTCTCGACCGCCGCCCGTCGCAGACGCACCGTGTCCATCGCTTCGATCTCCGAACCAGTGAGTACGCGGATCTCGTCGGCAAGCTCGAGTTGGGCACCGATCGCGGCCGCCGTGGCAGCGTGGTCGCCGGTGATCATCTTCACGCGGATACCTGCCGCCCGACACTCGGCCACGGCGCGGATCGCCTCCTCGCGCGGCGGGTCGGCAATGCCCACGATCGCCAGCAGAGTGAAGCCGCCTGCCTCGACGTCGGCAAACTCGAGCATGCGCGTCTCGCCAGCCACCGATTTGACCGCCAAGGCAAGCAGCCGCATGCCGCGCACAGCGATGTCATACATGGCCGTCTGCCAGCGATCCGGGTCGAAGGGCTGCTCCCCCACGACCGCACGCTGAGTCGTACAGAGGGCAAGCACTCGCTCGGGCGCCCCCTTCAGGGCGATCCAAGCACGGCCGGTATGGTCGTGGTGCAGGGTAGCCATGAAACGGTGCTCGGACTCGAAAGGGATGACGTCGGTTCGCGGCCAAGCACCGGCCTCGAACTTCGGATCCAGCCCAGCCTTGAGGGCTAGGGTGATCAGCGCCCCCTCGGTGGGGTCGCCGTTCACCCGCCACGCATTGCCTTCCTGCTCGAGCGTTGCGTCGTTGCAGAGCAGGGCGACGCGAGCGATCTCGCGCAGGATGGGGTGATCCTCGACCCTGGCCTCGGCGCCGCCAAGCTCGAAGCCGCCGTGCGGGGCATAACCCGCACCAGTGACCGTGAACTCGTGATCGGCTGTGCGCACCGCCTGCACGGTCATCTCGTTGCGCGTGAGCGTGCCGGTCTTGTCCGAGCAGATCACCGTGACCGATCCGAGCGCTTCGACCGCCGGCAGCCGGCGCACGATGGCGCGGCGCCTGGCCATCGCCTGGACGCCGATGGCCAGCGTGATGGTAAGGATCGCCGGCAGCCCCTCCGGGATCGCAGCGACCGCCAGCCCCACAGCAGCGAGGAACATCTCGCTGGCGGTATAGTCGTGCACTAGGATGCCAAAGACAAAGGTGAAAGCGGCAATGGCAAGGATCGCCCAGGTGAGCCAATGGCCAAACTGCGCCATCTTGCGCAGCAGCGGCGTCTCTAGGCCCTCCACCTCGGAAAGCATCTGACTGATGCGGCCGATCTCGGTCTGGCTGCCGGTGGCCACCACCACGCCGATCGCTCGACCGTAAGTGACCAGGGTGCCGGACCAGGCCATGCTGGTGCGGTCGCCCAAAGGTGCGGCAGCAGCCACGGGCTCGGTCTGCTTCTCCACCGCCACCGACTCGCCGGTGAGCGCCGCCTCCTCAACCTTCAGGCCCTTGACCACGATCAGCCGAAGGTCGGCCGGAACACGATCCCCCGCAACTAGGAAGACGATATCGCCGGGCACCAGCTCGGCAGCGTCGATCTCCTGCCGGCGACCGTCCCGCAGCACCTGGGCACGGGGTGCCAGCATGCCGCGGATCGCCGCGAGGGCCTCTTCGGCCTTACCCTCCTGGATGAAGCCGATGATGGCGTTGATCACCACCACGCCCAAGATCACGGCGCTATCGACGAAATGGCCCATGAGCGCGGTGACCACCGCAGCCGCAAGCAGCACGTAGATCAGCACATTGTGGAACTGCAACAGGAAGCGCACGAGCGGGCCGTGTCTCTTGGGTGGTGGCAATCTGTTCGGACCGTAATAGGCGAGCCGAGCGGCAGCCTCGGCACTGCTGAGCCCCTCGCGTCTGGTCTGTAGCGCCTGCAAGACAGCATCGACCAAACGGTCGTGCCAGGTGGGGGAAGTCACGGCCTTTTCCGTGGGCATGACGATAGCCTCACTACCTTGGGGGTGGCTAAACGCCATCTTCTCACACCAGCTCCTATCGGCCAACGAGTTGGCGCCAGTGAGGCGGGATTGCGTGAAGACGTTTTACCACGTCACGGCCGGCCGTAATCCCGCTACAGCCAGATCAGCCCAAACCGCGTCGCTCTTGAGGTAAGCATACTCCCAGGCGCGCGCCGCTACCAGCTGCTCGACCCGAGCAAGCGCCGCGTCCGGAATCCCTGGGTGGAGAAAAAGGAGCGGCCGCGGCCCCGCGTGGCGCAAAAACGCCTGAAATTTGGCACGAAACGGCGGCGCCGCAGCGAAATCGTGCGCACCAGCAAAACCCTCGTTGCGGGCAATGCCGTGGTGATCGAGAAGCGCCCGCCACCGCCGCCCCAAGCGCGACAAAAACGCCGCTTTGCCCACGCCCACGCCGCGCGCGCGGATCGCAGCAATCGGCTCCACCGTGTCGCGCGCCCAAAAGCTCGTGGGGGGATAGCGCTCGAGCAGGAGCTCGAGCAACACCTCCCGCACCCCCGGCAACAGATGGACATGCTGATGGCCGTCGACAAACGCGGGCGCAGCACCCCACTGATCTTCGAACGCATCGAGTTGCGCCGCGAGTTCGTCGCGGACCGCGGTAAGCGGCAGCGTGCGGGTCCAGGCGCGGGCCAGAAGCGTCTTGAGGGGCGGCAGCCGCCCCAAACGGGCCAACCTCCCGTGCGCAAATGCCGGCTGCTGTTCGGTAAGTGTCACGTGCCAACCCACCGCGGCTCGTCCCGCTGCAACGCTGCGCAGCGCCGCAGCGCCTGTCGACCAAAACGGTTGCCCCGACATCACGCTCGTTGCGGTAATCGCTCCTTGCGCAATCAGTTCTATAATCGCGTCATTCACGCCCGGAGACAAACCGAAATCGTCGGCACAGAGCACAATCGGACGGCCTTCGGAGCGCGTTTCCCCGTTGCGAACTTTTTCCTTTTTTTGGGTCATAGTCTGGACAACACCCCAGTGATCGGTTGCTGAGTCTACCGCAAGATGCCAGCCCTTCTTTCTGCCGTCGTCCCCGTCTTTAATGAAGCCGAAGGCCTAGCGCCGCTCTATGAACGGTTGAGCGCCGCGCTCGATGCCGCAACCGCCCTGCTTACGCACGAAGTGCCACAGGGATTCGAATCGGATCGCTGGGAAATCCTTTTGGTCGATGATGGGAGTCGCGACGCCAGCTGGCAGGAGATCGCCGCGCTTGCTTCAGGCGATCGGCGCGTCAAAGGGATCCGTTTTGCGCGCAATTTCGGCAAAGAGGCGGCGATGGCCGCCGGACTGCATGCCGCACGCGGTCAGGCAGTCGTGATCCTCGACGCCGACCTGCAACACCCCCCAGAACTGATTCCGCAGATGGTCGCGCTCTGGCAACAAGGGGCGCAGATCGTCACTGCGGTACGCACCGACCGGGAGACCGACCCGCTGTGGCGCCGTGCGCTCACACGGCTCTTCTACCGGCTCTACCAAGCGATCTCCGAGGTCGCGCTCACCCCCGGCGGCGGCGATTTCCGGCTGCTTGATCGGCGCGTCGTCGCTGCGCTCAACGCGCTTCCGGAGCGCAAACGGTTTCTCAAAGGGTTGGCGAACTGGGTCGGTTTCACCCACCAGACGATCCCGTTTCGCCCTGCAGCGCGCCACGCAGGCCGTTCCGCGTGGTCGCTGCGTAAGCTCTGGCGCTACGCAATCGACGGGCTTGTCTCTTTTACCACGTTGCCGCTCCACATCTGGTCGAGCATCGGCGCGCTCGTTGCGCTCCTCTCGGCAGGCTACGGGGGCTACCTCATCCTCCGCACCCTCGTCTTTGGGCGCGACGTACCCGGTTATGCCTCGATCATGGTAGCGATCTTGTTCCTCTCTGGCGTGCAGTTGATCAGCCTGGGTGTCCTGGGGGAATATTTGGGCCGCGTCTTCGAAGAGGTGAAACGGCGCCCCCTCTACCTGGTGGGGGAAGTTGCCAATCTGCCCGACCCGGGCGTTGCCCCCGGCTTCGGCGTGGCAGCGCCACCAGCACAACCTGAGCGCAAATAATGGACGCGCTCGGTAACGTCTTGCGGCGCGGGGGGGCCTGCCTATTGCTGTGCCAGCGCTTTGCGCCCATTCAGATCGCGCGCTTCGTGCTCTGGGTGGTGGCGTTCGCTTTCATCGCAGAGGGGTACGATCGCCATACCCCCAGCAACGACGAATGGGTACAGCACACCTACGGCGAGCTCCTCTGGGATTTTTGGCTTTCGGGTGCCACTGACAAAACCTTCCTGTCGTTCAGCAACCTCTATCTCTACGGCGGACTCTTCGACCTCATCGCCGCGGCAGGAACACGCGCGTTCGGCTGGGAATGGTGGCCGTGGCGTCATCTCCTCACCGCAACCTTTGGCCTCCTGGCGCTCTGGGGTACGGCGCGGCTCGCGCGGCTCGTCGCCGGCACAACGGGCGAAGGGGTCGCCCTTGCGCTCACCCTGCTGACCGGGCCGTTTTGGGGCGCGATCTTCACCCACACCAAGGATATTCCCTTTGCCGCCGCGATGGTCTGGGCGCTCTACTACACCGTGCGCGTTGCCGAGCAACCCACGCGGTTACGCCGCCGCCATCTCCTCCTTTGGGGGGTGGCAACCGGGATTGCCCTCGGGATTCGCGTCGGCGCCGTGCTCATCCCCTTCTTCCTCGCCGCTGGGTTCGTGATGAACACCCTCTGGCCCCGCCCCGCACCCGACACCCCCCGAGCCTCAGACGTTCTCAGCGGGACCCCGTCGTGGGGCACGAGGCTTCGCTCCCTCGCACGCCGGATCCCTCACTGGCTCTGGTCGCTGCTTCCTGGCTGTGCCGTTGCGCTTGCGATCACCGCGTTTGCCTGGCCGTGGAGCGTGATGGGCTGGGACCACCTCTGGCTGGCGCTCACCAAATTTTCCCATTTCGCGTTCGATATCTACACATGGGAAGATGGAGAGCGCCTGCGCAACAGTCAAGTAAGCCCCTTCTATCTGCTGCACTACTTGCTCGTTCGTCTCCCCGAAGGGGTGTGGCTCGGGCTACTCCTTTGGCTCTTGTTTCGGTTTGGCCGCAGAGAAGGGCTCGGCTTTCCGGCAGAACGGCAAGCACGTCTGCGGCTCGTTGTCTTTGCCGCCGTTTTTGTGCTCACCTTTGTTACCGCTTCCCATCCGCCGCTTTATAACGGCATCCGCCACTTCCTGTTTCTCGTCCCTTGGCTCATCGCCCTTTCGTCCGCCGGGTGGACTGCGCTTGGGGAAGCGCTGGGCAAAGCCCAGGGCGCGCGCCGCACCCTGATGGCTGGCGTTGCGCTCGTCGGGGGCGCGAACCTTCTTTGGGTCGCTTGGGTGAATGCCACCCTTCATCCGTACGAACACGTCTATTACAACACCCTTGCCGGCGACCTCGAAAAGGCCGATATCGCGTGGGAAACCGACTACTGGAGTGACGCCACGCGCGCTTTGCTCCCCGCAATCCGCGCGTGGTTGGCGCAACAACCCCCCGGTACAGTGGCCAACCTCGCCTATTGCGCCGAGGGGTTTCAGATCGAGCCGTGGTTACCGGAGAACGTTGTCGTCGTGAACGATTGGGAGGACGCCGACCTCTATCTCTCCACCACCCACGACAACTGCCACTATGTGCTCGACGGCGAAACGATCGCAACCGTTTCGCGCCGCGGCGTCGCGCTCGCAGTCCTCAAGGACGTGCGCGACAGCCGTCCGCCCGACGCGCAGATTCCCTAACCGCTATGCGCCAAAAACCAAAAGATTGTGAGGGAATCGCCCGCTACCGCGCGGGGTTGCGGCGCATTGCCCACTTTGCCGCCGCAAGCCTCTTTGGTACCGCAGCCCACTATGGGGTATTGATCGCGCTGGTCGAATGGGGGCACCGCTCGCCGACCGAGGGCACCGCATTGGGCTTTCTCGTCGGCGCGCTTGTCAATTACCTGTTGGCGCGGCGCTGGGCCTTTCCCGAAACCCAGAGCCGCCACCGCGAAGCGCTCGCCAAATTTCTGCTGGTTGCCGCAAGCGGGTGGGGCCTCAACACCGGGTTGATCTATCTTGCGACGGCGGTTGCGCACGTTCCCTACCTTGCTGCGCAGGTCGCAGTGACCGTCACCCTCTTCTTCTGGCACTATGGGGCCAACCGCCTCTGGACCTTCCGCCGGTGATGCGCTTTTTTGCCGCCACTGCCCCGCTTGCCGCACGTGACGGGAAGGGAGCGGAACGGTCAATAGCGCCCCATCTGCCGCGCGATCGCCTGAAGCCGCGCAATCCGCTCCTCGGTCGAGGGGTGGGTGGCAAAGAGCCGCATCACGCCACCGCCCCGCAGCGGGTTTGCGATCATCATCTGCGCCGTCTCCGGGTGGCTCTCCGCCGTGGGAAGCGCAATGCCCTGCACGTACGCTTCGATCTTCGCCAGTGCCGACGCCAACGCCAACGGATCGCCACTGATCGTTGCCCCGCCTGCGTCGGCGCCGAATTCGCGGGTGCGCGAAATCGCCATCTGGATGATCATCGCCGCGAGCGGCGCAAGGAGCACCACGAGGAGCGTCAGAATCGGATTGGTCGGTTGGCCGTTTTCGTCACGGCCGCCAAAGAACATCCCGAAGTTCGCGAGCGCCGAAATCGCACCGGCCACGGTGGCGCTCATCGTCGAGATGAGAATATCGCGGTTCTTGATGTGCGCGAGCTCATGCGCGAGCACCCCGCGCAGCTCCCGTTCGTTCAAAAGCTCAAGAATACCGGTCGTGACCGCAACGGCCGCGTGCTCAGGGTTGCGCCCGGTGGCAAACGCGTTGGGCTGCGCTTCCGGGATGATGTAGACCTTCGGCATCGGAATCCCGGCGCGCTGCGCCAATTCCCGCACCATGCGGTAGAGGTAGGGAGAGGTGAGCTCGTCCACCTCTTGCGCGTGGTACATGGATAGGACCATTTTGTCGGAAAACCAGTAGGCCCAGAGGTTGGTGAGCCCGCCGAAAAGAAGCGCGATGAGCATCCCTTGCTGCCCCCCGATCACCGCGCCCACTGCGCCAAAAAGCGCGACGATCGCCGCCATCAACAATCCGGTCTTTAGCCAGTTACCGAACATCGAGATCCTCCTCATTACCCATTCCGAGCTTTTCCCCCACTTCGACCGCCGCGCCGCGCAAAAATTCCGCGGCAGCGAGCCGTTTGCCGCCCGCTCGCTGCAGCTCGGTGAGCCACAGGCTCCCTTCGCCGCACGCGACCCGAACCCCACGCGCCGGATCGACCGCCACCACCGTTCCGGAGGAAACCGCCGGCACGTCAGGCGCCAATACTGCGCGCCACACCTTGAGCGGTTGCCCCCGCCAGCGTGTCTGTGTTCCCGGATAGGGGTCGAACGCGCGGATTTTGCGTTCGAGAAGCGGAGCAGGTTGTTGCCAATCGAGTTGCCGTTCGGCGGGATCGATTTTGTGGGCGTAGGTCACGCCCACCTCGGGCTGCGGCTCTGCCGCCGCCAGACGCTGCGGCAAATCGGGCAAGACGTCGAGGATCGCCTGTGCCGCAAGTACGGCCAGTTTGTCGTGCAACGACCCGCCGGTCTCATCTGGTGCAATCGCCAGTTCGTACCGTGCGATCATCGGGCCGGTATCGAGCCCCTCGTCCATCTGCATCACCGTAATGCCGGTCACGGCGTCGCCTGCTTCGATCGCGCGCTGGATCGGTGCCGCCCCACGCCAACGGGGCAACAACGACGCGTGCAGATTCACCGCGCCATAACGGGGCCAATCGAGCACCGCCCGCGGCAGAATCAAGCCGTACGCGGCCACCACCAAGAGATCGGGGGGCGGTTCGGCAACGAGCGCCCCCCACGCTTCCGGCGTTTTGAGGGTCACCGGCTGCCAGACCGGCACACCCGCTTCTTGCGCGATCCGTTTGACCGGACTTGCCGTAGGCTTCATCCCCCGGCCTGCCGGTCGGTCGGGTTGGGTGAGCACAAGCGGCACCCGATACCCGGCCGCAAGGATCGCAGCCAGCGCGCGCGCCGCGAATTCGGGTGTCCCGGCAAACGCCACCCGCTCGATTCGGACACCAGAATCCAGCGTCATGCCGTGATCCGCGCGCGCTTGGCGAGCTTTGCTTTGATCCGCGACTGTTTGAGCGGAGAGAGGTAATCGACGAACACTTTGCCGTCGAGGTGGTCGATCTCGTGCTGGATGCAGACCGCGAGCAGCCCTTCGGCGTCGAATTCGACCGTCTCGCCGTCGAGCGTGAGCGCCCGCACGGTGACCCGCTCGGCACGCTTCACTTTGTCGTAGATACCCGGGACCGAAAGGCACCCCTCTTCGCTGACCACTTCGCCGTCTTTCGCAACGATCTCCGGGTTGATGAAAGTCTGCAGCTGATCGCGCGTTTCGCTGACATCGACGACGATCACCCGTTTGAGGACATTGACCTGGGTTGCCGCAAGGCCGATGCCGTTCGCTTCGTACATCGTTTCGGCCATATCGGCTGCCAGTTGCCGGATCTCCGGCGTAACATGCTCCACCGCTTCCGCTTTGCGGTGCAAGCGGGGATCGGGGTAATGGAGGATCGGTAGCAGAGCCATCGTTGGGTCTTCCTATTGTCTCAAGAAAAAATTGTTTTAGAATGAGCGCGAAAACACAGGCGCAAAGGACAAGAATGGTTGGCATTATAAAGCGTTACGCGCAGTTGGTCACCGCATTGGCGCTGGTAGCGCCACCCGCGTTCGTGCGCGCGCAGACGGGGGAGGCAGGCGCGCGCCCCGTAGCCGCCCCTACAGCCGCGCCCGCAGTCCAACAGCATCATGAGCGCCCTGCCACACCGCCCCTCACGCTGCGCGCCGACGCGCCGGAGCTCTATACCGTCCAGCGTGGCGACACGCTGTGGGGAATCGCCCGCCGCTACCTCGACGACCCCTGGCAGTGGCCGACGCTCTGGGGCATGAATCGGGAAGCGATCGCCAATCCGCATCGCATCTATCCGGGACAAAAACTGCTCCTTGACCGCAGGCAACAGCGGCTACGCGTCGCACAGCCGCTGCTTTACGAAAAGCGCTTTCCGACGCTTCGTCACACGCCGCTCGAAGCCGCAATCCCAACGCTGCCGCTTGCTGCGGTCAATCCCTTCCTCACCCGTCCTTTAGTCGTAACGCACCGCGAACTCGCAAACGCCGGACGTGTGGTCGGCATTGAAGAAGGACGGACGATCGCGGGGCTTTTCGACCGAGCGTTCGCAGTGGGGATTCCCGAAGGGGTGCGCCGCGTGCAACTCTTCCGCTCTGCAGCACCGATCACCCGGCGCGACGGCAAAACCCTGCTTGGGTATGAAGCGCGCTATCTGGGTGAAGCCGAAGTCGCGTTCAGCGACGATCCCCACCAAGGTGCGATCCTCACGCTCACCAAAACGGTCGCGGAGATTCGCGCCGGGGACCGCGTGCTCGTTCCTGAATCCGAGCCGCTCACCAATTTCGTCCCGCACGCGCCGGACCCCGACTTCGACGCCGAAGTGGTCCGGTTCTGGCAAGAAACGCCCGAAAGCGGCGCGTACGAGGTCATCTTGCTCGATGCCGGTGAGAACGAAGGGCTCGAGCGCGGTCATATCGTCTCGCTCTGGCGTGACCGTGGCGCGATCACCGACCCCGAGACGAAGCAACCGGTGCCGTTACCGCCCAAACGGTACGGTGTTGCGATGGTCTTTCGCACCTTTCCGCACTTAGCCTACGCGCTGGTGCTCGAAACCACCGATTCGGTCCGTTTGGGAGATCGCGCGCGCGCGCCATGACGTCGCTCGAAGAAGCCCGTGCCTGGCTCACCCTCACGCTCAACCCCAACCTCACGGCGGCGAACCTGCGGCTGCTGCTGGCGCGCTACGGGTTACCGGAAGAGGTTCTGGCACAGCCCCGTTCGCGGGTAGCTGCCGAATTGGGCGAAAGGGTTGCGGCAGCGCTTGCAACTCCGCCTGCGGAAGCGCTCCTTGACGCAGCGCTCGCGTGGCTTGCGCAACCGAACCACCATCTGCTCACCCTTGCTTCTCCGGGCTACCCGAAAGCACTCCTGGATCTTGCTGATGCGCCGCTTGTGCTCTACGTCGTCGGCAACCCGGCGTGGCTGAGCGGCGATGCGCTTGCGATCGTCGGCGCCCGTCGAGCCAGCGCCGCGGGGAAAGCCACGGCGCGCGCCTTTGCCGAAGCGCTCGCTCAGGCGGGCGTCACCGTGGTCAGTGGCCTTGCGCAAGGCATCGACGCCGCAGCGCACGAAGGGGCAATCACCCGCACCGTTGCGGTGATCGGCACCGGTGCCGACCGCGTCTACCCCGCCGCGCATCGCCAATTGGCGCAACGCATCGCGCAACACGGCGCGATCGTCAGCGAATTTCCGCTCGGCACCCCGGCGCTGCCCCACCACTTCCCCCGGCGCAACCGGCTGATCGCGGCGCTTTCCCGCGGGACGCTCGTCGTCGAAGCCGCAGTCAATAGCGGCTCGCTCATCACTGCGCGGCTTGCGGCAGAACTGGGGCGCGACGTCTTCGCAATCCCTGGCTCGATCCATAACCCGTTGGCTAAGGGGTGCCACCGCCTGATCCGGGAAGGAGCGAAACTGGTCGAGTCTGTCGAAGATATCCTTGAAGAGTGGCGATGGCAAACGCCGCCGCTACCGTTTGCCCCCCAACCCACTCACGCAGCGGCGGGTAGCGGCGCAGCGGTTGGGGTCGGTACGCCCGATCACTACCCCCAGCAGCCGCCCGAGCCATCGCCTCCTGACGACCCCCTCTGGCAGGCGCTGGGTTTCGACCCGGTGCCGTTCGACGCGCTCGTAGCGCGAACGGGACTTGCCAGCAGCGAAGTAAGCGCCCGGCTCTTGGAATGGGAGCTCGAAGGGCGGGTTGCGAAACTGCCGGGCGACTGCTACCAACGCCTCTCCTAAGGCCCTCCCGAACGACAAGACACGCAACAGGAACCCGGTTCATGAACGACACCACACCTACCAACGGCAAATGGCTCATCATCGCGGAAAAACCCTCGGTGGCTCAGGACATCGCGCGGGCGCTCGGTGGGTTCCAGCGGCAAAAGGACTACTATGAGTCGGCCCACTACGTCCTCTCTTCCGCGGTAGGCCACCTCCTCGAACTCAAAACCCCGGAAGGGGTTGAACCGAAGCGGGGCAAATGGTCGTTCGCCCACCTTCCGGTTCTACCCGACCACTTCGACCTGCAACCGATCAAAAAGAGCGAAGACCGCCTGAAACTCCTCCTGCGCCTTGCGAAGCGCACAGACGTGGTCGGTTTGATCAACGCCTGTGACGCTGGGCGTGAAGGGGAACTGATCTTTCACTACATCGTCACCTACGGCAACGTCAAAAAACCGATAAAACGGCTGTGGCTGCAGTCGATGACACCGCAAGCGATTCGCGCCGCCTTTGCCGAGCTGCGCGACCACGAAGCGCTCACCGGTTTGCGGGAAGCCGCGATTTCGCGCGCCGAGAGCGACTGGTTGATCGGGATCAACGGCACGCGTGCGCTTACGGCGTTCAACTCGAAATCGGGCGGCTTTCAACTGACACCCGTGGGACGGGTACAGACCCCGACGCTTGCGATGGTGGTCGAACGGGAAAAAGCGATCCGCGCATTCACCCCGCGCCCCTATTGGGAAGTCGAAGCCGAATTCGCGATCTCCTCTGGCACCTACCGCGGCCGCTGGTTTTGTGAATCGTTCGAAAAAGGGGACGACCCCGACGCCACCCCCTACCGGCTTTGGCGTGCCGAAGCGGCGCAAGCGATCGTCGATCGCTGTCGCGGCCAAACCGCCACGGTCGAAGAGCGCAGCAAACCGAGCCAGCAGTCGGCGCCGCTCTTGTTCGACCTCACCAGCCTGCAACGCGAAGCGAACAGCCGATTCGGTTTTTCCGCGCGGCAGACGCTGGCGCTGGCGCAAGCGCTCTATGAGCGGCACAAGGTGCTGACCTACCCCCGTACCGACGCCAAAGCGCTCCCCGAAGACATGATCGCGACGGTGCGGGAGACGCTGGCTCAACTCCCGGACAGCTACCAGCCCTTCGCCGACAAGATCCTCGCAAACGGCTGGGTGCGGCCCAACAAACGGATCTTCGACAACAGCAAAGTCTCCGACCACTTCGCGATCATCCCCACGGGCGAGCGTCCCAAGCACCTCAACGACGCCGAAGCGAAACTCTTCGACCTAGTGGTGCGCCGCTTCCTTGCGATCTTCTACCCGCCCGCGGAGTACCGCATCACCACCCGCATCAGCCGCGTCGGTGAAGACGCGTTCAAAACCGAAGGCAAGGTGCTGGTGCATCCCGGCTGGCTCGAAGTCTATGGCAAACAGGGCGAAACGGACGACGAAACCGCAACGGGGACGCTTCCGCCGCTGGCGCCAGGCGAAACCGCGAAGGTTGCAGCGATCGAAGCCAAAGCGCTCACCACCAAACCGCCCGCCCGTTTCACCGAAGCTACCCTTCTTTCCGCGATGGAGAGTGCCGGTAAACTCGTGGAAGACGAAGCGCTGCGCGCCGCGATGGCCGAACGCGGCTTGGGAACGCCCGCGACCCGTGCCCAGATCATCGAAGGGCTGATCGAAGATGCGTACCTCATCCGCGACGGACGCGAGCTCATCCCCACGCCGAAAGCCTTTTCGCTGATGACGCTCCTCAAAGGGCTTGGGATCGAGCTGCTGCGTTCTCCGGAGCTGACCGGAGAGTGGGAGCACCGCCTTGCGCTCATGGAAAAGCGTGAAATCCCGCGCGACGCCTTCATGGCGTCGATCCGCGAAATGGCCGCCGAGATCGTCGAGCGCGCCAAACGGTACGACGCAGAAACGGTTCCGGGTGACTACGCCACCTTGAGCACGCCATGCCCGAAGTGCGGCGGCGTCATCAAAGAGAACTACAAGAAGTTCCAGTGCGAAACGTGCGGCTGGGGTTTCTTCAAGCAGATCGCAGGGCGGGAATTGAGCGCGGACGAAGCCGAAACCCTGATCCGCAACGGACGGGTGGGACCGCTTGAAGGCTTTCGCAGCAAGCAAGGACGGCCATTTGCCGCCGAACTCAAACTCGACGAAAACCACGAACCGAAATTCGCGTTCGCAAACGAAGCAGAACCCCTTGACCCCGAAGCGCAGCGCGAAGCGCTCGCAAACGCCGAAGTAATTGGCCCCTGTCCGAAGTGTGGCAGCGACGTCCTCTTTTGGCAAAACGGCTACCGCTGTCGCAACAGCCTCACGCCGCAGCCCACGTGCGACTTTCGCCTTGCGGCAACCATCCTGCAGCAACCGATCTCCCCGGAAGTCGCCGCCGAACTGCTGCGGGAAAAGACCACCCGCGTACTCGAAGGGTTCGTTTCGGCGCGGACCCGCCGCCGCTTCAAAGCGCAACTGACCCTCGATGCCACGGGTCAGGTGGGATTTCGCTTTCCGGAATCAAACACACCACGCCGCAAGGCCGTAAAAGAGCGCGCCCCAGAGTAGCGCACTCGAAACCCCGAGCCCCACGAGCCAATTCGACCAGCGCTGTCTGCGCCGACGGCGGTGCAGGTAGAGCGAAACCGCCTCCGCGATGAAAAAGAGCGACAACAACACCGCGGTGAGGGTCGCGACGATGAAAAACGCCGCTTTTGGGCCGGTGAGGTATTGGACGCAGCGCCCACTGTTGTGGGTGAGCGCCACCAGTTGATCCCAATCGAAGACAAACACCCAGAGCCCGAACAGAAAGAGACCCAACCCCACCACCGCCAGCGCCACAGTCGCCCCCTGCGGCGTTGCGGTGGCGGCCGCCCAGCCGCGTACCTCGACCCACCAACTGGCAAACGTCCGTGCCAGTGCGGATCCCCACCGGCGTTGCTGTAAACGCCTCATTGCCCTGCCGAACCTACCGCTTACGAATCCACGCAGCCACCGCAGCAAGCGCTACGCAAGCAGACTGCGCAACATCCACGCCGTCTTTTCGTGGATCTGGAGCCGTTGGGTGAGGAGATCCAACGTCGGCTCGTCGTTGGCCCGCTCCACGGTCGGCACGAGCTCACGCACCGTTTTACACACCGCTTCGTGCCCGGCAACCAAAATCCGGATCATCTCCTCCGCTTTCGGCACCCCGCGCACTTCCGAAAGGCGGGTCAATTGCAGGTACTCCGAAAGACTCCCCGGTGCCGGATGGCCGAGTGCGCGGATCCGCTCCGCGATTTCGTCGAGCGCGTTCCACAACTCCGTATATTGCGTCATGAACATCGTATGCAGCGTCTGGAACATCGGACCAGTGACGTTCCAGTGGAAATTGTGCGTCGTCAAATAGAGCACGAAGGTATCGGCCAAGAGTCTGCCAAGTCCTTGCGCGATCGCTTGCCGGTCTTCGTCGGCGATGCCGATGTCGATTTTCGGTTCCATGATGGCTCCTTTCCGGTTTGGTTCACAACCTACACTATAGCAGCACCACCCCCGCAATGCGAGGCAAAAAGACCTATCGCGACGATTGGGATGGGCAAGAAAGAGGACCGGGAGGCCGACTCGTATTTCCTGGAAAGACCTCAAAGCGATGATCTTGGGCCTTGCCGAACAAAGCAGATTGCCATCAAATTGCATGGCTAAGATAGAATCCCAAGAAAGTGCGGATCAAGAGGAGCCCACACCATGACCACCGCCGCTGAAATCTCTTGGGACGACCTCAAGGCGATGATTTTTGCCCACAGCGCACAGTTGCAGGAAACCGGCCGCCTCATTCGCGAACTGCGCGAGTCGGGTAAAGAGACCGACCGCCTCATTCGCGAATTGCGCGAATCGGGCAAAGAGACCGACCGCCTCATTCGCGAACTGCGCGAGTCGGGCAAAGAGACCGACCGCCGCATGCAGGAAACTGACCGCCGGATCCGTGCGCTCGAGCGCCAATTGGGGCGCCTCGGAAACCGCCTGGGGCAGTTCGTGCAGGACATGGTCGAACCTGCGGTGGTGCGCCTTTTTCAAGAGCAGGGCATTCCGGTGCATCGGGTGATGCCGAATGTGCGCGCGCGTGATGACGCCGGGCAAACGGTGATGGAGATCGACCTTTTGGTGATCAACGGTGATCATGCAATCGCAGTGGAATGCAAAAGCCGCCTCACCACTGATGATGTCGACGAACACCTCGAGCGCCTTTCGCGCTTCAAAGCGGCGTTTCCCGAGTATGCCGATAAGCTTTTGCATGGGGCGGTAGCGGCGATGGGCGCACCTGATGAGGTGGTGCGCTATGCCGAGAAGCAAGGGCTTTATGTGCTCGTGCAAGCGGACGACGACGTGGTGGTGAGAAACCAGCCTGGGTTTACGCCAAGGACGTGGTGAATTTCGGCAACTCCTGATCGAGCTGACCTCCGTATCGAGCGACACAATCTGGGAGGGATCAGCTAAAATCGACTTCGAACAGCTCATGGCGCACGGAGCCGCCAATGAAAAAGACCCGCGTCGATGAGATGCTCATCGAAATGATCACCCCGAAGGTGCGGGAGATCGAAGAGAAGTTCTCCCGCGGGGAGGGCTTGACCCAGGAAGACATCAATACGCTCCTTCTCAAAAGCCAGTACAACCACATCAACCACCTCGATCAAAAACTCGATGAGGTGACCGCAAGCGTC
>NZ_JAHLSY010000070.1 GCF_019049855.1 Hydrogenophilus thiooxidans | reverse complement strand
GACCTTTGCGAAAATCCGCGAGCACGACGCCTACTACTACGTCGACAAGACCCCGTATGCGCTGCGCCTCATCGAAAGCGGCACCCACTACTTCCTTTCGCGCCCGCGGCGCTTTGGCAAAAGCCTCTTTCTCGACACGCTTGCGGAGCTGTTTGCTGGAAATGAGCCGCTCTTTCGTGGGCTTTATATTCACGACCGCTGGGATTGGAACGTGCGCTACCCGGTGGTGCGGCTCAGTTTTGCTGAAGGGCGGCTGGAAACGCGCGCTGAGCTTGATCGACGCATTCGGTCGCTTCTTGCGCACAACGCCCGTACGCTTGGCGTAGAACTTCCTCTTGACGCAGACATAGCGGAAACCTTCATTTGCCTCATCGAAGGGGCGCACGCTCGCTACGGCGAGCGCGTCGTGGTGCTGGTTGACGAATACGACAAACCGATTCTGGATAACCTCACCACCCCCGAGGTCGCCCGCGCGATGCGCGAAGGGCTACGCAACCTCTACTCGGTGATCAAAGGGCAGGATGCGCACATCCGCTTTGCGTTTCTCACCGGCGTTTCCAAATTCAGCAAGGTTTCGATCTTTTCAGGGCTCAATAACCTTACCGACATTACCCTAAGCGAACCCTTCGCCGCAATCTGCGGCTACACCGAAGAGGACCTCGAGACCGTCTTTGCCCCCGAATTTGCCGCAGCTAAAGCCGAAAGAAAGCCCCTTTTGTCAGCACCGATGGTAAATGTCCGCAAAACACCGGTTTGAGATGTCCTCCCGACAAAGCTGGTGCATCCTTGTGTTGTGTCAAGAAGCAAGGAAAGCG
>NZ_JAHLSY010000069.1 GCF_019049855.1 Hydrogenophilus thiooxidans | reverse complement strand
ACGAAGTCGTGCGCTATGCCGAAAAGCAAGGGCTTTATGTGCTCGTGCAAGCGGACGACGACGTGGTGGTGTGTAACCAGCCGGGATTTACGCCAAGGAGGTGGTGAGCGGGGAACTTTCCGGACGGATCCCGCACCATATCTGTGCGTGCAACCTGTGACTTTGACCGACTTGTTAAAATTTCCCAACCGCGATTCGTGCAAGAGGCATTGGAACCATGACGACTGCTACCGAAATCTCGTGGGACGAGCTCAAAGCGATGATCCTGGGCCTTGCCGAACAAGGCAAAGAGACCGATCGTCGCATGCAGGAGACCGACCGCCGCATGCAGGAGACCGACCGCCTCATTCGTGAGCTGCGCGAATCGGGCAAAGAGACCGACCGCCGCATGCAGGAGACCGACCGCCGGATCCGTGCGCTCGAGCGTCAGTTGGGGCGCCTCGGAAACCGCCTGGGGCAATTCGTGCAGGACATGGTCGAACCCGCGGTGGTGCGCCTTTTTCAAGAGCAGGGCATTCCGGTGCATCGGGTGATGCCGAATGTGCGCGCGCGGGACGATGCGGGGCAAACGGTGATGGAGATCGACCTTTTGGTGATCAACGGTGATCATGCAATCGCAGTGGAATGCAAAAGCCGCCTCACTACCGATGATGTCGACGAACACGTCGAGCGCCTTTCGCGCTTCAAAGCGGCGTTTCCTGAGTATGCCGATAAGCTTTTGCATGGGGCGGTAGCGGCAATGGGCGCACCCGACGAAGTCGTGCGCTATGCCGAAAAGCAAGGGCTTTATGTGCTCGTGCAAGCGGACGACGACGTGGTGGTGTGTAACCAGCCGGGATTTACGCCA
>NZ_JAHLSY010000068.1 GCF_019049855.1 Hydrogenophilus thiooxidans | reverse complement strand
ACATCCCCCACACGCCGATCGTTTGCTCGGCTTTTCCGGGCCACGGGTATTCGCGCTGCCAGATGCGCGCTTCCCACGGGATTGCGTCGCGGCGGTCGAACACCACCAGGTACGCCGCTTCCGCCCCGGCACGGTCGGCGTAGTCGGCGACCTGCGCTATCCCTTCGGCCACCACTGCGTCGGGGTTCTTGCCGTTGCGCACGAGTTTGCATTCGATCACCACTTTTTGCTTCGGCCCCAATAACCCTTCATCAGGGTTGAGCGGCCATTCGATCAAGAGGTCGGTACGTTTGCGCCCCAGCCCGTATTCGCGGTTGATGCGCCCGCCGCCATTGACGATGCGTTGCAGGAAGGCTTGCAACAATAGTTGCGGGCCCGCTTCCCGGTAAGAAAAGCCTTGCAGCCACGCGTCGGAGTGTTCGCGGAAAAACTCTTGGAACGCAGTGAGGAGTTTCGGGATCTGCAGGCGGTGGGTGGCTGGGTCGACGTACCACGCCGTTTCGTGGGTGATATAGACCTGTTTGGTCCAGGTGAGTTCGCGCGGGATCACTTCGCGGTAGATGCGGTTGCTGATGCGCACCATCGGCCGCACCGCAATCAGCCCCAGGTCATAGACGTATTGCAGATCGTCCGGGGCGATCTCTTCCGAGAGCGCCGCCGGGTCGGCTTCGCTTTCGAGGATCGCCGCGATCACCCGATGAACCCGCGGCTCGGAGAGTTTGTCGGCGAGCTGGTCGAGGTGGGTCGCGCGCGATTGGATGAGCCGTTCGCGTGCCAGTTGGTAGCGTTCGAGCGTCACCGGCGCCGTCCGGTCGGCGCGTAGCGTTTTGTCTTTCCAGGTGCATTCGTGCCCGAGCGCATTGACGAGCCACGG
>NZ_JAHLSY010000067.1 GCF_019049855.1 Hydrogenophilus thiooxidans | reverse complement strand
ACGCTTCGGGCCGTTGCCCGAATCGGTGCAGGTGCGCCTGAGCACCGCGAGCCGGGAAGAGATCGAGCGCTGGCTCGACCGAGTGCTTGATGCGCACACGCTCGACGAGGTCTTTGCCGAGTAGCACGAACGCCTCCCGATCTCGGGCCTGCGCACGCTCCCGATCATCGGCAATATCATAGGCGCAAATAAAAGTTTGTGGTTTTTTTCGTCATGCTGCGCCCTCACCCAGTTACCGCATCGACCGCCACGACATTACGCGCACGTTTGCTGAATTCGATGCCGACGAGATGTACCGGCAGCCCTCCCCCGCGGTACTTCTCAGCGTACCCTTTGGCCAGGAGTTGCGCCAGCGCTTGGCCTTCGGGTTCGTCTGGAACGACCTTGAATTCGAAGAGGTAAATGCGCTCCGGGAGCTTCACCGTGAGGTCGATGCAGCCGTGGTTGGTGACGTCCTCAGCAATGAGTTCCAGCCCCAGCGCCGCGAGGTGGCTGTAAAAGACGCTGGCCCAGTACCCTTCGTAGTGGGTGATGGGGTTTTTACGGTACCAGTCGTGCGGGATGCTCGCGTAGAGGCGTTCGAGGTGGTGGCGCAGTAAGGTCGTGTCGGCTCGCACCAGCGCTTCATAGGCGCTCAGGGTCACTTGTTCGGCCAGCGAGGGGTCGCCCATCAGCCCTTTGAGCAGCGCATCGTTGAGGCTGTAGGCGACTTCCAGGTTGGGGTAGCCCAGTTCGTATTCGATGCGTGCGCCGATGCGCCGCTGTCCGTGAAAGGTGAGGTAGCCCGTCTGCCACAGGAGCGCCTCTGGGGCCATCGTGTCGACGTCGAACGCCGACAAGAGCTCCTCGGTGGCATAGAGCCGTTCCAATTGTGGGGTGAAAAAG
>NZ_JAHLSY010000066.1 GCF_019049855.1 Hydrogenophilus thiooxidans | reverse complement strand
ACGGTTCGATCTCGGCCACCAGCGCCGACCAAGGCGTTACCGCGTCGATTTCGGCAAGAAACCGGTCACGCCGCGTCACTTTCTTCTTGCTCGCATATTTGTCAGGTCCCGGACGATTGCGTGGCACTTTTATGAAAAGTTCCGGTTTTTCTTTGTACCATCTTTTCATGGCCTCGATGGGCGGGACATGTCCCAGGGCTTTCTGGGGGATGTGGTGATTGTACAGCCAGACGTAGCGATGAATCGTTGCCTCCAGCGCTTCGCGGCTGTCGAAGCGATGGGTGGCGAGTACCTCGCTGATGCGCCCATTGAAGCGCTCGACCATGCCGTTCGTCTGCGGACGGCGCGGTTTGGTCAGCCGATGCTCGATGTCGAGCGCCTGGCACAGTTCATCGAAGGCATGCGTTCCCGTAGGAGTACGCTCGCCGCGGGTGATGAAGCGGTCGGTGAACTCCTTGCCGTTGTCGGTGAGGATCGTGTGCAGACGAAAGGGGGCCGCCTCAATGAGCGATCGCAGGAAGCGCCGGGCGTTGGCGGCTGTCTTCTCCGGGTAGATGGCCACGAACACCCAGCGCGTCGCCCGGTCGATGGCCACGAAGAGGTAGCGGCGTTTGTCCTCGTCGGGCATCTGCGGCAGGTACTTCACGTCCAGATGCACGAACCCCGGCTCATAGGACTTGAAGGGTTTGTGCCCAGGCTTTTCCGCTTTGGGCTGCAGGGCCTTGAGCGAACCGACGCCGTGGCGGCGCAGACAACGGTCCAGCCCCGAGCGCGACACGTTGGGTGTGATGAATTCGCGCACCACCGCCAGCAGGTCATCCAGAGGCAGCATCAAGGTCTTGCGCAGCTCCACCACGACGGCCTCCTGAAACGGGGTCAGGTTCGT
>NZ_JAHLSY010000065.1 GCF_019049855.1 Hydrogenophilus thiooxidans | reverse complement strand
TTTCACCGGTCGCTTGAGCGCCCGCGCCCGTTCCGCAGCCCGTTCCAGGTTTTCCCAGCACTGCCGGCCATTGACCGCCTCCACATAGCGGACCCCCATCTTTTGCAGCGTCCGTTCGACCTGTTCGCGCGCAATCGCCGAGTCGTCAGCGTAATAAATCGTGAAACGGTCGCCATCCGGCATAGGTTCGATACCGGCAAAGAGATCGGCTTCCGCCTCGACCCCGCCTGTGGTATCGGACAGGACCTTTTCCACGTCGAGCAGCATCACCAGTCGTCCGTCGGCAAGTTCGGTCACTGCGGTAACGAGCCCCCCCATCTTTGCGGTGAGCATATCGGGGGGCACCCGCATCTGCGACCAATCGAGCCGCAAGATAGTATCGACCGACTCCACCAAAAACCCTTGCACGTGCTGGTTGTACTCAGTGACGATCATGATGTTGCGTTCGCTGCCCGGTTCCACCCCGACGTATTCGCCCAGATCGACCACCGGCACCAGTACCCCGCGCAGACTCACCATCCCTTTCACCGCTTTGGGCATTTCCGGCGCGGCGGTGATCGGCGGCGTCTTCATCACTTCACGGACCTTGAAGACATTGATCCCAAAGGTCTCACGCCGCCCCGTGGCTTTATTCACACCCAAGGTGAACAACAAAATTTCGAGTTTGTTCGTGCCTGCAAGTTTCGTGCGCTCATCGATGCGCTTGAGCAGGTCGGTCATGGTGCACTCCTTACGCGTGGCGCGATGGTGTTATATTACGACGGTTCGTGCAAAAACTTGAGCGGAATTAGCGAAAAAAAATGCCCATTTTTTCCCTCAAGTTCTTGGGCGAACCGCCGATAATAGTCACCACCTGGGAAATG
The DNA here is from genome assembly GCF_019049855.1 of Hydrogenophilus thiooxidans. Lineage (GTDB taxonomy): Bacteria > Pseudomonadota > Gammaproteobacteria > Burkholderiales > Rhodocyclaceae > Hydrogenophilus > Hydrogenophilus thiooxidans. Next base: position 29 of record NZ_JAHLSY010000065.1, on the reverse strand, counting down.
ATCGAGGAGAGGCCCCGATGTTTGGTAAC
>NZ_JAHLSY010000064.1 GCF_019049855.1 Hydrogenophilus thiooxidans | reverse complement strand
TGTCAGCACCGATGGTAAATGTCCGCAAAACACCGGTTTGAGATGTCCTCCCGACAAAGCTGGTGCATCCTTGTGTTGTGTCAAGAAGCAAGGAAAGCGCCATGCTCAACCGAGAGGACTGGCTCATGATACGCGAAATGCGAGAAAAGGGGTGTTATCTCCGTGAGATTGCCGAAGAAGTGGGATGCTCGCAGCGAACCGTGCGTCGGGCGCTGCTGCGCGGTGGGCCGCCGCCGCGACGGCGAAGCGGGATTCGGTCCAGCAAACTCGACCCTTACAAGGCGCAAGTGGATCGGCTGCTTGCCGAAGGGGTCTGGAACGCCACGGTGATCTTTGCCGAGATCCAGGCGATGGGCTACCGCGGCGGGATCAGTATTCTGCGTGACTACATTCGACCCAAGCGAGCGTTGAGAAAGCCCAGGGGCACGGTGCGCTTTGAGACCGCGCCGGGGCGGCAATTGCAAAGCGACTGGGGGCAGATCGAGACCGAGGTGGGTGGGCGATTGCTGCGGGTTCATTTCGCGGTCAATACCTTGGGCTATTCGCGGCGCTTTCATGTCTGGGCGGCCCCGTGTGAGGATGCCGAACACACCTACGAGGGGCTGATTCGCGCTTTCGAACACTTTGGCGGCGTGCCGGGTGAAGTCTGGGTGGACAACCAGAAAGCAGCGGTGCTTGCCCACGGGCTCGATGGAGGCGTGCGGTTCAATCCGGGCTTTTTAGCGCTTGCCGCACACTATGGGTTTCGCCCCAAGGCCTGCCGACCGCACCGGCCGCAGACCAAAGGGAAAGACGAGCGGATGGTGCGCTACGTCAAAGAGAACTTCTTTCAGCGCCACCGGGCGTTTGAAAGCCTGGCGCATCTCAACCAGTTGCTCCAAAAGTGGCTTGCCGAGGTGGCCGACGAGCGGGTGCACGGTACCCACAAAG
>NZ_JAHLSY010000063.1 GCF_019049855.1 Hydrogenophilus thiooxidans | reverse complement strand
CACTACGCGCACGTCGACTGCCCGGGGCACGCCGACTACGTCAAGAACATGATCACGGGTGCCGCGCAGATGGACGGCGCGATCCTGGTGGTCTCGGCGGCGGACGGCCCGATGCCGCAAACGCGCGAACACATTCTGCTTGCGCGTCAAGTGGGCGTACCCTACATCGTGGTCTTTCTCAACAAATGCGACATGGTGGATGACCCGGAGCTGCTAGAGCTCGTCGAAATGGAAGTGCGGGACCTGCTCAACCAGTATGGATTTCCGGGTGACGACACCCCGATTGTCAAAGGCTCGGCGCTCAAAGCGCTCGAAGGGGATCAAAGCGAGCTGGGCGAACCGGCGATCCTCAAACTTGCCGAGACGCTCGATAGCTACATCCCGACGCCGGAGCGTGACATCGACAAACCGTTCCTGTTGCCGATCGAAGACGTCTTCTCGATCTCGGGTCGTGGTACCGTCGTGACCGGTCGGGTCGAGCGCGGCACTGTCAAAGTGGGTGACGAAGTCGAAATCGTCGGACTGCGTCCGACGCAAAAGACCACCGTCACGGGTGTGGAGATGTTCCGCAAACTGCTCGACCAAGGGCAAGCGGGTGACAACGTCGGGGTGCTGCTGCGCGGAACCAAGCGCGAAGAGGTCGAGCGCGGGCAAGTGCTCGCCAAGCCGGGCACCATTACCCCGCACACCCACTTCGAATGCGAAGTGTACGTGCTCACCAAAGAAGAAGGGGGGCGTCACACTCCGTTCTTCTCCAACTACCGTCCGCAGTTCTACTTCCGCACCACCGACGTGACGGGTGCGATCGAACTGCCGGAAGGGGTGGAAATGGTGATGCCGGGTGACAACGTCAAACTCACGGTGAAACTCATTGCGCCGATCGCAATGGAAGAAGGTCTTCGCTTTGCGATCCGCGAAGGCGGCCGTACCGTGGGTGCCGGCGTCGTCTCCAAAATCATCGAGTGA
>NZ_JAHLSY010000062.1 GCF_019049855.1 Hydrogenophilus thiooxidans | reverse complement strand
GTCGCGGTCGTGCATCGCGCCGCATTCTGGGCAGACCCATGCGCGAACCGATAACGGCAAAGAGTCTTGCAGATGACCGCAAGCCGAACACGTCTTGCTGCTGGGATAGAAGCGATCTGCTACCACCACCAGGCGACCACGCAGCTTTGCCTTGTACTCCAGTTGCCGCCGGAACTCAAAGAACCCCATGTCGGCAATGGAGCGCGCCAGATGGCGGTTTCTCACCATGCCGCGCACGTTCAAGTCCTCGATGACGAGGGTATGAAACCGGCTCGTGAGGCTTGTGGTGAGCTTATGGATTGCGTCATTGCGGATGTTGGCGATGCGCGCATGCAGCCTTGCCAGTCTCATCCTCGTCTTTTGGTGGTTTCTGGAGCCTTTCTGCTTGCGCGAAAGACTCCGGGAAAGCCGTCGCAGGCGCTTGAGCAAGACGGTGTGCGGCTTGGGGCCTTGGATTTTTTCTCCCGTCGAGAGCGTTGCAAACGCCGAAACCCCCAGATCCACCCCCACCGCGCCTTGGTTTTCGGCGCGGCGTTTGGGTGGGTCTTGGGTGTCGACGGTGATGCTGACAAACCACTTGTCGGCTACACGGGAGATGGTGGCCGACAGAATCTTGCCCGTAAAACGCAACGGCTCTCGCATGCGCACCCAGCCAAGGTTGGGGATGCGGATGCGAGAACCTTCGACGCGAAACTGGTCGTTCGTGAGCGTAAAGCGATCCTCTACGCCTTTCTTGCGGAATCGGGGGTAGCGGGCGCGGCCTGCGAAGAAGTTCTCGAAAGCTTCGCCAAGCTGGATGATCGCCATCTGCGGGGCGCATTTGGTGACTTCCAGCATCCAGGGAAATTGCTTGCGCTTGATGGCGTTGAGCTGGCGGCGCAGCGCCCTTTCAGAGGGTTTGGGTAGCGTCGGATCGGCTTTCCAGGCCGCGTACTGGCGCTGCCATTCCGCAAGCGCCCAGTTATAGGCAAAGCG
>NZ_JAHLSY010000061.1 GCF_019049855.1 Hydrogenophilus thiooxidans | reverse complement strand
TTGCCCACCGAGGTGTGAATGTCGAAGGGATACGGTCAGTCTCGCTCATTTCCAGTCAAATGCTGATTTGTTCAGCGTGTCCCTAATGGACAATTTGGGTTTAAGATCGGTCAACCTCAAGCTGGATCTTGAGGATCCCAGCCGGATCGAGCATTTCCATCCTACCGGCAAAAGCGTCCAGATCATCCGTGCCATCCTGGGGCTGGAAGCCGACCGCGCCTTTATCAGCACCGCTGCCTATGGTTCCGGCAAGTCTCTTGCCAGTCTGTTCTCCGCCCTGTGCCTAGAGAACCGCCCGGAAACCCAAGCCATTTTGGGCCAAATTGGCCATAGGCTGACCCAAGTCGATGCCGAGGCCGGCGATTTTGTCGCCCGGCGCATCCAGTCCCGGCAGCAGGGGTTGGTTCTGGCCTTCGAGGGTTTCAGCCAGGACCTGCTAGGCGACCTGCGTCAGGCCATCCATGAGGGTTTCGCCCGCCTGGGCAAATCCGTCTCCAGCCGCCGTTTGGGCAACCTGCGCAGCCTCGACAGTATCCTCCGTTTTGCCGCCGCCGAATGTCAGGCGCAGAATCTCGACCGCATTGCCCTGGTCTGGGATGAATTCGGCCGCCACTTGGAAGGACTGATCAGCAGCGGGCAAGCCGGAGAACTGGCAAGATTGCAGCAGCTGGCGGAAACCATCACCCGCCTGGAGATCCCGGCCACCCTGACGCTGCTGCTGCACCAGCATTTCTTTCAGTATGCCGGCAGCCTCAACCACAGTGCCCGCAGCGAATGGCGGAAAATCGAAGGTCGCTTTCAGGCGATCCAGTATGTGGACGACAGTCGGGAGATGACCGAACTGATCGCCGCCTTCCTCCAAGCGCTCCGGGGTGAGGACATCTTCGCCTTTTCCGCCCTGTCGATGGCCATGTAAAAATGACCCACCTTGGCCATCGAAATTGACCCACCTTCGTTACCCTGCCTCTGATGATGTTCATCAGGAGGCGAGTTGTGT
>NZ_JAHLSY010000007.1 GCF_019049855.1 Hydrogenophilus thiooxidans | reverse complement strand
ACGGGCGGTATTCGCGTTTGGCCAAACAAAGGAGCACGTCAAACGGGTTATAGACCCGATCCGCGCCGCCCCACCAGTAGCCGTTGTACCAAAAGCGCACCCGCTCGCGATCAAGCGGCCTGCCTTCTGCCGCCGCCGCGGCAAACTCCGGCGCAAAGACCGTGTCGAGGTCGGCGTCGGTATAGCCACAGATCGCTGCATAGTCGTCATCGAGCGTGATGTCGTTGAGGTTGTTGAGCCCGGAAAAGAGCGACACTTGGCTGAATTTGGAAACGCCGGTGAGAAAAACAAAGCGCAGACAGTCGCTGCGCGCTTTGAGGACACTGTAGAGGTTGCGCAGCGCGTTGCGCATCACGGTGGCCACTTCGGGGTTGGTGAGGTGGTCAAGGATCGGTTTGTCGTATTCATCCACCAGCACTACCACCGGTTGCCCGTAGTGCTCCGCAATGCGGCACAGGAGCTGATCGAATTGGCTGCGGAAGTGATTGGAAGTGGGCTCGAACGGCACCTGCAATCGCCGCGCGTTTTCGCTCAGTTGCAGGGTGATCGCTTCGACCAGCTCCGCTTCGTCGTTCAAAGGGCCCTCAACGAACGAGAGCCGAACCACCGGGTAGCGTTGGCTCCACTCCCAATGATCCGCAAGGTAGAGCGCTTCGCGCGGCGCGCTGCCGTCTCGCCCATCATGCGCCGCGAAGAGTTCGCGCTGCCCGGAAAAGGCGCATGCGATCGTGTCGAGCAGCAACGACTTGCCAAAGCGCCGCGGACGGGAAAGAAAATAGTACTTGCCGCCGCTTTCCACCATGCGTGCCAAAAATGGGGTCTTATCGACGTAGTAGTACCCTTCCCGGCGGATCTGCGTGAAACTCTGGATGCCGATCGGCAGTTTCTTATCCATCCTCATCTCCCGGTATAGTCGCGATACCACGCCACGAACCGCGCCACCCCTTCGGCAACCGGCGTTTGCGGCGTGTACCCCGTGAGCCGCTCGAGCAGCGAACAGTCGGCCCACGTTGCCGGGACATCGCCCTTTTGCATGGGGAGGTAGCGGCGAACCGCCTTTTTCCCGAGCGCTTTTTCGAGGGCATCGACGAAATCCAACAGCTGCACCGGCTGGGAATTGCCAATATTGACGACGCGCCACGGCGCGACCGGGCTCAGCGTGTCGCCAGGAATCGGCTGCCAGCCGTGTTCTTCGGTACGCGCCGAAGGAGGGGGTGGCGGCACGTCGACCAGCAAGCGGATCGCGCGCACCAGGTCGTCGATATAGGTAAAATCGCGGTACATCTCACCGTGGTTGTAGATCTCGATCGGCGTGCCGTCGAGAATGCCGCGGGTGAATTTGAAGAGCGCCATATCGGGCCGACCCCACGGACCATAGACGGTGAAGAAGCGAAAAAGGGTGGTGGGAAGCTGCCACAGGTGGGCGTAGGCGTGCGCCATCGCTTCGTTCGCCTTTTTGGTCGCGGCGTAGAGGGTGAGCGGCGTTTCGGTCGGCTGGGTTTCGACGAACGGCATCTCGCGGTTCGCGCCATAGACGCTGCTTGTAGACGCCAGCAACAGGTGCTTGGGCTGCACCCGTTTCGCCGCTTCCAAAAGGTGAAACGTGCCCACCAGGTTCGCGTCGATATACGCACGCGGATTTTCCAAGCTGTAACGCACCCCGGCCTGCGCGGCCAAATGGACGATCACCTCCGGCTGCGCCGCATCCACTGCGCGATCCAACGCCGTCTGATCCTCAAGCAGCGCTTCCACCGCGGTGAACGCCGGGTATGCGGTAAGGCGTGCGTGGCGGCGGCGTTTGAGGGTTACGTCGTAATAGTCGGTCAGCCCGTCGAAGCCGGTGACCGTATGGCCCGCTTCGAGCAACTGCTGCGCCAAGTGAAAACCGATGAAACCGGCTGTTCCGGTAATGAAAAAACGCATTTCTTCCCTTTGCCCTCAACTGCTTTCGACCAATGGACCCAACCCCTCTCGAACCGTACGCCAGGATCAGCGCGCCACGTCATGAAAATAGCGCACTTTGCACCGAGGGTCGAGCGTTTCGACCACCTCCGGCGGCAAGCGTTCCGGTGGCACCGCTTCGGCGATGGTCACGTCGGGAACCGTGGTGAGGTCGATCGCAACCAGTTCGCTGCGCGGCGTTTCGGGCTCATAGAGCAGCACCCACGGGCGCAACGGATCCCGGGGGCTATTGCGCAACACCAACCCCACCGCGTCGTTGGAGAGACGAACGAAGGTACCGGGTGGATAGACGCCGATCATCTTCACGAAGACGGCGAAGAGCGCCTCGTCCCATGCCCCCTTTTCGTGGCGGAAGAGCCACGCCACCGCTTTCGCGGGCGGCAATGGGCGAATTCCAGGAATCGGGTTACAGAGATTGTCGAAGCGGTTCGCCAACCCGACGATCTGCGCCGCAAGCGGCACCGCATCGCCCGCCAAGCCATCGGGAAACCCTTTCCCGTCGATGCGCTCGTGGTGCGCGCGAACCCAAAGACGGATCTCGTCGGCTATTCCCAGGATTTCGGCCAACCATTCCGCCCCATAGACCGGATGGAGGCGATAGAGCTGCTCTTCGGCGCGGCTGCGCTGGGTATTGTAGAGGACGCTCGTGGGAATGCGCGCTTTGCCGATATCGTGCAGCAGCGCTGCGGTGCCCACCGCCTCGATCTGTGCCTGATCGAACCCCATGCGATGCGCGAGCATCTGCGCCACCACCATCGTGTTGAGCGCATGGCCTGTTGCCCCCTCGTCGTGCGCATGCTCGGCGATGAGCTGCAATACCACCTCCGCCTGCGGGGTGAAACGGCTCGCCGCCTCTGCAGCGACATCGCGCGCCAACCGCGCGCCGTCGGGTTGTCCGCGGTCGATCGCGGCAAGCGCCGCTCGGGTGCGTTCCGTGGTTGCCTGGTAGGCCTCTTGGCAGCGGGCCAACGTTCGGCGCATCGCCACCACCGCTTCGTGCTGTTTGCGTTTGGCGGCCCGTTGCGCCGCGATCTGCGCTCGAACCTTCTCGACATTGGCTACCGCTTGCTGCGATTCGGCAGCCGGCTGCGCGGTTCCCTTTGCTGGGGGCGGCAGCGGCGGTACCCGGCTCTTTTTGGGGTTCCACCGCACCTTCGTCAACCCCAACGCTTTGAGTTCGGCCAACTGCGCCTCGTCTTTGATCGTGAATGCGTTGAACCAGAAGGGATGGTCGAGCCACGGAAGATCGAGCTCGATATGCACCCCCGGGCGCAACTGCTCCAGCGAAACTTCGGGTAACGGATCACGACGTTCGCGCACGCGATTTCAACCTTTGTTATATACTTTTGCAAAAAAAAAGAGGGTAACGGCTTGAGCACGAAGCATAACAAAAACGGGGCGACTGAGGAGGAGTTGCGGCCGATCATCGCCCGGCTGATCGAGCGCTTCGGTGCCCGTTTGAGTGGCGATGCGCTGCGCGAAGCCTACTACGACGCGCGGGGCTTGCCTGTACCGCCAACGCCGGCAACCCCGGTACTCCTCCACGCGCTGGCAAAGCTCCTGCCTGGCGATCCCCCCGAGATCGCGCGCCACCTGAAAATCGCCCACGACGCGCTCGCCAAACGCAACTACACCGCCGCACAACCCGCGCTCGAACGGGCGGCCGAATGGTTTCTGGCCAACGAGCCGGAACATCCCCATTCCGTTTCCGCGACCGCGGCTCCAGCGCCACAGCCTGCCGCGTTCGACCGCGAGTTCAACGAACTCTTTGCTGCGGTGATCCGCGAGCTCTTTCTCCCGTTCCTCAACCCAGAAGCCGACCTGCACGAGATCGCGGTTTCGCTGTTGCAGCGCCTCGATACGGAACCCATGACGGCGGAACTGGCGCACGAATTGCGACTCTTCATCGAAGCCGCCGCACCGATCGCGCTCGCAGTGAGCGACCACGCGCGCGACCTGACGCGGTTGGTCGAACTGATGCTGCGGCACCTCGACAACTTCGTGCTCGAAGCGGAATTGGCGCGGCAACAGGTCAAATTCATCCGCGACGCGCTCACGCGGATGCACGAAGCGGGCATTTTGGAAGAGGCGAGCGAACGGCTCGAACAGCTGATCGACGCGCAACGCCAGGTGATCGACGAACGGCGCAAAGCCGAAGCAGAGATCCGCGAACTCCTCTCCGTCGTGATCGATCGGCTGGCGTCGTTTTCGAGCGACAGCGGTCAGTACGCCGACGAACTCAAGCAAACGGTTGCCAAAGTTCAGCAGGCAAAAACCCTCACCGAACTGCGCGACGTATTGGTGCAAACGGTTGAACGCGCTCAGTTCATGCACCACTCTTCTGCGCAGATTTCGCAAACGGCACAGCGCATCCAGCAAGAGCTGTTGGCGACGCGCGAACGGATGGAGAAACTCGAACAAGAGCTCCGGGAGCTCTCCCAGCAGACGGTGAGCGACCCGCTCACGGGCCTGATGAACCGCCGCGGTTTGGAAAATTTCTGGCACCGCGAAAAAGCGCGTGCGCTCCGCTTACAGACGCCGCTCTCGCTCGCGGTGCTCGACCTCGACAATTTCAAGAAATTCAACGATACCTTCGGTCATCCGGCCGGAGACCGCGCGTTACAGCATCTGGCCGCGATCGCCAAGCGCTATCTGCGCCCGCAGGACGGCATCGCCCGTTGGGGCGGGGAGGAGTTCGTGATCGTCCTGCCCGACAGCGCGCTTGCGGAGGCTGAGCGGGTGATCCAGCGCCTCCAGCGCGAACTGACCAAATCGCTCTTCTTCTACGACGATCGCCACCACGTGATCACCTTCAGCGCTGGCGTCGCCGAATGGCTAGGTGACGGCGAAACGCTCGAACAGCTGGTCGCCCGCGCCGACGAAGCGCTCTACGCCGCGAAGCGCGCGGGCAAGAACCGGGTCGTGGCCGCCCGCCAACCATAAGCCGCGCCAGCTCTGGCCACAAACCAGCGGTAGGGGGTGCGACACCGCACACCCCCTGTCACGCGACCCGAGACGGCTCAACCGAAACGGCCGGTGAGGTAGTCTTCGGTCTGTTTCTTTTTCGGGCGGACGAAGATCTCGTCCGTCGGGCCGAACTCGACCAGTTCCCCCAAATACATGAACGCGGTGTAATCGGAGATCCGTGCCGCTTGTTGCATGTTGTGGGTCACGATCAGAATCGTCACCCGGTCGCGCAGTTCGGTCACCAGCTCTTCGATCGACGCGGTCGCAATCGGATCGAGCGCCGACGTGGGCTCGTCGAGCAGCAAAATCTCCGGTTCCGCCGCAAGCGCCCGCGCGATGCAGAGCCGCTGCTGCTGTCCGCCGGAAAGCGACGTGCCCAACGCATCCAACCGGTCTTTCACTTCGTCCCACAACGCCGCCGCTTTGAGCGCCGCTTCCACCCGGTCCGCGATTTCGGTGCGGTTTTTCATGCCACGGACCGTCAAACCATACGCGACGTTGTCGAAGATCGATTTCGGAAACGGGTTGGGCTTCTGAAACACCATCGCCACCCGCATGCGGATCTCGATCGGGTCGACTTCGGGCGAAACCAGGTTGATGTCGTCCGGATAGAGACGGATTTCACCAACATAGCGGTTGCCCGGGTAGAGGTCGTGCATGCGGTTGAAGCTGCGCAGGAAAGTCGATTTCCCGCACCCCGAAGGGCCGATCAGCGCCGTCACCCGTTTTTCCGCAACGGGCATGTTGAGGTCTTTGAGCGCATGGTGCGCGCCGTAGTAGAAGTGGAACCCTTTGGCTTGCGCTTTCACCGGCGCGTCGAGTGTTACCCCGGTGGCTTCATGAACGATGCGTTGTGGTTGATCCATGGTGCTTTACCAAGTGAGATTGCGACGAATACGGTACCGGAGCCAGATCGCCAGACCATTCATCAGGAGCGTGGCGACGATGATCACGATCCCCACCCCAGCCGCAAGCGAATGGAACTCCGACTGTGGTCGGGAAAGCCAGTTGAACATCTGGATGGGCAGTACAGTAAATGGGGAAAAGAGCCAGTCGAAAGGCCCTGCGGGAGGATCGCCAGCGAAAGGCATCGGCGGCAGGAACGCGATGAAGGTGAGTGCCCCGATCGTGATCACCGGCGCCGTTTCGCCGATCGCGCGCGCCATTCCGATGATCACCCCGGTCAGGATCCCGCCCGACGCATACGGAACCAGATGGTCGGAAACCACCTGCCACCGGGTAGCGCCCAACGCGTACGCCGCCTCTTTGATGTGCTGGGGAATCGCGCGCAACGCTTCACGCGTCGCGACGATTACCACCGGCAGGATCATCAACGCGAGCGTCAGCCCCGCGGTGAGAATGCTTTGCCCGAAGTCGAGGATATAGACGAAGAGACCCAGCGCGAGCAACCCATAGACGATCGACGGCACCGCGGCCAAATTGGTGACGTTGATCTCGATGAGCTCCGTGAGCCAGTTCTTCGGCGCGTACTCTTCGAGATAGACTGCAGCGGCAACCCCCAGCGGTGCTGCGGCCAGGAAGGTCACGATCATCACCAACGCCGTTCCCACCCACGCGGAATAGATCCCGGCGCGCTCCGGCCGCCGCGACGGGAAGTTGAAATAGAACTCTTCCTGCACCACGTGGCGGTACCCATCGAGCACCAGGTCCGTAAAGAGCGCGAACAGCACGATCACTCCGATGAGCGTCGCCCCCAAGCCGATCAATCCGAAAATCACGTCCCAGCGGCGGCGCTTCGCAATATCGCGCCGCAGCGCGGTAAGTTCGTTTTTTTCGCTCTGCTGCATGATCAGTAGGCCTCCCGCCAGCGCCGGCGCACGTATTGGCCGATCACGTTGAAAAAGAGGGTGATCACCACGAGCACCAACCCGACTGCGAAGATACTCTGATAACCGATCGACCCGTGCGGCAGATCCCCCATCGCCACCTGCACGATGTAGGCAGTGATCGTCGCGGCGTGCTCACGCGGATCGAAGGTGAAATTGGGCTGTTGCCCCGCAGCGATCGCAACCACCATCGTCTCCCCGACCGCTCGGGAAATACCCAGGATGAACGCGGCGACCACACCGGAGATCGCGGCGGGCAACACCACTTTCATCGCCGTTTGGAAGCGTGTCGCCCCCATCGCGTACGAGGCCTCGCGCATCGCCATCGGCACCGCGCGCATCGCGTCTTCGGATACCGACGCCACATACGGCGTGATCATGATCCCGATCACGATCCCAGGGCTCAGCATGTTGAAACCGGGCAATCCAGGAATGATCTTCTGCAAGAGCGGCGTGACGAAAAGCAGCGCAAAGTAACCGTAGACGATGGTCGGTACCCCTTCCAAAAGCTCAAGAAAGGGTTTGACGGTTTCGCGAACACGATGCGACGCAAACTCAGAGAGGTAGATCGCAACCATCAGCCCAAGCGGAATCGCGACCAGCACCGCGATTGCCGAAATGGTGAATGTGCCGGCAATAAGCGGCAAGACCCCATACTCCGCTTTTTCGAAGAGCGGTGTCCATTGCGTATGGGTGAGGAATTCCACGAGTGAGACGTGCTGGAAAAAGCTCCACCCTTCATAGAGGAGGATCGCGACGATCGCCACGGTTGTCGCCACCGCAGAAAATGCGGCAAGGAACAGCGCCGTTTCGATCAGCCGCTCTTTGACGTTGCGGGCACGGGTATGGGTGACATGCCCTTCAGGAAGCGATGCGCAATGGCTTGGCTCAGCGGTCACGACAGGGTTTCCTTGTCGGTGATGCAGGGTAGACAAAAAAAACGGCTGTACCCACTCTTGCCCACAGCCGTTTTTCTGGAACCATTTACTGCTTGGCTTCGCGCGCAAGCAGTTCTTCGACGCGCACACCCACTTCGGCATGGCCGCCAAAAACGGTGCCCGTCTTCATCGCTTGGAAGTTTTTCATCGCCAACTCATACGCCTGGTCGGGCAAATTGACGTACCCCACCTCTTTGGCCAATTTGCCAGCATGCTTGAGGTAGAACGCAACGAATTCACGCACTTCCGGTTTCTCTTTGGCCGCTTTGGCATTGACGTAGATGAAGATCGGGCGCGAAAGCGGTTGATAGGTACCGTTATTCACCGTTTCGACGCTGGGCGCGACCGCTGGCGAATTTTCGTCCTTCTTGATCTTCACCGCTTTCAGTTTGTCTTGGTTCTCAAGATAGTACGCCAGGCCGAAGTAACCGAGCGCGTTCTCATCCGAGCTCACGAACTGCACGACCACGTTGTCGTCCTCAGACGCCAGGTAGTCGCCACGGCTCGACTTGGCTTTACCCACGATCGCTTCGGTGAAATAGTCGAACGTTCCCGAATCCGACCCAGCACCCGCGAGTTTGAGCGGCCGATCCGGAAAACGGGGAGAGACCTGCTTCCAGTTGGTGATCACCCCTTGCGCTTCGGGCGCCCACATCTTATTGAGTTCGGCAACCGTCATCTCTTCGGCCCAGGTGTTTTTCGGGTGGATCACCACGGTGAGCGCGTCGAACGCCACAGGGAGTTCGATGTACTGGATGCCGTTTTCGGCACACAACTTCATCTCTTTTTCGAGAATCGGGCGCGACGCGTTGGAAATATCGGTCTCGCCACGGCAGAACTTCTTGAAACCGCCACCGGTTCCCGAAATGCCGACGGTGACTTTCACCTTACCGCGCTGCGCGGTCTGGAACTCCTCCGCAACGGCTTCGGTGACGGGATAGACGGTGCTCGAACCGTCGATCTTCACTATTTCTTCCGCCGCGAAGGTCACCGCCGGGGTTGTGACGACACCCGCTACGGCAAGCGTGGCGACCAGGGAAAGGGTGTTGCGAAGTTTCATCGGACTGCTCCTTTGGGTTGCTGAGGATGACGGGGCGCAGTCTACCGAGCGAATGTGACAATTTGATGACACGCATTGTACCGCAACGGGCGCGTTCGTGATCCGTACCACGCACTCTTTGCAGTGGGTTCGGGGTCGATGGAATTGTTGACTTTGATTTTTCTTGTAAGAGATTCTGTAAACAATGCGCGCCGTTGTTCTGTGGATAACTCTGTTAACAATAGACTTCGTCTAGCAATGTGCTGTCGGTAATCTTGGGGATCGACTTGGATTTTGGCGGGGATCGTTTGGGGGCGAAAAAGCAGTCACTGTGCCATTTTTCTTTTATCGACAAATCATTGCATGATCTGTGCGTTGACTTTTCCCCAATGCGACCCACTCCGATCGGTTGCAGGATGGTTACCTGTAATGCAGGTTTCGGCTTGTGGATAATTTTGTGAATGAACGTGCACGAAGCCGCCCACGCCGCGGCTTCCTGCGCAGGCATCGGCTTGGCGATCCCGTATCCGTGCGCACAATCCCGTAGTGGAGATTGACCGCCGCGAATTCGTCGAGGTCGAGCACCCCCAACACGACGAAGCTTGGTTTTTTTTCTGCGACGCAGCGTGCGATCGCTTGCTCGGCCCAGCGACAAGCCTGTTGCGGTTGGCCAATCCGGTGAGCGGTTCGTGGTACGCGATCCGTTCGAGCGCTTCGGTCAAGTGCATCTCTTTGGTGACGTCGTGGACCAACCCGTGGATTTCGCTGACGCGGCCGTCGGCCAAGCGGTGGGTGCGAATGCGATACCCAGTAGCAGGTGTAGCAGAAACACCACAGTGGACAAGCTGGGGATGGCGCGGGAACGGTTGACGAACCATCGTCTCTTTCTCAGCATGCACCGCAAACGGTACGTCAACGTTCCAACCGCCGTACCGGCGTTGTGTACAGGAGTATCCCCAGGGTTTTGGCGCATGTCTTGGCGGCTTTCAGAGGGTTATCCCCACGATTGGGCAGAGTGTAGACTTATTTTAAAGATATTTATAGAAAAACCAAACCATAAAAACAGAACTGCCCTCTGAGGGGGATGCCGCGCGGCTTCGCGCCCGTTTGACGGCGAAGGGGTTCGTTCGCTACAGTGGCGATGGGTAACGTGTGCGCGACGCGTGGGTGAGGTACCATGTTGTTGGAGGTTTGTCATACCCTGCCGCTTGCGGTATCGGTGCCGCTATCACGGGACACGGTGTGGCAGCGTTTGTGGGAGCGCGTCACGTTCCCACAGCGGTGGATCGACGGGGTGACGGCGTGTGATGTGCTTTGGCACGCGCCCAAAGAAGCAGCGCTGACGCGGCGGATCGCGTTCGGTGACCGGACGTTCGAAGAGCGTGTGACGTGGCAAACGGGGGAATGGCTGCGGTTCGTCACTCAGGCAACCCCGGAATACCCCGGGAGTCTTTTGACCATCACCTTGGTGGAACGCGACGCGATGCGCTGGTCTTTGACCTTTTTCTATCGGCGGTTCGTGCGGGACGGTGACGCCACATTGCCGGACGGATCTGACCTCTCCGCCTGGTTGGCGGCGGCTTACCGCAGCGCAGACGAAGCGTATGTCGTTGCGCTTGCGCGAGCGTTACAAGCGGAGCAAGAGAGACGATGAGTTTGTGGCACGCATTGGGGATTCACGACTACGGCGCGTTCGTTTTGGGAACGGTTTTGGTGGTTTTGTTGCCAGGACCCAATTCGCTCTATGCGTTCGTCACCGCGTCGCGCCAGGGCCCCGCTGCGGGGTTTCGCGCGGCACTCGGGATTTTGACCGGGGACGCGATCCTGATGAGCGCCGCGGTGTTGGGCGCGGCGTCGCTACTGCGCTATCTACCGACGCTCTTTGCCCTGTTGCAATTCGCAGGAGCCGCGTACCTGGCGTGGATGGGCGGCAAACTCGTCTGGGAAGCAGTGCGGCACGGGTGGGGTAAGCAAACGGCCACCGCGAACGAGGACGATCGGGCAGCCGCCCCCGAACCGGAACCGCGCCGGGTAGCGATCCACCCGTTTCGGCGGGCGTTGGTGATCAGCCTGTTGAACCCGAAAGCGATCCTCTTTTTCTTCTCGTTTTTCGTGCTCTTCGTCGATGCGGATGCGCCCCACCCCTATTGGGCGTTCGTCTTGTTGGGCGCGACGTTGCAGGGGATCAGCGCTACCTATCTCACCGTTCTGATCCTGGTTGGCGCGCGGCTCCACCGCTGGAGCCAAACCCGGCCGCGGGTCCAGGCGTGGGGGCTAGCGGCTACCGGCAGCGCTTTTCTGGTGTTCAGTACGAAATTGCTGCGCGACGCGTTCGCTCGCGTGGGGGGGTGAAGCTTGCCGCGCAGACTTTTACCCAGGATGTGAAGCGGCTTTCGTGCTGCGCCGGTTACACAGGCACTTCCTCAGTGTTCGGTGTGAGATGTTCGAGAACCCACTCCGGTGAAATGTCCTGACCGTTAGGCCAAGTCAAAGCGCCCAGAAAAGGAAAGACTCGGCAGAAATAGTCGCGATCTTGTAGCTCTTGAAACCCCTTCTTGCTGAGGAGCGGGGTCAGGTCCACGATTCCTTCTTTTCCGTCGGCAAGCTTCAAGTGAAGTCGGTAGCCGTCCAACGGTTTCACTTTGACAACGTCCCAATCCATCTGTGGTTCCTCGTGGTTACAGAGGGTCGATCCGATACGGAGGAATACCTTGTTGGGCGAGTTCCCAGTTGGCGAGCAGTTCGTCCCGCCGTAACTCGATCCACGCTTGGACGAGTCGAAGTTGTTTGCGCGGTAACTCACCTGCCAACAATTCCCCCTCTTCGATATCAATCGCTGCTTCGAATTCGCCATACCGTGCGTGGATATGCGGGCGATGGTGTTGGCTACCTTCCATCAGGTACATTCGAATAATGATGCCATAAAACATTGCCAGTACTGGCATCATTCACACATCCAAATTACGCACGAAGAGCGCGTTCGCCTCGATGAACTCGCGCCGCGGTTCGACCGCATCGCCCATCAGGGTCGAGAAGATTTCGTCGGCGGCGATCGCGTCTTCGATCTGCACTTTGAGCAGCCGCCGGGTTGCCGGATCCATCGTCGTCTCCCAGAGCTGTTCCGGGTTCATTTCGCCCAACCCTTTGTAGCGTTGTTTGACGATCTGGCGTTCTACTTCGGCCATCAGCCAAGCGACCGCATCGGCGAAATGGCGGACCGTCTGCCGTTTTTCGCCGCGCCGCACTTCCCCTTCACCTTGTACGAGCGTCGCAGTGGCTTCGGCAACGTGCATCACGGTTTGCCAATCCCCAGATTCCAGGAGTTCGGCATCGAGCAGGCTGCGCTTGATGAGCCCGTGTTCGGTGCGTTCGATGCGTAAGCTCCATTGATCGCGCTCTTCGTCGAATGCGGCGAGGACGCGGAGTTGGTCGCCCAGCACCGCCTGCAACCGTTGGGCGCTTGCGACGGCGTTTTCTTGGTTGCTGAGGTCGATCGCAATCGCGTGGTTCAGAATCGTTTGCAGAATGGTGGGGTCGATGAGGGCGCTATGGCGGTCGATGATCCGTTGCGCGCGTTGCCATTGGCGCAACAGCCCCAAGAGCGTTTCGTCGCGAATCGGTGCGGCGTCTGGCGCCGGGAGGAGTTCGGCCTCTTGCGCCGCCAGTTCGATGAGAAATTGCTGTAATTCCGCGTCGTCTTTGAGGTAGCGCTCGGTCTTACCCAGTTTCACCTTGTAGAGCGGGGGTTGCGCGATATAGACGTGGCCGCGTTCGATCAGCTCCGGCATCTGGCGGTAGAAGAAGGTGAGCAGCAGTGTCCGGATATGGGCGCCGTCGACGTCGGCGTCGCTCATCAGGATGATGCGGTGGTAGCGCAGCTTCTCCGGTTTGTAGTCCGCTTTGCCGATCCCGGTGCCGAGCGCGGTGATCAGCGTGGCGATCTCCTGGCTTTGCAGGAGTTTGTCGAAACGCGCTTTTTCGACGTTGAGGATTTTGCCTTTGAGCGGCAAGATCGCTTGGAAGCGGCGGTCGCGCCCTTGCTTCGCGGAGCCACCGGCGGAGTCGCCCTCGACAATGAAGAGTTCCGATTTTGCCGGGTCTTTCTCTTGGCAGTCGGCAAGTTTTCCCGGCAGCCCCACGCCGTCGAGTACCCCTTTGCGGCGCGTGATTTCGCGCGCTTTGCGCGCCGCTTCGCGGGCGCGTGCTGCTTCGACGATTTTGCCGACGATCGCTTTCGCTTCGTTGGGATGTTCGAGCAGGAAGGTTTCGAGCGCTTTGCCCACTACCTCTTCCACCGCGGTGCGCGCTTCCGAACTCACCAGTTTCATTTTGGTTTGGCTGGCGAATTTCGGGTCGGGCATCTTCACGGATAGGACGCAGGTGAGCCCTTCACGCATGTCGTCGCCGGTGATCTCGACTTTCGCTTTTTTTGCGATTTCGTTCGCTTCCAGGTATTTATTGATCACCCGCGTCATCGCGCTGCGCAACCCGGTGAGGTGGGTGCCGCCGTCGGGTTGCGGAATGTTGTTGGTGTAGCAAAGCACCTGTTCGGCGAAGCTGTCGTTCCACTGCATCGCCACTTCGATGCTGATTTCCGCTTCGTGCCCGACGTCTTGCGGGACGGTGACCGCGCCGCTCGCGTGGAAGATGGTGGGGTGGAGCGGCTGCTTGTTGCGGTTGAGGTATTGGACGAAGCCCTTGACGCCGCCCGAGAAGGCGAAGTCCTCTTCTTTGCCGGTGCGTTGGTCGATGAAGCGGATCTTGACGCCGTTGTTGAGAAACGAAAGTTCGCGCAGGCGTTTCGTGATCTGGTCGGCATGGTATTCGATCGTGCCGAAGATCTCTTCGTCCGCAAGCCAATGGACTTCGGTGCCGCGCTTTTGCGTCGCACCCACCACCTTCATCTTGCGCACGTGCACCGGTTCCCCGCCGCCGGGTGGGGTTTCCCAGGTTTCGTCGAAGAGGGTGGGCACGCCACGAGAAAATTCGAGGACGTGTTTGTACCCGTCACGCCAGATGGTGAGTTTGAGCCATTTGGAGAGTGCGTTCACACACGAGACGCCGACACCGTGAAGCCCGCCGGAGACTTTGTAACTGTTCTGGTTGAATTTGCCACCGGCGTGCAGCACGCACATCACGATCTCTGCGGCGGAGCGTTTCGGTTCGTTTTTGTCGTCCCATTTGATGCCAGTGGGGATCCCGCGGCCGTTGTCGCGCACCGAAACCGAGTTGTCGGCGTGGACCGTCACGACGATGTCGTCGCAGTAGCCAGCCAGCGCTTCGTCGATCGCGTTGTCGACCACTTCGAAGATCATATGGTGGAGCCCCGTTCCATCGGAGGTATCGCCGATGTACATGCCGGGGCGTTTGCGGACCGCTTCGAGCCCTTCGAGTTGTTGAATCGCGCTTTCGTCGTAGGTTTGGGTCATTGCGTTTTCCTGGACCATCGGTTTGATTCGCTGCGTTCGTTCGGTGGTGTGCGTTGTTTCACAGCCGCATCGGCATCACGACGTAATGGAAGTGTTCGTCGTCCGGTGTGGTGATGAGCGCTGCGGCCATGCTGTCTTTGAGTTGGATGTGGATCACTTCGTTGGTGAGCGCAGTGAGCACGTCGATGAGGTAGCTGACGTTGAAGCCGATCTCGAGTGGCGCCCCTTCGTAGTGGATCTCGATCTCTTCGACCGCTTCTTCGCGTTCGACGTTGTGCCCGGAGATGCGCACGAGCCCCGTTTCGAACGTGAGTTTGATCGGCCGCAATTTGTCTTCGGCAAGCACCGCAACCCGTTGCAGTGCGCGCAGGAGTTCAACCCGGTCGAAGACGATCCGCACGGGGTGGTTCATGGGGATCACCCGACGGTAATCGGGGAACTTCCCTTCGATGATCTTGCTGGTGAATTGCACCGCACCGGTGGTGAAGACCACTTGCCGTTCGGCGATGGTGATCGCCACCGGCTGGTCGCTGTCGGAGAGCAGACGCTGCAGTTCGAGGACCGTTTTGCGCGGCAGGATCGCTTCCCGTTCGTCGCGAAATTCCGGCATCGCCTCTTCGACGTGGGCGAGACGATGCCCGTCGGTAGCGACCACGTGCAAATTCTGGTCGTGGAGGTGGAAAAAGAGCCCGTTCAGATAGTAGCGGACGTCTTGTTGGGCCATCGCAAACGCTGTGAGCGCCACCAAGCGGCGCAAGGTGTGTTGCGTGAGCGTCAGTTGGTCGCCTTCGCTGGGGGGGGTAAGGCGCGGGAAGTCGTGCGCCGGCAGCGTGTGCAACGTGAAGCGTGACCGTCCGCTCGTTACCTTGAGGGTGTTCTCTTCGGCAAGGAGCTGCACTTCGGCCCCGTCGGGCAAGCTCTTCAGAATATCGAGGAGCTTCTTCGCTGGCACCGCGCAGGCGCCGTTTTCCCCAGCCAATTCGCCAAGCGGTTGCCGAACGACGATTTGCGCTTCGAGGTCGGTAGCGGTGACGGTAAGACCGTCGTCGCTGCGCTCCAGCAGGAAACAGCCGAGGATCGGCTTGGTTTGCCGCTTTTCCACGATACCGGCCGCGGCAGCGAGCGGTGTGAGCAGCGTATCACGGGGGGCTCGAATCAGCATGGCGTCTCCTTGTTATCCGCGTAGCACTTGCAGTAGGACATGAACGTCGTGGTTGAGCTGTGGGTCTTGGGTGCGCAGTTCGGTGATCGTTCGGCAGGCGTGGATCACCGTGGTGTGGTCGCGGCCGCCGAAGGCTTCGCCGATCGCGGGCAAGGACAATGGCGTGAGCTCTTTGGCGAGATACATCGCGACCTGCCGGGGGCGCGCGACCGCGCGGGTGCGTTTCTTAGAGTGCATCTCGGCCACTTTGATTTTGTAGTAGTCGGCCACCGTTTTTTGGATCTGCTCGACGGTAAGTTGCCGGTTGAAGGCGTTGAGCAGGTCCTTGAGCGCCTCTTTCGCCAGTTCCAACGTGATCGGGCGGGCCAGGAAATTGGCGTACGCAACCACTTTGTTGAGCGCCCCTTCGAGTTCACGCACGTTCGATTTGAGGTGCTTGGCAATGAGGAACGCGACGTCGTCAGCGAGGTCGATCGCCATCAGTTCCGCTTTTTTCTTGAGGATCGCCACCCGCATTTCGAGCTCTGGGGGTTCGATCTGGACGGTGAGGCCCCAGTCGAAGCGCGAGATCAAGCGGTCTTCCAACCCTTGGATGTCTTTGGGGTAGGTGTCACAGGTGATCACGATCTGTTTGCGCGCTTCGGTGAGCGCGTTGAACGCGTGGAAGAACTCCTCTTGCGTGCGGGTTTTGTTCTGGAAGAACTGGATGTCGTCGATCAACAGCACGTCGAGCGAGCGGTAGAACCGTTTGAACGCGTCGAAGCTCTTCTGTTGATAGGCGCGTACCACGTCGGCGTAATAGTCTTCGGCGTGGACGTACCGAATCACCGCGCGTGGGTTGTTTTGGAAGATCGCGTTGCCGATTGCGTGGATGAGGTGGGTTTTGCCCAGACCGACACCCCCATAGATGAAGAGGGGGTTGTAGGAGTTACCGGGGTGGTGCGCGACTTGCATCGCAGCGGCGCGCGCCAGATCGTTCGCGCGACCAGTGACCAGCGTCTCGAAAGTGGCGTTGGGGTTGAGCCGGGTTCGTTCGTAGAGCGCTTCGATCGTCGGCGCGTGGGTCGGGTCGGCGTCATTTACCGCAGGCGGCTTGCGCCGAGCCCGTAACCGCGCAGTGGGGGGTGGGGAAACAGCGGCGGTGTTCGCAACTGCGGTGTCGGCAGATGGGACGGCGGCAGGCGCCGCAGGGCTGGTGGTCTTCTCTTCTTCTCCAGCGGAATCTTCTCCAGCCGAAACCGGTGCGGGTTCCACTGAAAGGGCTTCTGGTTCGGCGTGCGGGCGCGACGAAGCAACCGCATGCGCGGTTGGCGCCGTTTGCGGTTCGGTTGCGCCGGTTTGGGGGGCAGCAGCTGCATTGTCACGACGCGGCGGTTCTCCCAATGTCAATTCCGCGCGTTCGATGCCGAGTGCCGCGAGTTCGTCGGTGATGATGCCCCAGTAGCGTTCGCGTACCCACTGCAAAATGAAGCGGTTGGGCGCAAAGACGCGCAGTTCGGCACCCGCACCGTCCACTGCGACGCCTGCAAGCGGTCGAATCCAGGTTTTGTATTGTTGTACCGGGATCTTGCTCTGCAAGCGCGCGCAGCAGGTGTGCCAGAGGTCGTCGGATGGGGAAGGGTTCGTTTCGCTCATCGTTGCGAATTGTAGCGTGAAAGGGGATGAGCGAGAAGTTATCCACAGCGGTTGTGCAGTGACGGCCTGTCCGGGTCGGAGTGTGGGAAGGTGAGGAGAAAACGGGTCAGGCCCTCTCGCGACGTAACCGAAATCGACCCACCATGTGCGACGACGATCGCTCGGACGATCGCCAACCCCAAACCCAATCCGGTGATCGATTCGGACGGGGTTTCTGAGGCGACGCGGTAGAAGGGATCGAAAAGATAAGGAAGGTGCTCAGGCGCGATCGGTTCCCCGACATTGGTGACGGACAAGGTTCGTTGCCCATTCGTTTCGCCGATTTCCAGCGTAACCGATGTTCCCGGATCGGCGTGGCGAATCGCGTTGGAGAGCAGGTTGCTGACAGCGCGGCGAAGCTGCATTCGGTCGGCCACGATCGCTCCCTTTCCCGCTACGATCAAGCTGATTCCTTTCTCTTCGGCAAGGGGTTCGAAAAATTCGACCAAATTGCCCAGTTCGATTTCGAGCAGCAAGCGCTCCTTGGCGAGGGTCGTTTCGGAATAACCCAGTTTGGCCAAATAGAGCATCTGGCTGACCATTCGGCTCAATCGGTCGATCTCTTCGACATTCGAGGCCAAGATCTCGCGGTAGGTTTCGGGATCGCGCTCACTGTGCAGCGCAACCTGTGTTTGGGTGAGGAGGTTGCTGAGCGGGGTGCGCATTTCGTGCGCCAAATGGGCAGAGAACGTTTCGAGGCGAACGAACGCAGTTTGCAGCCGATCGAGCATGCGATTGAGCTCTTGGGCAACCGTTGCGATCTCATCAGGCATCGCAGAATCATCGAGCCGCCGATCGAGATGGTTTTGGGAGATCATCGTGGCGTGCTGGCGAATCGTCCGTAACGAAGCCAAACCGCGATAGACGACCCACCAACCGATTCCGACGGAAAGGGCGCTGGCGAGCAACGCATAGAAGAGGATTTGCTGATGAAACGTCTGCAAAAACCGGGTGTGGGTCTCGGTATCGACCGCGATCTGGATGGTCCATGCGGTGTTCGGTGCAAAGTGGGGCGAAACGGTGAATGAGAAAGCGCGATAAATTTTTCCCGCGCTGTGCCACTCTTCCCACCCTTTCCTGTCTTTGGTCACGGTTTGATCCCATGAGAACTGGCGGTTGTTGGCGAAGAGGAGTCTGCCGTTTTCGGTTCTGACTGCGACCACCAGTCCAGGGTGGTGATTCAGTGCCTCTTGGAGTAACCACAGCGCGTCGTCGGTCGAGTTGGCGCGCTGCAAGAGCTCCAAGATCAACGCCCGTTTGTCGTTGAGGGTTTGTTGATCGAGACGGACGAAATGTTCGTCGCTCAGAAGCGTGACCAAACCCGCCAGTCCGAAAATCGCGCTGATCGTGATGAGTGCAAAGAGCAAGACGAGTTTGGCGGTGAGCGATCGGCGAATTTTCACGATCTGTCTCGCCTATCGCGCTTCCAAGACGTAACCCATCCCGCGAACGGTGTGAATCAATTTCGGCGTGCGCCCCTCGTCGATCTTTTGACGCAGCCGTCGGATCGCAACTTCGATCACGTTGCTGTCGCATTCAAAGTCGATTTCCCAAACTTGCGACGCGATCAGTGAGCGCGGTAGAACCTCTCCCTGCCGACGCAGGAGCAGTTCGAGCAAAGCGAACTCCTTTGCGGTGAGCGCGATGGTCTCCCCTCCGCGGCACACGCGACGGCGCAACAGATCGAGTTCCAGGTCCGCAGCGCGCAAAATCGTGGAGGAAAGGCTCTGACCGCCCCGTCTGAGGATCGTTCGGACACGGGCGAGCAATTCGGCGAACGAAAAAGGTTTGACGAGGTAGTCGTCAGCGCCCATTTCCAACCCTTTGACCCGATCTTCGACCCGGTCTCGTGCCGTGAGGTAGAGCGTTGGGGTGGTGATCCCTTCTGACCGAAGTCTGGCCAGCACTTGCCAACCGTCGAGGCCAGGGAGCATCACGTCGAGGATGATGAGATCGAAAGGGATTTCGCGAGCCAAATGAAGGCCATCGATGCCGTCTTGTACCCATTCCACATTGTAGCCAGCTTCGTGCAGCCCTTTTTTGAGATAGGCGCCGGTTTTGGGTTCGTCTTCGATCAAAAGGAGTTTTCTGACCATTTTGTCATCTTCCTGTCACGTGCGCGCAAGGAGCGAACGATTACGATCGCGTTGCCTTTTCCCTTTTGCCATAAAGTGGAGGATTGGATGAGAAACGATCGAGATCGGTTCCCGCAAGTCGCGATCGCATTGCCGAACGCGGGGCGGCGCCGTTTCGTCCGAGGTTTGGTCGCAGGGGGCGTGATCGCAAGCCTGTCACCGTGGGGGCGAGCCGCGGTGCAAGGAGTGACCGAGACGCGCACGGGTTTGGCGCCCGTGCTCAGCGGCACGAACATCGACCTGGTGGTTGGCGAATCACCAGTCAATTTCACCGGAACACCCAGGATGGCGACCACGATCAACGGCTCTATTCCAGCACCGACGCTCAAACTTCGAGAAGGCGACACGGTCACCATCCGTGTCACCAACCGCCTGCGCGAAGTGACTTCGATCCATTGGCACGGAATGATCCTACCGTATGAGATGGATGGCGTACCGGGAATCAGTTTTCCTGGTATCGCACCGGGTGAGACATTTGTTTACCAATTTCAACTGAAACAATCGGGTACCTACTGGTACCACTCGCATTCCGGTATGCAGGAGCAAACCGGTATGTATGGGGCACTGATCGTCGAGCCGCGCGCAGGCGATCCCATCCGGGCCGACCGCGACTACGTAGTTGTGCTCTCCGATTGGACCGACGAAGACCCGATGCGGGTGCTGACCAAACTGCGGATTCAGAGTGATCTCTACAACTACCATCAGCCGACGGTCATTGATTTCTTCCGCGACGTCGCCAAGATGGGGCTTTCTCGTGCACTCGACAAGCGTGCGATGTGGAACCAGATGCGGATGAACCCGACCGATCTCGCCGATCTCTCGGGGGCGACATTGACCTACTTGATGAATGGCGTCACTCCTGCCGGCAATTGGACTGGACTGTTCCGTCCTGGCGAACGCGTCCGTCTTCGCTTCATCAACGGTGCGGCCAACACCTTCTACGACGTGCGCATCCCGGGGCTCAAGATGACGGTGGTGCAAAGCGACGGGCAGAACGTCGAACCTGTCACCGTCGATGAGTTCCGCTTCGGGCCGGGCGAAACCTACGACGTGGTGGTTACACCAAAGGAAGAGGCCTACACGATCTTCGCGCAAGCGATGGATCGTTCTGGATTTGCCCGTGGCACGCTCGCAGTTCGCGAAGGACTCGAAGCCCCGGTTCCTGCACTCGACCCTGTCGAATGGCTCACCATGGCCGACATGATGGGCGCGATGGATCACAGCGCGATGAAGCATGGCGGTTCGACCATGGGCGTGATGGACCATGCGGCGATGGGCCACGACATGTCTGGCATGAAACACAACATGTCCGGCATGAACCATGGCGCGATGGCTATGGATCACGGTCACCACGCGATGCATGGCATGGCCGATGGCGCATTGGCCAAGCCCAGCGCCACGGTCCGTCACGCGCGCACGGAATACGGCCCAAGCACGGACATGCGTGTGGACATGCCCCGGACGAATCTCGACGATCCGGGCATTGGCCTGCGCAACAACGGCCGGCGCGTGCTGACGCTGGCCGACCTCAAAACGATCGGTGGTCCGCTCGATCCTCGCGGGGCCGAGCGCGAGATCGAGCTGCATCTTACCGGCAACATGGAGCGCTATACCTGGTCGCTCGACGGCCTCGAATTCGGGAAGAGTACCCCGGTTCATCTGAAGTACGGCGAGCGGGTGCGCGTCATCCTGCACAACGACACGATGATGACGCACCCGATGCATTTGCACGGGATGTGGAGCGAGGTGGAAACGCCCGACGGGCAGTTCCTGGTGCGTCGTCACACCGTGCCCGTCCAGCCTGCGCAGCGCGTCAGCTTCCTCGTGACCGCCGACGCCCTGGGTCGCTGGGCCTGGCACTGCCACCTGATGTTGCACATGGACATGGGCATGTTCCGCGTGGTGGTCGTGTCATGAAACTGATCAAAGGAAGATTCGCCATGAAACCCTGTTCTCTCTTCACTGCGGCGCTGGTGTTGCTCGGTGCGGCACCCGTCTGGGCGCAAACACCGATGGAAGGCGGCGGCCATGCCGGGCACCCGGGCACGGCTCCAGCCCCAACGCGAGCCGAATCGCCCGCGAGCGCCACCATGGACCACGGCAGCATGAACATGCAGGGGGGCCCCGCCCCCGCCGATGCCCGTGATCCGCACGCCTATTCCGATGGCTTGACTTTAGAGTCGGGCCCTTACGCACGCCCCGGTCCACGGCAACTTCGGCTGTCCGATGAACACCGCTTCGGCGCCGTGCTCGTCGATCGCCTGGAACGCGTTCACACGAAGGAGGGGAACGCGACCACCTATGACGCGCAAGCCTGGTTCGGCGGCACCTACGACCGCTTGGTCCTCAAGGCCGAAGGTGGCGTCGCCAAAGGCAAATTGGAGGAGGCACGTACAGAGCTCCTTTGGGGTCATGCGATCTCAGCATACTGGGACAGCCAACTCGGGGTGCGGCAGGACAGCGGCACGGGGCCTGACCGGACTTGGCTCGCTTTCGGTTTTCAAGGGTTAGCGCCCTATTGGTTCAAGGTTGACGCAACTGCGTACCTAGGTACTTCGGGACAGACCTCACTTCGGCTTTCGAGTGAGTACGAACTGCTTGTGACGCAACGTTGGATTGTGCAACCTCGGCTGGAAGCCAACTTTTATGGCGAAACGGAGGAAAACCGGGGAATAGGGAGCGGATTGTCCGATCTCGTGGTCGGGATTCGCCTCCGTTACGAGTTCAATCGCCAATTCGCGCCCTATATTGGGATCGAATGGGCGGGGAAATATGGCAAGACGGCCAGTTTTGCACGTCGGGAAGGGTTGGATACGCGGCAGACGCGTTTCGTTGCCGGTCTTCGTGTTTGGTTTTGAGTGTGGGTAAAAGGAGTCGATGATGTTTGTAATGAAAAAGTTTGTCACCGTTGCGGTTTTGTCCCTCAGTGCTGCGCTTGTTTACGCGCATGATCCGAGCCAGCATCACGCAGTCACCGACCGGGAAAAGCCGGATTGTTCGATGATGCAGCAAATGCACTCCGGGAGTGACCGTGACGACCCAGTGGTGCAGGCGATGATCGCACGTTGTGCGGAGATGATGAAAGAGGAGCATAGGGAGATGATGATGCCGCATGGGATGCAAGGAGCGATGCCGCAAAATGGGATGATGGGCCACGGTAGCGGCGAAATGAAATCCAATCACCATCAGTAAGGAAAGGGCGATGAAGCGTTGCTTGCTTGGGTTTGGTTCCGCTCTGGTCGTTTTGGTCGCGGTGGTAGTGTGGGTGCTCTACTCTGGCAGGGTATCGGTGGCGGCCGATGAGCCCCATGCTCAGTGGCTCTACCACCTGCTGGAGTGGGTGCGGGAACGCTCGATCGCACAGGCTTCACGTACGATCGAGGTACCCAAGGATCTCGATGCACCCCAGCGGTTGCTGGCGGGGGGAGCCGATTACGATGCGATGTGTGTCGGTTGTCACCTTGCGCCTGGTATCGCGGAAAGCGACTTCACGTTGGGACTCTATCCAACCCCTCCCAAATTGACGGAACCCCGAGCAACCTTGCAGGGTCTGAGCGAGGAAGCAGCAGCGCGACGGGATTTTTGGATCATCAAACACGGAATCAAGGCATCTGGTATGCCAGCGTGGGGAAAAACGCACGATGACGAACGGATTTGGAACATGGTGGCTTTCCTCAAACGGTTGCCAGATCTCAATGAGAATCAATATCGAATTTTGACCAGTCGTCAAGGAGACCGATGATGATACGGCGTGTCTTTATGGGTTTGGCGCTTTCCTTTCTTGCTACTTCTTCTTTCGCTTCTGGGAAAGAGTTTGCTGAGGAGTCGCCGCTCGTCAAGGTGTGGAAAAGCCCGTATTGCGGTTGCTGCAAAGAGTGGATTGCCCATATGCAGGCCAACGGGTTCCAGGTTCAAACGTTCGAAGTGGGCAATAGTGAGGTTCGGAGTCGTCTCGGTATGCCCATGCGTTATGGTTCGTGTCACACCGCCGTCGTTCAGGGTTATGTGATCGAGGGCCATGTTCCTGCTGCCGACGTCAAACGGCTGCTTGCGGAGAAGCCGAACGCGCTGGGTTTGGCGGTTCCGGGGATGGTGATCGGTTCTCCGGGGATGGATGGTCCGGCGTATGAGGGACGCAAGGACCCTTACGACGTCCTTTTGATCCAGCGCAATGGCGAAGCAGAGGTCTATCACGCGTATCGTTGATCTTGGCGTAGTGTAGCGTGGTTCGCGTGCGGTAGCGCTCCTTGGTTTTTGTTTTCCTGGTATAATTCGCGATTTTGATCAGGTCTCGGGGATAGAAAATGAAGCGCACCTATCAACCTTCCAAAGTTCGCCGTAAGCGGACCCATGGTTTTCTGGTCCGGATGCGAAGCCGCGGCGGTCGTTCCGTGATCCGCGCCCGCCGCGCCAAAGGGCGTAAGCGCCTCGCCGTATGAGTGCGCCAGGCGCGCGTTTTCCGCGTGCCGCGCGTCTGACGAAACCGTCCCACTTTGCCGCGGTCTTCGCTGCGCGGCAGAAATTGTGCGGACGGTTTTTTTGTGTGCATTGGCGGGAAAACGGTTTGCCACATGCCCGTCTGGGCTTGGTGGTGGCAAAGCGCGTGGCGAAGCGAGCGGTGCGTCGTAATTGGTTGAAGCGGCAAATTCGGGAAATTTTCCGTGTGTGGCCGGGTCGATCGGTCGGGGTCGATCTGGTGGTTCGTGTGACGCGGCCTACCCATGACGCGACGCGGCGGATGTTGCGTGCGGAACTCGAGGTGTTGTTCGCGCGCTTGCTGATGCGGTTGCTGCACTCGGAACCCGCGGCACGCCCCTGTACGGTCGATTCCCGTGGATAAGGGTTTGCGTCGATGAATCCGCTTGCGCGGGTGTTGGTCGTGTTGGTGCGTGGTTACCAGTACCTCATCAGCCCCTGGTTGGGGCAAAATTGCCGCTTTACACCCACCTGTTCGCAATATCTCATCGAAGCGGTCGAGCGTCATGGTGTGGTGCGCGGTTTGTGGTTGGGTGTGAAACGTGTGGGCCGCTGCCACCCGTGGCATCCCGGCGGTGAGGATCCGGTCCCGTAACGATAGGAAAGCTGCACGATGGAACAACGGCGTTTGATTTTGTTGGTGGTGTTTCTTTTTTCTCTGTTCATGCTGTGGGAAGGGTGGGTGCGTCAAAACACCCCAGTGCCCCCGCCTGCTCCTGCTGCGTCACCGGCAGCGTCGCCTTCCGCGACCCGTGACGAGGTGCCGGTTACCGAGTCGCAGCAGATCGCAAGCGATGCCAAAGCGCTACGTTCTTCTGATGCACTCCCTGCCAAAACCTTGCGGGTGGAGACCGATCGCTATCTGGTCGAGATTTCGGAGCAAGGTGGAGATATCGTTTTTCTGGCGCTGAAAGACCACCGCGATCGTGAACGCCAAGATCAACCGTTCATCCTCTTCGAGGATGGCCGTCTGAAGCATACTTATCGGGTGCAGTCCGGCGTGGTGGGGGATGGGATGCCTAACCACCACAGCCGTTGGCAATTGCCCGCTGAAGCGATGCATTTGCAGGAGGGGCAATCGGCTTTGACCGTGACATTGACCGCTTCGACTGCCGACGGGCGCACGGTTCGGAAGATTTTGCGCTTTGCGCGTGGCTCCTATTTGATCGACGTCCGTCACGAGATCGACGGTGGCGGCCCTCTGACCACCTACTATCACTTCTTGCGTGACGATAAACCCGCCGAAGAGCAGCAAGTTTTCGGCGTACATACGTATACGGGTCCCGCGATCTATACCGAAGCGACGAAGTACCGGAAGATCGATTTCAAAGCGATCGCGGAAGGCAAAGCGGAATATCCGAGCCAAGCGCAGGATGGGTGGCTCGCGATGATCCAGCACTATTTCGTCGCCGCTTGGTTACCGCCCGAGGGTGTCGCACGGGAATACTATCTCCGCCGCCTATCGAATGGACTCTATCAAGCCGGTGTGCTCTTGACCGGGGACGGTACCACTTCGACCCGGCTCTATGCCGGGCCGCAGGATCAGAAGGTGTTGGGCAGCATCGCGCCCGGTTTCGATCTGGTGGTCGATTACGGCTGGTTGACGTTCATTGCTGCGCCCCTTTTCTGGGTATTGTCGTGGCTACACGGTCTTACGGGCAACTGGGGGTGGGCGATCATCCTGGTGACGGTACTGATCAAAGCCCTCTTCTATCCCCTGTCCGCAGCGAGTTATCGGTCGATGGCCAAGATGCGGTTGGTGATGCCGCGGTTGCAGAAGATCAAGGAGGCGTATGGGGACGACAAGGTTCGGCTGCAGCAGGAGATGATGCGCCTCTATCAAGAGGAGAAAATCAACCCATTGGGTGGCTGCTTGCCGATCTTGGTCCAGATTCCGGTGTTCATCGCGCTCTATTGGGTGCTGCTCGCCAGTGTCGAGATGCGTCACGCGCCGTGGCTCGGGTGGGTGACCGACCTCTCTTCGCGCGACCCCTACTTTATTCTGCCGCTCTTGATGGGAGCGACGATGTTCATCCAAATGCGGCTCAACCCGCAACCGGCAGATCCGTTACAGGCGAAATTGATGATGGGGATGCCGATCGTCTTTACTTTCATGTTCCTCTGGTTCCCGTCCGGGTTGGTGCTCTACTGGTTGACCAACAACCTGCTTTCGATTGCGCAACAGTGGTGGATCAACCGCCAGCTGGAGCGGATGGGGTTAGGCCACAAAGCGATCAAAGCGGCCAACGATTAGGTTTCACGTGAAACCCGTTTCCGATACGATCGCAGCAGTTGCGACGCCACCGGGCCGCGGTGCGGTGGCGATCATCCGCATCTCGGGGCCCGACGCGCATCGCATCGGGTGTGTGCTGGCAGGAAAGACCGAATTGCCCGCGCGCCGCCCGGTTCGCGCATGGCTCACCGATCAGGACGGGTCGCTGCTCGACGATGGGCTGCTGCTCTTTTTTCCCGAACCGAATTCGTTTACCGGCGAATCGGTGGTGGAGATCCACGGTCACGGGGGGCCGGTCGTCGTCGATGCGGTGCTTTCCCGTGTTTTGTCGTTGGGTGCGCGGTTGGCGCGGCCTGGCGAATTCAGCGAACGCGCTTTTCTCAATGGCAAAATCGATCTGGCGCAAGCCGAAGCGATCGCCGATTTGATCGACGCGACGCATCGCGCAGCGGCGCGTGCTGCTGCGCAAGGGTTGCAGGGGGCTTTTTCGCACGCGGTCGCGGCGCTCGATCGTCAACTGACCGAACTCCGAGTCTGGGTGGAAGCGGCGATCGATTTCGTCGACGAAGCGATCGATTTCATCGCCGAAGGGGATGTCGCGGCGCGGATCACAGCGGTACGGCAAGCGCTCGCCCATTGGCTCGAAGTAGGCCGCCAAGGTTTGCTGCTGCGTCACGGTGTCCGGGTGGCGGTCGTCGGAGCGCCGAACGTCGGCAAGTCGTCGTTGCTCAACGCGCTCGTGGGTGAGGAGCGGGCGATCGTCACGGAGATACCGGGAACGACGCGGGATGTGATCCGGGAATCGATCGATCTCGACGGCCTTCTGGTCCATCTCCTGGATACCGCGGGCGTCCGAGAAACCGACGATCCGGTAGAACGGATCGGGGTCGAGCGCAGTTGGCAGGCAATCGCAGGCGCCGATCTGATCTTATGGATTCGCGCACCCGATATCGACGACCGCGCGTTGGCCGAGGCGTTGCAGGAACGCGGCATTGCGCCGCAAGCGATCCTCGAGGTGTGGAACAAAGCGGATCGCTTTCTGCAAGAGATACCGGAGTCGGCGCTGGCGATTTCGGCCAAAACGGGATCGGGGCTAGACCGCTTGCGTGGGGCGATCCGTGAGCGGGTGGGATTTCGCGGTGTCGACGAATCGGTTTGGCTAGCCCGGGAACGGCATTTGGAGGCGTTGCGTCGAGCCGATCACCATTTGCAACAGGCGCTTTCTGCCCTTGCCCAATGGGAGTTATTGGCGGAAGAGCTTCGCTTGGCACACGATGCGTTGGGGGAAATTACCGGACGGATCGATGCCGATGCGCTGCTTGGGGTGATCTTTTCCCAATTCTGCATTGGGAAGTGAGGGATCGAATTGGATGCGTGGGAGTGGCTCACGTGGCTTGCGATGGGCGTCGCGGCGTTTGCTGCCGGCAGTGTCGATGCCGCAGTCGGCGGCGGTGGCCTGATCCAGATTCCGGCGCTCCTTTTGGGGTATCCCAATCAACCCCTTCCCAATCTCTTCGGTACCAACAAAATCGCGTCGGTTTTCGGGACCTCGGTAGCTGCTTTTCGTTATGTGCGACGGGTTTCGCTCTCTCTGACGCTCCTTGTCGGTGTCGTGATCGCGGCGGCGGTGGGGTCTGCGATGGGGGCTTCCGCGGTGACGCTGCTCCCTCAGGCATGGGTGAAGCCGATCGTTCTCCTATTGCTGTGCGCGGTAGCCGTCTACACCTTTCGGCGCAAAGAGATGGGCTTGGTTGCGCGAGCCCATCCATTGACGAGGCGA
Organism: Hydrogenophilus thiooxidans; assembly: GCF_019049855.1. Taxonomy (GTDB): domain Bacteria; phylum Pseudomonadota; class Gammaproteobacteria; order Burkholderiales; family Rhodocyclaceae; genus Hydrogenophilus; species Hydrogenophilus thiooxidans. The sequence continues at coordinate 78,625 of NZ_JAHLSY010000007.1, read as the reverse complement.
GAGCTTCGGCATGCGCTGGGCTGGTCGGCGGTAATTGGCGCGTACGATGGTTTTCTTGGCCCAGGAACGGGAAGTTTTTTGATCTTTGCGTTTATTCGCTTCCTGCGTTTCGATTTCTTGCAAGCGTCGGCACTGGCCAAGGTCGCGAACGTTTCGACCAACCTGGCCGCGATCGCGCTCTTCTCTTGGCAGGCGCAACCGATTTGGCTTCTTGGCCTCTGGATGGCTGTGTGTAACGTGGCTGGGTCACTCTTCGGAACGTGGTGGGCGTTTCGTTTCGGTTCCGTGTGGTTGCGGCGGCTCTTTTTGGGGGTTGTTTCTTTGACCATCCTGCGCTTATCGTACGACTGGGTGATACAATAACCAGTTTCATTTTATCCGGATGGGGGACTTGCGATGAATGGACTTCATCTGATCGCCGATCTTTATGGTTGCCGTTGTGATCGCACGTTGCTCAAAGAACGGTCGCAGTTGCAAACGTTGTGCGTAAACGCCTGCAAAGAAGCGGGCCTCACAGTGCTCGGCGACTATTTCTTTCAGTTTACCTATGACAATGGTGAACCAGCAGGCGTGACGGGAACCGTGGTGCTTGCGGAATCCCATTTGGCGATTCATACCTGGCCGGAAGATCGCAATGTCACCCTGGATGTTTATGTGTGCAATTACTCGCGTGACAATTCGGCGCTCGCGAAGGCGGTTTATGACCGCTTGATCGAACTCTTTGCGCCGGTTGAGACCGTTGGGCATCGTGTGGTTCGGGGACACATCGAAATGCCGCCGACGGAGGGTGTGTAGATGGCATTGCAACGGTTTTGGGAAAAGTTATCCGATGTCACCGGCTACTATTACGATCTGGAATTGATCGAATCGGGCCAAAGTCGCTACCAATCCTTTGAAGTCGGCATCTCTCCGCTCTATGGCCGCATGTTCCGCTTGGACGGATGTGCGATGACCTCTGAAGCCGATGAGTTCATCTACCACGAAAACCTCATCCACATACCGGCATTGGCGCATCCGGAACCGCGTCGCGCATTGATCATCGGTGGTGGGGATGGCGGGTCTGCCGAGGAGCTTTTGAAATACCCCTCGATAGAAGCGATCGATCTGGTCGAGCTCGATGAAACAGTCATCGAATTAGCGAAAAAATATTTCCAAGCAATCCATCGCGGCGCGCTCGATCATCCCAAAGTATCGGTTCGGATCGAAGATGGGTTGCAGTTTGTTGCGGAAGCGGCCCAATCCGGCCGACGCGATTACGATCTGATCGTGCTCGATCTCACCGATCCGGTGGGACCGGCCGAAGCACTTTACCAGGAACCCTTTTTCCAGCAGTGCGCCCTACTTTTGGGAGAGAACGGCTTATTGTCGTTGCACATCGGTTCGCCCGATCATTTTCCAGAGCGTATTAAAACTTTGGTGGCCCGTTTGCGGCGGGTCTTTCGTTATGTCTATCCCCATTTCCACTACATTCCGCTCTACGGCGCGCTCTGGGGAATTGCCGCGGCATCGAACGGAACCGATTGTGCGGTGATGACGCCGGAACGGATCGATGAGCGGATCACAACACGGGGGATTACGGACCTGCGCTATCTCGATGGGGAAAATTATCGTGCGCGGGGAATTTTGCCCCGATATGTTCGTGACTTGATCGCCTAGAAAGGTTTCACGTGAAACACAAGGCGCACTCAGCGGGCCATTATGCTGCACCAGAAACGCTCGCGGGTGCGCTCGATTGTGCAAGCGCGATCGTCGCCGCCGTGATCCGAGGGGAAAGTGCCACCGCGGCGTGGCAACAGATGGTCGCGCACAACCCTCAGGCCCCAGGATGGGCGAGGGTACAGGATTTTGCATGGAGTACCTTGCGTGATTACGGCTGGGGCGATGCCGTACTGGCGGCATTGAGTCGCAGACCTATCGATCGCACTGTGCGGCCACTTCTCTTGGTTGCGCTCACCGAATTGCGCAAAGGTCGTGTGCCGGTTCATGCGCTGATCCATGAAGCGGTTGCGGTTGCAAAAAAACGACGCACCGCCGCCGCAGGCTTCGTGAATGCACTACTCAGGCACTATGATCGCGAGCGCGCGCAATGGGCGCCGGAGGCGTGGCGCGCACGAAGTGACCAGGCGATCGCGGCCCATTGGCGGCACCCTCGATGGTGGGTCGAAAAAATCCAATTTGCCCACCCAAGTGTCTGGCAGACGGTGTTGCATCAGGGAAATACCCATCCGCCGATGGGATTGCGCGTCCGTAGCAGCGAAAAACGGGGGGAGGTTGTCGCACGACTGCGGGAAGCGGGGATCGCAGCGGAACCGTTTGATCCGTTACCCGGCGCGATTTGGTTGCCAGAACCCGTTGCGGAAACGAAACTGCCCGAACCGGTGCGGAACGAGGTGGTGATCCAGGATATCGGAGCGCAATGGGCGGCACCGTTATTGGCGGTACGCCCAGGGGAACGGGTGTTGGACGCGTGCGCGGCGCCAGGCGGTAAAGCGCTCCACCTGCTCGACAGCGCGGCGATCGATTTGACCCTAGTCGAAAAAGAGAAAAACCGGTACCGCGCGATGATCGCGCGCTTTCCGGAATTAGCCCAGCGTGCACAAGCGATCGTCGGCGATGCCCGCGCACCGCAAGCATGGTGGGACGGGCGACCGTTCGACGCGATTTTGCTCGACGCGCCGTGTTCGGGCTCGGGTGTCGTGCGCCGCCATCCAGATATCAAATGGTTGCGGCGGGAAAGCGATCTCGAGACGTTCCGTAGCGTGCAGCGCGAACTCCTCTCCGCGCTCTGGCCTTTGCTGCGGCCCGGAGGCCGACTGCTCTACGTCACCTGTTCGGTCTTTGCCGAAGAGAACGAAAAGGTCATTGCGCAATTCTTGCAAGAACGGAACGATGCCAAGCGGGTACCCACCGAAGGGGTTGTCGGGTACTATTTGCCCACCGAGCAGCACGATGGCTTCTACTATGCACGGATCGAGAGGGTCGCCCGATCGTAAGCGACGACGAGTCGTTGCGGCGCTCATCGGGAGCGCCGGCAGTTTGTGTCAGCAAAACGGCAGGCGCACGCACGCTGCCCAACCCGGAAACGAGCAAAAATTCGTGACGATCACCCATGCCGCGCTTCGCGCAGCCGAAGGTTGGTGGGTGCTCGACGCCAAACTCACCTGGGCCGAATTACCCGCGATTTGGCTTTCTTTGTTGGAGAAAGGGGTAAAGCTTCCCTTTGCGATCACCTTTCGCCTCCTTCAGGTACGATGGTGGTGGGCAGATCAGGTCATTTGGGGGAAACGGTGGTCGTTTCAACTGCAATACCGACCCGGAACGCGCGTCTGGTGGCTACAGCACAACGGCAGCGTCGTGGCGCAGGGGAGTTGGTATGATGCGATCGCGCCGGTCACAACCGTGCGCGGATGGCGCCTGTTGGAACAAAATCGCTTGACACCGAATCGGGAACTCGAAGCCGAAATCAACGTTTCGGTTGACGAACGGGGGCTTGGACCAGTGCTACGCCTTCCCAGCGCGGAAGATCGTGATCGCATCGATTGGGCGGGAACACCGTACCGATGGCGACCGTGGGCGTAAATAGTGTGCGCGTTGCGGTTGGATTCGCCGCAGCAATCTTCGTCATCCTGCTGGCCGCTTCGGCGAGCTTGGAAACGGTTCTGTTTGCCCAAGCGTTTCCCTATTTGCTCGGGCTAGCGGCGATTGCGGTCGCTGCGTTATTGACGATCGCACTCCGCCAGGGCGTCCATTTGTGGCGCCAGGTGCGCGCAGGTCGCTTTGGCTCACGACTGCGGGCGAAACTGACCGGCATCCTCCTCATGATGGCGCTTTTTCCAACCATGGTCTTGTACGGCGTCACAGTCTTTTTCGTCGTGCGTGCAATCGACGCGTGGTTCGACGTCCGGGTGGAGCGCGCGCTCGATGCCGCGGGTCAGCTTGGCCGGCACGCGATCGATACCCAAGTGGCGCGTCTGTTGGCAGAAGCGCAATGGCTTCAGAGCGAATGGCTTGCGAGCGCACGCAGTATCCCAGGCGCCACTTTGGAGCAGTGGCGGCAAAAGATGGGGCTCGATGGTTTACTGATTTTGACGGGTAAAGGGATCGTCCAAGGTTTTGCCGGCGAAGAGCCGCAATGGGTGCAGCGAGAAGCGGGCACGCCAGCCGAATGGCAACTGGCGAAACTGCAGAAAATCAGCCATCGCGTCGTCGAAACCGAAGAAGGTGCATGGGTGCGGGTGGTGGTGTGGATCCCGCAAACGATCGACCAAGAGAGCGCCTTTATGGTGTTGCTGCGCCGGGTACCCACGTCGATCCGCGCTGCGATCGATGAAGTCACGGAGGCACGTAGCGAATACGCGCAGATTGCGCACGGGCGCGAAGCGTTACAACGGCTCTATTTGGTGATCCTCTCCGTTGCGGTGGTCACGGCGTGGATTGCCGCCGCGATGATTGCGCTACAGATCTCGCGCCGCTTCATCACACCCTTGCTCGCGCTGGAAGAGGGTACACGGGCATTGGCAGAGGGGCGATATCTTCCGCTCGCGGACCGCATCTCCAGCCAAGACGAGTTGGGTTGGGTCGTCCGATCGTTCGATCGCATGAGCGAGCAATTGGCAAAAGCGCAAGCCGAACAAGCACGGGCCCACGCCGAGGTGGAGGCCGCCCGTGCCTATCTGGAGACGGTGCTTGCCCATTTGACCACCGCAGTTCTGGTCTTCGACAAAGCCCACCAGTTGGTGCTCGCAAACGAAGCCGCGAAAGCGCTACTTGGGGACGAAAGCACAACCCCGTTCGTTGCCAGCAACGTTTGGCAGGGAAATCCGGAATTGCGCGATCGCTTACAGGCGGTGATGGCTGTTGCGGGTGGCCCCGTTACCTTCGAATGGGTCGACAACGAGAAGGGAAAAACCTTCGTCGTTCATGTGGCGCCGCTCAGAGAGGCTACGAGCGGATGGGTCGTGGTGATCGATGATGTGAGTGATGTGATCCTGGCGCAACGCCTCGCGGCGTGGGGTGAGATCGCACGGCGCCTTGCGCACGAGATCAAAAATCCCCTGACACCGATTCGTCTTGCGGCAGAACGGCTGCAGTACAAATTGGCCGAGAAATTGCCGGAAAAAGAGCGACAGCTCCTTGAGCGCGCCACGACAACGGTGATCGACCAAGTGGAAGCGATGACCGAAATGGTCAATGCGTTTCGCGATTATGCGAAAATGCCGAACGCAAAAAAAACGCGTGTCGATCTTGCCGAACTCATCCGGTCGCTTTTGGTGTTCTACGAAGAGGGCGGGATCCCCGTCGAATGCGTCGTAGAAGGCGAAGGACCGTGGGCGATCGAAGGAGATCCCGGGCAGCTGCGGCAGGTGCTGCACAACCTTCTGCAAAACGCGCAAGACGCTCTGGAGGGGATCGCCGACCCGAGAATCGTTGTCCGCTTGGTGCGTCAGAATGATCGCATCGAACTGAGCGTTCAGGACAACGGGATCGGTTTTCCCGAAGGGTATCAGCAAAAAGCGTTCGAACCCTACTACACCACGAAGCGCAAAGGGACTGGGTTGGGCTTGGCAGTAGTCAAGAAGATCGTCGACGATCACCATGCGGCGATCGTGCTGACGACACCGGCGGATGGCAAGGGTGCAGAAGTACGTCTGACATTTGCCGCAGCCGACCGTGAGGAAGGAGACGATGGCAAAAGTTCTGATCGTCGATGACGAAGTGGGGATCCGCGAATGGCTGAGCGAGATCCTGGAAGACGAAGGCTATCGCGTCGCAACGGCCGCTAATGGTTCGGAAGGGCGGCAGAAACTGGCGGAATTCGCTCCTGAGGCGATATTGCTCGATATCTGGATGCCCGATTGTGACGGGATTACCCTGTTGAAACAATGGCAGAGCGAAATGGGAAGCGCGCTGCCCCCCGTGATCATGATCTCCGGACATGCCACGATCGAGACCGCGGTCGAGGCAACACACCACGGTGCGTTCGGCTTTCTGGAAAAACCGATTTCGATGCAAAAGCTGCTCGACGTGCTGAAAAAAGCGATCGACCGCTTTCGGGCGCAACCGAAAGCAGAAACCCCACTCACGGTAACGCGGGTGCCGCGCCCGCTCGCTCCGGTGATCGACGCACTCAACGCGAAATTACAGCACGACCACGCAGGACTCCTTTATTTTCCCGAACCGTTTTACGAGCAGTGGCTGTTGCGCCACCTCGGAGAAGGGCAGCACACCGTATGGTTGACGACGGAAACCCCACCGCTCTCGGTGGACCAGGTGAAGCAGTGGCGCAGCCATCTGGTTTTCGCGAATTTGGGTGAACGCGCAAACCGGATGCTCGCGAAAAACCTGTCGTTCCTCTATCAGTACGCAGCGGTCCATCAGGTGCGGCTGATCGCGGCGATTCGCGCGTGGGACGCTTTCGCTCAGTGGCGTCCCTTGGTCGGTGAAAAATTGGCGCGGGTATGGGAAGACCCCATCGTCGTACCCAAACGGGACGAGTCGATCGCGCTCGGTACGCTCGTCCAGGAGGCCTTGGAAGCCGAACTGGGGCAACCGTTGGCATGGCCAGAGGAGGCGAAACGGACGATCGAACGGATCGCGCTCGATGCCGAATGGACACTCGACGCATGGACCCAGGCGCTCTTGCCGTTGGCCACCGAAGATCGACTCGATCCTGCAGCGATCGAAAGGGCGCTTCAGCGAAACCAACCGGAGAACGTGAGTGCGCTCTTTGCACTGCCGCTCAAGGAGGCCCGCGAAGCGTTCGAGCGGCTCTACCTGGAACGGTTGTTGGCGCGCACCGATCTCCCCGTGCAGCGGCTCGCGGATCTGGCGGGATTGGAGCGCACCCACTTCTACCGCAAGCTCCGCCAGTTGGGCCTCTCGCTGCGCCGGAAAGAGGAGGACGACGCGTGAACGTGATCATCTTGGGGGCCGGTCAGGTCGGCAGCTCGGTGGCGGAGCATCTGGCGGGCGAAGAGAACGACATCACGATGATCGACGTCGACGCCAGCCGCTTGGCGGAGGTCGCAAACCGCATCGAGATGCGCACTTTGGTCGGGAACGCCGCGTCCCCCCGTCTGCTGGAACAGGCGGGCGCGCGCGATTGCGATCTGCTCGTCGCGGTGACGCAATCGGATCAGACCAACCTCTGTGCGTCGCTGATCGCAAAACGGCTCTTCAACGTCCCGCGCAGTATCGTGCGCGTGCGCGCCGCGGACTACACCGCATTCCAGGAACTCCTGGGAGAAGAGGCCTTTGCGGTCGATTTCGCGATCTGCCCAGAACAGATCGTCTGCGAATCGATCGTCCGCTTGGTGAACCACCCCGGCGTGCTGCAACTTCTGGATTTCGCGAACGGCGCGGTACAGCTTGCCGCGGTGCGAGCCGAACGGGGCGGCAAGCTCGTTGGCCACCCGATCAAAGCGTTGCGCTACCACCTCCCCAACGTCGAGATGCGGGTCGCCGCGATCTACCGCCAAGGGGTGCCGATCATCCCGGAAGGGGATACGGTGATCTACCCCGGCGACGAACTCTTTTTCCTGGCTAGCGCCGGACAAATCCCGGCACTGCTTCGTGAATTACGGCCTGCGGAGCGGCGCGGTTCCCGCGTGATGATCGCAGGGGGCGGCAATATCGGAATGCGGCTCGCGAAACTGCTCGAGCGCGACTATCGCGTGAAGTTGATCGAGTACAACAAGCAGCGCGCGCAGCAGCTCGCTGTCGAACTCACCGATACCCTGGTGCTCGCAGGTGACGCCACCGACGAACATCTGCTCGACCGCGAAGGGATCGAAGAGGTCGATCACTTCCTTGCGGTGACCAACGACGACGAGAACAACATCATGGGGGCTGCGCTTGCCAAACGGCTGGGGGCGAAAAAGACGCTCGCGATCATCAACCGCTCCGCGTACGTCGACTTGGTGCAGGGGGAAACGATCGACATCGCGATTTCACCGGCGTTGGTGACGATCGGGGCCCTCTTGAAACACGTGCGGCGCGGTGACGTGGCCGCAGTCCACCGCTTACGGCGCGGTGCCGCGGAGGCGATCGAAATCGTCGTGCATGGCAACGCGCAGACGTCGAAAGTGGTGGGGCGGCGGATCGACCAAATTCGCTGGCCACCAGGGGTGACGGTCGCAGCGATCGTTCGCGAAGAGACGGTAGCGGACGAGGATGCGGCAAGCCCAGCGCGCAAACAGAAACGGGTGGTGATGGCCCACCACGACACGGTGATCGAAGAGGAGGATCACGTGATCCTCTTTTGTACGCAACGGCGGCGCGTGCGCGAGGTCGAAAAGCTGTTCGCCGTCGGATTCGGCTTTTTCTGACCCGGGGAGCGGCGACGATGCGACCTTGGGTTCCGGCGCTTCATGCGTACGCGTACATTCTGATGCTCTTTTCCCTGCTCTTTTTGGTTCCCACCGCGGCGTCGCTGTGGCGCGCCGACGGCAGCCACACGCTCTACGAAGAAGCGATGGCAGCGGCGTTCGCTGCTGGAGTACTTCTCTGGGCTGCAACGCGGCGGTATCGGCGCGCGCTCCGTCCCGCCGATGGCTTTCTGATCGTCGCGCTCACCTGGGTGGTTTCGCCGCTCTTCGCGGCGATCCCGCTCTACCTGTACCGACCCGAACTCGGCTACGTGCGCGCCTATTTCGAAGCGGTCTCGGGGCTGACGACAACCGGCGCGACCGTCTATGTCGGGCTCGACGATTTCCCCTTTTCCCTCAACCTCTGGCGCGCGTTCCTCCATTGGGTGGGCGGAATGGGGGTGGTCGTTTTGGCGGTAGCGATTCTCCCTTTGCTGGGGATCGGGGGGCGGCAGGTTTTTCAGGCCGAATCCCCCACGCCGTTGAAAGAGGAGTCGCTCACGCCGCGCGTTGCCGATACTGCAAAGGGCCTGTGGCTCACCTACGCGGGGATGACGCTCCTGTGCATGGGTGCGTTCTGGTACGGTGGGATGTCGATCGAGGATGCGGTGATCCACGCCTTTTCGGTGATGGGGCTCGGTGGCTTTTCCAGTCACGATGCGTCGTTTGGCTATTTCCATAGCCTTGCGCTCGAACTGATCGCGATCGCGTTCGCTACGCTTGCCGGATTCAACTGGGCGACCCACTATTTGGCGCTGGTGCGAAGGTCCACGAAACCCTATTGGCGCGACCCTGAATTGCCCTACTATTTGGGTGTGCTCGCGTTCAGTAGCCTCATGCTCGCCGCCTATTTGACCGTGAACGGCGCGTACGCCGATTTCTGGCGGGCGCTGCGCGACACCGCGTTTCACGTCGTCTCGATCGCCACGTCGCTGGGTTTGGCGACGACCGACTACACCCTCTGGCCGTTCTTCGCCCAATTGTGGCTGCTTTTCCTGAGCAGTTTCACCGCCTGTGCCGGGTCGACGGGCGGCGGGATCAAAATGATGCGTGCGATCATCCTCTACAAGCAGATCTACCGCGAGATCGTGCGCGCGCTCCACCCCAACGCCGTCGTTCCCGTGCGCTTACGCAACACGATCATCGAAAACCGTGTCGTTTTCGCGGTTTTGGGTTTTTCCTTTCTCTACATGGTCTCTATCGTCTCGCTCACGCTGGTGCTCAGTGCCAGTGGCCTCGATATCGTCACGGCGTTTTCGGCGGTGGTGGCGTGCATCAACAACACAGGGCCGGGTTTGGGCGCTGTGGGGCCGGCTGCGAATTACGGCTGGTTGAACGAAGGGCAGACGTTGCTTTTGACCTTTACCATGGTGTTGGGGCGCCTTGAAATCTTCACCTTTCTGGTTGTTCTCACCCCAGCGTTCTGGCGACGGTAACGGGGTGCTGGCTGTGTTATCCTCGCGCACGGAACCGTATTGCCGAGAGACGACGTGAAAAACGACCGTTTGCTGCGCGCGTTGCTGCGCGAACCCGTCGACCGCACCCCGATCTGGCTCATGCGCCAAGCGGGGCGCTATCTGCCGGAATACCGACAAACTCGGGCACGTGCCGGGAGTTTTCTCGATTTGTGCCGCAATCCGGCGTTGTGCGTCGAGGTGACGTTACAGCCGATCGCGCGGTTCGGACTCGACGCCGCGATCCTCTTTTCCGATATCCTCACGGTCCCCGACGCGATGGGGTTGGGACTCTATTTCGCCGAAGGGGAAGGACCGAAATTCGAGCGACCGTTGCGGGAAGAGTGGGAGATCCGCAACCTGGCGGTACCCGACCCCGAGGTGGAGCTGCGGTACGTGCTCGACGCGGTGCGGGAGATCAAAGCGGCGCTCGCCAACGAGATTCCGCTGATCGGCTTTTCCGGAAGCCCGTGGACGCTCGCGTGCTACATGGTCGAAGGGGGCGCAAGCAGCGACTACCACACCATCAAAAAAATGCTCTATGCGCGCCCGGAGCTGCTTCATCGGATTTTGGTGGTCAACGCCGAAGCGGTGACGCAGTACCTCAACGCGCAGATCGCCGCCGGTGCGGACGCGGTGATGCTCTTCGACTCGTGGGGAGGCGTGCTTTCCGAACGCGCGTTTGCCGAGTTTTCGCTTGCCTACCTGGAACGGATCTGCGCGGGACTTACGCGCACCGCGCGCGGTCGGCGCGTGCCGGTGATCGTCTTCGTCAAAGGGGGTGGGTTGTGGCTCGAACGAATCGCCGCCTGCGGCGCCGACGCGGTTGGGCTCGATTGGACGATCGAGATCGGTCGAGCGCGGCAGTTGGTCGGTGACCGCGTCGCGCTGCAAGGGAACATGGATCCCGCGGTGTTGCTCGCTACACCCGAGGCGGTGCGTCGCGAGGCGCGCGCGATCCTCGCCGCGTATGGCGAAGGCACCGGGCACGTCTTCAATCTGGGCCACGGGATCTCGCAACACACGCCGCCGGAGCATGTCGCGGTGCTCGTCGAGACGGTGCAACAGGAGAGTGCGCAGTACCACCCAACCGCATCACCGTGATCGGGTGCGCGGCAGCACGATGAGCGAACGCGTTGCCCGCGTGTTGGTGCCGCAAGCGGGGAAATGCCTCTTCGATTACCGCGTACCGGACATGCACCCGATGTACCGCGGGCAGCTCGTCCGGGTTCCGCTCGGGCGGCGGCGCGTCTTGGGTGTGGTTTGGGCGTGTGACCCGGAACCCGAGGTGCCGCCAGAGCGGCTCAAGCCGATCGCCGAATGGTGGGACGATTGGCCGCCGCTCGATCCGGTCTTGTTGGACCAGATCGCGTTCGCGAGCGATTACTATTTGAACCCGCTGGGCGAATATCTGGCGTTTGTACTGCCGCCCGCACTCAGACGGCGCAAACGCCAAGTGGCGCTCGCCGCGGTAACGGATGGAGCGGTGGGCGAACACGCGACCGGCGAAAACACCGCTTCCCAGCGCCGTTCGGAGCCGGTCGTGACGACGCCGGGGCCACGTTTGACCGCGGCGCAAGCGCGCGCGTATGCACAGCTCACCGCCGGTCCCACGGGTTTCGACCCCGTGCTGCTTTTCGGTGTCACCGGTAGCGGAAAAACGGAGTGCTACCTCCGTCTGATCGCGGAGACGCTGGCGGCTGGGCGCCAAGCGCTCGTATTGGTGCCAGAAATCGGGCTCGTTCCCCAGACCACAACGCGGGTGGTCGCCCGTTTTCCGGGAGCGAGGATCGGCGTCTGGCATTCGGACCTCAACGCGCGCGAACGGCAGCGCCTCTTCGCGGCGTTGGTGCAAGGCGCGGTGGACTGTTTGATCGGCACCCGTTCGGCGATCTTTGCGCCGATGCCGCGCTTGGGGCTCATCTTGGTCGACGAAGAGCACGACGCCAGTTACCGACAGTTCGAAGGGGCGCCCTATTCGGCGCGCGATCTTGCACTGTGGCGCGGCAAAGCGGCGCAGGTGCGCGTCGTCTTGGGGTCGGCGACGCCGTCGCTCGAACGCTGGTGGGACAGCGAACGGGGGCGGATCCGCCGGGTGACGCTTGCGGAGCGCGCCACTGGCGTGCCGCTGCCGACGATCGAACTGTTGCCCGTGACGCGGGAAGCACCGCGCACCGCGGGATTGGTGCCCAAGGCATGGGAGGCGCTCAAGGAGACCCTGGCGCGCGGGGAACAGGCGCTGCTCTTCCTCAACCGGCGCGGCTTTGCGCCGACCCTCTATTGCGCCCATTGTGGCTGGGTCCAGGAGTGCCGCCGCTGCTCGGTGCGGATGGTCTATCACCGCGTCGACAGCCGGATGCGCTGCCACCATTGCGGCTGGAGTATCGCGGTGCCCGAGGTCTGCCCCACGTGCGGCAACGGCGGGTTGTCGGTTGCCGGGCAGGGAACGCAACGGCTCGAAGCGGAGTTGCACGCCGCGTTCGCCGATCATGGTGTGGTGCGGATCGACCGCGACGCGTGCCAAACCGCTGCGGCGTTTGCTGCGCTGCGCAAGACGGTAGCGCGCGCCGACGCGAAGCTCTTGATCGGCACGCAGATGATCGCGAAAGGGCACGACTTCCCGGCGCTTTCGCTGGTGATCGTCGTCGGCGCCGATGCGGGGCTGCTTGCGGCCGAGACGCGGGCAACGGAGCGGTTGATGCAGCAGTTGTTGCAGGTTGCAGGACGGGCAGGGCGGCGTGGGCAACCGGGTCGGGTCTTGGTGCAAACCCGCTATCCGGACCACCCGTTTTTCCAGCAACTGGTCGCGCACGACTACGCGGCGTTCGCCAATACGTTACTGACTGAACGCAAACGGCTAGCGTTGCCGCCTTTCGTGCATCAAGCGTTGTTGCGCGCCGACGCGTCACGGCTCGACGTCGCGGTCGAATTCCTCGCTGCAGCGAAAGCGACTGGCGAGGCGATGCTTGGACAGCAGGCGCAATGGCGCGCGGTTCGCCTTCTGGACGTGGTGCCGCTCAGGATCGTCCGTTTAGCCGGGCGCGAACGGGCGCAGCTGGTGGTCGAATCGTCAAACCGCGCTGCGCTCCACACCTTTTTGCGGGCGTGGCGGGAACGGTTGCTGCAGTGGCCACAACGCCAAGGGTTGCGGTGGCGCTTGGAGGTGGATCCGCTCGATACGTAGCTCAGAGCCGAAAGCGCGCAAACGCCGCTTTGAGTTTCGTCACCCAACCATTGACTTCGCTGCTTGCGGTCGTGATTTCGTTCGCTGCATTCGAAGTTTGCTGCGCGGCGGTTTTGGCATTGTGCGCCGCTTGGTCGATCGTTTCGCTCAACCGTTCGACGTCGCTCGCGACCTGCAAAATGGAGCGCGCCCGCTCGAGCGTGCCGTGCGTCGCGTGCTCCACCTGCGCCATGAACGCTTGCAACGCGCCGATCCGTTCGCGGCTCGACTGCGTTTCGGCCAGGGTCGCGTCGAGCTGGGCTTCGATCGTTTTGCCCTGCTGCGCCAGATTCGTGGTGATCGTGTCGATCTCTCCCGCAGCGACTGCGGACTGCTCAGAGAGCTTGCGCACTTCGTCGGCAACCACCGCAAAGCCTCTGCCTGCTTCGCCCGCGCGCGCGGCTTCGATCGCGGCGTTCAAAGCCAAGAGGTTGGTCTGCTCGGCGATTTCCCGCACTTTGTCGGTAATGCGCCGGATCGCCGCCGATTCGGCGATGAAGCGACGGCTGGCGTCATTGACCCCGTCAAGTTGCGTGTTCATCGCTTCCAGCGTAGCCAGCGCCTGAGCAAGCGCGCCGGCCATCTGTCGCGCTTCGTCGAGGGTCTTTTGCGCGTCGGCAACGACCGCTTGTGCTTCGGTGCGGACATTGCGGGCGGTGGCATCGAGCGCGTCGGCGGCGTCGACGATCGCGGTGACGTGGGTTTCACTCTGCCGAGCGCGGTCGGCAATGGCCTGTGCGTTGGCTTCGCTCACTTGCGCGGCGCGCGCCAGCGCTTCGAGTGCGGCATGGACGGTGGAGAGGCTTTCGCGCCATTTGCCGATCATCTCGTGCAGCGCGGTGACGATGCGGCGCGTTTCGTCGTGCTCGCGAACCGCGATCTGGACGGTCAGGTCGCCTTGCGCGAGGTGCTGCACGCCGTTGGCGATGCGCGTGATGGTCACGAGCAACGAGCGGCGAATGGCCAAGGTCATGAGCAGGACGACGAGCGATGCCGCGGCGATCGCAGCGGACAACATCGCAAGGCTGCGCCATTTCGCCGCGCGGTAGCTTTCGACATGTTCGGCAAAGAGCGCATGCACCGACGCGCCGTAGCCCCAGACCCCATCGACCAACTGACTGGCTTCGTCATAGACTTCGAGCGGATCGCGCGCGAAGAAGCCGAATTTGATCGCGTCGAGGGTGGTGTCGAGCATCTCCCCTTGCTCTTGCAGATAGCTCAGTTGCGCGTCGAAGAGGTCGACCAGTTCGGTGACGCCGAAACTGCGCAAGCGGTTGTGGATGAACGCCAGATCTTTGATGCTTTTTGCCAAGGTATGGCGATGGCGGGTGAATTCCAACAGTGCCGGTTCGCCGAAGCGTTGCTCGACGAACGCGAGCGTGAGCAACCCGCGCAAGCGGTTGCTTGCGTCGGTGAGCGGAAGGATATCGTTCAACCACGCCTGAGTCAGACTGCTGATCGTCGGGTCGGGAATGAACGCGAGTTGCGATTCGACCGCGATGAGGCGCATCGTTTCCAATAATCCGTCGACGAGCGGCGCCAGCATCTGGAAGCGATCGGCCGCATCGCGGGTCTTGATCTCCTGCCAGGAACGATCGAGCATTGCGATCTGTTCGGTCAAGGTTGGCGAAAGCGGGGCTTGCGTGGCAAGGGTGCGAAACGCGTTCCATTGGCTGTCGATTTCAGTCACGAGCGTCTGCGCGTTTTGGGTTGCGTGCTGGTGGAGTTCACTCTTGGGGTCCGCAGCGAGCGTAACCCCGGACCAGGTGCGTAGGATGGGCACCTGACGGTAGACGTCCCCCAGGCGCGTGAGCAACTCGAGTCCGGCAAATTGCCGCTGCGCCGTTTGCACGCTTTGCCAATCTTTCCACAAGGTCAATCCATTGGTGGTCGCAACCAGCAGCCCGCCGACGATGAGGATCGAAAGGAGTTTGGCGGAAATCGACAAATGACGCATGATGACGCTCCAACCGCGCGGACAGGTGAACACAGTATAGTCGAAGGCATGCTCTGTCTAACGGCAAAATTGCCGATTGCTTTAGCGTTTTATTTCGGCTTTTGGCCGCGGCAACCATCCCCGTGGTAAGATGACGAAAAATAGAAGGTGGTCGCGATGAGCAAAGCGACGTTGCAACTGACCTATACCTTGACGCTGGAACTTCCGGCGGCGCTCGAAACGGTCCCAGAGGCGGATCTGGCGAAAACGCTCGACGGTCTTCTGGGGAACGCCGTTCATCAAGGGTTACGGGCGGTAGTGGGAAAGCGGTTGGCCGGTGCGGGTGTTCGCGTCACCCAGATGAAGCACCAGGTGGCGCTCGAGCTACCGCGCCGTGCTGTGGGTACTGTTGTCCCTAAGGAGCGGCTCGTCGCCGCGGCGCCCCATCTCACCGACGCGGAGCTGGCCGACGTCGAAGCAAGCATCGGCAATCTCCCGTTCCTCGCCGAGGAGGAGCTGCACAAGCGGATTCGGGCGCGCGCGTTGAAGCGCGTGAACGAGGTGCGGTTGGTGCCGGTCAAAGTGGTTGCCGAAAAAAGTAACGGCGAGCGGTTCGAAGGGGCAGCGGCGCTCAATATCACCCACGGTGCGCTCTTCTTTCCCGAGGAGTTGCGCAGCCTGCGTTTCAAAGCCAATGCGCCAGTTCAGATCTACCTTCCCGACGTGGAAACGCCATTGGTTGGCGTCTATCGGGGATCGACCCTTGGTGGCCCGGTCGTCGAAATCCCGATCGAAAAGCTCGCGCCCTACCGCGATCAGTTGTTGGCTGCGTGGCAAGCGAACCAGAAAGCGTGATCCATTTGTCTCAGGACGTTCGTGGCATTCTCTGATTTTGGTCCCGGTTCCGATTCGGAACATGTGCCCGATCCGGATCGGTTGTCGCCAGAAGTCCAAGCGCTGTTGGCACGGTTGGCCACCGACCCGACGGTCGGGTTGAGTTGGGAAGAGGTTCGGCGCCGTCAGCGCATCCATGGGCGCAACCTTTCGGCAGGGCTTCCTGTGACGCCCCGTGCGGATCGCACCGCGCTGCTCCGGTGCGCGCTGGCGGTTGCGTGTGTCGTGTTGGCGGTGGCGACAGCGATCGAACAAGAAGCCACTTCGGTTGCCTGGTCCTGGTTGCTGGTGGGGGGAACCCTGTTGGCTGCCGGATGGGGCGCGGTACGCTGGGGGCAACAGGCGGCGCGCCGACTGACGCGCGTTCCCTGGGATCTCTGGGTGTTACGCGAAGGGGCTTGGCACCGGGTTCCTGCCCCGGATTTGGTCCCCGGTGATATCCTTTGGCTGACACCGGGAACCCTTTATCCGGCACAGTTACACCTTTTGACGACCTCGCCTGACTGGCAGACCGAGCCGTGGCAACGCAGTACGCAGGTGGTTTCCGGACAGGCATGGGCGGTCGTGGTGCGTCCCAGCCGTATCGATCCCCGTGGTGTGGTCGCTCTGGAAGATGAAGCCGACAAAAGCGCTGGTTGGGTTTGGCCAGCCCTTGCGGTGGCCGGTTGGTCGGCGGTGTTGGTGGTGGGTGAAGCGCCACTTGCGATCTGGCTCCACCAACTGGCGGTGCTGGCGCTCGTTCTCTTCCCGTGGTTCGATTCCGAGGTGCGCTCCGGTTGGGCGATCGCTTCGCGGTTGCGCTTTGCGACGCGCGGTGTCTGGTTTCGGACGCCGCACGCCGTCACGGCGCTCGGTCGCGCGGTGCACATTACGGTGGCGCGCACCGCTTGGTTCGAGCAGTGGCGCGTCGCCGCATTACTGTTGCCGTTCGATACCGTGCGCTGTGACAAAGCGGCACCGTCACCCGAACACGACGCGCCAGTGGGACCGCATACCCCAGAACTCCAATTCTGGCGCGGGGCGCGGCGGGTACTCAATCCGTTGGCGGTCACGGGTATGGTGCCATTCGCCCAAGCGGTGCGGGTGACGTTGGCGCCAGGCCCAGGATGCGTCACGCTCCTGCCGACCGGGAACGATGCGGTTGCCGCTAGCCTGTTGCAGAGCACGTGTGCTTTGGTCGGCGACTCGGCGCGAGATCCCTTGACGCAGTGGCGCGTGGTGGCGCGGGAACGCAAACCGGAATGGGGGCCATTCGGGTGGCTGACACGCTGCGCGGACCGGCGGGGGCGGGTTTGGGTCGTGGCGACCGGCGAACCGGAAGCGCTGCGGGCAGCCGGGGTGACGCGCGCGGCGTGGCGCGGGGCGTTCGATTCCGACCAATGGTTTGCGCGCATCGAAGCGGCGCGGCGTGAAGGGGCGTGGGTGATCGGTGTTGCGCATGGGGTTGGCGCACCCGAGCGCGCGGATGCGAACACGGAGCCGCTCGCCTGGCTAGGCGCGTGTGCGGTGGTGCCCGATCCTGCCGGGTCGCTTGCTGCGGTGGCGTCGACGAAACCCAGTGAACCCGAGGGGTCGTGGCGGGTGTTTGCTGACGACGTACCAGCAACCACCCTCGCGGCGTGGAGGGAACGGGGCTGGTGGCCGGGTTCCGCCGAATCCAAGACCTGGGATCCCCGTGTCCAGCGCTTGCCGCCGGGGGCACCATGGGCTTTGTGCCCTGCGACGACGCCTCGGGTTCCACGGAATGCGGACCCAGACGAAACGGCTCCGAGTATCTTGGTACTTCTCGATGCGGATCGCTTCGGCTTTGGCCCGTTGCCAGATGTGCGGATAGCGGGGGGTTTGGCGCGGTTTGCTGCGGTGCGCGCGCAAGTGCGCAGCGAGTTGCGGCGTATGGCGCGCTGGCAACGGCGGCTACAGTGGCGTTGGGGGATTGCCGCAGAGACGCTCGCGCTGTGGTTGACCGTCGACCCCACCACGCCCGTTGCGGCGCTTCCGGCGTTGGGTCTCGTGTGGCTGCAGATTCAGCCGTTCTTGTCCATACGCAACCGTGGTAAGATAACCATATCAGAAAATACTGTTACAGAAGGCGACGTGAGAGGAGGCGACGATGACGCAATCCGTGATGATCGACGCCCATGAAGCGAATTTCGAGTCGACGGTCCTTTCCGAATCGCATCGTCGGTTGGTGGTCGTCGATTTTTGGGCGCCTTGGTGTGGTCCGTGCCGGGTATTGAAGCCGGTGTTGGAGCGGCTTGCCGCCGAGTTCAGTGGCCGTTTTCTGCTCGCGAAGGTGAACTCCGATGAGAACCCGACGTTGGCCGCGCGTTATGGGGTTCGCGGCATTCCCAATGTCAAGGCGCTGCGCGACGGCCAGGTGGTCGATGAGTTCACCGGTGCACTGCCTGAGCGGGAGGTGCGGCGCTGGCTCGAACGGTTGCTGCCTTCTGCTGCCGAACCGAAGTGGCGACAAGCGGTTGCCGCCCGCGAGGCGGGCGACGCCGCAACTGCCGAGCAGCTTCTGCGCGAGGCGCTTGCCGAAGACCATGCGTTTGACCGAGCGCGGCTCGATCTGATCGCGCTCCTTTTGGATCAACAACGCGTTGCGGAAGCGAGCGAACTCTTTCAGGCGCTGCGTGAGCCAGACTCGGACGACGCGAAACGGCTCGAGGCGCGGCTGGCGTTGCTCGTGGAGGGAACCGCCGAATCGCTGGAAGCACTCGCGGCGCGGGTCGCAGCGTTTCCTGAGGATTGGGAGAGCCGCTACCGGTTGGCGAAACGGTACGCGGCGCAGGGGCAATGGCAACCCGCGTTGGAAGAGCTGCTGGCGATCGTTGCGCACGCCCGTGACTGGAACGATGGCGCGGCGCGCAAATTGCTCCTGCAGATTTTCGATCTCATGCGACCCGGGGATCCGTTACTGCGGGAGTACCGGATGCGGCTGGCCAATCTGCTCAATCGCTGAGTTCATATAGCGGTTCTGGCGGATCGACCACGATGAGCGCATCGGGCGGGTCGATCCAGCGCAGGCGTTGGTTGAGCGGTGCAGTCACCGTGAGGGCGCCGTCCGCGGCGACGCGAAGCGCAAGCCTCACCCCGAAACGCGCGGCGTAGCGCGGCCAATCGTCACCAGCCAGGAAGAGCGGCTTGCTGACGACGTCGGAGAGAAGCCCCGTTCGGTGATCGGGGCGTGACGGGATCACGACCGTAAACGCCTGATTCACCGGGGCGGGCCACCCGGTGCGCGGGTCGATCAGGTGGTGGTAGCGCTGTCCGTCCGCGAGGAAATAGCGCTGATAGTCCCCAGAGGTGCCGATCGCTTCCCCATCGTAGAGCGGAAGCACCGCAAGCGGTTCGGCGCGGCGCGGGTGTTGCAGCGCGATGCGCCATGGGCGCGTGGCGTTGGGCTGTCCCAACGCGAGGATGTTGCCGCCGATATTGATGAGCGCCGCCGTAATCGCGTGGCGGCGAACGATTTCGGCGGCACGGTCGAGCGCGTACCCTTTGAGGTAGCCGCCAAGGTCGATCGCCACCGCAGGGTTAGAACTGGTAACGCACGCCGCTGGGGTTTCGTTGGCGGCGATGGCGTCGACCGCGTCCGGTTGTGCGCACGGCGACGCCGGATCGGGTGTGAGCGGCGTGATGGTGAGCGCTGCAAGCGTCGGTTTGCGGTTGCGCAGTGCGGCGATCGCCGCGGGGTCGGGCGGTTGGTTGGCGCTGAAGTCGCTGCGGTGAAAGCCCCAGAGGGCAACGAGTGCGCCAATTCCGGGGTCGAAAAGCCCGTCGCTGGCGCGGACGAACTGTTGGGCGTCGCTAAGGATCGCCGCGAGCTCAGCGCTCACGCGAGCGGGGTGTCCGGCAGCGATCGCGGCGTTCAAGCGGGTGAGCGGCGACGGTTCCCAGGCGTGGTAGGTGCGGTGCAGGCGCGCGAGTTCGCGGCTGATTTCCGCTAAGACACCGTGGGCGTGTTCCGCGTCGGCGTCGACCACGGTGAGTTCGACGCGGGTGCCGAAGACGAACTGCTCTTCGCGGACCAAGGTGGGTTCGCGCGAGCACGCGGCAAGCGCAAAAAGCAGCGACAGCCAGACGAGTGGCGTGACGACACGGCGAAGAGCGGCAGAGCGCGCAGGCACAGGCATGGATCAGTGGTTCGCGATCACCGCTTCGAGCCGTTCGATCGCGGTCGCCGCGGGGTTCTCGCCACTTTGCGCGGCGATCTCGACGAAGCAGGTGGGGCTCGTGACGTTGATCTCGGTGAGTTTGCCCCCGATGAGATCGAGCCCGACGAGAAAGAGGCCGCGCCGCCACAGGATCGGCGCCAGCGTTTCGGCGACCCGCCGCTCCTCAGGGGTGAGCGGCATCGCTACCCCCTTGCCTCCAGCGGCGAGGTTGCCGCGCGTTTCGCCCGCTTTCGGGATCCGCGCGAGCGCCCACGGTACCACCGTACCGGCGATCAGTAAGACCCGTTTGTCGCCGTCGGCGATCGCGGGGAGGTACTGCTGGACCATGATCGTGCGCTGGCCCTGTGCGGTGGCGGTCTCGACGATCGCGTTGCGGTTGGGGTCGTCGCGGCGGATGCGAAAAATACCCGCTCCCCCCATCGCGTCGAGCGGTTTCACGATGACGTCGCCGCCGAGCGCATCGATCGCCTCCTGGACGTCGGGCATGCGCCGCACCACTCGAGTGGGCGGGATGAATTCGGCGAATTCGAGAATGCTCAGTTTTTCGGAGTGGTCACGCACTGCGCGCGGGGCGTTGAAGATGCGCGCGCCTTCCTGCTCCGCCCGCTCGAGCAGCCAGGTGAGCGCCAGGTATTCGAAATCGAACGGCGGGTCGAAGCGCAGCAGCACCGCGGAAAATTCACGGAGCGCCCGCCAGCGTGGGGTCACACCTTCTGCCCACGCGGTATGCGGGGTGTTGGGGTCGACGGCAAGCGGCAGCGCTTCGGCACAGACGCGGTCGTGACGCCAGGCAATCGCGCCGGGATAAGCGACCCAGAGGGTGTGGCCGCGCGCTGCCGCTTCCCGCATCAGAAAAAGCGAGGAGTCTTTTTTCGGGTTGAGCGCGGGGAGTGGATCGATCAGAAAGAGGAGTTCCATCGTCGGCTTCCCTCAGCAGGGGGGCGCAGGCGGCGTTTCTCCGCTTTGGGTGATGAGCGCCTCGATCTCCAGGGTGGCGGCTGCAAGCGCCAGCCGCGCCACCACGCCATAGGCGTAGAAGCGGTTCGGTTCGGCGTCGGGCTGAGCGGAAAAGTCGGGTACCGAGCAGGGACGCGCGAAGGTAAGCGGCGTGAAGTGCATCCCAGGGGCGTTGAGGTTGTCGTCGGGTCCCCGTTCGGTATGGACGCGATAAAACCCGCCCACGACGTAGTGGTCGATGAAATAGACGACCGGTTCGGCGGCGGCGCCCGCTACCCGTTCGAAGGTGGGAACCCCCTCTTGGAGAATCACCTGGGTGACCTCGAGCCCCTCTTTGACCCGTGCCATTTTGTTGCGGTCGCGGCGCGAGAGTTCCCGCAGTTCCGCGGGGTCTTTGACGATCATCACCCCCATGCCGTAGGTGCCCGCATCCGCTTTCATCACCAAAAACGGTGTTTCGGTGATGCCGCGCGCGGCGTATTCCCGTCGGATTTCGTCGAAAAGGTCGCTTGCAGCGTCGGCAAGCGCCTCCACCCCCTGTTTGTGGCGGAAGTCTACGCCCCCCACGGTGCGGTACGCCGGGGTGAAATACCAGGGGTCGAGCGCGAAAGCTTGGGCGAATTCGTTCGCAACCTGCGCGTAACACGCCGCGTGGTGCGATTTGCGGCGACGATGCCAGCCCGCTTGCGGCGGCGGGATCACGATCTGCTCGAGCGGTTCGGCGAGGATCACCGGAATCCCAGCGGAGAGGTCGTTGTTGAGGAGGATCGCGCACGGGTCGAAATCGGCGAGCCCGATGCGGTTGCCACGCCGGACGATCGGTTCCAGGACGAGCGTGCCCGCCGGCGTTTCGAACGGCGTCGGTTCCGCGATCTCAGGCAGGAGCGACCCGACGCGCACCTCGACCCCCGCGAGGCGCAAAAGCCGCTGCAGATGGTAGACGTTGCTGAGGTAGAAGCGGTTGCGGGTGTGGTTTTCCGGAATCAGAAGGAATTGCCGCGCCGTGGGGCAGATTCGTTCGATCGCGACTTGCAGCGCCTGCACGGCAAGCGGGGTGAAGGGTTCTGCCAGGTTGTTGAATCCACCCGGAAAGAGGTTCAAGTCCACCGGCGCGAGTTTGTACCCGGCATTTCTGAGGTCGGTCGAAGCGTAAAACGGAGGGGTGTGCTCGGTGAACCAGTGGCGAAACCAGCGTTCGATCGCCGGCTGGTGGGCGAGGAATTGCTGTTCGATCGCAAGGAGCGGCCCCGAAAGGGCCGTGGTGAGGTGGGGGATCATACGCGGCGTCGCAGTCGGTAAGCGGAAAGAGAACGGCGCGACTGCACGCAGTGCCGCCGCGCCGCAGGTGCGGATCAGAACGAAAGGGTTACCCGAGCACGGCTTTCTTCAGCGCCGCACCCGCGGTGAATTTCGGGAGTTTGGTGGCCGGAATGGTGATCGTTGCGCCGGTTTGCGGGTTGCGACCCGTACGCTCGCCGCGGGTGACGACTTCAAACGAGCCAAAGCCCGTGAAGGTGACCTTTTCGCCTTTCGCAAGCTGTTCGGTGACGGTGGCGAGCACGGCGTCGAGCGCACGTGCCGCTTCGGCTTTGCTGCTGCCCATCTTGTCGGCCAAGGCTTCGACGAATTCGCTTTTGTTCATGATGTTTGCTCCTGAAAAGAATGGTGGAACAACCGGGCGCGTCGCCCCCTCCTCCTGCATGTGTCCGCTATTTTGCCGCAAAAACGGTCGTTTGCAACCCCTTGGGATCACCGAAAGACGATGGTGCGGGTGCCGTGGATCAAGACCCGGTCTTCGATATGATAACGCAACCCGCGCGCGAGCACCGCTTTTTCGATATCCTTGCCGTAGCGGATCATCTCGTCCGGAGTGTCGGTATGGTCGACCCGGATCACGTCCTGCTCGATGATCGGCCCTTGGTCGAGCTCGGGCGTTACATAGTGACAGGTGGCGCCGATCAGTTTCACGCCGCGTTGCCACGCCTGGTGGTAGGGACGCGCACCGACAAAGCTGGGCAGGAACGAGTGGTGGATGTTGATGATTTGGCCCGCATAGGCGTTGCAGAGCTCCGGCGGCAGGATCTGCATGTAGCGGGCGAGCACCATCACGTCCCCTTTTGCCTCGTCGAAGATGCGGCGGATCTCGGCGAACGCTTCGGATCGGTTCTCTGGCGCGACGGGGACGTGAAAAAAGGGGATCCCGTGCCATTCGACGATGCCGCGCAGCGTTTGGTGGTTGGAGATCACACAGGGGATTTCGACGTCGAGCTCGCCAGCTTGCCAGCGCGCCAAGAGGTCGTAGAGGCAGTGTTCTTGCTTCGACACGAGGATCACCACCCGCTTTTTCACCGCCGAATCGGTGATCCGCCACTGCATCTGGAGCGGTTCGGCAACCGCATGCGCGAACTGTTCGCGCAACGTCACCAAGGGCAGCGTGATCGAATCGGCGCGCAGCTGCAGGCGCATGAAGAAGCGGCCCGACGGGTTTGCGGCATCGGCCGGTTCGGCATGGAAATTGGTCTCGAGGATCCAGCCGCCCAGTTCGGCAAGAAACTGCGACACCCGCGCCACGATCCCCACCTGGTCCGGGCACGACGCCACGAGCGTGTAGGTGCGATTGCTCATCGCGCCGCTGCCTCGTGCCGTTCTTGGGCGATGCGGGTAAACGCGTCATCGATCGCCGCACGCAGTTCGCGATACGATTCGGGAACGAGCGAAAACTGCGGGAATGCTTCGACCACAGCCTGCGGCGCGCGAAAGAGGATCCCGGCGTCGGCTTCGGCGAGCATCGTGGTGTCGTTGTAGGAGTCCCCCGCGGCGACGACTCGGAAGTTGAGCTCTTTGAACCGTTTCACCGCCTCCCGTTTCTGGTCTTTCATCCGCAGCCGGTAGCCGGCGATCGTGCCGTTGGGAGCGACGACGAGGTTGTGGCAAAAGAGCGTGGGCCAACCCAGTTGCCGCATCAAGGGCCGTGCGAACTCTTGGAAGGTGTCGGAAAGGATGATCACCTGGTAGCGTTCCCGCAGGCCATCCAAAAACGCTTTGGCGCCCGGCAGCGGCTCGAGGGTGGCGATGACCCGCTCGATCTCACGGATGCCCAAACCGTGCTCTTCTAGGATCTTCAGACGAAAGCGCATCAACCGATCGTAATCGGGTTCTTGACGGGTGGTGCGCTTGAGTTCCGGGATCCCTACCGCTTCGGCGAACGCCACCCACATTTCAGGGATCAACACCCCTTCGAGGTCAAGGCAAACGAGTTCCATCTTCGCTTCCAAAGGGATACAATAGACGAATTCTAACAAGGAAGCTCGATCCATGCGCGGAGGGTTCTGGCTTTTGGCGGCAGTGCTCGGCGTCGTCGCGGTGGTTGGCGGCGTGGTGGCGCGGGAGCAGGCGCCAGCGGTGCAGCTCAGGGAGGAGGCGCGGCGGATCCGGCAGCTGGCAGACCAAGAGCTGGCTGCGGCACGCGCTGCCTGTACGCAGCGCATTCAAGCCGATCTCTGTCTGGATGAAGCGCACCGCCGATGGCTTGCACGCCTGCAAGAGGCAGCGGAAAAAGAGGAGAGGGCGCGGCGTCTGTCGTTGCGAGCGGCTTCGTCGTAAGGGTGCCGTCGCTGTGCGCGGTCACGGGGCGCGCTGTTGCCGCTTCAGCGCCCGCAGGCGCGCGCGGTCGATCGCGGTTTTGCTCGGTTTCGCAGCTGCCGCCTGCTGGGCGCGGCGCTCGGCCACTTGTGCTTGACGGCGGGCGTGACTTTCGGGGTCCTCTTGGTAGAGCGTTTGGGCCACCTCGGCCGGGCCGCGGCGGTCGCTGAGCGCGGCAACCGTAATCTGCCATTCGTAGGGGCCGATGCGGATCGTGTAGCGTTCGCCCACCTTGACTCGGTGCGACGCTTTCACCCGGTCGCCCTCGCGCTTGACGTGCCCTGCCGCGATCGCTTCTTGCGCGCGGGTTCGGGTCTTGAAGAAACGGGCGGCCCAGAGCCAGAGGTCCAGGCGAACCGAATCGAGGTTTTCCGCTCTAACGGCGTGGTGCCCCATGAAAAATCATCCGGGTTGCGTTTGCGCGATGATACCCGAACCGCTAGGAAAGCAGTAAAGGAGTCGTGATTTTGGCCAAGCGCCTCGCTCATCTTTTTCAAGCCCTCGACGCATCGGACCGGGATCCCCATGCGCCGCTCCTCGGGGCGTGGTTGATCCGTTTGACGCTTGCGTTCGGGTGGCACCGCCACCTGGACAAGGAGAGCATCTTTTCCGAGCCGATCCTGCTCGACAGCGACTACGTGCGCTACGTGGGCGAATTGGTCCCGACGCGCGAGGACGAAGAGGGCGATACGGTGATCGACCGCGCCGCGATGCGCAAGCTCGGCACTGCGGGGATCGAGAAGCGGCTGCTCGAACGCTTGGAGCAGCTCGAAGCCGCGATCAACCCGAAATTGCCGTTGTTGCGCAATTCGGCGCGTCTGGGCAAGGTGCTGGGACTCAACCGCGCCGAAGTGGGGGTGTTGCGCTTTGCGGTGGCGTTGGCGGCGTTTCGCCGTTTCCACGCGGCGGTGGCGGCGGCGAACCAACCGGGTGGGCTCGACCATGTCGCGTTGGCGGTCGCGGCGATCGCGAACGTTCGCCGCGCGCTCGTCGTCAAAGCGTTGCGGCCCGACGGGGCGCTGCACCGCGCTGGGTTGGTTCGGGTCGATGCGGCGCCCCGTGCGGGGCATGACCTCGAGACGCGTTTCGACGTGATGGGGCGGCTGCCGCACCTCTTGCTCTCGAGCCAACTCACCACCGACGACTTGATGGCAGCGTTCGTTCGGCCGGTGGTGCGGCAGCCGCGCTGTACGCTCGCCGATTTTCCCCATTTGGCGCAGGATGCCGCGACCTTGATCGCGCTCTTGGACGGGGCGCTTGCGGCCCGTGCCAAAGGGGTGAACCTGCTCTTTTATGGGCCGCCGGGTACCGGCAAAACCGAGTTCGCGCAAGCGCTTGCGCAAGCGCTCGGTGCGCGGCTGGTGGAGACCCCAGCGCAGGATGAAGCGGGCGAACCGATCCAGGGTCAAGAGCGCCTGCGCGCCTACGCCGCGGCGTCGAGTATCACCGCGCGCGCCGAACGGACGTTGATGCTGCTCGATGAAGCTGAAGATGTGCTGCCCACTTCGGGGCATACGCTGCTTTCGCTGTTGGGCGGAGACGACGATACCGCGCCAACCCGCGGCGCGAAAGCGTGGACCAATTGGCTGCTCGAGAACAATCCGTTGCCGACGATCTGGATCACCAACGACGCGGCGTTCGATCCGGCCTATTTGCGCCGTTTCGCGTACGCGGTGCGTTTTCCCGTCCCGCCCGAAGGGGTGCGGATGGCGATCGCGCGGCAAGCGTTTGCGGGGCTCAACGCCAGCGACGAATGGTTGATGCGCCTTGTGCGCCACGAGGCAGCGTCACCGGCGCTCCTAGCGCAAGCGGCACAGGTGGCACGTTGGGTGGCGGCGCGCCCGGTTGGGAAAGGCCCAGAGTCGGCGGTCTCGCCGCTCGTTGCCGCGGAACGGGCTTTGGCATCGAGCTTGGCGCTTCTTGGGGAACGGGGGGTGCCGCGGCTACCTGCTGCAACTGCGCTCGATTGGGCGTTCCTCAACCTCGACATTGATCCGGAGCGGCTCGTTGCGGCGCTGGCGCGGCAACCGCAGGCAACGCTCTGCTTCTATGGCCCGCCCGGTACCGGCAAGACCGAATTCGCGCATGGGATCGCGCGCGCGCTCGACAAGCCGATCGTGGTGAAACGCGCCTCCGACCTGTTGTCCAAATGGCTCGGCGAAAGCGAAAAGGCGATCGCGGCGATGTTTCGGGAAGCGCGCGAGCGGGGGGCGGTGCTGCTTTTGGACGAGGCCGACAGCTTCCTTGCCGACCGCCGTGGGGCGCACGCGCACTGGGAGGTGACGCAGACCAACGAACTGCTCACGCAAATGGAGGCGTTCGACGGCATTTTCATCTGCACCACCAACCTCGTGGAACAACTCGACGCCGCGAGCCTGCGTCGCTTTGCGTTCAAGGTGCGGTTCGACTATCTCACCGCGCCGCAGCGGGCAGCGCTCTTCGTCCAAGAGGCGGTGCGGCTGGGGGTTCCGCGCGACGAAGCCGAAGCGTGGAGTCACCGCACCCGCGAACTCGACCGCTTGACGCCTGGCGATTTCGCGGCCGCGGTGAAGCGGTTGCGTCTGCTCGGTGGTGCGGCAAGCGGCGAGGCGCTGTTGAGCGCGCTGCGTGACGAGGTGGTCGCAAAGGGTGGCCCGCGGCAACGGCTCGGTTTTTTATAAAGACCCCTTCAGAGAGGAGCGCGTGTGATGAGCAAAGCGACGACAACGAACGCCGAACCCGTGCCACCGACCGCTGTCGCGGCGCGCGCGCCAGACCGCCGCCGGCGTCTGGCTTTGACTGCCCCCGCTGCGTTGGCGCTTGCGGTGGGGGCCGCACGGGGCGAGAGCGCGGGTGACGGGATGCCCCACAAAATCGTCTATCAGCTCAACCAAGCCGACCCCGAATACATCGGACATATCCTCAACTCGATCTCGGCGATGCTGGGAAAGTACCCCGATCAGATCGCAATCGCGGTGGTCTGCTTCGGTCCGGGCATTCACCTCATCGCCAAAACGCCGCAGCGTCCGATTCCGGAGGAGCTGCGGCAGCGGGCGAAAGGGCAAGCGGAGTTCTACGGCGTGCGCTACATCGCGTGCGGCAACACGATGAAAACCCTCGGTTGGGGGCCAGAGGCGATCGAACCGTTTGCCGAAATCGTCGAAGTGGGCGCGGCGGCGATCATGGAGCTCCAAGAGGCCGGGTACGCCTATTTGGCGTGGTGATCGGGTTTTCCCTAACTGTTCGCGACCGCGGTAACGCGCAAAAATAATCGATACAACAAGACTGCGAACGATCACCACGATCCGGAACCGGCTGCCGCCAAGCCGAATCGCTTCGCGGCGCGCAGCCACACCAAAGGAGACAGAAGATGAACGCACCCATCGGCCAGCTGGCGCTCGCCCGCTATACCCTAGAGGATCGCTACCGCGAACGCCGGGTCTTCTTGACCGGGACGCAGGCGCTGGTGCGTCTTCTGATCAACCAGAAGATCCGTGACCAAGCCGCCGGGCTCAATACCGCGGGTTTCGTCTCCGGCTACCGCGGCTCCCCGCTGGGCGGGCTCGACAAGGAGTTGTGGCGCGCGCAAGCTTTCCTGCGCGACCACGCGATCGTCTTCCAACCCGGCGTCAATGAGGATCTGGCAGCGACCGCGGTCTGGGGAACGCAACAGGTCGGCCTGTTCCCGGGTGCCCGCTACGACGGCGTCTTTGCGCTCTGGTATGGCAAAGGTCCGGGGGTCGACCGCAGTGGCGACGTCTTGCGCCACGGCAACGCCGCGGGTACGTCGCCCCACGGCGGCGTATTGGTCGTTGCTGGCGACGACCATGCGGCGAAATCGTCGACGCTGCCGCATCAGACCGACCATATCTTCAAAGCGGTGATGATGCCGGTGCTCGCGCCGGCCAACGTGCAGGAGTACCTCGATTACGGAATCCACGGTTACGCGCTGTCGCGCTACAGCGGCTGCTGGGTCGCGTTCAAAGCGGTGGCCGATACGGTGGAGAGCGCCGCGTCGGTCGACGCCGATCCGTTCCGCGTCACCGTGACCCTTCCCACCGACTTTCCGATGCCGCCGGGCGGACTCAACATCCGCTGGCCCGATCCGCCGCGGGTGCAAGAGGAGCGGCTGCTGCACCACAAGCTCTACGCAGCGCTCGCGTACGCGCGGGCGAACGAACTGAACCGCATCGTGATCGAACCCGAACGGCCGCGCCTGGGGATCATCACCAGCGGCAAATCCTACCTCGACGTGCTGCAGGCGCTCGAAGACCTGGGTATCGACGCCGAACGCGCCAAGGCGATCGGCATCCGCCTGATGAAGGTCGGGATGGTCTGGCCGCTCGAAGCCGACGCGGTGCGCCGCTTCGCCGACGGGTTGGAAGAGATCCTGGTGGTCGAGGAAAAGCGGCAGCTCATCGAATATCAGCTCAAAGAGGAGCTCTACAACTGGCGCGAAGATGTCCGGCCGCGGGTGGTCGGCAAATTCGACGAAAAGGGGGAGTGGGCCCACCTCGTGCGTCCCGACGGCACCGTCGACCACGGCGAATGGCTCTTGCCCGCGGCGGGGGAGCTCACGCCAGCGATGATCGCGCGTGCGATCGGCAACCGCTTGGCCCGTTGGTACGATTCGCCCGAAATGCGGGCGCGGCTCGAATGGATCGCGCAGAAAGAGGCGGCGTTGGCGCGCCTGCCGCTTCATGCTGAACGGCTCCCCACCTTCTGCCCCGGGTGTCCGCACAACACCTCGACCCGCGTGCCCGAAGGGAGCCGCGCGGTTGCCGGGATCGGCTGCCACTACATGGTCACCTGGATGCCGGAGCGCCACACCAGTACCTTCACCCAGATGGGGGGCGAGGGGGTGCCGTGGGTCGGGCAGGCGCAGTTTACCGAAACGCGCCACATCTTCGCCAACCTGGGCGACGGCACCTACTACCACTCCGGGATCCTGGCGATTCGGCAGTGTATCGCGGCGGGCGTCAATATCACCTTCAAGATCCTGTACAACGATGCGGTCGCGATGACGGGCGGGCAGCCGGTCGACGGACCGCTCACCGTCCCGATGATCGTCGCGCAACTCAAAGCCGAAGGGGTCCATAACTTGGTGATCGTCACCGACGGAACGCCGCGCGTCTATGGCCCGGCCGACGTCGACCAGGTGCCGATTCGCCACCGCAAGGAGCTTGACGCGATTCAGCGCGAATTTCGCGCGTTGCCTGGGGTTTCGGCGATCATTTATGACCAGACCTGCGCGGCGGAGAAGCGGCGCCGCCGCAAACGCAAGCAGTTCCCCGATCCCCCGCGGCGGCTCTTCATCCACCCGGAGGTTTGCGAAGGGTGCGGCGATTGCGGGGAAGTGTCGAACTGCGTCGCGGTCTGGCCGCTCGAAACCGAGTTTGGTCGCAAGCGGCAGATCGACCAGTCGAGCTGCAACAAAGACTACTCCTGTGCCGACGGCTTTTGTCCCAGCTTTCTCGTGCTCGAAAACGCGCAGCTCAAAAAAGGAGAAGCGCTTGCGGGCGACGACGATTGGCCGCTGCCGCCCGAACCCGGCGTGCCCGCGCTCGACCGCCCGTGGAACCTCCTGGTGACCGGAGTCGGGGGGACCGGTGTGGTGACGATCGGCGCGCTCATCGGCATGGCGGCGCACCTGGAAGGGAAAGGGGTGACGACGCTCGACATGACCGGTCTCGCGCAGAAAGGGGGCGCGGTCTTCAGCCACATACGGCTAGCCGCAACTCCAGAGCGGATCACCGCAGCCCGCATCGCTGCCGGGGAAGCGGACGCGGTGATCGGCGGCGACCTGATCGTCACCGCGAGCGACGAGGCGTTGGCGAAAATGACCGTCGGGCGCACCCGTGTGGTCGTCAATACCGCCGAGACGCCGACGCTCGAATTCACGCGCAACCCCGATTGGCAGTTCCCCCGCGAGCGGCTGCTGGCGCAGATCGGTGACGCGATCGGGGGAGCGCCCTTCGCGTTCGATGCCACCCAATTGGCGACGCGGCTGATGGGGGATGCGATCTTCACCAACGCCTTTCTGCTCGGCTATGCGTGGCAACAGGGGTGGGTGCCGGTTTCTGAGGCGGCGCTCCTGCGCGCGATCGAATTGAACGGGGTCGCGGTTGCCGCGAACCAGAAAGCGTTCTTGTGGGGGCGGCGCGCCGCGGTCGATCTCGACGCAGTGTTCGCGTTTGCCCACAGCGAACCCAAGGGGATCTTGCGCCTGTCGCAGACGCTCGACGAAATGATCGCGCGCCGTGTTGCGCACCTCACCCGCTACCAGAACGCGCGCTACGCCGAACGGTACCGGGAGCGGGTCGAACGGATCCGCGACGCCGAACGCGCGCTGCGGCGTCAAGCGGGTCAGACGCTCCCAGAAGCCACAGCGGAGCGCCCAGACGACCTGCCGCTCACCGCGACGGTGGCCCGCGAATACCATCGCCTCCTCGCGATCAAGGACGAATACGAGGTGGCGCGGCTGTGGAGCGACCCTGACGTGTGGCAACAGCTGGGCGAGACGTTCGAACCCGGTTTTACGCCAAAGTTTTTGCTCGCGCCGCCGTTCTTGGCCAAACCCGATCCCCTGACCGGCCGGATCGAAAAGCGCACCTACGGTCCCTGGCTACGCCGGGTCTTCCCGTGGTTGGCACGGTTGAAGTTCCTGCGCGGTACCCCGTTCGACCCGTTCGGGCAGAGTGCCGAACGGCGCTGGGAGCGGAAACTCATCCGCCTCTACGAAAGCGATCTTGCGGAAATCGCCGACCAATTGCGCCGCGATCACGCGAACCTCGACGCGGTGTCGCGTGCGGAAGCGCTGGCGCGTTGGCCGCGCACCGTGCGGGGCTTCGGGCACGTGAAGCGGCGCCACGGCGAAGCGGCGCTTGCGGCGCGCGAACGGGCGCGCGAAGCGCTGCGAAGAGGGGATGGCGCGGCGTGACACCGGAACGGGAGGAGGAGATCCCCATGCTTGATACCGAACCTGACCCAAACCGGTTTCCCGTGACCGGGCTGATTCTGGCTGGCGGCGAAGGGCGGCGCATGGGCGGCGTCGACAAAGGGTGGGTCACCTGGCGTGACAAACCGCTCATCGCGTGGGCGATCGAGCGGTTGCGTCCGCAGGTTGCCCAGCTCCTGGTGAGCGCCAACCGCAGCCTCGACCGCTATCGCGCACTCGGCTACCCGGTGGTCAGTGACCCCCCCGAATGGCGCTTCGCTGGCCCGCTTGCCGGGATCGCCGCTGGGTTGGCGGCAGCACCCAGCGACTGGGTGGTGACGGTGCCGTGTGACGCGCCGCTTCTGCCGCGCGATCTCGTGGCGCGTTTCCTTGCCGCGGCGCACGCTGCCGGCGCGTTTGCCGCGGCAGACGACGCAGACCGCGCAGGCGACCCCCTGCCGCCCGTCTTCTTCGCCCACGATGGCACGCGCCCCCATCCGGTCTTCTTGCTCGTCCATCGCGCCCATTTGCCGAGCCTTGCTGCGTTCCTTGCGACCCATCGGCGTAGAATCGACGCCTGGTACGGAACTTTGCCGCATCGTGCGGTCTCATTCGCGGATGAACCCGACGCTTTTGCCAATTGCAACGATCCAGAATCCCTTGCCCAGCTGGCGGCAACGGTGCGCTAGGTGGTCGTACCTCGCGCCCCTTCTCCTTGCTGCGTGCGCGGTGCAGCCGCCGCAATACCCGAACCCCGAAGCCGATTGGCCCGAGCGCTACCACCACGGCGTTGCCGAGGTTGCGACGACCAACATGTCGTCGCCTTGGTTGACCGCTGCGCCCACGCTCGCGCAACTCTTTGCCGCGGTGCGTGCGGCGAACCCGGAGCGTGACGCGGCGCTCGCGCGGTGGGCGAAAGCCGCTGCGCTTGCCGAAGCGGCGCAGGCGCAAGCCGGTGGGGTGACGGTGACCGCGAATGCGGGGGTGGCGCGTAGCGGCACGGGCGCGGCGCGCACCGGTCAAGCGAGCGCCGGTACCACCACGCAGGCGGGTGTCGATTGGCGCTGGACGCCCGACCTGTTCGGCGGACGGGCCGCGGCGGCGCGCGCCGCGGCGTTCGAGGCCGAAGCGGCCCACTGGGCGGCGGCGCAACTCGAACGGCAGTTATTGTTGCAAGCCGCGCAGGCCTACCTCGACGCGATCGCCGCGCGCGCGCAGCAGGCGGTGAGCGAACGGCAAATGGCGATCGTCGCGCAGAGCCGCGCGCTCCTCGACGCCCGCATCGCGGCTGGCCTTGCCAGCGAACGGGAACGGGCGCAGCTCGAAACCCTGGCAGCGCAACTCGCCGCGCAACGCGCCCAAGCGCAGGCGCAGTACGCTATTGCCGTCGAGCGGTTGGTGATCCTCACCGGAGGCATCGCTCGCGCCTGGCGCAACCCGCCGCCGCTGCCTTCGGACGAACTGTTGCCGGCGCCGCCCGATCCCGGCACCCCGATCGATCTGTTGCGCCGCCGTCCCGACGTGCGCGAAGCAGAGCGGCGGCTTGCAGCGGCAGTGGCGAGCGCGGTCGATGCGCGCGCGGCGCAGTATCCGACCTTTCCCCTCACCGGTACGCTGGCGTTCGCGGCGGCGAATCCGGCGACGATCTGGCAGATGAGCGCGGCGAGCTGGGCGCTCGCGTGGAACCTTTCCGCGACCCTTTTCGACGGTGGGCGGCTTGCCGCCGAAGCGCGCGCCGCAGACGCCGCGGTGCGCGAAGCGGCGGCGAACTACCGCGCAGCGCTCGTCGCAGCGTTGGGCGAGGTCGAACAGACGCTCGCGCAACTGCAGGCAAACGACGAACGCCGCCGGGCGCTGGCAGCGGCAGCGCAGGCAGCCGAGCGGGCGTGGCAACTCATGGACGCACAGTACCGCGCCGGGATGGTCGATTACGCGCTCGTTCTCGACGCGCAGCGCACCTGGCTCAACGCCGAAGCGGCGTACCAGACGGCGCTTGCAACCAGCCGCAACGACCGCCTGCTGCTCGAATACCGTCTGGGTGTGCCGTGGTGAGGTTACGACAACCGAAAGGAGAACGGGATCGTGAGCGCTTCGGATCGACCGCAAGAGGCGCGCGCAGAGGCGGGTGGGCTCCCGCCGGAACTGAGCGCGCGCCTGCGCCGAGCAGAGAAGCCCCGCCGCAGACGCGGGCGGTGGCTCGTGGTGGGGCTCCTTTTGCTGTTAGCGGGCGCCGGCGCGTGGTGGTGGCAAAGGCAGCCGCCGCAACCGGCCGTGCGTTACGCTACCGATGAGGCGCGGATCGCAGACCTGGTCGCGACGGTGACGGCAACCGGTTCGCTGCAGCCGACCCGTCAGGTGGATGTCGGCGCCGAGATTTCGGGTACCGTGCGCGACGTATTGGTCGACTTCAACGACCGCGTCACCAAA
The DNA here is from genome assembly GCF_019049855.1 of Hydrogenophilus thiooxidans. Classification (GTDB taxonomy): domain Bacteria; phylum Pseudomonadota; class Gammaproteobacteria; order Burkholderiales; family Rhodocyclaceae; genus Hydrogenophilus; species Hydrogenophilus thiooxidans. The sequence continues at coordinate 44,629 of NZ_JAHLSY010000007.1, read as the reverse complement.
GGGGCGGTGCTGGCGCGGCTCGACACCCGCAAGCTCGAAGCGCAGCGCCGCCAATTGACGGCGCAGTTGGCGGCTATGCGCGCCAAACGCTCGGAAGCCGCAGCAACGCTTCAAGAGGCGCGCACCCGGCTCGAACGGTTGCGCACCGCGGCGCAGGCAAGCGACGGCCGCGCGGTGGCGCAGACCGATCTCGACGCCGCAAAAGCCGCGGTGGCGCGCGCCGAAGCCATTGACGCACAGGTAGCGGCGCAGATCGCTCAGATCGAAGCGCAACTCGAGGAGGTGGCGATCAACCTCGACAAATCGGTGATCCGCTCCCCGGTCGACGGGGTGGTGTTGCAGCGCAAAGTCGATCCCGGCCAGACGATCGCGGCGTCGCTGCAAGCGCCGGTGCTTTTCGTGATCGCGGAAGACCTGCGCGAAATGGAACTCCTTGCCGACGTCGACGAAGCCGACGTCGGCCGGGTTCGTGCCGGCCAGACGGTGCGGTTCCGGGTCGATGCTTTTCCCGACGAGACCTTCACGGGGCGGGTGACGATGGTGCGCTGGGGAAGCGAAGTGGTCAATGGCGTCGTCACCTACAAAACGGTGATCGCGGTACCCAACCCCGACCTGCGGCTTCGCCCCGGAATGACTGCAACCGCCGAGATCGAAAGCGATCGCCGTGAAGGGGTATTGACGGTAGCAAACGCCGCGCTGCGCTATCGACCGCAAAGCAGACAGGCAGAAGGGGGGAAAGGGTTTTCCCTCTTCGCGGTGCTGCGTCCGCCAATTCCCAGAACCCCACAAACGCCACCCGCAAATGAAGGACGTGGCACGGTAACCCTCTACGTCCTGCAAGCGGGCGCGCCGCAGGCGGTCACGGTCCGGCTGGGGCTAAGCGACGGGCAACGCAGCGAAGTGGTCGCGGTGGAAAAAGGGGAATTGCGCGCTGGAATGCCCGTGATCGTTCGGGAACTGCGTGCGGAGGCGCGGTGAGCAACGCAGCCCAGCCACGAACCGGGGCGCTCCCGCTCGTCGTCCTGGAAGGGATCAGCCGCGTCTATGGGTCGGGCGACGCCGCGGTGACTGCGCTTGCCGGGATCGACCTTACCGTGGCAAGCGGCGAATTCGTCGCGTTGATGGGGCCGAGCGGCTCGGGGAAATCGACCTGTATGAACGTGATCGGCTGCCTCGATACCCCTACCGCCGGACGCTATACGTTGGCGGGGCTCGAGGTGACCGCGCTCGATGCGGATGCGCGGGCGCTCTTGCGGCGCTACGTGATCGGTTTCGTCTTCCAGGGGTTTCACCTCTTGCCGCGGCTCACCGCGTTGGAAAACGTCGAATTGCCGCTTCTCTACCAAGGGGTGAAAGCGGCCGAGCGCCGCGCGCGTGCGCAAGCGGCGCTCGCGCAGGTGGGACTCTCCGGGCGCGAAGGGCATCGCCCGAGCGAACTCTCCGGCGGGCAACAGCAACGGGTTGCGATCGCGCGCGCGATCGTCACCCGACCGCAGCTGCTTCTTGCCGACGAACCCACCGGCAACCTCGACTCGGCGCGCAGCCACGAAATCATGCAACTGCTTGCTGCCCTCAACGCAACCCTTGGGGTGACGATCGTGATGGTGACCCACGAACCGGAGATGGCCGAATACGCAGGGCGCATCGTCCATTTCCGCGATGGGCGGATCGAGCGCGAAGAAAGGGGCGGCCTATGTGGATGATCGCGTGGCGCGAAGCGGTGCGGGCGCTTTCGCGCAACCCGTTGCGCTCTTTTTTGACCGTGCTCGGGGTGGTGATCGGGGTTGCGGCGGTGATCGCGCTCGTCACGTTGGGGCGCGGCGCGACCGCCGCGGTGCAGCAGCAGATCGCCGCGATGGGGTCGAACGTCCTCTTCATCAGCCCCTCCCGCGGCTTTGGTCCGGGGAGCGCCACGGTGCCCTTTTCGGTCGAGGATGCCCGCTTTCTCGAGCGCGAAGCGGCGACGATCGCGATCGCTGCGCCTGCTGCGGCGACCAACCGCACCGTGATCGCCGGCAACCAGAGCACGACGACGCAGATCGTCGGCATCGGCGAAGGGTACCTTGCGGCGCGGCAGTGGCCGGTCATCGAAGGGCGCGAACCGACGCCCGGCGAGCTCCGGTCCGGCGCCGCGGTCTGCCTCTTCGGTCAGACGGTGGCTACGGCCCTTTTTGGCGACCGGTCGCCGATCGGCGAACGGGTGCGGCTCGACAAATTGACCTGCACGGTGATCGGGGTGCTCGCCGCAAAAGGGCAGTCGGCCTTTGGCAGCGACCAGGACGATGTGGTGATGGTGCCGCTGCGCCTCTACCACCGCCGCATCGCGGGCAACACGCAGGTGCGCTTCATCATCGCCGCCGTTGCGCCGGGTTATACCAGCCGCGAAGCGATTGCCGAGGTGCAGCAGTTGCTGCGCGAGCGGCGGCGGGTTGCGCCGAACGAGAGCGACAATTTCCGCATCACCGATTCGCGCGAAATCGAGCGGACCTTCACCGCGACCACCCGGATGCTCACTGCGCTGCTCTCGGCGGTTGCAGCGATCAGCCTCGTGGTGGGGGGGATCGGGATCATGAACATCATGCTGGTTTCGGTCACCGAGCGGACGCGCGAGATCGGGATTCGGTTGGCGATCGGCGCGCGCGCCGTCGACGTGATGACGCAGTTTCTCGTCGAAGCGGTGGTGCTGTCGCTGGCGGGCGGCGCAATCGGCATCGTCCTGGCGCTCGGGGCCTCCTACCTAGCGGCGCAGGCGCTTGGCTTTCCGTTTCTCGTCGATTTGGGCGTAATTGCGCTTGCGGTGCTCTTTTCCGCTGCGGTGGGGGTGGTGTTCGGTTTCCTACCCGCGCGCCGCGCCGCGCGGCTCGATCCGATCGTCGCGCTCAGGCAGGAGTGAATCACAAAAACGAGTTTCCTTCGACGATCGCGCGCGCCTCTTCTTCGTCGATGCGCACGCGGGCGTTGGTCAGGATGTAATCGATGAGCCAGCGGGTGAGCCGTTCGGTTGCGGCCGGGTCTAGCGCCACGAACGCGCAGCCGATGCGCCCGTCGCTCACCACCGCGCGGACTTCGGCTTCACCGCGAATCGGTTGCGCGTCGCCGTCGTTGTGCAAAACGAAGGGAAAGGGCGCAGTGGGTATCTCCTGCGGGCGACCACACGAAAAGCCGCCCAACGAGAGGTCATAGACGGGGCAGTCATTGCCACCGGGAACGCCCAGGAGGTCCACCCGAAAACGGCGCGGCGAGACGAGCGCGACGTAGATTCGTTGGTGGCGGCGACGCTCGGAAGGCGCTGCGTCCGTTGTCAGGTAGCTGCCGGCTCCGGTCATGCCCGTCACCCTTGCTGTCGATTTTGCCGAATGCGCGCGATCAGCCGATCCGCTTCGGCCAATGCGGCCTCGTGGCTACCGGTGAGCGACGCGGACGTGCGATAACGCCCCGCGATCGCAAGCGTCGGCACCCCTTGGATCTGGTATTCGCGCGTCTCGCGGTCGGCCTGTTTCACGCGGGTTTGTACCCCGAAGGAATCCCATGCTTTGGCAAGCGCCGCGCCGTCGGCACCCTGCTCGCGCACCCATTCGGCGGCGCCGTCCCGGTCGTAGAGCGGCCGACGTTCGTCTTGCAGCGCGGCAAAGACGCGGGGGTGGAGGGTATCGAGCGCGCCGATCGCCGCAAGCGCGAAATGAAACGTCGCAAGCCCTTGGAGCACCCGCTGGTTCCAGATGACTGGCACCGCGCGAACGCGGACGTCGCTAGGGAGTTTTGCTTTCCACGCGTGCAGCAGCGGATCGAATTGGCGGCAGTGGGGGCAGCCGTAATGAAAAAACTCCAGCACTTCGATCACGTCGCTCGGGGAGGCGATCGGTGGGTCGATCACTTCGTGGGTGGTAGCGGCGAAGACCGCCCGTGGGAGCGCAGCCAACGCCAGCAACCCGCCTGTGGTGCTGAGCCACGCGCGACGACTCAGCGCATCACCAAAGCCATTCTGCATCGGTTCCTCCTTGCTTGGGGATCACCCTTTGACCATCACGGGTTGATAACCCGCTCCTTGCAGCCGGCTGCGGGCCGCTTGCGCCGCCTGCTGCGACGGATAGGGCCCCACCCGGACGCGGTAGAGCGTTCGACCGTCCTCCATTTGAGCCGGTTCCACCCGTGAGGTAAGCCCCATCAGCGCAAGTTCCGCGCGCACCCGGTTGGCCTCTTGCTCCGAACCAAACGCACCCACTTGCCAGTACCACCGCTCGACCGCGGCAGGTGGCGGGGGCGCGGGTTGCGGCGGGGTAGGGGGAGCGGTTGCATGCGCTTGGGCAGCCGGGGGCGCTGCTTGCAACGGAGGGGGGACGTTCGCTGCGGTTGCCGGGCCGCTGCGGGAGGGCGCCGAAGGCAAGAGGGGGGAGGCAGCGGAAGGCGACGCCGGGGGCGTCGGCGGCTGCGTCGGCGCGGCAGTTGCCGGCGAGGGGGGCAGGGGCGCAGACGTCGCTTCAGAGGGGGCAGCAGAAGGTGCTGGGTTCGTAGGGGGTGGTGCGCCACCGTTTGGGCTGCGAATCATCCCAAGAATCTCTTTGGGGATTTCGCTCGGGGGGACGGTGGTCGTGGATTGGGAGCGAAACGGGGAATGGCGCGTGACGTACCAGGCCACAGCAAGCGCCAGTAGCGTGCCCAGCGCAATCCCAAGAAGCAGCCCCACCAGGGTTCCCCCCCACTGGGGGCGCGGAGGTTGTGTTCGCGCTGCGATCCGAGCCACGTTCATCGTCCCGTTACCATTTCACCGACTCACATCCGCTCCGGCGCCGAAACACCGAGGAGCTGCAGACCGTTTTTGAGGACCCATTGCGTGGCGCGCGCCAGCGCGAGCCGCGCCAGGCGAACCGCGTGGTCCTCGACCAGGATGCGATCGACGTTGTACCACGCGTGGAAATCGGCAGCAACCGCTTTCAGGTAGAACGCGATATGGTGCGGGGCCCGCTCTTCGGCGGCCGTGGCGATGATGGCAGGGAACGCTTGCAGCCGTTGCGCAAGCGCGAGTGCTGCCGGAGAGGTTTCAAGGGGGGCGAGGTCGGCGGCCGAGAGCCTTTCGTCGATCGCCGCGCCGTCCGGTTCGTGTTCGAGCCATTCGCGCAGCACCGAGGCGATCCGCGCATGCGCATACTGAACGTAATAGACCGGGTTGTCGTTCGATTGCCGTTTTGCCAAATCGAGGTCGAAATCGAGGTGTTGATCGGACTTGCGCAGAATGTAGAAGAAGCGGGCCGCGTCGTTGCCCACTTCGTGGCGCAGTTCGCGCAGCGTGACGAATTCGCCGGCGCGGGTGCTCATCGGCACCTTTTCGCCGTTGCGGTAGAGCACCGCAAACTGCACGAGCAGGACTTCGAAGCGGCTGGTGTCGAGCCCAAGCGCTGCCAACGCGGCACGCACGCGGGGGATGTAGCCGTGGTGGTCGGCGCCCCAGATGTCGATCACGCGGTCGAAGCCGCGTTCGAATTTGTTGAGGTGGTAGGCGATATCGGAAGCGAAATAGGTGTAGCTGCCGTTGGCGCGCTGCACCACGCGGTCTTTTTCGTCGCCGAAGGCAGTGGCGCGAAACCACTTCGCACCGTCTTGGGTGTAGAGGTGGCCACGCTTTTCCAGCGTTTCGATCGCGCGCGCAACCAGTCCAGTGTCGTAGAGGCTCTGCTCCGAAAACCAGTGGTCGAAGGTGACGCCGAACTCGGCAAGGTCGTCGCGGCAATCGCCGAGCTGTTCGGTAAGGACGAACTGGTGCAGCCACGCATAATCTTCGCCCAACAACCGCTTGGCGTTCGCGATGAGCGCATCGAGCCGCGCTTCGCGCTGCTGGGTGGCGTCGTCGTCGGTGCGCTCCGCAGGCGGTTCTTCCGGAACGCCCGCCAGGAGCGTTTCCGCGGTAGCGGTGCAAAAGCGCGCGCCGTGCGCCTGCTTGAGGGTTTCGGCCATCGCGACGACGTATTGCCCCTGATAGGCGTTTTTCGGGAAGGGGATCGCGACGCCGAACAGCGCGAGGTAGCGCAACCAAGTGGAGAGGGTGAGGATGTCCATCTGGCGGCCGGCGTCATTCACGTAGTATTCCCGCGTGACCTGCCAACCCGCGAACGCCATGACGTTGGCAAGCGTTGCGCCGTACGCGGCGCCGCGGCCATGCCCAACGTGCAGGGGGCCAGTGGGATTGGCGGAGACGAATTCGATCTGCACCCGTTCGGCGCGGGGTTTGCCGGCGCCAAAGCGGTCCCGTGCGGTGAGGATCTTCGGCACCACCGCCGTTTTCGCTGCCGGGGTGAGGCGGATGTTGAGGAACCCAGGCCCGGCGATCGTCACCTCTGCAACCCACGGGTGGGGGGTGAGCTCGCGCCGGATCGCTTCGGCGACCGCGCGTGGGTTCTGTTTGAGCGCTTTGGCGTGCACGAGCGCCCAGGTGGTCGCCCAGTCACCGTGGCTGGGGTCTTTCGGCCGTTCGAGCGCTACCGGGAGATGGGCGTGGTCGGGGAATGCTGCGGTGATGGCTTGATGCAGCCACCCCGCCAAGACGTGTTGGGGTTCCCAGTGGGTCCAATCGTGTGTCGTTTCTGCCATGATCTTGGTAACGAAATGGTTTGCTTCCGATTATACTCGCCCGGCTGAGCGCGCGCACCCCATCTGCCCGAAATAGCACCTCGGGCGAGGTGCGTTCGCGACGGCCCATGGCGCGATCGAGCGCAAAAAGAACCTGAACGCGAACGAAGCGGAGGGAACGTGGCGCAGGAACGCGAATCGCAGCGGCAGCACACGGGGCAACTCCCGGTGTCACTCTTCGTCATGGCGGCGCTCGTCGTGATCGGCGCCGGGGTGCAGGCGGTGGCGAGTTGGCTGGCGCCGCTCTTGGTCGCGGTCTTTCTTGCGATGATCTCGGTGCCGCCGCTTGTTTGGCTCCATCGCCGCAAAGTGCCTTGGGGGGTGGGGATCGTGCTGCTCTTTGTCGTTGTGGGGTTTGCGGTGTTTCAGCTCTTTACCGTCATCGAACTCACCGCGCGACAACTGGCGGCGAATGGCCCGGAGTACCAGAGCAAGTGGTTGTCCTTCTTCAGTGGGGTGCAGGCGTGGCTTGCGGCGCGCGGCGCGCCGTGGGAGTCGCTCCTGGCGGAGTTGCCGACCCCGTCGCTTGCGGTGATCGCGCAAGGGGCGCGGACGCTTGCCGCGGCAACCGGTCAGGTGACGGCCAATTTCGCGTTGGTGCTCTTGGCGTACGTCTTTTTGCTGCTCGAGGTGCCAACGCTTACGGCCCGATTTGCCGCGGCGTTTCCGCGCGAGCGGCGGGCGCAGGTGCGGCTGCGCCGCTTCTTGGCGGCGGTGAACCGCTATCTGGTGATCAAAACCAGCGTGAGCGCAGCAACTGGGCTATTGGTGTGGGTGTTGTTGGTGTGGCGTGGGGTCGATTTCGCGCTCTTTTTCGGCGTAATGGCGGGGCTCTTGAATTTCATCCCGACGATCGGTTCGATCCTTGCTGCGCTGCCTGCGGTCGTCTTGGCGCTGTTGCAGTATGGCCCAGTCGACGCGGCGGTGGTTGCGGCGGGGTACCTTGCGATCAACGTCGTATTGGGCAACGTCATCGAGCCACGCTGGATGGGGCAAGCATTGGGGTTATCGCCCTTGGTGGTGCTGGTCTCGCTCCTTTTGTGGGGTTGGTTGCTGGGCACTGTGGGCGCGTTTCTCTCGATTCCGCTGACGATGATCGCGAAATTGGCGCTCGAGAGCCACCCAAGCACCCGGGGGTGGGCGGTGCTCATGGGGGGAGCGGTGCGAAGCGAAAAAAGGTCTTAGCCCCTTTCCGGTTGCCGCTTACGGAAAGAGCGGGCAAGGCGGTACAATGCGCGGATTCTTTTGCGATCCCCTCTGTCATGCGCCTGTTGCGCCTCATTCGCATCGTTTGGATCGGCTACCGCTACCGGCTTGACGAGATCGTCTGCGCGGCCGACCCGTCTGGACGGTTGTCCCGATGGTGGCGCCGCCTCTTCTTCTGGCGGCACGATGCGACCCCACGCGGCGTGCGGCTGCGGGTGGCGCTCGAATCCCTTGGCCCGATCTTCGTCAAGTTCGGGCAGATGCTCTCCACGCGCCGCGATCTCATCCCGCCGGACATCGCCGACGAATTGGCAAAGCTCCAAGATCGCGTCCCCCCGTTTTCAAGCGAAACGGCGCTCGCAATTCTCGAACACCATTTTGGCCGCCCCGTGACCGAAGTGTTCGCGGCGTTCGATCCCGAACCGGTGGCGAGCGCGTCGGTAGCGCAGGTCCACTTCGCGCAGCTCTTCGACGGGCGCGAAGCGGCGGTGAAGATCCTGCGTCCGGGGATTCGTCAGGTGATCGAACACGACGTGGCGCTCATGGACGCCGCTGCGTGGCTGCTCGAAACCCTCTGGTCGGAAGGGGAGCGGCTGCGGCCGCGCGAAGTGGTCGCGGAGTTCGCGAAATCGCTCGAAGACGAGCTCGACCTGATGCGAGAAGCGGCGAACTGTTCGCAATTGCGGCGCAATTTCCGTGATGCTAAGCTCCTCATCGTGCCTGAGGTCTATTGGGACTACTGCGGCAGCCAGGTGATGGTAATGGAGCGGATGCACGGCACGCCGATTTCGCGGATCGACGCGTTGCGGGCGCAGGGGATCGACCTCAAACGGCTCTCCGCCGCGGGGGTCGAGATCTTCTTCACGCAGGTTTTTCGCGACGGCTTTTTCCACGCCGACATGCATCCGGGCAATATCCTGGTAGCCCCCGACGGGCGTTACATCGCGCTCGATTTCGGCATCATGGGGACGCTCTCCGACGAAGACAAAAACTACCTCGCGGTCAATTTTCTCGCCTTTTTCCAGCGCGACTACCGCCGGGTGGCGCTGGCGCACATCGAAGCGGGGTGGGCGCCGCCGTACGTGCGGGTGGAAGAGTTCGAAGGAGCGATTCGCGCCGTCTGTGAGCCGATCTTCGACCGGCCGCTCAAAGAGATCTCGTTTGGCAAGACCCTGTTGCGGCTCTTCCAGACTGCGCGGCGGTTCGAAGTCGAGGTGCAGCCGCAACTGGTGTTGCTGCAAAAGACGCTCTTGAACATCGAGGGGTTGGGGCGGCAGCTCGACCCGGATCTCGACCTGTGGCAGACCGCAAAACCCTTTCTCGAACGGTGGATGAGCGAGCAGGTGGGTTGGCGGGCGTTGCCCAAAGCGCTGCGCGAGGAGGCGCCCCATTGGGCGAAATGGCTGCCGCAACTGCCGCGACTGGTGCACCAAGAGCTCCTGGCACGGGAAACGGCGCGCCGGCAAGCGAAGATCGCCGCGCGGCGCGCCGCAAAAGCCAAACGCACTCAGCGGGTGCGTCGCGCCGCGTTCGTCGCTGGGTGGGTGGCGTCGCTCGTGCTCGTTTGGTGGTTGGCCAAAAACGGTTGGCTGTAAGATGCACCACACCTGTACCTGCCATTCGCTCGATCGCGCACGGCTTGCGCAAGCCCTCGACGCATGGGCAGCCGACGATCCGATGCTTGCCCAACTGCCGGCGCGCTTTGCCGAGCGCCCGCACCTCGTTGCGCCGGTGGCGCTGCTCGTGCCCGAGGCGGATCTGGCGACGATTCGCGCGGTGGTCGCCGCGATCGATCATCTGGCGCAAACCGCGGCGTGGCAAGAGGCAGCGCTTGCCGCGGCACCCGAGACGGCGCAGCACGATACCCCTGCGCGCGGCGTATTGATGGGGTACGACTTTCACCTTACCGAGCGCGGGCCGCAGCTCATCGAGATCAACACCAACGCCGGCGGCGCGATGATCAACGCCATGATCCGGGCGGCGCAGCGCGCCTGCTGCCCGGAATTGGAAGCGAAAATCGTCGCAGAAGCCAAGCAGCCGCCGCTTGAAGCCGCGCTCCTTCGGATGTTTCAGACCGAATGGCGGCGCTGCCGGGCAAACGCGCCCCTTACCACGATCGCGATCGTCGACGACGATCCCGGAGAACAGTACCTCTACCCCGAGTTTCTCCTTTTTTGCGCGTTGCTCACCGAAGCGGGGTACCGCGTCGCGATCGCGGACCCCACCGCACTCACCTACTCCGACGGGCGGCTGTGGCTGCGCGACACTATGGGGGCGCGTATTGCGATCGACCTCGTCTATAACCGCTTGACCGACTTCGCGCTCGAAGCCCCGGCGCACGCGGCGGTGCGGGACGCGTACCTTGGCGACGCGGCGGTGGTGACGCCGCACCCGCGCGCCCACGCGCTTCTGGCCGACAAGCGGCGGCTGATCACGCTTTCTGACGACGCCGCGCTGCAGGCGCTCGGCGTCGACGGCGAAACGCGGGCGCTCCTTTTGGCGCACGTGCCTGCCACCCTGTTGGTGACCCCCGAAAATGCCGCGACACTCTGGGCCGAACGGCGCGCCTTCTTTTTCAAACCGGTGGCCGGCTACGGCAGCAAAGCGGCGTACCGCGGCGACAAACTGACGCGCCGCGTTTGGGAGACGGTGATCCTGCCCGGCTCCTATGTCGCGCAGGCCTACGCGGCCCCTGCGGTACGAGCGGTGCCGGAAGCGGAAACGGGTGGCGCGACCAAGCCGTTCAAATTCGACCTGCGCGCCTACGTCTACGCGGGCGAAGTGCTCCTTTTTGCCGCGCGTCTCTACGCAGGGCAGACGACCAATTTCCGCACGCTCGGCGGGGGGTTCGCACCGGTCTTTGCGGCGTGATCAGGGCAGAATGAGGCCGCTGCCCCCGCCAGCGCGACCGCCCCCCAAACCGCCTGGTCCCCCTGCGCCACCGGGGCCACCCAATCCGCCACCAACGAGCGCCTGTTTGGCCAAGAGCGACGACTGTTCGAGCTCGAGGCGCCGCAACTCGTCCTGCATCCGCTCGAGCTGCTTTTCGGCGGCGTCGGCGAACCCTGCAACCGCATCGGCGAGGCTTTTCGCCGGAATTTCGAAGGTGAGCGGCAGCGCCCCCATCGGCGTCATCACGGTGAGCTCACCCAAAAACTTCTCATCTCGGCTGGGATCGGGCAACCCGTCGGCGGTCACTGGGATCATGCGTCGGATCGCCCCCACTTTCGGGTCGGAGATCGTCTCTTCGCGAAAGAGTCCGTTTGCGTCGGGATTGGGAATGCGTCGTGCCATCGTCTGCTCCTTTACTGAGTTTGCCGTCGTGCTTATGCGCACCCATTGTGGTATAGCGCGTCAATGGTGATTCTACCTGGCTTTACCGCGCGGCGCGGTTTTTGCGCGGACTCCTTGCTACAATCCGACCCGGAACGCAAAGGAAGATCAGGATGTTTACGGGAATCGTGATCGGGGTGGGACGCATTGCGGCGGTGATGCCGCTAGCTGATGGGGTGCGGATCGCCGTCGATGTGGGCGCGCTCGATTTCTCCGACGTGCGAATCGGCGACAGCGTCGCGCACAACGGGGTATGCCTGACCGTGGTCGGGCGACGCACGGTTGCGGGTAAGCCGTGCCTGGAGTACGACGTCTCCGGCGAAACACTCTCCTGCACCACCGGGCTAAGCGAGGTGGGTAGCCGCGTGAACCTTGAAAAAGCGCTCAAAGTCGGCGATCCTTTGGGCGGCCACTGGGTTACCGGCCACGTCGACGCGGTGGGCGAAGTGGTCGCGGTGACGCCGGTTGGCGAAAGCACGCGGGTGCAGTTTCGCGCGCCGCCGCAGGTGGCGCCGTTTGTTGCCCGCAAAGGGTCGATTGCGGTGGATGGCGTGAGCCTCACCGTCAATGCGGTCGAAGACTCAGCCGACGGCAGTTGCCTGTTCACCGTGAACCTCATCCCACACACGGTCGCGATGACCAATTTCGACCGCTTGACTCAAGGTGTGCGCGTGAACCTCGAAGTCGACCCGATCGCGCGCTACGGCGAGCGGCTCCTTGCCTACGCCCGCCATTTCTACGCCCGCCATTTTGCGCAGACGCCCGAATCGCTGCCTGGAGCGGATGTGCTGGGGGGAGATGGGCCATGAACGACGTGAGCGACACCGTCGCGCTCGCCTCGGTGCCCGAAATCATCGCCGAGATCCGAGCGGGCCGGATGGTGATCCTCGTCGACGACGAGGACCGCGAAAACGAAGGCGACCTGGTGATGGCCGCCGAATGTGTCACGCCGGAAGCGATCAACTTCATGGCGAAGTACGGTCGCGGGTTGATCTGCCTCACGCTCACGCCGGAGCGGTGTGCGCAGTTGGGGTTGCGGCTCATGGCCGAAGCAAACGGCACCCCCTATGGCACGGCCTTTACCGTCTCGATCGAAGCGGCGCAGGGGGTGACCACCGGCATTTCGGCGTACGACCGCGCCCATACCATCCGCACCGCGGTAGCGCGCAACGCGAAACCTTCCGACCTGGTGCAGCCGGGCCACGTCTTTCCACTGATGGCGCGCAAAGGGGGGGTGCTCATTCGCGCCGGTCACACCGAAGCCGGTTGCGACCTCGCGGCGCTTGCCGGGTTCGAACCGGCAGCGGTGATCTGCGAAATCCTCGACGAAGACGGCACGATGGCGCGCCTGCCGCAGCTCAAGCGGTTCGCAGCGCAACACGGGCTCAAGATCGGCGCGATCCGCGACCTCATCGAATACCGGCTGCGCACCGAAACGCTGGTCGAACGGATGGCGGAAAAGGCGATCGCGACCCCGTGGGGGGCACTCACCCTCACCGCGTTTCGCGACACCACCACCGGCGACGTGCACTTCGCCGCATGGAAAGGGCCGATCACCGCCGACCAAGAGACGCTCGTGCGGGTGCATGAACCGGTTTCGATCCTCGACTTTCTCGACCCGGGCTACGCCGGGCACAGCGTGACGCTGCCGCAGGCGTTGGAGCGGATCGCCCTGCACCCTGCTGGTGTCGCGGTGATGCTCTACCGCGCGCAGAGCGGCGAAGAGCTCTTGGAAAACTTCACCGAACAGCGGGTGCGCCGCCGCGCCTGGGACCCCCGTTTCCTCGGCGTCGGGGCGCAGATCCTCCGTTCGCTGGGGGTCGGCAAGATGCGCCTCATGTCGCACCCGATGCGTTTCCCGAACCTGACCGGTTTCGGGCTGGAGGTGGTGGGTTTCGAAGAAGAGGGGTGACCATGGCACGATACGACGACATTTACGAATACGAACCGAACCTCGACGGCCGCGGTGTGCGCGTTGGCATTGCGCTCGCGCGCTTCAACCAGGAAGTGGGCGATGGCCTGCTTTCGGCGTGCGTCGCGGAATTGCGCCGTTTGGGCGTCTCCCCCGATGCGGTCGCGATCGTCACCGTCCCCGGCGCGCTCGAACTGCCGCTCATCCTCCAAAAGATGGCGCGTTCTGGCCGCTTCGACGCGCTCATTGCGCTGGGTGCGGTGATTCGGGGAGAGACCTACCATTTCGAGATCGTCGCGAACGAGATGGCGGCTGGGATCACCCGCGTACAGCTCGAGACCGGTGTCCCGATCGCCAACGGGGTGCTCACCACCAACACCGACGAAGAGGCCGAAGTGCGCATGCACGGCAAAGGGCGTGACTGTGCGCAAGTGGCGGTGGAGATGGCGAACCACCTGCGCGCGTTGGCCCGGCAAGGAGGTGCGCAGTGAGCGCGGCCGAGCGCTCCACGCCCCTCGACAAATCGCGCTCGCGGCGGCGGCTTGCGCGCGAGCTCGCGCTCAAAGGGGTCTACCAGTGGCTGCTCACCGGACACGACCTGGCCGCGATCGAACAGCAACTTGCCGAAGAGGCGGATTTTCCCCACACCGACCATCTGCTGATGCTGGAGCTGCTCCGCACCGCAATTCGCCATGCCGATGCGTTTCGCGCCAAACTGGCGCCTTTCTCGCGCCGCGCGATCACCGACCTCGACCCCATCGAGCACGCGATCCTGTTGATCGCCGCGGCAGAGTTTGCCGGCCATCCGGAAACCAACCATCGGGTGATCATCGACGAGGCGATCGAGCTGGCGAAACGCTACGGCGCAGACGAAGGGTACAAGTTCGTCAACGGCGTGCTCGACCGCTTCGCGAAACGTGAGCGTGCGGTGGAATTCGCATCCCGCTCGTAAGAAAAAACCTACGCGGGAAAAAGGGAGCGTGCGCTCCCTTACCGTGCGTTACTTCTTGACCGAAAGCGTCCGTCGTGGGCGCGGCGCATCGTCGTCCCAGCGGTCATACGCGGGCGCGTCCCACGCGCGGCGGGGGCGGTGTGCCCCTTCCGGCTTCTCCCAGCTTCGGGCTCGGCCCCGTTCCCAGCCGCTTGGCGCCGCTTTTGCGTAGGGTTTGGCAGCCGGGGAAGCAAGGCGTTCTGCTTTGCTAGGGGCGCGCCGCTCGTTACGGCCGAATCCCTTCCCTGAGCGGCGCTCACCCCCGGCAGCGCGCGGAATGCGCGGCTCCAGACCGGCAATCGTCGCTTCCGGAAGCGTCCGTCCCAGGAAGCGGCTGATCCCTTGGATCAGACGCGACTCGTTGGGGTGGACGAAGGTAATCGCCACCCCTTCGCGCCCCGCACGACCGGTGCGGCCGATCCGATGAACATAGTCTTCGAACTGTTTGGGGGGGTCGAAATTGATCACATGGGAAATGCCCGCAATATCGAGCCCCCGCGCCGCGACGTCGGTCGCAACCAGCACCTGGACCGCGCCACGCCGCAACTGCTCGACCACGCGGCTACGGGCTCGCTGCGACATGTCGCCATGAAGCGCCGCGGCCCGTAACCCCGCCCCCTGGAGGCGATCGGCGAGCGCTTCGGCGCCGCGTTTGGTCGCGGTGAAGATCACCGCTTGCTGCAACGTCGCGTCGTTCAACAGGTGCGCAAGGAGCTCGTTTTTGTGCGCTTCGTTATCGAAATAGTGGACCCGCTCCTCGATCTTCGGCGCCGCCTCTGGGGTACGCGCCACCTCGATTCGACGCGCGTTGCGGGTGATCGAACGGGCGAGTTGCCCAACCACCCCGTCGAGCGTCGCCGAAAAGAGGAGCGTCTGGCGGTTCGCTGGCGTGTTCGCGACAATCTCGCGAATGTCGTCGATGAACCCCATGTCGAGCATGCGGTCGGCTTCGTCCAGCACCAGCGTCTCCACCGCGTCGAGCGCGAGCGTGCCTTGGTTGAGGTGGTCTTTGAGCCGCCCGGGGGTGGCAACGATCACATCGACGTAGCCCGCAAGCGCTCTGCGTTGCGGACCGAAGGGCATCCCGCCCACCAACGTTACGGTCTTCAAGCGGCGAAGCCCACTTCCGTACGTGCGGAACCCCTTTTCCACCTGCTGCGCCAGTTCGCGGGTTGGGGTGAGCACCAGCACACGCGCTCCACGGGTGTGCGGATCGGGGCGCGGCGTGGCCAGTCGGGCAAGCAGCGGCAGCGCAAACGCCGCGGTTTTGCCGCTCCCCGTTTGGGACGAAACCAGCAGATCTTCGTTGGCGAGCACCGCGGGAATTGCCTCGCGCTGGACCGTCGTCGGTTCGGTATAGCCGGTTTTGGCCAAAGCTGCCAAAATCGAAGGCGGGAGCCCCAAATCGGCGAAAGCGGTTGCGGGGTGCGTGAGGGTTGTTTCGGAAGACAAGGGTGTCGTTGCCATGAACGTTCCTTTCGATTCAAGATAAAAAATACCCATCTGGGCATGAACCGTCGCTGGCAACGAGCCAAGTACAATGCGGATGCTACCGCTTACGCGCGGAGCCTACGACGGGACTGCGGCGACAGTCCCAGAAGCGTGACGCGCCCAACGGGCGCGAAAAGGAATCATCTGACTGCGACGCAATTGAACCTCGACTATAGCACGAAAACGAACGTACTCCAAACGCACCGCAACCCTTCCCAACCACCCAACCCCTCCCAACGGTGACCCCATGGATGCGCTGACCCTCATCTTCCCCGATTTTGCCTGCATTGCGCTTGGGGCGCTCCTCAAGCGGGTGCTCCTGACTGACGACCGTTTCTGGGTGGGCGTGGAACGGCTCGTCTATTTCGTGCTTTTTCCCGCGCTGCTTTTTCGCTCGCTTGCAAACGCCCCATTCGCGTTGCACGATGCGCTCGCGTTGATCGCAAGCGGCGCCGCGGTGATGGGCGCGGGGTTCGTCCTCGTTTTCGCGCTTGGCCGATGGGTTGGCGACGAACCGCTTGCGGTGGCGTCGCGCGCCCAGTGCGCCTACCGCTTCAATACCTATATCGGCATGGCAGTGGCGCAACAGGCTTATGGGGCAACGGGCCTGGCGTGGATGGGGGTGCTGTGCGGCGCGCTGGTGCCGCTCGCAAACGTCCTTGCCGTAGGCAGTATGGCGCGGCGGGCACCAGGGGGGCTTCGCCACCTTGTCGCCAACCCGCTCGTGCTCGCGACGTTGGCAGGACTTCTTTTTCACGCAGCAGGCGGCGTGGTGCCGCAGCCGGTCGATGCGTTGTTGGCGCGCCTGGCTGCCGCGGCGGTGGCGATCGGCCTCTTGGCCGTGGGGGCAGCGCTTACCCCGTCGCGCGACCTCATGCGCTCGGGTGGCCTCGTTGCGGCGATCAAACTGGTGGTGAGCCCAGCGTTGGCTTGGCTGCTCGGGCGGTGGTTGGGGCTGCCACCGCTTCCGTTTGCCATCTTGGTGCTTTTTGCCGCGCTGCCGTCGGCCAGCTCTGCCTATATCCTCGCGTCACGGATGGGCGGCGACGGGCCCGGCGTGGCGCGGCTGATCTCGCTCACCACCGTGGTTTCTGCGGTAACCCTCACCTTCTGGTTGGGGGTGTTGGCGTCGAATTGACAGGGCGTCTGCCGTACGATTGGCGCGCGCTGCCCAAAAACGCTCGTGAAGGAAGTACGCAACGCTTTGCACCATCGGTTCGATGAGCGAAAGCGCAAGCGCCGCCTGCCAACTGCCGGTGACCGCGTAGGCAACCAACGCCGCAACGGTGATGTGCATCGTGAAGTAGGAGAGGGTTTTCGCGGCCAGTTGACGGTGGGGTGCGATGATTTGACGAAAGCGGGACATCGAAAGCTCCTCATGGATCCTTGCCGGTTGTATGGAGTATAGGGGCAGCCAGTGAAAAATGCAATTGAGAATCAATATCGACATTATTGACTAAAACCGCTCGGGTCGCGTTACGGGCACTATCCCGTTGATACTTGGCAGCACTACCGCCGCCGAATCGGCATCACGTGGATCCAACTGGGGTCGAGGCACAAAAAGGCCGGTTCCCCAGCCGAGAAGCAGTGGCGTTCGCGACCGGTGAGGGTGATGTGCCAGCGCAGGGGTGGAAACGCGGTGAGCGCTACCTCGACGCGGGAAAAATCGCCGGAGCTGCGAACCGCTGTGACCGTCACCGCAAGCCGTACGGGGCTACCCGTGCACGGTGGCGCGTCGGCAGCGCGCAGCGTCAGTGCGTCGTTTTGCACCACCCAGTGAACCGCTTGCCCAACCGGGATGCGCCCTTTGTCCCGCGCAGGAAGAACGGCGATCACGGGCGCGTCGTCGCTTTCTGAGTGGGCGCGCCATTCGAGCCGTCCCCAACCGGGCCGATGCGGATCGGGACCCAGCCAACGGCCAGCGAAGCGGTTCTCGATCCCCAGGATCGCCGCAACGCGGGCGTTGCGCGGGCTGCGGTAGAGGTGCTCGGTTGGCCCCTGTTGCAAGAGTTCCCCACGGTCGATCACCGCGATTTCGTCGGCCAAAAGGCGCGCTTCCATGAGGTCATGGGTGACCATCACGATCGGTATCGTCAGTTCCTGCCGCAAAGCCGCTAGGAGCGCGTAGAGTTCGGTGCGCCGCAAAGCGTCGACCGCAGAGAAGGGTTCGTCCAAAAGCAGCACCTTGGGGTGGGTGGCTAGCGCCCGCGCCAGCGCAACGCGTTGCTGTTCGCCTCCCGAAAGGGCGCTGGGCAGGCGACCCCACAGCGGTTCGGGAAGACCAACCCGGGTAAGCCAGAGGCGCGCCTGCTCGCGCCGTTCGCGCCGCGGCAGTCGCCACAGCGCCAACGCGACGTTCGCTTCTGCGCTACAGTGGGGCATCAGCGCGTAGTGCTGAAAGAGCATCCCCACGTGCCGCGCTTGCGGAGGAACGCAAATCCGGCGATCGGTATCGAGCCAGCAAGTGGCGCCCAGCGTCACCACCCCCTGCTGCGGCCGTACCAAACCGGCGATGATGCGCAGCAGCGAGCTTTTGCCTGCGCCCGACGGGCCGACCAGCGCCACCAATTGCCCCGCTGCAACGGTCAAGCGCCCCCTAAGCGGGATCGGTTCGCATTGATCGACGGCAACCGTCAGCGTCTCTGGCGCAGTCAGCGTCATCCCGTCACTCCTTGTGGGGGGGCGAGGCCGTGCGAGCGCTGAGGGTAAACGTGGAGACGACCGCCGCGAGCGACACGAGCAACAACACCAGCGCCATCTGGTTCGCCGCCGCAAGATCGAAGGCTTGGACGCGGTCGTAGATCGCGATCGCGATCGTACGGGTCTCGCCGGGAATGTTGCCCCCGACCATCAACACCACGCCGAATTCGCCCAAAGTATGGACGAAGGTGAGCACCGCTGCGGCAACGAGCGCGCGCCAAGTAAGCGGCAGTTCTACCTGCCAAAAGATGCGGTAGCGGGGTAATCCCATCACGCGCGCTGCATCGCGTAGCCGCGGATCGATCGCTTCGAACGCCCGCTGCACCGGTGGGATTACGAATGGGAGGTTGAATAGGAGCGACGCGAGCAACAGGCCGGCAAAGTTGAACACCAGCGTGACGCCGAACGTCTCATGCAGCCACGCGCCGATAGGAGAGGCCCCGCCCAGCGCAACGAGCAGGTAGAAGCCGAGCACGGTGGGGGGGAGCACAAGGGGCAGGAGCACCAGGCCTTCGATCACCGCTTTGCCGCGGAAAGTGTGGTAAGCGAGCGTGCGTCCCGCCCAGACGCCGAAAGGCATGAGAAGCGCCAACGTCGCAGCAGCCAACTGGCACGAGAGCCACAATGCGTCCCACTCCATGCGCGGTGCCACCCCAGAGGAGAAGGGGTTAGGGTAGCACGAAACCGTATTGCGCTAGGATCTTACGGGCGTCGTTTCCTTGCAAATAGGCGTAGAAGCGTTCCGCTTCGGGATGGGCTGCGCGCAGCAGTGCCATGCGCTGAACGAGCGGGGTGTGCCACGATTCAGGAATGAGGGCAAAGCCCCCCAAGCGGGGTGCGACCGTCGGCGCTTTCGCCAACGAGAGCGCGATGATTCCCCCTTGCGCGCCGCCCGAAAGGGCAAACTGCATCGCTTGCGCGATGTTTTCACCAAAGACCAGATAGGGCTGAATGGTCTCCCATAGGCCCGCATACTGCAGCGCCTCTTGCGCGCGCTTGCCGTAGGGCGCGTGCTCCGGATTGGCGATCGCAAAACGGTGGACGCGCCCTTTGGCCAACGCACGGCGAAGATCGGCCAACTCGCTGTCGGCCTGCACGGGAGAACCGGGCGGCACCGCGATTCCGATGCGGCCTACCGCATAGACGACGCCCGCGTCTCGGGTGAGCCCCGCCGCGGCCAATTGGGCGATGTAGCGCTCGTCCGCAGAAAGAAAGAGATCAAACGGCGCCCCCTGCTGAATTTGGCGCGTGAAATTGCCGGAGGAGCCAAAAATCAGCTTCGGCTTTGGGTTGCCCTGCGCCGCGTACTGTTCGGCGACTGCTTCGAGCGCATACTTGAGGTCGGACGCCGCGGCAACCACCGCAACCCGCTCTGCGGCTGCCGCCTGGGGTGCGCGAACAGGCGATTGCGCAACCGCTACCGCTGCATGAGCGGGTAGGAGCGCGGCGAGTCGCTGCAGGAACGCGCGCCGGTTCATCGTAGCGAAGGGAGGCATTCCACACCCCTTTCGGCACGCAGAGACAAACAGGCGCGGCTGCGGTTCATCATTCGCTCAGCCACTTACGGAGGTGGGCGGCAAAGGTTGGCCCATCGACAAAGCCTGTGATCCGGTATTGGCGCAGCTCCACAGGGTTACCCGGCGCGAAAAAGAGCAACGCCGGCGGGCCGAAGATCTGGAAGTGGCGAAGGAATGCTTGATCGCGCGCGTTGTTTTCGGTGACGTCCATTCTGAGGAGCGTCACGTTGCTAAGGAGCGCGACCACCTGCGGGTCGGTGAAGGTGTATCGTTCGAGTTCAAGACAAGAGACGCACCAGTCGGCACGGACATCGACCAGCACCGGGCGCGTGCTCTTGGCTACCGCCGCTTCTAGTTCCGTGACCGAGCCGATGGGCTGGAATGTGAGCGCACCGCGGTTTGCGGTCGCTGTCCCGCCATTGCCGCCGGCAAAACCCGCAAGCGGCTGCAACGGGTCGCGATTGCCCGCAAGCGCCCCCCAAAACGCCGCCACGCCGTACGCAAGGAGCAGGAGGCCGAGCGCTTTCCCCATCCGTTTCGGCCAGCGCGCACCGATGGGGAGCGGCTCGAGTGCGCCCAGCGCCACCGCCGTTCCCACCGCGAGCACCGCCCAACCGACGAGCCACCAAAGATCGGCAACCACAGGGCGAACGAGCCACCACGCAAGCGCGAGCATCACCACCCCCATCGCCGCTTTGACGCCGTTCATCCACGGGCCGCTCTTTGGAAGCAGCGCGCGGGCGCCTACGCCAACCGCAATGAGCGGCGCGCCCATCCCCAGACCGAGCGCAAAGAGCGCCGCCCCCCCGAACACGGCATCGCCCGTTTGGGAAATGTAGAGGAGCGCCCCCACGAGCGGCGGCGCCACGCACGGGCCGACGATGAGCGCCGACAGCACGCCCATCACCGCGACCCCGATGAGTTGCCCCCCTTGCTGGCTCCCTGCGAGTTGGTTGAGCCGGGTTTGCCAACGGGTGGGCATTTGCAGCTCATAGAAGCCAAAGAGCGAAAGCGCAAGCGCAACGAACAAAAGCGCAAAGGTGACCAGCACCGCTGGGTGTTGCAGCGCCGCTTGCACCATCGTTCCCGTAAGCCCCGCCGCAACCCCGGCAAGGGCGTACGTGACCGCCATCGCCACGACATAGGTGAGCGTGAGCCCGAGCGCCCGCAGCCGCGAAATCGTTTTCCCTTGACCGACGATGATTCCAGAGAGGATCGGGATCATCGGAAAGACGCACGGCGTAAAAGAAAGCAGCAGCCCAAACCCGAAGAACGCGGCCAGCACCGTCGCCGGGTTTTGTTGCGCTAGGAACGCCGCCAGCGACCCGGCTTCGTCAAGCGAAGGGTTGTTACCCCCCGCTTGCGCGCTGCCCGCGCGTTGACCCAACGGCTTCTCTTCAGCCGCCACAGAGGCAGCGGCGTTCGATAAAGGAGCCGCATTAGCCGCACCGGCTTGGTCGGTTGCGGCAGCGCTACCCTCGGTGGGTGCGGCATCGCTATCGCGCGGCGGACTGGCGTCGGGCAAGGTGTTGCGCGCATCCGGTGAAGTGACGCTGCCGATGAGTTTGCCCAGCCAGGAGCGTTGCGGCGGGGCGTCGGCAACGGTCAGCGTCTGTTCAAGCGGCGGGTAACAGACCCCCCCGTTCCAGCACCCCTGACTGATCACCCGAATGCGCCACGGTTCGGCATCGCCGGGCGCCGCTTCGACCGGAACCGTGATCTGGACGGTTTCGGTGAAGACCTCTGTTTCCCCGAAGAAATCGTCTTTTTTCCGTTTACCGGGGGGAATCGTAGGCGTGCCCAGTTGCAGTCCCGCGGTGAGCGGCGCGACGCGAATTTTGTCGCGGTAGAGGTAGTAGTCGGGGCGAATCGTGAATTCGACTGCGATCGTCTGCGCGTCGAGGCGGTACGCTTCGGCCGGGTAGGCCTCTTCTGGCGGAACCGGGTCTGCTGCGGATGCGAACGACAGTGCGCCAAGGAGCACCGCGGTCAGCGCAAGGTGGGCGAATGCACGCAGCACGGCGCGTGCCGCGCCAATCCAGCGCACCAAGAAAGCGAAAGCGGCGCGAGGCACGGACGACTCCTGCAGTGATTCAAGATGCGATGACGCTTTGAGCGACCCATTCCAGATAAGGTTCCGCGCCGCCAACGATCGGCAACGCCACCACCTCAGGCACTTCGTACGGGTGAAGCGCCGTGATCCGTTCGGTAAGCCGTGAAAGGGCCGCGGCGGTGGTTTTGATCACCAGGAGCCACTCGGCCTCTTCGCACCGCTCCCCTTGCCAGCGGTAGATCGAACGGATGGCGGGAATGAGGTTGCAACAGGCGGCAAGCGACTCATCGACGAGCGTGCGCGCAAGCGTCTGCGCCGTGGCTTCATCCGGTGCGGTGACCAAAACCACGCGCGCGTCGGTCGGGGTCGGTAGGGTTGCCTCAGCGGTTTTTTCCATTGCGTGAGCCTTTGCTTATTCGGGAATCGGTGGCAATTCTACCCCGGCCCACGCAGCCAGCGCCGGCCATGCGGTGGTAAGCTCCATCTGCACGATCACTTCGATCGAGCGGTCTTCGAGCACCTCCGGTTGGGCGGCAAGGTGCGGTGCGATGCGCGCGTCACGGGCCCGCAGCAGCGCGACAATCCACGGTTGGACCGCTTGAATGAAGGTCGTAAGCCAGAGGTTTGCCGCCCAGTTGGGGTAGGCGTGGGTGGCCGCAAAGCGAAGGACCAAGGGGGTGAGTCGGTGCGCGGGAACCCAAGTTTCGTCGGTCACCCAGCGGTTGGTGAGAAAAAGGGAGATTGGCCGACCCCACGCATCCATTCCGATTGCAACGAGGTGGGCGATCGCCTCCCGGTCTTGCGACCCA
This sequence comes from Hydrogenophilus thiooxidans, assembly GCF_019049855.1. GTDB lineage: Bacteria > Pseudomonadota > Gammaproteobacteria > Burkholderiales > Rhodocyclaceae > Hydrogenophilus > Hydrogenophilus thiooxidans. Next base: position 21,996 of record NZ_JAHLSY010000007.1, on the reverse strand, counting down.
AAGCGTTGTCCCTTGCGCGATCGCCAAGCGGCGTCGGGCGGAAGGAGCGGAGCGCGGGCAAAGCAATGGAAGTGGCCGTGTTCGCCACTGCGATGGGCGTGGTAGTAGTACTGGGCGCCGGTCTGGGCGTCGAGGACATCGTCTGCGGGGTAGTGGTCGAACGTGACGAAACGCTCTGCGGTTCGGAGCATTTCGCGTACCACGTCGCTGCCCGCAGCGCGCAGCGCCCCTTCAGCAAGCACCCAGTCGCGGAGCGCGGCCCGGGTGCGCTTGCGCGCGCGGGCGGACCAGGTGGAGGGAGCGCTTGCTGCGATCAGTGCGGGATCAGCGAGACGAGCGGGCGCTTCTCGAGCGTCCATTCGTGCAACGATCCATCATAGAGCTTGACGTTTGCGTTCCCCATCATTTCGTGCAGGACGAACCAAGGACCCGCCGAAAGATGACCGCTATTGCAGTAGGTGATCGACGGCGCATTCGGGTCGATGCCCATTGCTTGGAAGACTTTCGTGTAGGCCTCGGGGCTCAAGAGATGGTGGGCAAGCCCTTTCTGGATCGTGTGCAGTTCCGGCGGGAAGATCTTGGCGCCGGCGATGTGGCCGTAATCATAGACATAGTCGCGTTTGGTGTAGCCAAACACCATAGGGAACGGGCGTGCGTCGACCAATTGCGCTTTGCCTGCTGCCACTTCGTCGCTGGTTGCCAGTATCGACGGGTCCTCACCTTTCACTTGCCAGTTGCCGGGTTGCGCTGTCACCGGGGTCGATTCCACTTTTTGCCCCGCCTGAATCCACGCCGCCAGCCCCCCATCGAGAATCGCGATGTTCTTTTCCCCGTAGTACTTGAACTGCCAGTAGAGGCGCGTCGCGTCGTTGAATTCGGCAGCAGAAGTTCCCGGCGAAACGAGCACGATCGGTTTGCCAGCCTGGATGCCGCTTGCTTGGACGATTTGGGTGAATTCCGTCGCAGTCGGCAGCATGTACTTCACCTTCAGATCGCCGATCTGGCGTTCGGTACGCGTCTTTTTCGGATCGATCAGGAGAGCGCCGGGAATATGGCCGCCGACATCGACCAATTTCGTCTGGCCACTCTTTTCGTCTTTTTTGTATTGCGGTTGCGCGGTGAAAAGGTCCGGAGCGTGGATTTGAACGACCTGAACCTTGTCGAGGTTTTGCGTAAGCCAGTCGACGGTGACGATGGGACCGGGCAGTTCCGCAGCGGAGACCGTACCGGTGATGAGCAGACCCGCCAAAACGAAACGAACACGCATGGTAACTCCTCCTTGTGGGTTGTGAAAACGATCAACGGGCTGCGCACGGATTGGCTGCGCGGCGTTTCGGCGCACACGGGTTACCCGCGGCGCAGGGGTTGGCTGCACCCCGTTTGGGGGCGCACGGGTTGCCGGCGGCACAGGGGTTCGCGCTGCGTCGCGCCGGTGCGCACGGGTTGCCTGCGGCGCACGGATTGCCACCACGACGAGCCGGTGCGCATGGGTTGCCCGCGGCACAGGGGTTTGCGCCGCGTCGCGCCGGCGCGCAGGGGTTCCCTGCGGCGCACGGGTTCATACTCCGGCGCGCTGGCGCGCAGGGATTGCCCTGCGCACTGGTCACGGGCGCAGTGACCGCGGTAGCGAGCGCAACCGCAACCGCGGGGGCCACACGGCGAACGATTTTGGGCAGTTTCATGGACCTCTCCTTTCAGGTGGGTGGGAAAGCGAGAACGACGACTGCTCGAGTGGGGGCGCCATTAGCGGGCATCGAGCGCTTCTGCGGTGAGCGCGCCACCCTGCTGTCGTTCCACGCGGGAGCCGAACCAGAAAATGGCCGCAGCCAGCAACGCAAAGAGCGCAAGCAACACCGGCTCGGATATCCCAAGGAGTTCAGGAAGTCGCTCGGTCTGGATCGTACCCAGGTTGACCCACGCCCCAAAGGTATCGTAGCCAGCGGCAAAGAGCGCAACGCCAACCACCATGCCGATCATGAAGATGAGTCCGTCCCATCGGCCCGAACCGAGGGCGCTTGCGGCGGTGCCGGGGCAGTAGCCGCCCACTGCGAATCCAGCGCCGATCAAAACCCCACCAATCGCGGCGCCGCCCAGGTGGGCAGGCGGAACGTAGAGATCCCGGTACGCGATCACGCCAGCCGAACTGAGCGCGTAGAGACCAACAGCCGCAACGACGATCGCGGTAAACATCACTTTGAGCACCGACCAATCCGAAAAACGAAACTGCGCGGTAAGCTTACAGGCGCTGCCAAAGCCGGCCGATTCCAGAATGTAGCCGAACAAAATGCCGCAAAGTAGCCCTGAGGCCAGCGAATAATCGTAAAAAGGCATCGCTCATTCTCCTTTGGGCATCATCCGTGAGACGACGATTCCGGTAACGAAGAAGAGTGCGAGAAACACGAACGCCGAAACGGCGAGCGTCGCACCGCCCGAAAGACCCAAGCCGCTTGTGCACCCTGCGGCAATGCGCGACCCGAATCCCGCAAGCACGCCGCCTAGAAACGCAGTGGCGATCCGCTGACCCGTGCCGATTGCAGCAGCTCCCTCCAGCTTCCACCGAAAGCGGCCGCTATTCACCGCAGAAAGGAGCGCGCCCAGAAAAACACCCACCACCACCCAGTCGATCCAATTGTTCAACGGGTGACCGTTTTGCCAGAAAGCGCCCAGGTAGGCGTTGGTTTTCGCGCTTTCGCCGCCCAACCACGCTGCGGTGCGGGCAAAGGCGCCGCTTGCGCCCAAGCCGTTACCGGTGAGCAAGAAAGTAAAGAGCACTGTCACACCGAGCGCCACCCCCGCAACCAGCGGAGGCCAAAAGGGGCGCGGCACGTTGGTTGGTTCTTTCATCGTAGGACTCCTGCTGGGGCAAATTATCATTATAGACTTATATTATTCCGTTCCGTACGCTTTGGCAATAGGGCGTGCCGGAAGCGCCACCGCTTGCCGTTCCTGGGGGGGTATTCCGTCAGGCTGAGGCGTTTGTGAGTGCTCGCGTCGCTTGCCGGGTGCTCCACCATGCCCAGCTCATCACCACGGCAATCACCGCTGCCATCGGAAGTGGCGTCTCTGTCAAGAGGTGCCCGACCACGGTTCCTGCAGCTGCAGCGATGCCCATCTGCGAAAAACCCAAGAGGGAAGCGGCGGCGCCGGCGATCGTCGGGTAGGGCGCAAGCGCGAGTCCCGTGGCGTTGGGCATCAACAGTCCGGCTGCGGCGCCGCACAGCCACATCGGAAGCATCACACCGAGCGGCGAAGGGGCGAGCATCAGCCAAAGGAGCATCGCGGTGCCCCCCACCAAGCCGATCGATCCACCCAGCCGCAGCAACCGTTCCGCCCCCAACCGGCGCGACAGGCGGGCGCTCATCACCGAACCGACGAAAAAGCCCGTAACCATCACCGCAAACGCAAGCCCCATCTGCACCGGGGTAAACCCGAACATGCCGATGAAGACGAAACTGGAGCCCGAAATGAACGCAAAGAGCGCGGCGTAGCCGCAGGCGTTCGCGATGAGCAGCCAGCGAAAGCGTGGGTCGCGCAGGAGCGTTACAAAGGCGCCCATAAAGCCGAACGACGCTTTGCCGCGGTGGGCGTTGGTTTCCGGTAACGCCCAAAGGATCGCCACGAGCGTCACCGCGGCGTAGCCAAAGAGCGCGACGAAATTGCCGCGCCACGCAAAGTGGCTCGTGATCACGCCGCCGATGAGCGGCGCGACCATCGGTGCGATCGCCATCACCGAGCCGACGTGCGCAAGCATTCGCGGCGCATCCACCGGTCCATAGACATCGCGCACGATCGTTCGCCCAAGCACCGGGCCGACACAGGCGCCGACGGCCTGAACCACCCGTGCCGCAAGCAGCATGGTGATGTTTTCGCTCCAGACACAGGCGAGCGACGCTGCCGCATAGAGCGCCAGGCCCGAAAGGATCACCGGCTTGCGCCCGAAGCGGTCCGAAAGGGGGCCATAGACGAGCTGCCCGACCGCAAAGCCGATCAGGTACGCGGTGAGTGTCAGTTGTCCGTGGGCGACGTCGGTTTCAAGGTCGGCAACGAGCGCGGGCAGCGCCGGAAGGTAGAGATCGGTCGAAAGCGGCCCCAGCGCAACGAGCGCGATGATGAGCGCAAACAGGGTGGGTGAAGGTTGGGCCATCAAACGGATCTTTCCGCTTCGGCGCTTGGCGCAAACGCAAGCACATTGCCGTTGATGCAGTAGCGTAGCCCCGTCGGCGGTGGCCCATCGGGGAAGAGGTGGCCCAGATGGATGCCGGTGGCGCGGCTGCGCACTTCGGTGCGCACCATCCCATAGGAGCGGTCTTCGTGCTCGGTGACCGCACCCGGTTCCGCGGCGAAAAAGCTGGGCCAGCCGGTGCCGCTATCGAATTTCGTCGCGGAGCGAAAGAGCAGCGCGCCAGAGAGGGGGTCGAAAAACCGGCCAGGGTGCTTTTCGTGGAGGTGGCAGCCGGTAAACGGCCGCTCCGTGCCGTGTTCGAACGCGATCGCGAACGCTTCGGGGGATAGCACCGCTTGCCCGAGCCACGCCCAGAATCGACGTGCCTCACTCCCCGGGAGCGTCCAGGGGTAAGGAGGCAGCGCGACACCGGTTCCCCCCAAACCGCAGTAACCGTCCGGGTGTTTGATGAGGTAGTCCTGATGGTAGCTTTCCGCAGGGGTGTAGTGGCGCACCGGAGCGATCTCGGTAGTGGGGGCAGAAAAGCGCGGTGCGCCGCCTGCCGTTTGCCACAACGCCCAGGCGTACGCGGCGCGGCTCGCCAAGAGGAGCGGCAGCAGCCAAACCGTGTCGTCGTTCGTTTCGTAATAGAGCGCACTGCGGTAGTTGCTGCCGATGTCGTTGCCTTGTCGGTCGCGCTGCGTCGGGTCGTGCCCCGCCCAGAACGCGGCAAGAAGCGGTACGAGCGCCGTGGCGGCGTCGGCACGGTTACTGGGGGCCTCCCAAACCACCTTGACCACTTCGGCGTGGTTGCGTCCAGTGGCGAACCCGGCGCGCAGCGCACGTTCGAACGCGAGGACCCGTTCGTAAGTGGGGTTCGGATCGTCGCCGCCGGCGTAACCGACCTCGGTGGCGACCACGCCGGGGAGACTCCGCAACCGCTGTTGCGCTCCCCAGAAGCAGCCCATGCCAAAGTAGAGGGTGATTCGCTGTGCCATCGTGGTCTCCCGCCTTCCGAACGCGGTTTCAGCCGTGCCAGGTGAGCGCAAAGACATGTTCGCGTAGATAAGCGATGCCGCGGGCCTGCCAATGGGGGTGCTCGGGCAGCACATCGTCGTCGGCCCAATGTTCGATCGTGGCCACGTCGGCGAAATGGGCGGACACTTCGTCGGGTGGGACGCTGAAGGGCGGCCCGGCCCGTTCTGCTTGCGGGTATTCGAGCGTGACCAAAAGCATTTTCGTGCCTGGGCGGGACAGACTCCGCATCTTCGCCGCATAACGGGAGCGCATCTCGGGCGGCAGTGCCACGAGTGCAGCGCGGTCGTAGATCGCGGTGTCGGTGTGGGCGGGCGCCTCCTCGCCCCAGTGCCACACCTGTTCCGGGGTGAGGGCGAAGTAGTCGCCCAGGTAGAGGCGAATCCCGTCGGTGGTGTAGGCAGTGTGCGGGGGGCACTCGGTGACTTCGGGAGTTGCGTCGTTCTCTTCGAAGAATTGGCTGACGGCCACTGGGCTCAATTCGACCCCCACCACGCGGTGACCTTGCTCCCGCAACCAGAGCATGTCCAGACTTTTGCCGCAGAGCGGAACGAAGACCGTCGCGTTGCCCGGAACGGCAAGGCGGGGCCAGTAGGCGAGGAGCTTGGGGTTGAAACGGTCGAGGTGAAAACCGATCTCACCTTTTTGCCAGCGTTCGTGCCAAAAACCGGGTTCCATCGTCTGCTCCTTTCTGGGTCAGGCCTGCTGGGTCAGCCGTCAGGACACCGCGCGCGTCTCTGCCCACGCCGCCAACGGGCGCGGAAGGCCCCACCACGCCAATGCGTCGCGCGCGCTCGCCCAGCGCCCCGCTGCAGGGGAGTCGGAATCGTAACAGAGGTGGGGCGGCGTCGTCCATTCTTCGATGGTGATCCGCAACCGGCGATGGGTGAGGCGATGCGGGGGAAGCGCTTCGGTGGTCGTGTGTTGCCACGTGCCGGGCGGCGGCGGTTCGTCGGCGTGTGGCAGCGTCCAGAGTCCGCCCCAGATCCCCTGACTGGGGCGCCGTACCCACCAGTATCGGGTGCCGCAGCGGTAGGCGCGCAGCGTCCAGTCGACCTCCGGAACTGGAGCACGTGCTTTGCGTTGGGGGAGCGCTGCGGCGTTACCCGCTGCGTAGGCGGCGCACCACTCGACGACCGGGCAGCGCGCGCAGTTTGGGGTGCCGCGGGTGCAGACGAGCGCGCCCAAGTCCATCTGCGCCTGGGTGTACTCCGGCATCGCGGCGTTTGACTCCGGAAGCAGCGCCTCGGCGATTTGCCACAGTTGCCGCTTTACCGCGGAATCCGGTAGCGGCGTGGCGATCCCAAAGAGGCGGACGAGCACGCGTTCGACGTTGCCGTCGAGGATCGCGGCGCGCGTGCCGAACGCGAACGCACAGATCGCCGCAGCGGTCGAACGGCCCACCCCCGGCAGTTGCGCCCACTGCTTCGGGTCGTGTGGCCACGCACCGCGCCAGGTGCGAACGATTTGCTGCGCGGCGCGGTGAAGGTTGCGCGCGCGGGCGTAATACCCCAGCCCGCTCCACGCCGCCAACACCGCCTCGAGCGGCGCCGCGGCAAGGGCCTCGACCGTGGGCCATGCGGCGACGAAGCGTTCGTAATAGGGGATCACCGTCGTGACTTGCGTCTGCTGCAACATCACTTCGGAGAGCCAAATACGGTAAGGGTCGCGGGTATGCCACGGCAGGTTGCGACGTCCTGAGACGCGGTGCCAAGCGATCAGCCGTTCGGCCCACAGTGCTTGCCATTGGGGTGGGAATGAATTACAGTTCTCGCGTTTTTTTGCCAATGGGGTCTCCCGATGTTGGATCAAGCGTCGCGGGCGTTGCGCGACACGTTGGGACGTTTCGCTACAGGCATCGGTATTGTGACGGCGCGCGATCGCGATGGGACGCCGGTGGGGCTTACCATCAATTCGTTCAATTCGGTCTCGCTCGATCCGCCGCTCGTCGTTTTTAGCCTTGGGTTGGGGCTGCGCCGTCTTCCCGTTTTCCAACAGGCGCGATGGTACGGGATTTCGCTCTTGCGTGCCGATCAAGAGGGGGTGTCCTCGGCGTTCGCAACGCCCGGTGTCGATGCGTTTGCCGCTACCGCGTGGCGCGACGGCGACCATGGCGTTCCGCTCATCGAGCCGGCGCTCGCGCATTTTGAACTTGCGCCCTATGCCGAACACGACGGAGGGGACCATCGCCTCTTCCTTGCGCGGGTGGTGCGGCATGCGTGGTTCGAAGGGGAGCCGCTCGTCTATTTTGCCGGGCGCTATCGTCGGCTTCTTCCCGAAACCGCAGCGTAACCGCTAGGGTGGGCGGGGCCGCGCTGCGCGTTGCCGATTCTCGGCAAGTGTCCCGTTGCTAGCAAAGCGGCTGTTGACAGAGTTTCTCCAAACCGAGTTATAATATGCATTCGTCGAGCGGGTGTAGTTCAATGGTAGAACATCAGCTTCCCAAGCTGAGAACGTGGGTTCGATTCCCATCACCCGCTCCATTCTCCTTGCGTGACTCAATCTGAATCGACAGCCAAGCGTTGCGCTTGGCTTTTTTGTTCAAAAAGCGCACGAACGGCCGCGGCATGGCGGCGGCTTACCGGTAAGGTCGTGCCGTCGCGAAGCGCGACGATTCCCCCCCCTTCGCTCGTGTCGGGCACCCATGCGGCCAACCAGGCCCGGTTCACCAAATAGGCGCGATGGATGCGCACAAAGCGCTCCCCCAACTGCGCGCCCCACTGGGTGAGCGATCCTTCGGCAGCCAGTCGCCCCAGCGTCGTTTCTGCCCAGACCGTTTTGGCCTCCGCAGAGAGGTAGCGAATCGCCGATTGCGGCACCTGCACCCGCTGCCGGCCCAAGGAGAAGGTCCAGATCGGCTCGTGCGACGCGGCCGCAGCCTGGGGGCGGCGAGGGCGTGCCGCGGCTTGGAGTGCTCGCGCGAGCGCTTCGGCGCGAACGGGCTTCACCAGGTAATCGACCGCATGGGCGGCAAACGCCGCAAGCGCGTGTTCCGGGTACGCGGTCACCATCACCACCGCAGGCGGCTGCGGCAGTGTATCGAACCAGTGCGCAAGCGTAAGCCCCGATTCGCCGGGCAGTTCGATATCCAACAGGACGACGTCCGGTAGTGTCCGTGCCGCTTCGGCTCGGGCGGTTTCGGCGTCGGGAAAGGTCCGAACCGTATGACCCAGCGGGGTCAGCAAGCGGGCCAGGCGACTTGCAGCCAACGGTTCGTCTTCTACGATCCAGATCTGCATCGCACCCTCTTCATTCGTGGTTTCGCGGATCAAGTGGTAGCGTCAGCGCCACCCAGTGCCAACCCGCTTCCTGAACCTGTTGCACGGTGCCGCCACGAGCTGCAATCTGGCGCGTCACCGCCGCCAAGCCAACGCCAAAGCCGGAATCGGAGCGGGTGGGGAGGTGTGCGCGTTCCGCGACCGGGTTACCGACGCGCACGGTCAACTGATTTTCCGTCACCCGCAGTGTCACCGAAACCGTCGTCGGCTCGCGGCGGCGCGCCACCCCGTGCGTCACCGCGTTTTCGATGAGCGGCACAAGACACCAGCGGGGTACCCGTTGGGACAGAACCGCTTCCGGACAGTCGATCTGCCAGTCGAGCACCAGACGGTCACCGTAGCGCAACTGCGCCAACGCCAAGTACGCTCGCGCCGCGTCGAGTTCCGCCGCCAACGGCCACGGATGGGGGTCACTGAGCGCCGCTTGGAGCAGGAGGGCCAAGTTTTCGATCGCCCGTTCTGCCTGATGGGGGGCGTCAGGGAGCAGCCCTGCGATCACGTTGAGGCTGTTCAGCAAGAAGTGGGGATGGGTGCGCGCCTGTAGCGCCGCAGCTTGCGCCGTTCGCGCTGCGTCGATGAGCGCCTGCCGCTCTTGCCACCCGGCAACGACCCAACCGATCCCTAAGCCGAGCATCGCGGCAATGCCCATTGCGCGCCACACCGTTGCCGGCGCAGCGATCCAACCGAGCAAGCTAGCCACGTACCCCGTCACCCCGGTGAAGAAAACGGGCAAAAACCAGAGCAGAAGGGTCTGAGCACGGGCCGTGCGTACCAAGCGCCACCGTCCCAGCGCGCAGAGCACCGCAAGCGTTGGCACTACCGCCCATGTGCCCCAAAAGACTACTGCGGCAAAGAAGAGGAGCGCAGCCGTAAGGTTGGGAAACGCCGGTTGCGCCAGCGTGAGCGCAACGGCCAACGCCACGACCGCTAAGAGCGCGTACGCAAGTGTCGCGGCACGGCAGAGGTCCCCCCACGCGGGGTCGCGGTTGCCGTTTGTCGCTTGCTTGACCTGAGACACGGGTGTTTTCTTGCCACGCTCTGTTTCTCAGGGACAAGCGTACCTCATTTCTCGCAACCTTGGGCGGTTTCGTGCGGGTGTCGCAGCTTTACGAGGGCACGCCCGGTGCAGTCGGGCGCAACCCCACGAAATCGAAAAGCGTGCGATCGAGCAGGTGGGAGGGCGTGACGTTCTGCAATGCGGTAAAGATCGACGCGACGCGGCGCGGGTCTTCGGCCTCCCATGCGCGCAGCATCGCTTTGATCTGCTTACGCTGCGCGTTCTCTTGGCTACCGCAGAGGTTGCACGGGATGATCGGGAAGGCCATCGCGCGGGCGTAGCGCTCGATCTCGCGCTCGCGGCAATAGGCAAGCGGTCGGATCACCAAAAGGTCGCCGTCGTCATTGACCAATTTCGGCGGCATCGCTTTCACATGGCCACCGAAAAAGAGGTTGAGAAAGAAGGTTTCCAGGATGTCGTCGCGGTGGTGGCCCAGCGCGAGCTTGTTACACCCCAACTTTCGCGCCGTGCGGTAGAGGATGCCGCGCCGCAGTCGCGAGCAGAGCGAACAGGTGGTTTTGCCCGCGGGGATCTTCTCTTGGACGATCGAATAGGTATCCTCGCGCACGATCCGGTAGGGAACCCCCAGCGCTTCGAAGTGGCGCGCTAGCGTCTCGGCAGGAAAACCCGGTTGCCCTTGATCGAGATTGACCGCAATGAGTTCGAACGAAACAGGCGCACGCGCCTTGAGGAGCAACAACAGCGAAAGGAGCGTCAGCGAATCCTTGCCGCCCGAGACGCAGACCATGATCCGGTCACCGTCGCCAATCATCGCGTAATCGGCAATCGCCGCACCCACCGCGCGCAACAGCGACTTCTCCAACTTTTCGGCTTTGTGGGAAGGGGGGCGCGGTGTGTCCTCGGTATCGTTCTTGGGTAGCGTTGCCGTGACCGCGGTAAGCGGCACGGTGGCGATGGCAACCGACATGGGGTAACCTCGAAACGAAAAAAGCCACCGAGCGTGGCTTGAGATGCTGAATGATCTAGCGTTTTGTGCGGTTTGATCTGGCTCCCCGAGCAGGGCTCGAACCTGCGACCCACGGATTAACAGTCCGTTGCTCTACCAGCTGAGCTATCGGGGAACGCGAGAGCGTTATTATCGTTAAAGGGGGCGCATCCGTCAACCATTTTCATGGAATGGTTTTGTCTTCTCGGTGGGGCGCGCACCCAACCGGTTCGTCACTTGCGGGCTTAGGCAGCGCGAACCGATGTGACCGCGGTCACGACAAAGCGTGGAAAGGGGTAAAACACCCTCCGAATCACCTGGCAGTCACGTTCGCTTTGTGCGACAATCGCCTTTTGCCGCAGTGCACCAGCCGCGGCAGCGTGGAAGGAAGTCATTACCGATGGCCAAGAGAGAGAACCGGTTTCCTGAGCTTGCGCAGCTTTTTAGCGAAATGCGCCGCTATTTCGTTGGGGTGGGCGCGTTTTCGTTCGTGATCAATCTGCTGCAATTCACCGCGCCGCTCTATATGCTGCAAGTCTATGACCGGGTGCTCAGCAGCCACAACACCACCACGCTTCTTATGCTGACGATCCTGGTGGTGGCACTGTTTCTTCTGATGTCGGTCATCGAATTCATCCGTTCGCGCGTGCTCGTGCGGGTGGGGGCGGCGATGGAAGCCAAGATCAATCAGCGTATTTTCGATGCCGCGTTCGAAGCAACGCTTCGCCGCGGCGGCGCCAACGCGCGGCAAGCGCTCAGCGACCTTACCCAATTGCGGCAGTTCGTCACCGGGAACGGCCCGTTCGCCTTTTTCGACGCCCCTTGGTTTCCGATCTACCTCGTGGCGTGCTTCGTGCTCCACCCGTGGATCGGCTGGTTTAGCGTCGTTTCGGCGTTGATTCTGGTGATGCTCACGGTGGTGACGGAGGTGGCAACGCAAAAGCCTCTTGCTGAAGCGAACAAATACGCCAACCAGGCGACCAACTTCGCCCACAACCAACTGGCAAACGCCGAAGTGGTCGAAGCGATGGGGATGCTTCCGGCGCTGCGGCAGCGCTGGAAAGCGCGGCACGTGCAGCATCTGGTACTGCAAGCGGTGGCAAGTGACCGCGCTGGGCTCATCTCAGCGATCACCCGCTTCGTGCGCATCACCTCGCAGTCGCTGATCCTCGGGCTTGGGGCGTGGTTGGTGTTGCAAAACGAATTGACCCCCGGCGCGATGATCGTCGGCTCCATTTTGATGGGGCGGGCCCTTGCGCCGATCGATCAACTGATCGCCAACTGGCGCGGCTTCGTGCAGGCGCGGTTGGCGTACGAACGGCTGGGTGAGCTCCTTACCGCGTTCCCGGCGCGCCCGCCGCGTCTGTCGCTGCCGCCACCCAAAGGGCATGTGTCGGTCGAAGGGGTGGTCGCAGTCCCGCCGGGGAGCCAAACCCCGGTGGTGCGCGGGGTGACGATGGAGATCCCCCCCGGAACGGTGGTGGGTGTGATCGGCCCGTCGGGTTCCGGTAAATCGACGCTGGCGCGGCTCCTGGTCGGCGTCTGGGCCCCCGCCGCAGGCAAAGTGCGGCTCGATGGCGCCGACGTCAGCCAGTGGGACAAAGCGGAACTCGGCCCCTATATCGGGTATCTGCCGCAAGACATCGAACTCTTCGACGGCACGATCGCGGAAAACATCGCCCGTTTCGGACCGCTCGATGCGGAGCGAATCGTCGAAGCGGCGCAACGCGCCGGGGTGCATGACCTCATTCTGCGCTTGCCGCAAGGGTACGACACGCCGATCGGTCCCGGTGGTATGGTCCTTTCGGGCGGGCAACGGCAGCGGGTAGCGTTGGCGCGCGCGCTCTACGGCGACGTACGGCTGATCGTCCTCGACGAGCCCAATTCGAACCTCGACGACATCGGCGAAACGCTGTTGGTGCGCGCGTTGGCGGAGATGAAGCGCCAAGGGCGCACCGTGGTGGTGATCACCCACCGCACGAGCGTCCTGCAAGTGGTCGATCGGCTCGCGGTGATGCGCGACGGAACGCTGCACGCCTACGGGCCACGCGACCAGGTGCTTGCCGCGTTGCAGCAAGCGGCGCAACAGGCGCAGCAAGCGGCGCAACCCCACGCAGCGCAACCGCCCGCTCCGCAGGCGCAGCACCAGGCCCAACCGCCCGCACGGCCACAGCCAGCGCAATCGCCGGCCCAACCGCCCGCCGCGCAGGCACCGACGTCCGGGCAAGCGGCGTCGCACACCCCGTCTGCGGGGACAGCCGCTCCCACGTCGTCCGCGCGTGACGCGGCGTCGAACACCTCCGTCTCGCAAGTGCAGGAGAATTGATGGTGTCCCAACCTGGTGAAACCAACCCACCGGTGCAATCGCGCCCCGAAACGCAGCAAAACCCGCCCGCCCGCCGCGATCCCTCAAACCAAGCGCCAGAGCGCGAGCAAACGGCGTCTGCCGAAGCAGCGCCGATCGTCTTGGAAGCCAACGCGCGCCCAGTGGAAACGGTGGCGCATGAAGTGCTGCCGGATGAAGCGACGCGGTTCCTACGCATCGGCGTTTGGATCCTGTTGCTCTTCTTTGGCGGTTTCCTGGTGTGGGCCGCAACCGCCCCCCTTGACGCCGGAGTACCGGCGCCGGGGGTGACCATCGTTGAGTCGAAGCGCAAAACCGTGTCGCACCTCACCGGCGGCATCGTCAAAGCGATCCTCGTTCAAGACATGACCTTTGTCGAGGCGGGGCAGCCGTTGATCATCCTCGACGACACCACGGTCTCGGCCCAATACCAGAGCGCGCTCAAAGAGTACGCGGCGCTTCTTGCGACGAAAGCGCGGCTTGAAGCGGAACGCAGCGGCGCCAAAGCCGTGACCTTCCCGCAGACCCTTTATGAGCTTGGCGCAACGGGTGATGCGGCGCAACAGATCGCTCAGCAGCAAGCGCTCTTTCGCTCCCGCCAAGAGGCGCTTGCGGCGCAGCTGCGGGTGCTCGATGAGACCGCACGCACTGCCGAACAGAATGCGGCGGCTCGGACCGAGCAGCTCCAATTCCTCAAGGAGCAGCTCGATGGCATGCGTGCGTTGGCGCAAGAGGGCTATGCGCCGCGCAACACGCAGTTGGAACTCGAACGGCAAGCGTTGGAACTGCAAAACCAGATCACGCTCGCGAAACAACAAGCAAAAGACGCGCGGCTGCGCGCGCAATCCCTGCAAGAGGAGTATCGCAAAGAGGTCGAGACGCACCTTGCGGAGGTTACCAAGCAACTTGCGGTCGTAGAAGAGCGCGTGCGAGCGCTCAAAGAGGAGCTTGAGCGCACCGTGATCCGCGCCCCTGTTGCCGGATACGTCAATGCGCTTGCGGTCCATACCGTTGGCGGCGTGGTGCGCCCCGGCGAGCCGCTCCTTGAGATCATCCCCAAAGACGAAAAACTGGTCTTCGAAGTGCAGGTGCCGCCGCACCACATCGAGCGGGTCCACCCTGGATTGCTTGCCGAAGTGCAGCTTGCCAATTTCCACGATTTAGCGGGCAAGGTGCTCGAAGGACGGGTGATCTCGGTTTCGGCCGATCTGGTTACCGATCGCACCCTTGCACTCGGCTCCCAGCCGTTGCCGCCCCACTATCTGGCGCGGGTTGAACTCACCGAAAACGGATGGCAGACGCTTGGCCCCAATCGCCATTTGCAACCGGGAATGCCGGTGACGGTGCTCATCAAGACCGGAGAGCGGACCTTCCTGCAGTACCTGATCAAACCGATCTGGGAGCGTCTCCACAGCGCGGTGAAAGAGCCATGAGCCCACAGAAACGCAAAACGTCAGCTGTTCCGGTTTTTCGGCCAAACGCACGCTGGCGCGCCCGTGCGCTCGTCGCCGCGCTCTCCTTGGGGGTGGCGCACGCCGCCACTGCGCTCGACCTCACGGAGGCGTTTCGCTTGGCTGAGCAGAACGACCCCAACTTTGCCGCGAACCAAAAACGGGCCGAGCAAGACGTGGCGGGGGTGGACGTTGCCCGCTCGCGCCTCTTGCCCTCGGTCACCTTTTCTGCTTCCGCAGGGCGATCGCAAACCGACACCGAATACCTGAGCGGTCTAGCCAAAGGGCGCACCGTCAATAACGATTACCAATCACGCAACTGGAACCTCACCGCGCGGCAACCGCTTTATCGCGCGAGCGACTGGGCCGGATGGAAACGGGCCGAAGCGCAGGCCGAAGCGAGCCAGATCAGCGTCGAAGCCGCACGGGTGCGGCTGTTGCGGCAGGTAGCGCAGGCCTACGCGCAGGCGCTCTCGGCGCGCGCGCAAAGAGCGGTCGCGCAACAGGACGTAGCCCGGTACGAACTCGTCCTCAAACAGGCGGAACGGGCCTATGCGCTCGGTAGCGCCACCCGAACCGACGTCGAAGACGCAAAAGCCCGGCTTGACATCGCGCAGGCCGCTGTCTTGAAGCAGGAAGGGGCGTTGCAGCAGGCGCTTGCGGCGCTTGCGGCGCTCATCGGGCGTGCGGTCACCGCCGAGGAGCTCGACGCGATGCAGGCGGTGCCGCCGCTCGCCGAACAGACGCTCGCAAAGCCGCTCACCGCGTGGATCGACGCTGCGCACACCAACCACCCCGAAGTCCGTGCGCTGGTTGCCCAAGAGGCTGCGGTCCAGCAGCAGGTCGAACAGCAGCGTGGGCAACACAAACCCACCGTCGATCTGGTGGTGTCGCGCCGGATGAGCCGCAGTGACAGCGAAACCACGATCGGTCAGCAGTACGATACCACCAGTGCCGCGGTTCAACTGCAAATTCCGCTCTACGCGGGGGGTGGGATCGACGCGTCGGTGCGCGCAGCGCTCGCGGCGCTCGAAGAAGCGCAACTCAGAACCGAAGCGAAGCGGCGCGAACTCACCCAAGCGGTAACGCAGGCCTATACGGCGCTGCGCTTTGGGTACGCGCAGTGGCAAGCGCTGGAACAGGCGGAACGCTCCGCGCAGCAAGCGGTGATCGGCACCGAAAAGGGGATTCAGGCGGGAACCCGCAACGCGGTCGATCTGCTGAACGCCCAGCAAGAGTTGGCGAAAGTGCGCGCCAACCGCATCGACGCCGCGTACCAGGTGCTGGTTGCCGCGATCGACCTCTGGAGCGCTGCGCAAGGGGGGGTGGATGCGGTGCTTGGGCAACTCGCCGAGGCCGTTGCTCCGAATCGCGCACTGCAACATACTGCTGCCGCAAGCGCCCCAATACCTGCGCCCACGCCGAACGCTTCCGGGCGCGCGCCCAATTGACCGGTCGGCGCGCCTCACTGCCCGGGTGCTGGCACCCGCGCGAGCGGCTGTCGCTTGCGTGCGCTATCGGGATGCCCCTAACGCACCCCATCGTTGAAGCGCGCAAACGCCTCGCGGATCTTCTGTGGATCGTCCAATTTCACCAAGCGCTGCGCTTTCGGCGCCAGTTCGTCCAAATTGGCGTAGAGCAGACGCTGCCTTACCTCCAGCAGCCGATCCGGGTGCATCGAGAACTCCCGTAACCCCAACGCGGCAAGAAGCCACGCGTAGTCCGGGTCGCCCGCCAACTCGCCGCAGAGCGAAACGGGAAGGTCGATCCGAGCGGCAAACGAAAGAATTCCACTAAGGAGGCGCAGCACCGCGGGGTGCAGCGGGTCGTAGAGGTCGGCAACGGCGTCGTCTTGTCGGTCGATCGCTAACGTATATTGGATGAGGTCGTTTGTGCCGATCGAGAGAAAATCGACCCGGCGCGCGATCATCGGCAGCGCGATCGCCGCTGCGGGCACTTCGATCATCGCACCCAGCGGCACCTGCTCCGGCACTTTCACCCCTTCGGCGATGAGTTCGCGGCGCGCCTGCGCGATCAATTGCCGCGCGCGGTCGATTTCGCTCGCGTGCATCACCATCGGCAGCAAAATCTTCACCGGTCCGCACGCCGCGGCGCGCAGCAGCGCCCGCAGCTGGGTGAGGAAGAACGCCGGTTCGGCCAAGCAGTAGCGGATCCCGCGCAACCCCAACGCTGGGTTTGCGGGCGCGCGCCGCTCGTCACTCAGGTCGAAATCCTTGTCCGCGCCCAGGTCGAAGGTGCGGATCGTCACCGGCTTACCCTTCATGCCGCGCACTACCTCGCGGTACGCTTCAAACTGCTCCGCTTCCGACGGCCGGTCGGCGCGTTCGGTGAACAGGAACTCGGTGCGGTAGAGCCCGATGCCGTCCGCCCCCACCGCGCGCACCGCGGGCAAATCCTTCGGGGACTCGATGTTGACGTGCAGCAGGATTTCGGTGCCGTCGAGCGTGCGGGTTGCCGCCTCTTTGAGTCGTGCCAGACGCGTGCGCTCGAGATCGAGCGCTGCTTTTCGCAACCGATACTCTTCCACTATCTCCGGCGGCGGATTGGCAATCGCCACCCCGCGGCGCGCGTCGATGATGATCAGTTCGTCGTCTTCCAACAACAGACGTGCGTGGCGCACCCCCACCACCGCCGGAAGCTTCAGGCTGCGCGCCACGATCGCGGTGTGGGAAGTGGGACTGCCAACGTCGGTGAGAAACCCGCCGATGCGCTGGCCGCGAAACCCGATGGTATCGGCAGGAGAGAGGTCGTGCGCGACGATGATCGTCGGCCAATCGTCGTGTCGCGCGCGCATCGGTCGCGCCAGGCCGCGCAGCTCCTTCATCAGCCGCTCGACGGTCTGAACCACATCCTGCTTGCGTTCGCGCAGGTAGGCGTCGTCGATCGTCTCGAACGCCGCAAGGAGCTCCTCGAGCTGTTGCGCCAACGCCCATTCGGCGTTGATTCCGTTAGTCGCGATTCTCTCGAGCGCCGCGTCGATGAGCATCGGGTCGTCGAGCATCAAGATCTGCAAATCGATGAACGCGTCAAGCTCCTGATGCGCCGCGCTCTGGTCGGCTGCGGCGCGCAACAGGCGCAGTTCGGTGCGGACCGCATCCACCGCCTCTTTGAGGCGCGTGCGCTCCTCCGCGACCCGTTCCGGCGGGATTTCGTAATGGGGAACCTCAAGGAGCGCATGGGAGACCAGATGGACGCGGCCAATCGCGATCCCAGAGGAGACCCCAAGGCCGTGAAGCGTGAATGCAACAGCCGACACCGCGCTACTCCGGTTCGCCGAAGCGGTTCTGGAAGAGGTCGATGATCGCCGCAAGCGCTGCGTCGGCCGCTTCGCCTTGGGTTTCCACGGTCACCGTGGTCCCCTTTGCCGCGGCGAGCATCAAAATGCCCATAATGCTTTTGGCGTTCACCCGCCGGCCATTGCGCTCCAGCCAGATCTCACAGGGGAAACGGTTCGCCAGCTCCGCCAGCTTGGCGCTCGCGCGCGCGTGGAGTCCGAGCTTATTGATGACTTCGATATCGGTACGAGGCATGGCGCTATTCTACCGAGAGTTTGGCAAGTCCATGGGCTTTGAGGATGCGAAAGCGATCGAGGTCGAAGCGGTAGGGTTGCGCGCGCGCCGCGGCAATCTCGTCCGGTGTCGGCGCGCGTTCGAAACGCGCCAGCAGACACCAATGGTCGACCAGAAACCAGACCGTGCGGCTGCCCGTTGCGTTCGTCTCATGTAAGAGCACGGGGCCATCATGGGGCCACGGGGGTGGAGCCAGTTGTCGCAGCGCCGCAAGCAAGCGCGCATCGTGTTCGGCTGCGGACTCCTTCTCGGCGCACCACCCCGCGCAGTGGCGCAACTGATGCGCACTGCACGCGCGGCGCGCAGCAGGCTCCCAACCGAGCCGCACCGGACAAAGCCCATGGTTTTTCGTCAATTGCCGCAACGTCTGTTCCGCCTGTTTGCGGTCGGTGAATGCGCCAAACGTTCCGTCGGGCCAGGTACGCGGATCAGTGCCTTGGATGGGGAGATAGGTGACGGTGAGCGGCGCGCGGCTGCTCGCACCCAAGCCCGCGACGTGGATCGCTACCGCCACCTGATTGTGGCGCAGCCGCTTATTGTAACGCGGCTTCATCGACTGAACCAATTCGGCCTCTACCAGCTGCGCGTGCAGGTCTCCCGCGGTCTCCAACCACTCGATGCGGCGGATCTGCCGCGCGATCTCGGCGTCCGTTGCGTTACGGGTCGTTGCGCTGAAGTGGGCGGTGACGCGGCTACGCAGCCCCTTGCTTTTGCCGATATAGAGCGGCAGATCGTTTTCGCCGAAAAAGAGATAGACGCCCGTGGTCTCTGGAATCGCCTCGACCACCCCTTCGGCAAGCCCCGGCGGGCGCGCGGGATGCTTCATCGCCGCTTCACGGGCGAGCAAGAGCCGTTCGGGCGGGAAATGGGCCTGCGCATAGGCAAGATATTGTTCGAGCACCGCAACGTCGCCGCGCGCGCGGTGGCGGGCCGGACACGCAAAGCCGTGCCGATCGATCAGCGCATCCAGCCCATGGCGGCGATGTTCGGGCTCCAGCGCTTTTGCAAACTTCACCGTACAAAAAAGGGGCGCGGAAAAGGAGATGCCGCAGCGGGCAAACGCCTGCTTCAAAAACCCGTAATCGAAACGGACGTTGTGCGCCACCAGAAGCGCCCCCGACAAACGGGTGCGCAGCGTTTCCGCGATCTCGGCAAAGGTGGGCGCGTTCGCGACCATCGCAGAGGTAATTCCCACCAACCGTTCGATCACCGGCGGGATCGGCATTTCGGGGTTGATCAGCGTCTCCCACCGCTCAGCGGGTAACGCCGGGTCTGTGACGCGGGTGAGTGCCACCTCGATGATCCGGTCGCGCTCGGGATGCGCGCCGGTGGTCTCGATGTCGAGCAGGACGTACGGGGTGGGGAGCACAGAAGCGCACAAAGCCGCTTAGGCGCGCTCCGTCGGGACAGAACGCTGCGCCACCTGCGCCGCCAGGCGCGGCGGTAGCGCCAGACGGTACCCATCCGCGCGAAAGGGATCGAGCTGCGGATGGCTGGTGTCGTAGGAGTACGGGTAGGTGGGAACCCGCGCCGCGGCAAACTGTGCCGTGGTTTCAGCGTCCTGGGGCTTATCCCACCACAGCGCGCGCCCTTGCCGCGCCACTTCGCGCTGCTCCGGGTGGTTGCTGAGATAGTCCTCTAGGAAACGGGTGGCTTCGGAGACGTAGCCGGTCATGAAGGGCTCCGCAAGGAAAAGAGACGATTATCGTAGCACATCCAGGACGTAGAATTACGCCTGGAGATTGCGGAGCGTTTGAGTGGTTAGAGTGAGTATCGTTCGCCGCTTGAACGAAGCGGCAATAGGGCGCGCCAAAGCGCACAAGTGGCTTGCTGCGCTAGCGCTCTTTTTGGCTACGGGGCTTATCTGGGCCCAGCCGCTTCCGGGCGGGCCGCGCGTTCCCTTCTTTCTGTTGCTGGGGCTTTCCTGTGGCGTGGCAGCGTGGCAGCGGAGGCGACTCTGGGCAACGCCGGTTGCACGCTGGGGGGCAGGGGGGCTATTTGCGCTGGCGGTCATCATAACGCTTTCGCTGGTTGGCGCCCCACAGCCTGGCAGCGGATTCGGCTACGCGATTTTGGTGACCGGTTTTGCCCTGGCTACTGCTACGCTGGCCTGGGTAGCGCAACAGATTAGAGGCGCAGCAAGGTGGCTACAGGTCGGCGTTCAGGTTGCGTTCGGCTTTTTGCTCATCGATGCCCTGTGGCAATTTCTCCTGGGTGTCGACCTCTTTGGCGTTCTCTACCGCCCAGACCACTTCGAAGGGCGGCTTCTGGGGCCTTTTGCCGATTCGCTGAAGCTGCCCGTTTTGCTCGCTGTGCTTTTTCCCGTTGCCGTCTGGCCATGGCGCGTACGGCCTGCCCTAACGTTGCCCCTTCTTCTTGCGACCGGCTGGGTGGTGTTGCTCTCTGGAGCACGCAGCGCGCTCGTTCTTCTCACTTTGGCGGCGTTGCCGGTGGTATGGCTTTGGCCGCGGCGGTTCTTGGTGGGGCTCCTTGCCGCGCTGGTGGTTGGAATCGGTGCCGCGATTGCGCTATCGCCGGCGTGGCAGAGCCGTGCTGCGAATACCCTTCAAGGGGTTGCCGCCCTTTTTCAGGCGCACGACGCCGCGCAGATCGAAGCAGGCCTCAACGCGATCCTTACGCAACGCTGGGAGCTTTGGCGGAATGCCTTCCGGATGGGCGCCGCCCACCCGTTTCTCGGCGTTGGCGCCAAACAGTTTCGCGCAGTCTATCCCGATTACGCCAATACTGAAGACCTTTTTCGCACCGCAGACCCTTACCACGCCCACCACCTCTACCTAGCGCTCTGGGCCGAGCTGGGCGCTAGCGGGCTTCTCTGGGTTTTGGCGATGGCAGGCGCCGCAGCGGTGGCCTATCGCCGAGCGCCGCCAGAAGCCAAGGCGCGCGCTGCACCCTGGGGGGCAGCGCTTGCGGCGTACGCCTTTCCCCTGCAGTCGCAGCCGGTGCTTCTCAACATCTGGTGGTTTCCCGTGGTTTGGTTCTGTTGGGTAGGGTTTTGGTTGGCGTTGCGTGAGGAGGCGCTTACCACGTCCGCGGCGTAAAGCCTGGCTCGTTTCTCACCACCACGTCGTCATCCGCTTGCACGAGCACATAAAGCCCTTGCTTTTCGGCATAGCGCACGACTTCGTCGGGTGCGCCCATTGCCGCTACCGCGCCATGCAAAAGCTTATCGGCATACTCGGGAAACGCCGCTTTGAAGCGCGAAAGGCGCTCCAGGTGTTCGTCGACATCATCGGTAGTGAGGCGGCTTTTGCATTCCACCGCGATTGCATGGTCGCCATTGATCACCAAAAGGTCGATCTCCATCACCGTTTGCCCCGCGTCGTCACGCGCGCGGACATTCGGCATCACCCGATGTACCGGAATGCCCTGCTCTTGAAAGAGGCGCACCACCGCAGGTTCGACCATGTCCTGCACGAACTGCCCCAGGCGGTTCCCCAGGCGCCCCAATTGGCGCTCGAGCGCACGGATCCGGCGGTCGGTTTCCTGCATGCGGCGATCGGTCTCTTTGCTCTGCTCGGCAAGACCCAAAATCATCGCCTTGAGGTCGTCCCAAGAGATTTCAGCGGCGGTGGTCATGGTTTGGGGCTCCTCTTGATCCGCACGTTCATCCGCACGTTCCTGAGATTCTATCGTAGCCATGTAATTTGGTGGCAATCATGCGCGAGGTGGTAAGCCCTTCGTAGCGTTGGGGATCTAGCGCAGCGCCGGAAAAGAGGCCATTGACACCGCCAACGATGCGGTCAATAGCGAGTTAGCTGGAAACGAAAATATCGAGCGCTTTGAGCACCACGAGCACAATTCCTGCGCCACCAATGTACCACTTCATGGTGGTGATGATGGTTTCCTGCATCTTGACCTGCGCCTTTTCAAACTCGGCGATCATCTCGGCTTTGAAGGTCTGGAACTGACCTTCCAGCGCCTGAAACTTCCCTTCGAGCGCCACGACGCTTGCGGTCACCTCATCGAGTTTTTGATCGAGGTGGTTGATGTGGTTGTACTGGCTTTTGAGAAGCAGCGTATTGATGTCTTCCTGGGTCAAGCCTTCCCCGCGAGAGAACTTCTCTTCGATCTCCCGCACCTTCGGGGTGATCATTTCGATGAGCATCTCATCG
>NZ_JAHLSY010000060.1 GCF_019049855.1 Hydrogenophilus thiooxidans | reverse complement strand
TCGTTGCGGCGCACCAGATCCTGATAGAGGAGCCCAAGATAGACGAGCATGCGCAGCGCCATCCAGCGGTCTGGCTGCGCCTGGAACTCCAACAAGAGATAGACATAGAGCCAATGGTTCTCGAAGCGCACCTTCCAGACCATATCCTCGTGGCGCGCATCGCCTTTCTCTGAGACGTAGCTGGCGTTTACCCGCTCGAGAGTCGAAAAGTCGAGCGTCTGCACCCAAGGCTCGGGAACGAACCCGATGAGCAGATCGCGCACCATCTCGGGATGGGCAAAAAGGAGCTTGTAGCCGGTGTCGTGTTCTTGGGTCATGGCGTGACAATGACGGCTTCACACCCCCCACACGACCGGTTTGTGCTCCGCAAGCGCGTGCTTCATCATCTGGAGGAGCGGCCACGCCCGTTGGTGAAACCCCACGGGCATTGGCTTGCCGCTGGCATCGGCGTCCGCTTCGAGTGCCGCCAACTGCTGCCGCTCCCGTTCGCGGTCTGCTGCGCACGCGGCCTCTAGCTTCGCGATCGCTTCGGGCAACTGTTGCGGCGTGAGGATGCCGCGATCGGGCTCCTTGCCGAGCAATTTTAGGATCGGTTCGGCATGTTTGCGGTACATGATCACGTCCGCATCGGCGTCCGAACGAAAAGTGATCAACAACGGTTCGGTTTGCATCGCACATCTCCTGGAGGGGAACGTGACCGGAGCCAAAATTCCCTCTTGCAACGGGAACTTCCGCCCGTGCTACAGCCCTTTGACCGCGTAAATGCCGGGTGCGTTGCGCCAATACCCTTTGTAGTCCATCCCGAAACCGAAAACGAAGCGATCCGGTATTTCCAGTCCCGTGAAGTCGGCTTTCCACCCCGGACGCGCTTTGCGGTCGTGCTGTTTGTCACAGAGCACCGCCAGCGAAACGCTTGCCGCTCCTTCGGCTTGCAACCGCTCGAGGATCGCCGCAAGCGTGTGGCCTTCGTCGAGAATGTCATCAAGCACCAGCACGTGGCGACCGGCTGCCGCTGCGGTGGGCTCGACGCGCCAGTG
>NZ_JAHLSY010000059.1 GCF_019049855.1 Hydrogenophilus thiooxidans | reverse complement strand
TCACTGATCGATACGAATACGTCCGCCAACCGCAGCTTGTTCCCCGTCTCCATGGGCCACCCCAAAAAGACAGAAAACTACACAAATCAAGACACTGTGAACAGCCCCTTGGCAACTCCTTGATCGTGAACGACTATTTCAGCAGTGCACGATAGTGTCATTCATGCGATTGCCCTGGGATTCGCGCCCAGTGTGTCGAACTACCCCCGTGTGTCGTGCTAAAATGGTCCAACCACGGTTACGGTAAACAGGCGCTGGAACCATGACCACCGCTCGCGAAATCTCGTGGGACGAGCTCAAAGCGATGATTTTTGCCCACAGCGCACAGTTGCAAGAGACCGACCGCCTCATTCGCGAATTGCGCGAGTCGGGCAAAGAGACCGACCGCCGCATGCAGGAAACCGACCGCCTCATTCGCGAACTGCGCGAATCGGGCAAAGAGACCGACCGCCGGATCCGTGCGCTCGAGCGCCAATTGGGGCGCCTGGGAAACCGCCTGGGACAATTCGTCCAGGACATGGTCGAACCTGCGGTGGTGCGCCTTTTTCAAGAGCAAGGCATTCCGGTACATCGGGTGATGCCGAACGTCCGCGCGCGGGACGACGCGGGGCAAACGGTGATGGAGATCGACCTTTTGGTGATCAACGGTGATCATGCAATCGCGGTGGAATGCAAAAGCCGCCTCACTACCGATGATGTCGACGAACACCTGGAGCGCCTTTCGCGCTTCAAAGTGGCGTTTCCCGAGTATACCGATAAGCTTTTGCATGGGGCGGTAGCGGCGATGGGGGCACCTGATGAGGTGGTGCGCTATGCCGAGAAACAAGGGCTTTATGTGCTCGTGCAAGCGGATGACGACGTGGTGGTGTGTAACCAGCCGGGTTTTACGCCGCGGACGTGGTGAGCGCGGAATTTAGCGCGGAACTTTCTGGCCGATTCGAATGTGCGGGAGATCGAAGAGAAGTTCTCTCGCGGGGAAGGCTTGACCCAGGAAGACATCAATACGCTCCTTCTCAAAAGCCAGTACAACCACATCAACCAC
>NZ_JAHLSY010000058.1 GCF_019049855.1 Hydrogenophilus thiooxidans | reverse complement strand
CGTCTATCTCACCTACCCCTTTGTCCTCTCCTGGAGCCTTTTGGAAGCGATGAGCGCCGGCTGCGCGATTGTGGCGAGCAACACCGCCCCGCTCCACGAAGCGATTCAGCACGATGAGACCGGGCGGTTGGTCGATTTCTTCGACGTAGCCGGACTTGCGAACGAAATCTGTGCGCTGCTCGAAGACCCCGCCGCACGAGCGCGCCTGGGCCGCAACGCCCGCGCGTTTGCGCAGGCAAACTACGACCTGCAGACGGTGTGCTTGCCCAGGCAGTTGGCGTGGGTGGAGGGGCTGGCGAAGTGAACCGGCTGATCGACCCGGATGAGCTCGAAGCCGAACGTGCCGCCATCGAAGCCGAATCGATCGGCTGGCTCCCGCTTGAGAATGGAGCTTACCTGCACGTGGGTGACCGGGATGAGGAAGAGGTCGTCATCACGGTGACCGGCGTGCCGGATGCGGGGATGGCGGGGATGAACGTGCTGCTGTTGGGGTGGTGAGGCCAATAGCCAGCAAGCCAGACCCCGCCCTGATCGCCGTGCTCATCAACCGCGAGCACAGCCGCTTGTCCAGCCAGGTCAAGACGCTGGAGAGGCTGCTGCACGCGCCGTTCTCCGACAAAGAGCACCAGGGCCTGGTCCAACTTGCCCCCGCCGCCGCGCTAAACTAGCAGCGTTCATAAGGGAGGCGCAGCGGGGGAGAAGATGGCGAAGTCATTCACCAACGGCGAAAGTCTTCACCGCCTGCTGGAAACCGCACCCCTTGCCGCCGAGGCCGCCGTCAGCCTTGACCGCCACGCCCAGCGCATCCTGACGCTTGCCGAAGGACGGGGCGGCGAGACCCTCCTGCGCGTTGCCGCAAGGCTCTTTGAGCAAGCCCAGATCGACGCGTTTGCCGCCCAGCCCGATGCCCTCGCGCGCAGTCTGTGGCTCTACCTGCATCAAGCGCAACTCTTTGACGAGGCCGAAACGCTCTTTTATGCCGACCACTACCGCAACTACGGGCGCCTCTATGAAGCCTTCGAAGTCGATGGCTGTCAATGGCCACGAATTTTGACCCACTTTGGCCAGATAAAACTGACCCACCCTCCTAACTGGCTGAGGGTCGAACACCGGGAAAAATCCCCGCCCGGC
>NZ_JAHLSY010000057.1 GCF_019049855.1 Hydrogenophilus thiooxidans | reverse complement strand
GACAAGCCGCCAGGCGTACGCCGTTTTGTCGACGTAGTAGTAGCCCTCTTCGCGGATTTCGCGAAAGGTTTGGATCCCGATCGGGAGTTTGCGACGCACAAGGGAGGCCGCGCTACTGGTCATGGCCGCTTCTTACCAACCGCTCGTTGGGTTCATTGTCGCACAAAAAGTGCCCTCGGCCCGCGCACCAAACGGCTGCGCGAATCGTTATTCTAGAAAACCGTATTTCCGTAAAAAAAGAAAAGCCTAACCGGTTGGGATAACAGTGTCGACCCCAACACGGTACCGCATCGCAAAACGTACGCAAACCGAAAACAGGCAGCTTGGCCGCACACTAGGCGATCCACGCGTGACTTGCCGGGTCGAGCACATCATCGCCCACCGTTACCACCGTTTGCCATCTGGGCGCCGGAATGAGCAAGACGGAACCGCTCTTGATTTCGAGCCCGCGCAACTCATGAACCAGACGATTACGCTGGTGGCGCGATGCCAACGGAATCCAAAACACGCTTTTCTGGATGCGGCGCCCCCAGCGTGACGCCACGCGCTCAACCCGCGCACGCTCCCGATCATCGGCGATATCATAGGCGCAGATCACAGTATGGGCCATCGCATCCCTTGGCGTTTCCGTCCCTCTACCCACACAACGACGAAACACCAACAATTTTGCTCCACTAGCCATTGCTAAGGCGCTTCTCAGCGTCAATCGCCCGCTGCACTTGCTTTCTGCTGTTTCCCGACCCAGAAAGAGCGATTTCTTCAAATGAAGAAAAAATGATTTCTGTAAAAACGTATGCCAGGCGATAAGCCCAACCGGTTGGGATAACCGTGTCGACCAAAAGAGGTTCCGAATTTCTGTAAGAAATTTGCGCAATTTGGCTCGCGCCGCGCTTTGTCCGCAGTGCCGTAAAATCGAACCGGTTGCCCCCTTCTTGCTTGTGATGACCCAAGAACACGATACCGGCTACAAGCTCCTTTTTGCCCATCCCGAGATGGTGCGCGATCTGCTCATCGGGTTCGTTCCCGAGCCTTGGGTGCAGACGCTCGACTTTTCGACCCTCGAGCGGGTAAACGCCAGCTACGTCTCAGATGTCGATGGCCATGTAAAAATGACCCACCTTGGCCATCGAAATTGACCCACCTTCGTTACCCTGCCTCTGATGATGTTCATCAGGAGGCGAGTTGTGT
>NZ_JAHLSY010000056.1 GCF_019049855.1 Hydrogenophilus thiooxidans | reverse complement strand
AGCGCCACCGGGCGTTTGAAAGCCTGGCGCATCTCAACCAGTTGCTCCAAAAGTGGCTTGCCGAGGTGGCCGACGAGCGGGTGCACGGTACCCACAAAGAGGTCGTGCGCGAGCGCTTCGAAGCGGAACGCGCGCATCTTGCCCCGTTGCCGCCGGTGCGCTTCGATACCAGCTACCGGCAGACCCGACGGGTGGCGCTCGATGCCTTCATCGACGTGCGCGGCAACCGCTACAGCGTGCCCGCACACTTGTGTGGGCAAACCGTATTCATCCACATGGCCCTGGACGGTACGCTCAAAGTGTTCGACAGCGAAGGCACGGTGGTAGCCGAACACCGGCTGCGCCCGAAGCGCACAGGTTGGAGCGTCGTGCCCGAGCACCATGCCCGGCTGTGGCAGGAACTCAAGGTCGAGACCAGAAGCCTGACCGCTTACGCGGAGGCGGCATCATGGAACTGATGCACCTGATGCGCCAACTCAAGATGGAGTACCTGATCGCAAATCTCGACGCCCTGTGCGAACAGGCGGCAAAGCAAGAGCTCGACTACCGCAGCTTTCTTGCCGAGGCCCTGGCCACGGAATGGGCGGGTCGCAACCAAAAAGGGCTGGAGAGTCGCCTCAGGCAAGCCCGTATGCCCTGGATCAAGACGCTCGAGCAGTTTGACTTCGACTTTCAGCCCGCGATCGACCGCAAAGTGATCCGAAGCCTTGCCGGACTGGCGTTTGTGCAGCGGGCAGAGAACGTCATCCTGTTAGGGCCACCGGGCGTGGGCAAGACCCACCTGGCCATCGCGCTTGGCGTGAAGGCTGTCGAAGCGGGTCATCGGGTGCTGTTTCTGACGCTGGAGGAAGTGATGAACCGGCTCAAGCGTGCCCAGCAGGAGAAACGCCTGGAGCGGCAACTGCAGCAGCTTACCTACCCCAAGGTGCTGATCGTCGATGAGATCGGCTACCTGCCGCTTGAACGACAGGAAGCGAGCCTTTTCTTTCGATTGGTGGCCCGACGCTACGAAAAAGGCTCGATCATTCTCACCTCGAACAAAGGGTTTGCCGACTGGGGCGAGATCTTTGCCGACCAAGTGGTGGCCACGGCCATTCTCGACCGGCTGCTGCATCATGCCACCACCCTCAACATCAAGGGCGAGAGCTTCCGGCTCAAGGAAAAGCGCAAAGCCGGGCTCCTGACCAAAGCGGCCAACCTACCCCAACCAGAAGGAGACAGGTAGCCCACCACCTACGGCCTGGGCAGCCAAGCAGCATTCCGTTGAAAACCGGACAT
>NZ_JAHLSY010000055.1 GCF_019049855.1 Hydrogenophilus thiooxidans | reverse complement strand
CGATGCAGCCGTGGTTGGTGACGTCCTCGGCAATGAGCTCTAGCCCCAACGCCGCAAGGTGGCTATAAAAGACGCTTGCCCAGTACCCTTCGTAGTGGGCAATCGGGTTTGCGCGGTACCAGTCGTGCGGAATACTCGCATAAAGGCGTTCCAGGTGGTGGCGCAGTTGGGTGAGGTCGGCGCGCCTGAGCGCTTTGCGTAGCGTCGGGATCCCTTCGGCCCAGTCGCTGTCTTCTGGTAGCCAGGCGTGGAGGATCGCGTGGTTGAGCGCGATGCGCACTTCTTGGTTGGGTAGGCGCAGGTAGTATTCGGGGAGCCCTGGGCTCGGGATGCGTTCGGCAAAGGTCAGGTACCCGGTCTGCCACAGCAGCGCTTCGGCACGCATCCGGTCGACGTCAAACGCCGACAGAAGCTCTTCGGTGGCAAAGAGGCGCTCAAGCTTCGGGGTGAAGGTGCGGTGCGCACGCAGCCATTCGATCAGGAATGTGGGCGTGCCCGTTTCGAACCAGTAGGGGCGAAATTGGCGCTCTTGAAAGAGGAGCAGCAGGTCGAAGGGGTTGTAGACCGCTTCTCCCAGCCAGTTGTAGCCGTTATACCAGTGGCGGATCAGACTACGATCTAGCCCCGCTAGCTCCGGGGCAAAAACGGTCTCGAGGTCCTCTTCGGTGTAGCCGCAGATCGCCGAGTATTCGGCGGAAACGGTGATGTCGCGTAGGTTATTGAGCCCCGAAAAGATCGAAACCTTGCTGAATTTAGAGACGCCGGTGAGAAACGCAAAGCGGATGTGCGCATCTTGCCCTTTGATCACCGAGTAGAGGTTGCGTAGCCCTTCGCGCATCGCGCGGGCAACGTCAGGAGTAGTGAGGTTATCCAGAATCGGTTTGTCGTATTCATCAACCAGCACCACGACGCGCTCGCCGTAGCGAGCGTGCGCCCCTTCGATGAGGCAAATGAAGGTTTCCGCTATGTCTGCGTCAAGAGGAAGTTCCACGCCAAGCGTACGGGCGTTGTGCGCAAGAAGCGACCGAATGCGTCGATCAAGCTCAGCGCGCGTCTCCAGCCGCCCTTCGGCAAAACTGAGCCGCACCACCGGGTAGCGCACGTTCCAGTCCCAGCGGTCGTGAATGTAAAGCCCACGAAAGAGCGGCTCATTTCCAGCAAACAGCTCCGCAAGCGTGTCGAGAAAGAGGCTTTTGCCAAAGCGCCGCGGGCGGGAGAGGAAGTAGTGGGTGCCGCTTTCGATGAGGCGCAGCGCATACGGGGTCTTGTCGACGTAGTAGTAGGCGTCGTGCTCGCGGATTTTCGCAAAGGTCTGG
>NZ_JAHLSY010000054.1 GCF_019049855.1 Hydrogenophilus thiooxidans | reverse complement strand
GCCGGGCGGGGATTTTTCCCGGTGTTCGACCCTCAGCCAGTTAGGGGGGTGGGTCAGTTTTATCTGGCCAAAGTGGGTCAAAATTCGTGGCCATTGACAACTACCACATCGTGCTGCGCATCGACGCCGAACGTGCCGCAAGCCTATCGGACGAAGAAGTGCTCGAGCGCTGGTTGCAGCTCTTCACTGGCCCGCTACTCATTCGGCGCTATCGCGACCCATACGATCTAATCTGGGACACCCACATCTTGCGAACTACTCGAACACCCGCGCAGCACTTCTAGAGTTTCGTCGCCGCATCGAAGCCTTCCAGCATTCGGTGCTGGTGTTTCAGCTGTGCCGGGCGGTGTGGATGCGTCGGTGGATGCTATCTTTTCCAGCCACAACATCGAGCACCTGTATCCGCACGAAGTGCCGCTGGCGCTCAAGGAATTCCTGCGCGTGCTGAAATCCGACGGTTTTGCCGTCATCACCTGCCCCGATTTGCAGTCGGTGTGCGCGTTGGTCGCCGAAGATAAATTACTGGAGCCCGCCTATGTTGCGCCCGCCGGGCCGATAGCCCCGCTTGACATCCTCTACGGCCACCGCCCATCGCTCGCCAAGGGCAACCTCTACATGGCCCACCGCTGCGGTTTTACCCAGAAAGTGCTCGTCGGCACGCTGCGAGCCAGCGGTTTTCAGACCATTGCCAGCACAGCGCGGGGCCGGGCGTCGTTTTTCGATTTGTGGGTCGTGGCAAGCAAATCGGCGCGCCGCGAGGACGAAATGAGGGCGCTGGCAGCAGCCCATTTCCCGGCATGACCGCCGCCATCCACTACCATCCCGAGGCCTGCACGACCTCCAGCCAATGCTATTGGTCTTCCGCAGCCTTGCGTGGCTCACTAAGCTGCGGGTGCTGAAGGTACATTGACGAACACGATAGCAATGCATACAATGCGGCCAATGATATCATTCAGGAGGTGCTTCCGTGGCCGCTTTGACGATCCGCAATGTGGATGACGCCATCAAGCAGGCGCTGCGCATTCGTGCCGCACAGCATGGGGTGTCGATGGAGGAGGAGGCCCGTCGCATACTCCGTGAAGCCTTGGTCCGGGTATCCCAACCACAAGCGCTGGGGCAACGGCTGAAACAGCGCTTTGCGGAAGTTGCCGATGCGGACTTTGAACTTCCCTCGCGCCAGACCTCGCGCAGGCCACCCAATTGGGACAAGACGCCGTGAATCTGCTCGACACCAATGTGCTGTCCGAATTCATGCGTCCGCAGCCCAGTGAGGCGGTGACGGCATGGCTGGATCGCCTGCCCGCCGAAGAGGTGTGGACCTGCGCCATTAGCCGTGCCGAGATCGCGCTTGGGCTGGCGCTGATGCCTGCGGGCAAGCGCCAAGCGGCGCTGGCACGGGCGGCCCAAGCGATGTTCGAAGAGGATTTCGGGGGGCGCTGCCTGCCCTTC
>NZ_JAHLSY010000053.1 GCF_019049855.1 Hydrogenophilus thiooxidans | reverse complement strand
CTTAGCCACTTTGCAGTCCAGGGATGAGGGGCGGAGCCGAGGCGTTAGCCCAGAGGCCGGCGAACCAGGCTCGTTTTCGGCGAGGTACGGAAAGCATCAGTCTGTTGTGGCGAGCATCTGGGTGCCAGGAGCCACCGATCGCGAGCACCAAACCGTGTAGCGTCGAGAGCGTATGTTGGATTCGGCAGCGCAGCACCGCTTGACGAAAGAGGCTCATCAGGTTGTAGGCAAGCATCGCAAAACCCAACGCCGCTTCCGTGGCCCAGAAGTCGCGCATGTTGAAAGCATCCAGCCCGAAATCGGCCTTGAGCTCCTTGATGCGATTCTCACAGTCCGCTCGCCCACGGTAAGCGCGCCAAACCTCCACCATCGGCAAATCCAGGCTGGTGACAAGGGCGCTATAACGCCAGCCCTGAATGTCCGGGTCATCGGCAAAGAGCGAAAGCGTTTTACCCGGCGCAGTCTTGCGTTTGACCGATTGGCGCACCACGATCAGACGGCGCTCGTGTTCCCAGCCAACCGCCCGATAGCGCAGTTCGGTCAGTTCCAGACCCGGTTCCAGCGCCCACCAGCCCCTTGCTTGGTACAGTTCCCGCTGCAAAGGTTGCGTCAGCCGCGCCGCTACGATGTAGGCAATGCCTTTGCCTTCGAGAAAGGACAGCACCGCTTCGTCAAAAAAGCCACTGTCGGCACGCAGCAGACCAACCGATTTGTCGCCGAGATGGGCGAATGTCGATTCGAGAAAGCGCACGATGTTGTTGGCGCTGTGTGCATTGCCAGGGCGCAACCAGAAATTGGCTACCATTCTGGCTTCGGCTACGAAAGCCAAGAGCGGGTGATGGCTCGCTCGGCCATGACGGTTGGGGTTATAACCGCGTCTTGCACCTTGTTGGGCGCCATGCCGGGTAATCACGGTCGAGTCGACGTCGAGCGTCACGTGCTTCAACGTGCTGATCTTGCCAAAGAACCAGCGATAAACCTCGGCTTGCACCCGTTCGTTCGTGAGCATGTCAAAGCGGGCAAAGAGCCGCATGATGGCTTTGTGTCCCGCCGCACGGGCCCAGCCAAAGAGCCGCACCAGGGTGCTGTCCATGCGCACCGTCTCAGTGTGGGCAAACCGGCAGGCACCGCACCAAATCGATACAAGGAACTGCTCGATGAGTTGCTGCGGCGCATAACCCCGGTTCGATCCCGGTTCAGGCAATCCCCAGCTGGCTGCCGCTTGTCGAAACCCCATGCTGTCGAGCATTTGCTTGAGCAGCGCCAAGCCGCCCCAAGCGGTAACCTCGCGGTTGCTGAAGCTGACCGAAAAACCCTCTCCCTGCAACACTGAACCGGCCATGATCCTCGCCTATCCCTATGATCAACAAAGCATTTCTCTAATGGTATCCATTAGAACCGTCCTTGCCCCAGCACCGGGGGGCTCGGCCTACCGCTTGCTCCATTTTCGCGTAAAACTGGCTAATGGAAAATCTGGGAT
>NZ_JAHLSY010000052.1 GCF_019049855.1 Hydrogenophilus thiooxidans | reverse complement strand
GGCGCTGCCTTGTTTCACGGTCCTGTTCGGGATGGGAAGGCGTGGTGCCAAGGCGCTATGGTCGTCAGACTCGAAGCTGGTGTGACGCTTTGGAACGGCGTGTGGGTTTTAGGTAGGGGGTGCGTTTTGGGTGATGTGTGTGTGGGTTTATGTGGCGTTACGGCCATAGGATCAAGCCGGTCGGGCAATTAGTACGGCTCAGCTCAACGCCTTGCGGCGCTTACACATGCCGCCTATCGACGTGGTGGTCTTCCACGGCCCTGATAGGGAAGTCTCATCTTGGGGCGAGTTTCGCGCTTAGATGCTTTCAGCGCTTATCTCTTCCGCACTTAGCTACCCGGCGGTGCCACTGGCGTGACAACCGGTACACCAGAGGTGCGTCCACTCCGGTCCTCTCGTACTAGGAGCAGCTCCCCTCAAACTTCCTACGCCCACGGCAGATAGGGACCAAACTGTCTCACGACGTTTTAAACCCAGCTCACGTACCTCTTTAAATGGCGAACAGCCATACC
The DNA here is from genome assembly GCF_019049855.1 of Hydrogenophilus thiooxidans. Classification (GTDB taxonomy): domain Bacteria; phylum Pseudomonadota; class Gammaproteobacteria; order Burkholderiales; family Rhodocyclaceae; genus Hydrogenophilus; species Hydrogenophilus thiooxidans. Next base: position 982 of record NZ_JAHLSY010000052.1, on the reverse strand, counting down.
CTTGGGACCGACTACAGCCCCAGGATGAGATGAGCCGACATCGAGGTGCCAAACACCGCCGTCGATGTGAACTCTTGGGCGGTATCAGCCTGTTATCCCCAGAGTACCTTTTATCCGTTGAGCGATGGCCCTTCCATGCGGGACCACCGGATCACTAGGACCTGCTTTCGCACCTGCTCGGCTTGTGGGCCTTGCAGTCAAGCACGCTTATGCCCTTGCACTTACAGCGCGATTTCCGACCGCGCCAAGCGTACCTTCGTGCTCCTCCGTTACCTTTTAGGAGGAGACCGCCCCAGTCAAACTGCCTGCCATGCACGGTCCCGGGTGGGGATGCACCCACCGCGGTTAGAACCTCGATGGGGCCAGGGTGGTATTTCAAGGACGGCTCCACCGAAGCTGGCGCTTCGGCTTCTTTGCCTCCCACCTATCCTACACAGGCCACATCAAAGTCCAATGCAAAGCTGCAGTAAAGGTTCATGGGGTCTTTCCGTCTAGCCGCGGGTAGATTGCATCTTCACAACCACTTCAATTTCGCTGAGTCCCAGCAGGAGACAGTGGGGCCACCGTTACGCCATTCGTGCAGGTCGGAACTTACCCGACAAGGAATTTCGCTACCTTAGGACCGTTATAGTTACGGCCGCCGTTTACCGGGGCTTCGATCAGGAGCTTGCACCCCATCACTTAACCTTCCGGCACCGGGCAGGCGTCACACCCTATACGTCGACTTTCGTCTTTGCAGAGTGCTGTGTTTTTAGTAAACAGTCGCAGCCCCCGATTCTCTGCGACCCCCATGCGCTTCAGGGGCAAGCCCTTACACGCTCAGGGGCACACCTTCTCCCGAAGTTACGGTGTCAATTTGCCGAGTTCCTTCTGCTGGGTTCTCTCAAGCGCCTTGGTGCTTTGACACCAGCCCACCTGTGTCGGTTTGCGGTACGGTCACCGTGCAACTGAAGCTTAGAGGCTTTTCCTGGAAGCTTGGGAT
>NZ_JAHLSY010000051.1 GCF_019049855.1 Hydrogenophilus thiooxidans | reverse complement strand
CGTTACCCTGCCTCTGATGATGTTCATCAGGAGGCGAGTTGTGTTGACGAAGGAGGACGCAATGGAGATCACGATTCTCCACAAACAAGGACATAGCATTCGTGCGATTGCCCGCATGACGGGACGCTCCCGCAATACCGTGCGCGCTATCCTGCGCCGGGTTGAGGGGCAAAGTGAAGCGGTGCAGCGTAGGGAAAGAGCGACGTTGATCAACCCCTATGCTGACTATGTCAAGCAGCGCATGGCGCAGCTACCTGGCATTTTTGCCAGCGTGCTCTATCGCGAGGTCTTGGCGCTTGGCTACAGCGGTAGCGCGCGCACTTTGCGCCGTTATGTCCAATCCCTGCGCGATAAACAATCCAGCGAGATGCCCGACAACCGCTTCGAGACGCAGCCAGGCGAGCAGATGCAGGTGGACTGGGCGGTATTTTCCCGGGGGCACCCACCGTTGCATGCTTTTGTGGCCACACTGGGCTGGAGCCGCTACACCTACGTGGAGTTCACCCGCTCAGAGCAATTCGATGCCTTGCGCATTTGCCACCAGAACGCCTTCGCCTACTTTGGCGGCGTGCCGCGCGAAGTGCTCTATGACAACATGAAGACGGTTGTCATTGAGCGAAACGCCTATGGCAAAGGGCGACACCGCTTCCACGACGGGCTGTGGCAATTGGCTCGCCACTATGGGTTCATGCCCAGAGTGTGCCAACCCTACCGAGCGCGCACCAAGGGCAAAGTCGAGCGCTTTATCCACTATCTGCGCCACAACTTCTATGCGCCAGCCCTCTCTCTCGACCCCAATCTGGTGACGGACATAGCGGAGCTCAACGCCCATGCCCTACGTTGGCTCAGGGATGTGGCCAACATCAGACGCCATGGCACCACGGGGCAAACACCCCTTGAGCGCTGGCATCAGGAGTTGGAGCACCTGCAACCTTTGCCGGCTCCGCCGCAGTGGCATCGGGTGTGCGCTGAGCATGGCTCGCCCTCGGCGCTCTGGCGCAATGCACAACCCAGCCGAGTGGTCGATGACGAACAACGGCGCTTTTACGAAGACTTGGGTCGTTTCGAGCAGCTGCTGCAAAAGGAGCAAGCGTCATGAATCTCTCAGAACGCATCCTGCAGCTGTGTGACCAGTTGGGGCTGGTAGGCATCGCCCAGAATTTTGATACCCTTGCGCAGCAGGCCGTCGAGAAGCAGTGGACGCTATCAGAGTATCTCCAAGCGTGTCTGCAGGCAGAGCAGGCGCTCAGAACGCAGCGCACCCGCAACATGCTGGTACGCTTTGCTGGCTTTCCGGCCATCAAGACGCTGGATGCGTATGACTTCGATTTTGCCGTAGGCGCTCCGAAAGCGGCCATTGACCAGCTAGCGACGCTCGCGTTTGTGCATCGCCGAGAAAATGTGGTGTTTCTGGGCCCTTCCGGTGTTGGCAAGACCCATCTTGCCATTGCGCTGGGGTATCTGGCCACCCAATCGGGACTGAAGACCCGTTTTACCACCGCAGCCAATCTGATCTTGCAGTTGGAGCGGGCGCAACAGCAGGGCAGCCTGGATCAACTGATGCGTACGCTCAAGGCGCTCAGCGTGCTCATCATCGATGAGATCGGATATTTGCCATTGAGTCGCAATCAGGCAAACCTGTTTTTCCAGGTGGTGGCGGAGCGTTATGAGAAGGGCTCGATGATTCTGACCTCCAACCTGAA
>NZ_JAHLSY010000006.1 GCF_019049855.1 Hydrogenophilus thiooxidans | reverse complement strand
AAGATCGGCGATGACCTCGAACGTCCAACCCTGACGCGCGCAATAGAGCTCCAGAACCTGCTTTTGCCGCTTGAGGTCGTCCTTCTGGTCGTGACTGGATACGCGGGCATAGGCAACGGTCTTGCGTGTGGCTTCAGCCTGCGAGCGAAACTTCTCCGGCATGAGTCGCGCAAGGTCATAGCGCCTGCGTCCGCCTGCTGTGCGTTCATCGGGAAAGAACTTGCCTTCGCGCTCCCAGCGCCGCAAAGTCTGCGCCGAGACGCCGAGCGCTTTGGCCGCTTCATGGATCGAAACGAGTTTGCGAGACATGCGCAAATCGTAAAGAAACGAGAAACTTTGCGCAAGCTTTTAGAAAGCAGTTAGAGCCCCACCTCCCACGCCGCCTTGGCCATCACCGCCTCTTCGTTGGTCGCCACCACCGCCACCGCCACGCGGCTACCTGGCGCTTCGATGCGTCGATAGCCATCAGGTAGCGGCCCAACCGCCGCTGCATTCGCGGCGTCGTCGATCGCTACACCAAGCCACGCGGCGTATTGGGCGATGCGCGCGCGCACCGCTGCGGCGTGTTCGCCGATTCCGCCGGTAAACACCAGCGCGTCCAACCCTTGCAGCGCGGCAGCCAGCGAACCCAACTCTCGCGCGGCCCGATAACAGAAGAGTTCGACCGCCTCAACCGCTTTCGGGTCATCGCTTGCCAAAAGCGTGCGCATGTCGGAACTGAGTTCGGAAACGCCGAGCAACCCCGATTCGCGGTAGAGAATGTGTTCGATTGCGCGCGCGTCACGCTTTTCGTGTTGCAACAGGTAGAGCGCAACTCCCACGTCGATCGTCCCACAGCGGGTGCCCATCATCAAGCCGTCGAGCGCAGTAAACCCCATCGTCGAGGCGACGCTTTGGCCTGCGTGCAGCGCGCACATCGACGCGCCATTACCCAGGTGGGCCACCACCACACGCCCCGCCGCACGCTCTGCTCCCAACACCTCCGGTAAGCGCCCGGCCACATAGGCATACGAAAGGCCATGAAAGCCGTAACGCCGCACCCCTGCTTCCCAGTAGCGGCGCGGCAACGGCATCATCTGCGCCTGCCACGGTTGCGTGCGGTGAAACGCAGTGTCGAAGCAGGCCACCTGGAGCCAATCGGGGTGGCGCGCGCGCAACAACCGGATCGGGCGCAGGTTGTGCGGCTGATGAAGCGGCGCAAGCGGAACGAGCGCTTCGAGTTGCGCAAACACCGCGTCGTCGATCACCACGGGCGCGGCGAAATGGCGCCCGCCGTGCACCACGCGATGCGCAACCGCCGCCACCGTCACTCCAGCAAGATGCTCCTCGATCCACGCCAAGAGCGCGATGAGTGCCGCGCCATGCTGCGCCTCTAGGTCCCCATCGAGCGGTATTGCAATCCGCCCTGTGGCAGCTTGGCCGCGAGCTTGTGCGCGCACCGCAGCACCCGCAGGGTCGGTTGGGTTGTTGCCCGCGGGGCCCGCCTCGGTTTCTTGCAACCCCTCTTCGCTGGCGCTCTGCCATTGCAACTGCGCCGCCCCCAGACCAATTCCGTCGATCTTTCCCCACCACTGCGCGGAAGCCGCCACCCCGTTTTCGTCACACGGAAAGAGAGCGAATTTGAGGCTTGAGGAGCCCGCGTTCAAGCAGAGGATCGCTTGGGTGTGCAGTTGCGGTTCGATCATCTTTTTCGTTCCTGGGTCGTTTCGTCTGGGAAAGATGGTTCGCCTGTCCCGCACCTCAGGCCCCCACGGTCCCCCCATCGCCAGATCGGTCACGACGGCAACGCCACGCCTTGCGTTTTCGCCGTAACCAGAATCTGCGCAAGCGCACAGCTTGCGACCCGCGTCTCCGGGGTATCGGCGCGGCTGGTAAGGACAATGGGCACCTTCGCGCCCAAAACGATCCCCGCCATCAAAGCGTTCGCCAAGTATTCGAGCTGTTTTGCCAGCATGTTCCCCGCTTCGAGGTCGGGCACGACCAGAATATCGGCATTCCCCGCTACCGCCGAGCGGATCCCTTTCACCTTCGCCGCAACCAGCGAAACGGCATTGTCGAATGCAAGCGGTCCATCCAGCAACCCCCCCGTGATCTGTCCGCGGTCGGCCATCTTGCAAAGCGCCGCCGCCTCGACCGTCGAGCGGATCTTCGGATTGACCGTTTCGACTGCGGAGAGGATCGCCACTTTCGGTTCAGTGATCCCGATCGCATGCGCCAGATCGATCGCATTCTGCACGATGTCGCGCTTCTCTTCGAGCGTCGGTTCGATGTTGATCGCCGCGTCGGTGATCATCAGCGGATGGGGGTAGGTGGGAACGTCGGCAAGGAACACATGGGAAATGCGACGGTCGGTCCGCAGCCCTCGCTCTTTGTTCACCACTTCGCTCATCAGTTCGTCGGTATGCAGGGACCCCTTCATCAACGCCGCGCACTCCCCTTTGCGGCAAAGCGCCACCGCTACCTCGGCCGACGCATGGGAATGGGGGGTGTCGATCAGCGCAACGCCATCAAGCGACACCTCCAGTTGCTCGGCCAACGCGGTGATGCGCGCCCGCGGACCGACGAGCACCGGATCGATCACCCCCGCCTCCTTCGCTTCCAACGCCCCCAGAAGCGCATACTCACTGCACGGGTGCGCCACCGCCATTCGCACCGGCGGCAAGCCGCGCATCAGCGCCATCAGGTGCTGGTAGCGGAGCTCCTTGTCGGAGATCGTCACCTCCGGCAGATCGACCCGCGGCCGCCGGATCTTTTCCGTGGGCGCAACCACCTCCGCGGTGCCGTCGATCACCAGCAACCCCTCCTGGTTGGTCGCTGTGCAATCGAACAGCACATGGTGGTTGTGAGCGAACTTTTCCCGTACCGTGACGCGCGCGGTGAGCGTATCCCCGATCACGATCGGGCGGTGGAACCGCAGGTCTTGTCGCACATAGACGGTGCCGGGCCCAGGGTATTCCGTCCCTAAAATTGCGGAAAAGAGCGCCCCGCCCCACATCGAGTGGCCGACGATTTCGCGGAACTGCCCCGATCGGGCGTACTCGGGGTCGACGTGCGTCGGGTTGAGGTCGCCGGAGAGCACAGCAAAAAGGTGGATGTCTTCGGGGCGTAACGTGCGGGTAATCTCCGCACTATCTCCCACTTGGATCTCAGCGAAGGTCTTGTTCTCGATCCAGACCACCGGGTGCGCGCTCATCATTGTGAGGAATCCTTTTTTGTTGCACTGCACCAATCTACCCGATTTGCCCCATTCCTGCAACACCCTCACCCCCTGGGCGTGCTAAACTCGCCGCTCAGGACAAACTGAGTCAGCGGTGTGTTTCGCTATGAAAGCGCGTCAATTCTTTATTGCAACCCTCAAGGAAGACCCGTCGGACGCCGAAATCGTCAGCCAGAAGCTGATGATCCGCGCCGGTTTCATCAAAAAGGTCGCTGCGGGCATCTACACCTGGACCCCGCTGGGGCTTAGGAGCCTGCGCAAAGTCGAAGCGATCGTGCGCGAAGAGATGAACCGCGCCGGGGCGCTCGAACTCCTCATGCCTGCGGTACAACCCGCGGAGCTCTGGCAAGAGTCAGGCCGCTGGACCTTCTACGGGCCGGAGTTGCTCCGTTTCCAAGACCGGCACGAACGCGATTTCGTGATCGGTCCCACCCATGAAGAGGTCATCACCGATTTCGTCCGCCGCGAAATCAAAAGCTACAAGCAGCTGCCCAAACACTTCTACCAAATCCAAACCAAATTCCGCGACGAAATCCGCCCCCGTTTCGGCGTGATGCGCGCGCGCGAATTCATCATGAAAGACGGCTACTCGTTCCACGCCTCATTTTCCGACCTGGAGCGGGAATACCGCAACATGTTTGACACCTACACCCGGATCTTCACCCGGCTGGGGCTGGAATTCCGCGCGGTGGCTGCTGACACCGGCTCGATCGGCGGCACTGGTTCGCACGAATTCCACGTGATCGCCGAAACCGGCGAAGACACGATCGCCTACTGCCCCACCTCCGATTACGCCGCCAACGTCGAGCTCGCCGAAGCGCTTCCGCCACCGGGCGAGCGCCCAGCACCCACCGCCCCCTTGACCGAAGTGGCGACGCCAGGAGTGAAGACGATCGCCGAGCTGGTCGCGTTCCTCAATGTTCCCATCGAACGGACCGTCAAAGCGGTGGTCGTCGAGAGCGACGCTGGCGAACCGGTGCTGCTCCTGCTGCGTGGCGACCACGAGCTCAACGAAATCAAAGCGCAAAAGCTGCCAGGAATCAAAAATCCGCTGACTTTCGCGACTGAAGCGGCAATTCGCACCGCATTCGGCGCTGGCCCGGGCTCACTCGGCCCCGTCGGATTCACCGGACGGATCATCGCCGACCGCACCGTCGCGAAAATGGCCGACTTCGTCACCGGCGCGAACCGTGACGGCTTTCACTTTACCGGCGTCAATATCGGTCGCGACTTTCCCGAACCCGAAGTGGCCGATCTGCGTAACGTCGTCGCCGGCGACCCTTCGCCTGACGGCAAAGGGACGCTTGCGCTCTGCAAAGGGATCGAAGTGGGCCACATTTTCCAACTGCGCACCAAATACTCCGAGGCGATGCAGTGCACCTTCCTCGACGAAACCGGTACGGAACGCCCGATGGAGATGGGCTGTTACGGGATCGGCGTGACCCGCATCCTGGGCGCTGCGATCGAACAGAACCACGACGCACGGGGCATCATCTGGCCAGAGGCGATCGCTCCGTTCGAAGCGGTGGTCTGTCCGATCGGTGCGGCCAAATCGCCCGCGGTCGCCGAAGCAGCTGAACGGATCTACCGCGCACTCAGTGACGCAGGCATCGACGTGATCCTGGACGACCGCAACGAGCGGCCCGGAGCGATGTTCGCCGACTGGGAATTGATCGGCGTGCCGTGGCGTCTGGTCGTAAGCGACCGCGGTCTGAACGCTGGGACCGTGGAAATCCGCCACCGCCGGGCCGCCGACAATATGGTGCTGCCGGAATCCGAAGCGCTTACTCAGGTGATCGCCGCAATCCGCAGCGCAAAGGCGGGGGGTACGCGCACAACATGATGCGCGGCGCCCAGCGCACCGGCACATTCCTGCTCCTTTGTGCGCTCCTTACCGCGCCCGCTCCCCTTCTTGCGGGGGCGCAGCGCTACGAGCCGCTAGCCGACGCGGTGCGCGCCGCGCTCGCTACTGCCACCCAGGCCGATGCGCCGCCACCGATCGCAACGCTTGCCGCGATTTTTCCCGAAAGCACCCAATGGGTTGCCCAAGCGCGGCCACGGGTCGCGCGCTATCTACCAGACCCTGCCGAGCGCGACGAGCTCCTCTACACCGTCTGGTACGAAGCGGCGCGCGCGGGGCTTTCCCCCGATCTCGTGCTTGCGGTAATCCACGTCGAAAGCCGCTTTCGCAAATATGCCGTCTCCACCGCCGGAGCGCGTGGCTATATGCAGGTGATGCCTTTTTGGGTCGATCTCATCGGAACCCCGGAGCACAACCTCTTTCACTTGCGCACCAACCTTCGGTACGGAACCGTGATCCTGCGCCACTACCTCGATATCGAACAAGGCGACCTTGCGCGCGCGTTGGGCCGCTACAATGGAAGCCTGGGGGATCCCACCTACCCCAATTTGGTCTTTGCCGCGCTCAGCTACTATCGGCAATAACATCTCGGAGCCAGCTCGAGCCGGTTTTACGCCAAAATGGAACAAACGGTAGGATAGGATCCCCGGTGCAATGCCGGTCTCTGGGCTAACGCCTCGGCTCCGCCCGTTATCCCTGGACTGCAAAGTGGCTAATGGACAATTTGGGTTCAAGCAGACGGCACGCTTCGAAGCGTTCCGCACGACTTCGAGGAATATAATGATCAAGGACGCGTCAACTACCATATCGATAACCCGCGACTACAATTGCTTTCGAGGTTGCTGAGGAGACCACAGTGCCAGAAATCATCAAAGTTCGCCCTTACACGCTAGCGCTTGTTGCGAGGTACGTGCTTGACGACACGATCAAGCATTTTCCCCTTTACATGAAAGAGTTCATCGACGCGCGCTCGCATCCCCTCAATCGTTCGGTTGAGCGGCAAAGGGCGATGATCGAAGAAGAGCCGGCGCTTTTGCCAGAAGCCATCTACAACGTCTTCCTTGCGGGCTTTGCCGAAGCGGTGGCGCAAAGCGTTGGGTTTGAGCCGCCTCTCTGGGTTGAGAAACCGGAGCGGTTCTTGCCGCGTCCGGCGATCATGGGGGTCTCCAAAGTCACGAAAGCCTACATGGTCGCTGAAACGCAAGGGCCATTTCGTCGCCGCAACCTCTTTTGCGGGTTCGTGCTCCTCAGAAACGAGCGGTGGCGAGAAAAGGACTATCGAACTGATGATAAAACGTAGCCCACGACGACGCGATCGGCGCTTCGAGTCGATCTCCGCCAGTGGATCGTCTTGACCTGGCGCACCTGCTGAAGGCCTGCGCGCAGATCGACCTGCGGCCAGCGTAGCGCCACCAGTTCGCTCACCCCTTGGGAATGCCCCTTCGTTGCGCGTCACGGTTGAGCCCAATTCGGAAAACGGCTTGCACAAGCGATCACAAGCGATGGTGGATAAAATTTTGACCGTGCGGCAGGACAAAGTCGGTCAAGTGATGGGGCGGATCGATATGACCACGCTGACAACGATCGATGCTTGGCTGTTTTCTTGGGGATTGCGAAATAAAAAAACGGTCGGAAGCGCCTTCTCGATTTATAGTGTACTATGTCCTTAACTTTGATCGTGCCGATACCGTCCGGTAACGGCAGTGCTCTGTGAAAGAGGGCGCTCACTCTTGTTCGCCAAATTGATGCCTGACAAAGGGCTCACTTTTTTGAAGGAAGGAGTCGAACATGGAAAGAACCAGCCTTGCATCGCCGATCCGAGCGATATTGGCTTGCGCTGCATTGGGTCTCTATCTGCACGTTGGCTGGGCTGAAGACGTTTTGGCCCCAAGACCGGAATTCGTTAAAGGTGAGCGTTGGGTATACCAACGGATCGACATGTGGACGGATAAAGTTGAGAACAAATATGAGCAAGTTTTCGCCGAGGTGCTCGACAACAAACTGGTGTTCCGGAGCAAGTCCTTGACCAGTGATGAGGCGCCGCAGACCCTCTACTTTTCTCAGGACTTGAACCCCTGCCGAATCTTGCAAAGCGAAAACGTGGAAATCTGCTCCGGACCGTTCAAGTTTCCGCTTCGCAGTGTGGGAGAACGCTGGAGCTTCAAGAAACTTCCGTGGCGTAATGGCAAAGGCTACTACGACGCTGATTGTGAACTCAAAACCCAAGAAAAAGTCAGCACACCAGCTGGAGAATATGACACCCTACGCATCGAGTGCAAGGGTTTTTGGCAACAAACGATGGATGGCAGTAACTCCGGTAGGTACGAGGAAACCTTTTGGTACGCCCCGACCGTTAAACGGTTTGTTCGGTCTGATTTCAACACCTGGACTTCAGGGGGTCGTATGGACAGCCGTACTCGCACCGAACTGATTGAAGTGCAACTCAAGTGATGTCCAGCACCATGACATTATCTCTCCTTGAAACGAAGCAGTCTGGTCGCTCAGTTTGCCACCATCGGAGTTTCTCAATAGGAGTCCTGTGACCCAAAGCGTTGAGGGAGGAATACGGTGATTGTAGGCGAGAAAGTATAGTTGGATCTCACGGCGAATTCGAGGGGTGTTCGGGCGTTGGCGCGAATACGCGGCATGGCTATGCTCCATCGTTCAAACTCTCCGGCCTTGGAACAAGCGTTCAAGCAGCAGGTACGCTTTGAAGCGTTTCGCACGGCTTCGGGGGATATAAATGGTTCGGGACCTGACAGATAAAAAAGGCGTAACGATGGCCATCGCTTCGCTCCCGCGCAGCGTTGTCGCGTTGGGTTTCGTCTCGCTGCTCATGGATCTCTCGTCCGAGATGATCCATAGCCTCCTCCCTCTCTTTCTGGTAACTACCCTTGGCGCCTCTCCGGTTGCGGTAGGGATCATCGAAGGTATAGCGGAAGCGACCGCCGCCGTGGTCAAAATTTTCTCAGGTGCGCTCTCAGACCGTTTTCTGCGTCGCAAGCCACTGATTTTGCTCGGATACGGCCTCGCTGCCGTGAGCAAACCGCTCTTTCCCCTTGCCAACAGTGTCGAAACGGTGCTGACTGCCCGCTTTCTTGATCGCATCGGTAAAGGGATACGCGGTGCCCCGCGTGACGCGCTCATCGCCGACGTCACCCCCGAAACCCAACGGGGCGCGGCGTACGGCTTGCGTCAAGCAATGGACACCATCGGCGCCTTTCTCGGACCTCTTGCCGCGACGCTCCTGATGGCAATCACGGGCGACAACTTCCCTCTGGTCTTTTGGGTCGCAACCTTGCCCGCGCTCTTAGCCATCGCCTTTATCCTCTTTGCCGTGACCGAACCGCCGCGCGCCACGAACACGCGCCCGGCACGCGTGCCGATCACCTTTGCGGCAGCTCGCGAACTCCCGCTCCGCTTCTGGTTGATTTTGGCTTTTGCGGCGATCGTGGCGCTTGCCCGTTTTTCCGAGGCGTTTCTCCTCCTGCGTGCCGAAGATTTGGGTCTAGCCGCCACATGGACACCGCTGGTGCTGATTGCGATGAACCTCGTCTATGCCGCGAGCGCTTATCCTTTCGGTAAGGGTTTCGATAGCGGACAACGCCGCCCCCTTCTGCTCTGGGGCATTTGCTTTTTGATTGCCGCCGATCTACTCCTTGCGCTCGCTGACCGCTTTTGGTTCGTTTTCGTTGGCGCGATGTTCTGGGGTTTACACATGGGCGCCACGCAAGGCCTCCTCTCCGCATGGGTTGCCGAAAACGCCCCCCACCACCTGCGCGGCACGGCTTTTGGTCTGTTCAACCTGATCAGCGGCGTGGCACTTCTCGGCGCCAGTACCCTCGCCGGAGGCCTTTGGGCTGTAGTCGGCCCCAAGGCAACGTTTCTCAGCGGAGCAACCTTCGCAGCCATTGCCGCGATCGGCCTGATCGCGAGCCGACCGCAGCAAAACCGCTGACTCTTTGCCGCTCTCCTTCGATCACTGCGCCACCACCTGTTTCAACACCGCCTGCTGGAACGGACGGAACCACGCCGCCGCGGCAAGCGCCGCCCGCCGCGCCACCCGCGCGGGAAAGGCATCGCGGGTATAGAGCGTCGCCACCAAATTGGTCGCTTGGTAAAGGGGCCACGTGGCACGGCGGTGGGCTCGTTCATAGGCCAAGAGATGGCGCGGCGCATGTAGCGGCGCGCCCGCAGCCAGCGCCGAGGTGAGCGCTTCGGCAAGCCGCACAGCGCTTGCCAGCCCGAAATTGAATCCGTGGGCGGTGACCGGGTGCATCCCCACCGCAGCGTCGCCGATCAACGCCACCCGCCGCGCCACGAAATCGTGCGCATAGACCGCAACGAGCGGGTAAGCGTACCGTGGGCTTACCACCGTCATCCGCCCCAACCGTCCGTCGAAGCGCGCGGTGAGCTCTGCGGCCAACGCCGCATCGGAAAGCGCCATGAGCCGCGCAATCTCCGCGTGCGCCATCGTCACCACGATCCCGCTCACGTTGTGGTTGAGCGGCAGTAACGCCAACGTCTGGCCACCATAGCCGAACCACTCCCAGGCGACGTGGCCATGCGGCGCATCGTGGGTCATGCGCACGAGCATCATCGTCCGCTGGAAATCGAGTTGGCTCGCCCCGATGCCCACCTGCGCCCGAACCCGCGAAAAGCGGGTGTCGGCAGCCACAAGGAGCGCAGCTTGAAAAGTTCGGCCATCTTCCAGCGTGAGCGACACCGCGTCGTCACCTCGCACCACCGACGCAACCCGCGCCCCAGTGATCAGCGTCGCGGCGCCGCGCTCAGTCACCGCCTCGTACAACGCGCGACGAATCCAGTGGTTGGGTACGAGCTGTCCAATCGCGTCGGCACCCGCGTCGGACGCCCGAAAGCGCAGCGCCAGCAACGAAGGGCCATCGAACACTTGCGCATCTTTGAGCGGCGACACCTCCGCCTCAGGAATCCGCGACCAGGCGCCCAACCGTTCGAGCGTGGCGCGCGACGCGTGGGTGAGCGCGATTTCCCGTCCGTCCGGCGGGGGATCGGCAAGTTGCGCCTCCGGTTGTTGATCGAAGAGCGCCACGCGCAACCCCAATGGCGCAGCGGCCAATGCAAACGCGAGCCCTGCCGACCCGGCCCCCACCACCGCGATGTCATAACGCATGGCACTCCCCTTGCTCTCTATCCGTTACCGTATGATAGCGCGATGGAAAAGGCGGGTCGAGAGGGGAACTTTCGCGTTTGCGTTGCCCACCGACTGACGAAAGCGCTGACGAACGGCGCGATCACTCCAACGGTCGCTTGATCGAAACTGCGCCGCGCACCTCTCCTTCGCGGTAACCACGGGCTCGGTCATGGGGATAGTTGGCCGCAAGCGCCGCGGCCGTCTCACTGCTCACCGTCGCGTCGCTCCCATGACAATTAAGGCAGAGGCTCCCCACCGGCAGCGCTTTCATATAGCGAAAATAGCGCCCTGCCGGTTCGCTGACCACTTCGGCCACCTCCAGCCCCTCCGCTTTTTCGCCCGCAGCAACTCGGCGGTCAAATTCGGCAAGCTGCCTCTGCTCCCACGCATCCGGCATTCCGATCAGCGGATTGCGCACCTTCAGCGACACGCGCCGCACTTGCCAGCCGTACTGCGCCGAAAGGGCCGATACGATCTTGGGCGCGATCTCACTGCACACCGGGATCGCCTGCGGCGGCCCCCCAGCGGCAAGCGCTTTTTTGAGCTCGCCACCCAACTGATTCACCAACGCCTGAGTCACTGCGCGGCTTTCGTTACGCCACGCTTCAAGCTCATCGGCGAAAGCGGGTCGTGTCACGACCGAACCCGCGAAGATGGCTGCACAGACTGCATAAATGCTCCGCATCGTCCCGCTCCTTTCCCTGCATTTCGAAGGTCAAGTCCCGACCCCTTCAGAAACGGTGGTTCCAATTCAGCCGCACGGTGAACTGGGAATGGGTGATGCGTACATCGGGAATGCCCATCGTCGGCACACCGGGTACTGTCTGGGTCACCTGCGGCGCGATCGCAAGCGCCGCGGCAACCGAATCCTGTTTGCTCACCTGCACGCCAAGCCCCACCGTGTAGTGCCGCTCGGCAGTAGCCGGGAAGAGTGGGTTGAGGTAGCGCGCAGAGATTGGGTTCTTGCCATAGTTGTAGCCAAAGCGCAGCGCCAACCCAGGACGCGGCCGATACTCCACCCCGACCATATAGACCGTCTGGTCGTCCCACTTCTGGTCCATCTCGACGTTGAGATCCCCCCTCGCCGATGCGAAACGGACACGAAAGACATCCATCGTCTCCGACCATTTGAGCCGTTTGACATCGGAAACAAACATCCACCGCTCGTTGGGCTGATAGCTCACCCCCACCGCCCAAGTGGTTGGCCATTCGAAGTTCTGAATCGTGTAGTGGCCAGGTAGCGCCATCACGAGCGCCCCTTGCATCACCCCGGGGGGCACCGCCCCCATTCCCAAGGTCCCATTGCCCGAGAAGTCCTTGAGCCGAGTTTTACTGTGAAACGCCGCGCCGATCGCCCACTGGGGGGTGATCTGGTAATGAACGCCCAGTTTGTACGCCCAACCATGCCCGCGCGTCTGCTGTTTGAAGTCATTACCGTCACTGAGGTCAAACCGCGCAAAGCCGTTTGCGGGCATCGTCCCGAGCATACCCGCCATCGAGCCACTGGCGCGCAACTGCCCCGCGTTCATCCCCGCAGCCATCTGCGCCGCGCTCATATCCATCTGCATGTCGAGCCCCGCCCAGACAAAATCGACTTGCGCAGCCAGCGCCAACTGGTCGGTCACCTTCTTTGCCAGGGGAAACATCGCGCGGGCAAAACCCACTTCGCTGCGCACCGGCAAGCCGCTCAACGAGAGAAACGAGTTGGCCGCGTACTCGGTCCCCATTCCCCCTTGCGCGAGGATGGCCACGCCGTAGCTCCAGCCACGATCGGTGCGGATGTATGAAAGCGAAGGCATCCAATAGGCCGTACCCCCCGATTGTGCAGTCATTCCCATCGCGTCGACATGCGACGCGACATCCGGGCCCAATCGGGTGATTCCCATCCCGAACACCGCACCGTCTTGGCGAAGCGCAAGCGTTGCCGGGTTGTTCATCACCGCCGAATTCCCCGAATCGTAGGCCATCGCCGCGCCCCCCAGTCCGCCTGCGCGTGCGCCAAACGCTTCCATGTTCATTCCGTTCGTTGCGTGAGCTGCAACCGGCAACGCAACGAGCGCGATCGCTCCCCATCTCCTCACCGACATAACGCTCCTCCTTCTGTAGTTCCAACCAATACCTTTATTAGGTAATTCGATTATGTACCATGAGAAATCATTTCAAAGCGTTCCCCAAATAGGAAGCAGGCACCTACCCAAAACGTACATATCGATCTACCCCGCCGTCCCACCCACCGTGATTCGCTCGATTCGAAGCGTCGGCTGCCCCACCCCTACGGGCACACTCTGCCCCTCTTTGCCACAGGTGCCGATTCCTGGGTCCAAAGCCCAGTCATTCGCGATCATCGTCACCTGCCGCATCACCTCCGGCCCGTCGCCGATCAGCGTCGCCCCTTTCACCGGGTACTGGATTCGACCGTTTTCCACCCAGTAGGCCTCGCTCATCTCGAAAACGAACTTACCGGAGGTGATATCGACCTGCCCGCCGCCGAATTGCACCGCATAGATGCCGCGATCGAGGCTTGCCACCACCTCTTGCGGCGTGTAAGGGCCGGGGCGCAGGTAGGTATTGGTCATGCGCGGCAGCGTCAAATGGGCATAGGATTCGCGTCGGCCGTTTCCGGTGGGACGCATCCCCATCAAGCGTGCATTCAACCGGTCGTGGAGGTACCCAACAAGCACCCCATCTTCGATCAACACCGTTTCACCGGTAGGGGTTCCTTCGTCATCGACGGTAAGCGACCCGCGCCGTTCCGGCATCGCCCCGTTGTCCACCACCGTCACCCCTTTCGCCGCCACCTGTTCGCCCAGCCGTCCGCTGTATGCGGAAACCCCTTTGCGGTTGAAATCGCCTTCAAGCCCGTGCCCCACCGCTTCGTGCAACAATACCCCCGGCCAGCCGGAAGCCAGCACCACAGCCATTTCGCCGGCTGGCGCCGGGCGCGCTTCGAGGTTCACCTGCGCCTGGCGCACCGCCTGTTCGGCGAGCCGATTGAGCACCGCTTCGTCGAACCGTTCCAGCCCATAGCGCCCACCGATTCCGGCAGACCCCACTTCGCGCCGCCCGTTGTCGTGCGCGATCACGGTGAGCGACAAGCACACGAGCGGTCGGATGTCGCACGCCAGCGTCCCATCGAGCCGCGCGACGATCACCGCTTCCCACACCGCAACGAGATGGGCCATCACCTGGTCGAGCCTGGGTTCCAACGCCCGCGCCTTGGCTTCCAAACGCCGCAGAAGCGCCACCTTGTCGGTGGCTGCCAAAGTGTGCACCGGATCGACCGTTGGGTATTGCGGCGCAACCGCCGCTGCACGCGCAAGCGGCACCGCGGTGACGCCCGCCTGCCCCTGCGCGGCGATTGCCCGCACGGTTCGCGCCGCGTCACGCACCGCGTCGGGTTCGAGGACATCGGTGTAGGCAAGCGCCTGCTTTTCGCCGTGGATCGCGCGGGCGCCGACCCCTGCGTCGATCGAAAAGCTGCCCGCTTTGACGATCCCCTCTTCCAGCGACCACGACTCCGCATGGCGGTACTGGAAGTAGAGGTCGGCATCATCCACCGCGTGGCTGGCGATCTCCTGTAACACCCGCGAAACGTCGTGCGCGTCCCACCCCAGCGGCGCCCAGAGATGGCGCTTTGCCAGATCCCAACGCTCGATATTCGTGCTCTCTTGACTCACTGCGCAATTCCCCTTTGCCGACATTGCCCCCCATAAGGGTGCTATCATTTTTCCATGACTGCTCATTCTAACAATGCAACGACCCATCCCGCGCTCTTTGCCCTTCGCCCCCCCGGATGGCTCGGCACAGAGGCGGGCGAACGCCTCGTTGAGCGGCTGGAGTATCTACGCCACACGCCTTCGCGCATCGTCTGGGTGGGGGAAGGTACTGACTGGACCGATTCGCTCGCTGCGCGCTACCCCAACGCCGCGTGCTGCGGCTATCGGCCCGACGAACCCG
Source organism: Hydrogenophilus thiooxidans (assembly GCF_019049855.1). GTDB lineage: Bacteria > Pseudomonadota > Gammaproteobacteria > Burkholderiales > Rhodocyclaceae > Hydrogenophilus > Hydrogenophilus thiooxidans. The sequence continues at coordinate 109,531 of NZ_JAHLSY010000006.1, read as the reverse complement.
CGACCGGTGGCACTCCAACTTCCCCCGCACAAACCGCTTGCAGTAAGACGTTCCTGGCACGACTGAAAAAACGGTTCGCGCAAGGCAAGCGGAAAAGCGCCACTGTGCCTTTTCGCACCGCCAACCCGCTGCACCTGCCCGAAGCACCGGGGGGGATCGACCTCTTGTTGAGCAATTTGCTGCTCTACCGCACGCAAGACCCAGAACCGCTTCTCGCCGCATGGCAGCCGCTCCTTGCCGAAAACGCAGCGCTATTCTTCGTGACATTGGGCCCTGACACCCTGAAAGAGCTCAAAGCGGCATTGGCGCACCGCGACGCACCCCTGCCCTGGCCGCCGTTTTGGGACATGCACGACCTCGGGGACATCCTGGTACGGTTGCGCTACGCCGAACCGGTGATGGACATGCAGATGCTCACGGTGCGCTATGAACGGAGCGCAGCGCTGCTTGCGGATTGGGGGCCCTGGTTGGGAGAGGCGGCAACGGAGCGCCTCCGTGCGATCGCATTCCCTTTCACCGTGACGGTGGAGCTCGTCTTCGGGCACGCGTGGCGCGTCACCCGTCCTAAGCCGCCGCGCCAAGACCCTCGTGCGCCGCGCCCTATCGTCTGGCAACCCCGCCCCGGAAAGCCTCAGGACCCCGGAACGCCTCAGAACCGTTAGACACCGCAATGACCACGCCGATCTGGATTTTCGATCTCGACAACACGCTGCACCACGCCAGCGCCGCGATCTTTCCCCACCTCAACCGCCAGATGACCGCCTATTTGATGCGCCACCTGGCGCTCGACGAAGCGGAAGCGAACGCGCTGCGGGTGCGCTACTGGCGCGCCTACGGCGCAACACTCGTCGGGCTGATTCGCCACCACCGCATCAACCCGCGCCACTTCCTGCGCGAAACCCACCACTTCGACAATCTGGCCGCACACATTCACGCCCCGAAGGGGCTTGCGGCAACGCTGGCGAAATTGCCCGGAGCAAAGGTCCTCTTCACCAACGGGCCTCGCGAATACGCCCGCGCCGTCGTCGAACAGCTCGGGATTCACCGCCACTTCGCGCGCCTTTTTGCGATCGAGGATCTCGATTACCACCCCAAACCGCGCCGCCGCGCCTACGTCGCGGTGCTCCACACGATGAAGGTCGCCCCTTCGCGCTGCATCCTCGTCGAAGACAGCGCCGAAAACCTAGCGCCCGCGAAGCAGCTCGGGATGACCACCGTCTGGGTCACCCGCGCGCGCGGCCTGCCCCCCTACGTCGACTGGAAGATCGCCACCGTCACCGATCTTCCGAAAGTGTTGGGGCGGTGGGGCGTTCGGTCACCACGCCCCTGACCGTTCCCTTATCTCTCGCCCCTACCAAGGCAACACGGGCTGCTTGCCGCAACTTCTCACAAGAGCCGCCGCTCTTTATCCCCCTTCTCGCAGCCATTCGGCCACTTCCAGCGCGAAGTAAGTGAGTACCGCGTCCGCGCCAGCGCGCTTGAACCCTAGGAGCGCCTCGAGGACACACGCGCGGCGGTCCAACCACCCGTTTTGCGCCGCGGCAACCAGCATCGCGTACTCGCCGCTCACCTGGTAGGCGAACGTTGGCACGCCGAAGGTCTCTTTCACCCGCCGCACGATATCGAGGTAGGGCATACCGGGCTTGACCATCACCATGTCGGCCCCCTCTTCGAGGTCGAGCGCCACTTCTCGCAGCGCTTCGTCCGAATTGGCGGGGTCCATTTGGTAGGTATATTTGTTCCCTTTGCCCAGATTCGCCGCCGACCCCACCGCGTCGCGGAACGGCCCATAGAAGCTGGAAGCATACTTCGCGGCATACGCAAGAATCCGCACGTGGCTATACCCCGCAGCGTCGAGCGCTTGGCGGATCGCACCGACGCGCCCATCCATCATGTCCGACGGCGCCACCACGTCCGCACCGGCAGCGGCATGAGCCAGCGCCTGTTTGGTGAGTGCCGCCACCGTTTCGTCGTTCAACACGTAGCCGGTGGGGTCGTCGCGCGCGATCAAACCATCCTGCCCGTGTGCGGTATAGGGATCGAGCGCCACGTCGGTGATCACGCCCAATTCCGGCACCGCGCGTTTGAGCGCCGCGACCACTCGGGGCACCAACCCGTCGGGGTTCCACGCCTCTTCCGCACCCCAACTCTTCTTTTCCGGCGGCACCACCGGAAAGAGCGCGATCGCGGGAATGCCCAGTTTCGCCGCCCGCTCCGCCAACGGCAGCAATCGGTCGAGCGTCACCCGCTCCACCCCAGGCATCGACGCCACCGATTCGCTGCGTCCCTGCCCTTCCAACACGAAAACGGGCCAGATCAGATCATCGACGGTAAGCGTGTGCTCACGCATCAAGCGGCGCGAAAACGCGTCGCGCCGCATCCGCCGCATCCGCACCGCGGGAAACGCCCCCATGGGAACAACCATCGCACGGCTCCTTGTACTGGTCCACGATCATCCGATTATAGACCCCATGAGCTTTCCTTTCGCGCACCCGCATCCCGCGCTATCATCGGCAACAGCGAATACTCAGGAGCCCACCATGACCCACGCCGTCGATACCCAGACCCGAGAACCCAACCCTCCAACCCCCTTGCCGGCGCTTCCCGAACCGTTGGTTGCCGAACTGCACGCACTCTTGGGCGAACGGTTCACGCAAAACCCGACGATCTGCGCACAACACGGCCACGACGAATCGCACTTTCCCGACGCCCCGCCGCAAGCGGTCGCATTCGTCACTTCGGCAGCCGAAGTGCAAGCGCTCGTGCGCGCCGCAGCACGGCATCGCGTCCCCCTCATCCCATTCGCCGCCGGCAGCTCACTCGAAGGGCACGTCTTGGCTCCGTTGGGGGGCGTTGCGGTCGACTTTACCCAGATGAACCGCATCCTGGCCATCGAACCGGAAAACATGCTCGCCACTGTCGAACCGGGTGTCACCCGCACCCAACTCAACGCCGCGCTCAAAGAGACCGGGCTCTTCTTCCCGATCGACCCCGGGGCCGACGCGACGATCGGGGGCATGACCGCCACCCGCGCTTCCGGCACCAACGCAGTGCGCTACGGCACGATGCGCGAAAACGTCCTGGCGATCGACGCGGTACTGGCCAACGGCGAACCGATCCACACCGGCACCAAGGCGCGCAAATCGAGCGCGGGTTACGATCTCACCCGCCTGCTGGTCGGCTCCGAAGGGACACTCGCTCTCTTTACCGCGATCACCGTGCGCCTCCACCCGTTACCGGAGGCAGTCGCCGCCGCGGTCTGCCCCTTCCCGACGATCGGCGCTGCAGTACATACCGTGATCGCCGCGATCCAGATGGGCGTTCCCCTGGCGCGCGTCGAATTCCTCGACGAACGCGCGGTCGCTGCGATCAACCGCTACAGCCACACCGAATACCCTGAAACGCCCACCCTCTTCTTCGAATTCCACGGCTCGGAGAGCGCCGTCGCCGAAGAGATCGCGCTCATCAAAACGCTTACCGAAGAGGCAAACGGCGGGCCGTTCCTCTGGGCAAACCGCCCGGAAGAGCGATCCCGGCTGTGGGACGCGCGGCACAAAGCTTATTTCGCCTGCCTGGCGTTGCGCCCCGGTTGCCGCGGCATCACCACCGACGTCTGCGTCCCCATCGCCCGCCTAGCCGAAGCGGTGGAAGCGGCGCGCCGCCTCATCGACGCCTCTGGCTTCATCGCCCCGATCCTGGGGCACGTGGGCGATGGAAACTTCCACACCCTGATCCTCGTCAACCCCGACGACCCCGACGAAATCGCCCGTGCCGAAGCACTCAACGAAGCGATCGTCACTGCCGCGCTCGCGCTCGAGGGCACGTGCACCGGCGAACACGGGATCGGGTTGGGTAAGAAGGCGTTTCTCCGCCAAGAAGCGGGCGAAACCGCCGTTGCAGCCATGCGCGCAGTCAAGCAAGCGCTCGACCCGCTCGGGATTCTCAACCCAGGGAAAATTTTCGAGTAAAAAAGTCGGGAACTTTTCCGCCGCGCGTCGGTCAGACCAACTACAGCGTGGCAACAGCAGCCATGGCATTTCATCCTCCCTCCTCCTCCCGCCCTCCTCCCTGAGCGGGATTGAACGCCCGGACAAACCCGTCTGGGCGTCTTTTTTTGTGGGGCGTTCGCGTCAAGGTTCCCCGTTTTCGGCAACCGACGCCTCCGCCAGGGACTGCTGCTGCGCCGCGGCGAACCAGTTACCGACCACCGCTTCTACTTCCTCGACCCCTGTGCGCTGCAACGCGGAAAAGAGTTGCACTGAGACCTGCCAGCCGCGGGGCGCCAACGTGCGCCGAACCTCGGCAAGCGTCGCCGCCGCTTTGCCACGCGACAATTTATCGGTTTTACTGAGCAGAATATGAACCGGCAAACCGCGCGGCGCGAACCACTCAAGCAGCTGCCAATCGAGCGGTGTCAGCGGGTGGCGGGCATCCATCACGTGCACCAGGCCGATCAGCGCGTCGCGGTGCATCAGATAGTGTTCGATCAAACCGACCCACTGCCGCCGGATCGCCTCCGGAACCTTGGCGTAGCCAAAACCGGGCAGATCGATCAGATAACACCCCGCAGGCGTCCGAAAAACGTTGAGCAGTTGCGTCCGTCCTGGCGTCCGCGAGACGTACGCCAGCCGTTTGTGGCCTGTGAGCGTGTTGATCGCACTCGATTTCCCCGCGTTCGAGCGCCCGACGAACGCCACCTCCGGCCCTGCCGCCGGCGGCAAACCCGCAGGCTTCGCGATCGAGGTCACGAACGCCGTACCACGAAAAAAACCGTCATGGTTGAGATGCATCAAACGCTTGCACTTCCGCGAAAATGATGACTTCCGTTAGAATAGCAACATTGCGTCGCTTTGTCTTGGGGAACTGTTATGAAACCACTCGTCGTCGCTAGCTCGCTGCTTCTCGTTGCTGGTGCCGCGCACGCTGTCGAGCCGGCCCGCGTCCAGGAGATCGTCACCACCCTCTGCGCCGCGTGCCACGGCACCGACGGCAACAGCGCCGTTGCCGAATACCCAAAACTGGCCGGACAACACGCCGAATACCTCTACAAACAGTTGGTGGAATTCAAGAGTTGGAACGGGGAACCCCCCAAGCGGGAAAACGCGATCATGAACGGCATGGTCGCCACCCTCAGCAAAGAAGAGATGAAGGCGCTCGCTGAATATTTCAGCCAACAAAAACCGGCAGAAAACGCGGCGCAAAACGCAGCCACCTTGGCGCTGGGGCAAAAAATCTGGCGCGCCGGGATCGCAAGCAAAGGGGTTCCGGCGTGCGCGGCGTGCCATGGCCCGTCGGGTAGCGGGATTCCCGTCCAATTCCCGATGCTCAAGGGGCAACACGCGCAATACACCGCAGCGCAACTCAAAGCGTTCCGCGAACAGCAGCGCGCCAACGACCCCGAAGCGATGATGCGCATGGCCGCCAATGCCATGACCGACAGCGAAATGGCGGCCGTTGCCGATTACATCGCCGGCCTGCGCTGAACCCTCTTGCGGTCACCGGGCGCGTAGGGCCAAGAGCGCCTCTACCTCCGCCCGCGAAAATCCCGCCTGCTCCCGCGCTGCCCAATTGACGGGTGGATGCGGAAGCGGTGCGCGAAAGCGCGCCACCAGCGCTTGGTAAGTGGGCTCTGGCGGCACCCCCCGTTCGACGCACAACCAGCGGAACCAGCGATCTCCTGCCGCCACATGGCCGATTTCGTCGCGCAGAATCACCTCGAGCACCGCCAGCGACGCCGTATCCCTGATTTGCCGCAACTTCTCCTGAATCACCGGCGTTGCGTCCAACCCGCGCGCCTCCAACACCCGCGGCACCAGCGCCATGCGCGCCAGCGGATCGTCCATCGTCTTCACCGCCATCTCCCACAACCCATTATGGGCAGGGAAATCGCCATAGGAAAACCCCAACGCCTCGAGCCGCGCACACACCAAACCGAAGTGGTACGCCTCCTCCGCAGCGATCCTGAGCCAATCGGCATGAAACGCCGCCGGCATCGCGGCAAAACGCCAAACACAATCGAGCGCCAGGTCGATCGCGTTGAACTCGATATGCGCCACCGCATGAAGAAGCGCCGCATGGCCTTCGCGCGTGCCTACCTTGCGCTTCGGCATTGCCGCAGGCGGTAACAACACCGGCCGCGCCGGCCGCCCTGGCTGCAGCAGTGGCGGCGGAAGCGGCCGTTCCGGTTCGACGCGAAACGCGCCTGACTGCCACGCCTCCCACAACTGCCGCGCGCCCGCGCACTTCGCCGCCGGTTCAGCGGTCATCAGCACCCGAAACGCCGCTTCATGCACCGAACGCTTCGAAGGTTCCACCTCGAAGCAATGCTTTGCATCCACCCGCATCGTTTCCCTTGTGGGCGCTCCCAAACCAAACGCTCGATTATGCCGCACAACCCCCGCTGCCCGCGCTACAATTCCATCAAAGGCGTGCCCACCACACCACAGCACGCACAGTCACCATCCGCAGAGAGGAGGAGCCCGATGCTTTCGGTTGCCGACGCCCAATCCGCGATCCGTGCCGCACTGCAACCTTTGACAACATGGGAGCTCGTCCCGCTTAGCGAAGCGCTCAACCGGATCCTAGCCGAACCGATCCGCGCGCCGTTCAACGTCCCGGCCCACGACAACGCCGCCATGGATGGCTACGCGGTACGCGCTGCAGACCTCACCCCCGACCAACCCACCACGCTCACCGTGATCGGCAGCGCCTTTGCCGGGCATCCCTTCACCGGCGCGCTCACCCCCGGCTCGGCGATCCGGATCATGACCGGCGCCGAGATCCCCCACGGCGCGGACACCATCGTCCCACAAGAACTTTGCACCGCGCACGACCACACTGTCACCATCCCTGCCGGTCAAAAGGCTGGGCAACACCTGCGCCGCGCCGGCGAAGACCTTGCCGCTGGCAGCGTCGCGCTTGCACCAGGCCGCCGCCTGGGTGTAGCCGAACTGGGACTCATCGGGTCGCTCGGCATCGGGTCGGTGCGCGTTTACCGACGGCTGCGCTGCGTCGTCCTCTCCACCGGCGATGAGATCGCCGCAATCGGCGAACCGCTCGCCCCGGGACAGATCTACGACAGCAACCGCCACACCCTCACCGCCGCGCTCAAGCGCCTGGGGTGCGAGGTGCTCGATTTCGGGATCGTACGCGACGACCCCCAACAACTGCGTGCGCGTTTCACCGACGCGGCGCAAACCGCCGACGTGGTGCTTACCTCTGGCGGCGTCTCGGTGGGCGAAGCCGACTTCATCCGCCAACTGATGAGCGAACTCGGCGCCGTCCACTTCTGGCAACTGGCGATCAAACCCGGACGACCGCTTGCGTTCGGCCGCATCAAAAACGCGTGGCTCTTTGGGCTACCCGGTAACCCCGTTGCCTCGTTGGTGGCTTTCGCCGCGTTTGCGCGCGACGCGTTGCGCTCCCTGCAAGGAGAAGACCCGGTCGCACCAGCGGAATCGATCCCGGTCACCCTCGCGCACCCGATCCGCAAAAAACCGGGGCGGCAAGAGTACCTGCGCGGCACACTCGAGCGCGAAAACGGCGCGCTGGTGGCGCGCGTCGCCGGTGCCCAGGGTTCGGGCATCCTCAGCTCGATGACCCGCGCCACTGGCTTCATCGTCCTGCCGGAAGCGGCGGGCGACCTGCCCGCTGGCACCACGGTCGAGTTCCTGCCGTTTGCGGCGGTGTTTTGATGGACAGGAAACAGGCTATTCGCGCAACATGATCAGCGCTTCGTCCAGTCCATGACGGAAATAGTGCAACCGGCTAGAACAGTCGGCAAGATGGGCTGCAGAAACGGGAGCGAATGAAAACGGGAAAAAACTTGGCGACCCCATGACGACGGACAACGCCTGTCCTGTGGTCGCTTGGGCGCGCAAATAGGCCTCGGTCAACCACGCGATCAGTGCTGCTTGATCGACCGCAACCGAGGAAGCAGAGCGATACAGGCCCTGCTCATCGGTCTCCACAAGCACGCCCCAATCCACGAAACTGCGTAGTACATAACGGACCCTACGAGAAACCGTTTCTCGCTCTCCATATTGCTCGCGCAACCGGCGTTGTACTTGACTGGCCGTCACCGTGCCTTGAAGCCTGAGGAGTCTCCCAACGTTGGTCGCTACCGCACCCCAGAACGGATAAACCGCCATAGTCATGCCCCAGTGAACGGCAACACGGCACTCGCGCGGCAGTTCGACAAGGAATTTGAGCCCATCTTGTTGCAGAGGGCGCAGTTCAAGCGGAGGGCGAACCCAGATTCTCATCAAGATCGTCACCGTCTTATCTAACGATCCGCGGGCAGCGGTATTCACGGACTGAAACGCGCTTTGAAGCTCAGTATAGAGCGCCATTTTCACCGCTGGTGTTTGCATTCCAGCAAGAACCAAACCGGCAGTGTAGTCTAGCCATTTCAGACGCACAATCCGATCAAGGCCGATTTGGCTCTGTCGCGATGATTTCATCGGTTTTGTCTCTCAATTTGGACGAAAGGCACGATCAGCTCTTCAACGCTGATACCGCCATGCCCCACAATGGTTTCGCCTTCGCGCACAAAAGCGGTTCGGTACGGTGCGATTAGCGCCAAATAATCTTCTGGCAAACCGATCGGCGGCCATTCCAACGACTCCGGGAAACGCTCTTTAATTTGCGCCCGCAATCTGGAATCCGAATAGACACGCACGCGCTCGCCGCGCACGTCCGCAACCGCCCCTTCGGCAGGTCGCCCCACCCCTTGCGCCTCAACGTTGCCGTGGTCCGAAGCCAGGTACACCTGGAAACCTTTGGTATGTAGGATACCGAGAAGATCCCGCAGGAATCCCTGCTTAGTCCAAAGGCGAACCTGGTTGTGCATACCCGCTGCACCCAACGCCATGCCGTGCAGAATCTGGTCGACCTTATCGATGACCAGCCCGACGACACGTAATTTGGGCTGAGAGATAAGCTCAGAAACTTTGTCCAAATCCCCTTCGCCCAGCCCCTTGGCGTAAGCCACCTCATTTGCGTTAAGCCCCTGATCGACCCAGAACTGCGTCCAAAGGGCTCGCTCTTTGTCTGTGGTATGGATACTCGCCGGGAAAAAGATCGGTGGCTTGCCGGCAAAAGCGGCTTGCCGAGAAACCGAAGTGACGGTGGGAATCCAAGCGAAAACGGCGTTCTCACGGAACCGCAGAGACGAATCCTGCTCGCTGAGTACCTCACGCAAGGCGATCCATTGGTCCAGGGCGAGGCCATCCACCAACAGAAAAGCGATTTTCGAGCGTCGGTCGTCTCCGAGACTTCGGGCGAGGAACCGCGGGATGTGATGCAGCATTACCGGCGGTGTGGGCGGCAGGTTGATCAGACTCCCGTAGCGCTTCACCACCCAATCGGTGAGCGCGGAATCGATCCGGGATCTCAGAGCTTGAAGGCGCTCCCGGTATCCTTCCGGCAGGATAGTGTCGGGCTCCAACTCCAACGCGACGAGTTCCGCCCAACGGTAAGCAAACTGCAGCCACGCCCCATGACGCACCTCCACCGTGGGGATCGTCTTTTCGAGGGCATCCAGCAGCCCCTCCATGCGGCGGCGTCGGTTCTCCTCGGAGGAGACTTCGATCCCGTAAGCCACCCAGGTCTTGGCAAGCATCTGCGATTGCTCATGCGGAACCGGCTGGAGCAAGCCCTCAAAGAAAAGATTATCGAGGTAAATGCGGACATCGGGGTGGTCGAACGGCAGGTGCGGGGTGCTTAGGACATAGTGCGCTTCCACCTCGCGCACCTTGCACTTTTCGCCGAGCATTTGAGCTGCGACTTGGTCGAGGAACACCGGCCAGCGCTCCTGCAGGAACGCAAAAAATGCTTGCCGATCCGGAATGATGGCCTCTAGAGGCCAATCCTCGAACCGGCCGTTTTGACGAAGCATTTGGATCAAGCGCTCATCGAGAATGGCCGGAATTCGTTGTCCACGGTAATGGCGGCGCAGCAAAACTCGGAGCAGATCCTGAGGCTCTTTGATGAGTTCCGGCGCGATCTCAAACACATGACGCAGGATGAAGTCTTTCGTAGCGTTGTCGCCGAGCTGCCCCGGCGCATGCCTCAATTGCGCATCGAACAACGCGTCGAGATCAGCCCGGTCGAGCGCCGCAACCACGGGGTAGCTGAGATTCGGGAAGAGATCGCTTAAGGAGAACGAGAGCTTGCGGCATGCCTGCAGCAGGTCGTAGGGTAAGGCATCGAGATCGTGTGAGGCCGATCTCAGCACCACCACCAGATCGGTTTTCTCGCCACGGTCCCAGCGAGAGCGGAACTTGGATTCGTAGACATAGCGAAAAGAAACATGATCTTCGAACGGGATCAGCTCAAAGCCCCGCTCCCGGATCCCTTCGAGGACACCTTCTTCAAGGAGCAGAGCATCCGGATCCGCGACCAAGGTGAGCCGGGCGATCTGGGGTGTGAACGCACTCAGGATTTGGTCACGCCAACTACCCATGGGCTCCTCCCTCCACGCGGACGAGAAGCAAAGGTACCATTTTCGGCAAGATCTGGCCCCTTCGCTCGAGTTCTTCCCTTAAGCGTTCTTCCTCCTGTTCCAAGAGACTCAGGCGATGCTTCCGGACCTGGGGCAGTCCGATGCGCTCGATGGCTCTGCGTCGCGCAGCGAAGGCGTATTCGCTCTTTTCGCGCTCCTGTGCAAGGTGCTCCTGGTGAGCGGCTACCAGCTCGTCGTAGATCATCTTCCCCTGGCGCTCCGCCGTATCCCAAAGTCGCTCGAAGGCTTGATGCGAGGTCTCGACGTCCAAATGCCGGAGGATCGTGGGCGGAGTAGTCAGTAGTTGATCCCAGATGTGCCGGGCAGTCGGCGCAAACACCCGACCGTCGTCGGCGAGGAACAAAGGCATGATGCGTCTTCGCCGCGTCTCAGTTTCCGGGTCGAGTCGCTCTTGTGTGTCGGAAAGATTCGTTCGCCGCAACGCACCACACGTGACTGAAATCTGCCAAAGCGACCAAAAACCCCTGACCTCTGGGGAAAGACCAGGTAGCGTGATGACCGGGATTGGTTGTCCCGGGGCAAAGGGAGGCAGGCGCATGACCAGCCCACGCACCTTGGGATCTTCCAGCGTCAAGTGGTAGCTCACAGGGTTCGCTTCTGCCTCTCTGGTGAAGACGACATGGGTCAGTCGCTCGCCGCTGGGCCAAGTAAGCTCCCAGGCTCCGTTCTTTCTATCAGCTTTGCCGCCATGCGCCTGCAGGTAGCTCACCGTCATGCGCTCCACCCAATGTGGGAGCGGATGGGCCAGCAGCCGCTGCGCTTCACCGGGATCTAGGTATTCAACAGAACCGAGCACCGAGGCGCTTTGCCGAGACTCGCGGGCCTGCTCCTCAATGCTCTGCACCACTTCATTGATTTTCGTTTCCGCTGCCTCAGGATTGAGGATGGCCTCCACATACAGGTCATCGAAAATGCGCCCCGCCTGAGCAGAGTCGAGCACGTCACCGGTCTTGTCGATACCGAACTCCTCGAAGATGACCGCCAGTTTTTCCTCCAGAACCTCGCGGACACGGTGTTCAACCGAGTCCTCGAACACGAAGTTGATGGCGCGCACCGTGTGGGTCTGGCCGATGCGATCCACCCTGCCGATGCGTTGTTCCAGGCGCATCGGGTTCCAGGGAATGTCGTAGTTGATGACCACATGACAGAACTGGAGGTTGAGACCCTCACCACCGGCGTCCGTCGAGATGAGGATGCGGGCATCCTTGGCGAATGCGTCCTGGACCCGCTTGCGCGCCTCCATGTCCATGGAGCCATTGAGGCACACCACCGTAAAGCCACGCTCGCTCAGGAACTCGTACAACATCTCCTGGGTCGGCACGAACTCGGTGAACACCAGCACCTTGAGATCCGGGTCGCCTTCCTCGGCCTGAAGACGGTAGATCCACTCCAGGAGCGCTTCGGCCTTAGCGTCCGGGCCTTGGGCTTCGCAGCGCTTCGCCGCTTCCAGGAGCCGCTTCACCTCGGCCCGTTCATTCTTCAGGGCCTTGAGCCGGGTCTTGAGCAGCGTGTTCATCAGCTCCTGGCCGTCCAGATCGGCCCAGTCCTCCTCGCTGAGCTGCGAAAAGAGTATGAGCTGTTCCTGCGGAGCCTCAAGCGCTTCGAGGCGCCGCTCCAGAGCGGTACGGATGGCGCGGGTGCTGGAGACCACCAGGCGCTGCATCAGAATCATGAGGAATCCGATGGCACTGCGCTTCTCAGCGATAGCCTGGTTGTAGCCCTCGCGCACGTATTCGGTCACCGCCTCGTAGAGCAGCCGTTGATCCCGGTGGCGATCCTCCCAGGAGACCGGAGCGAGCTCCGTACGCCGGGGTTTGAAAAGCGGCTTACCCTGCGCGTCGATGGCCCGGCGCTTTTCTGTTCGGATGACGTAGGGCTGTACCCGCTCCTTGGAAATGCTTTCCTCATCGGGAAACGCTTCTGGATCCAGTAAAGAGAGAAGCCGCCTAAAATGATCCGTCTTCCCCTGGTGCGGCGTGGCAGAGAGCAGGAGCAGGTAGGGCGCGGCTTCGGCCAGCGCCTGGCCGAGCTTGTAACGGGCCACCTGGTCCGTGCTCCCACCCAGACGATGGGCCTCGTCCACGATCACCAGGTCCCAGCCGGCGGAGATCAGATCCTCGAAGCGCTCCCGGTTGTACTCGGCCACCTGTTTTTTCGACCAGCCGCGACGGCCGTCCAGGGGCTTCACCGAGTCCATGGGACAGACCACCTGTGGATGGCTCTGCCAGAGGTTGTCTTCTTGAGCGATGCGGCGGTAGGCGGAGAAGTCGCTCGGGATGAGCAGGCGGAACTCCTCCCCGAAGTGGGTGCGCATTTCCGCCACCCATTGGGTCACCAGGCCCTTCGGGGCGATGACCAGCGTCCGCCTCACCAGGCCCCGGAGCTTGAGCTCCCGCATGATGAGACCTGCCTCGATGGTCTTGCCCAGGCCCACCTCGTCTGCCAGGAGATAGCGCACGCGGTCATTGGAAATGGCCCTGGAGAGCGCTCGAATCTGATGCGGCAGCGGGATGACGGACGATTCGATGGGCGCGAGCAGGACGTCCTGGGTCAGCGCATCGGCAACCCGCGCCGCTGCGGCGAGATAAGCGATCCCGTCCACGGTGCCGAGACTTGCCTCCTGCACGGGCCGAAGGCGCGTGGCAGGCAACCGCACGACGGTATCTTTGCCCGGAAGCCAGACACGGCAGACGGTCTCGCCCCAGAGCGTCTGGGTCTCGATGACCCGGCAGAGTTCCCCGTGCTCGGGGCTGTAGTACCAGTTGTTGTTTTCCACCGACGGGGTCATCGTTGTTCGACTTCTCCCATCAACGAAAGACTCTCGTTATCCGCCTTTCAAAAGCCATATTTCCTTCTCCGCATCTCAAAAGCGTCCTTTCCTCCTTCAAGGACCTGAACATCATCAGAGGCAGGGTAACGAAGGTGGGTCAATTTCGATGGCCAACGTGGGTCATTTTTACATGGCCATCGACAGTATGATCAGCGCCTCCGCCATGAGATCTGTATCGTTCATGCCTTTCCTCCCATTACTCATAGCTCATAGCGTTATCCCGCCTCCCCAGAACGAGTGAGCGCCTGGTCGTACCACATGAGGAGCTTAGGGTCCTCCTGGAGGATGTTCTCGGGGATTTTGCGGGCCATGGCGATGATGGTCGCGTAGTCCCGTTCCTGCCAAGCTTTCTTGAAGCCAGCGCGGACGGCTTCGAGGCGGAACACCTTCAGGCGCTTCTGCTTGGACTCGCGGTATTCCTCGAACTCGCGCAGCAGTGCCCGCTCACGGAGCTTCTCCAGGTCGCCAGCCTTGTTCGGATCCGGAACGTACCAGCGGTCTTTGGCGCGAGTGATGAGGACTGAGGACTGAGTGCTGAGTTGGCCGTTCTCCTCCGCCGCACGGCCGGAAGCCAGCTCTTCCTGAATGATTTTGCGGAGGTCGGCGCTTTGCTTCATCCAGGAGACAAGTTGGGCTGGAATCGGGCCCTTGCCGTCGTAGCGAAGGAAGTTTTGTTCCAAAAGCTCGGAGAGCTCGAGCTGCTTTTCGTGCTTCTGCCAGCCGCCGATCTCCTTGAGGAACTGCGGATGGAGCTCCTGGAAGGTCTGCGGCTTCCTGGTGAGCTGCTGCTTGAGCCATTGGATCGCGGAGGCCTCGTCGGTGACAAAGAGCGTAAGCTGAAGGACCTCCTTCACCTTCATGCGCTTGTTGTCGTACTCAGCGACCTGCTCGGGCAGGAAGTACATCCCGTCACGCTCCGGGAAGCGCTGGGTGAGACCGGCGTAGAACTCCGCCGCAGAAAGCGGCACCATCACGCCACGCTGGACATGGAAAGCCACCATGCGGTCGAAGAGCAAGTAGTTCTGCCGCTCCGCGATGACTTCCACCTTGCCGTCCCTGGCGACGAACACCGGCAGTTGCTTCAGATGGGTGCGGACGAAGTCCCAGACACCTTCCTCGGTGCCGGCTTCGCGCTTGAAGCGCTCTTCCAGCCCCCCATTCGGCTTGTAGCACGAAATGACCAGGTCCTGTTTGACGGCATTGGCGCTGGTCACCTGCTTGAACGAGCCCTGCTTCTTATCCAACGTGCGCACGTCGGCGATGACGAAGCCGGCCGCTTGTAACGCCTCCTGGATCGCGTTCCAGACGGCGTTCTTCGAGTTGTGAAACTCGACCGTCATCCAGCGCCCCGGCTTGAGTACCCGGTAGTACTCCTTGAAGCATTCGGTCATCAGGTGCTGGTATTCCGCCAGCCCCTTGCCTTGTACCTTGTTTTCGATCGCTTCAGGCTTGTTGTTGGTGAAGACCTTCAGCCACGCTTCCCAGAGGAAGTTAAGTTCGGAATACATCAGGTTGCTACCAAAAGGTGGGTCGGTGAAGATGTAATCAACAGATTGCGGTCCTGCCATCAATATCGATGTATCTAGAGTAGTTACGAGGCTTATAGAAGTTGGCATATACTCACCAAAGGCTCGTACTAATCGCTTAATTTTCTCTGGAAAAGCGTATTTCGGAGATACCTCGGAAATCTGGGAGCCCACATATAATGTTCCGCTCAAGTTCCTGTTGTTCTGGGAATAATGGTGCGGCGAATATCTATTCAATAACGAGAAACCAATGACCCACTGTTCAAACAGAAATCGAAGAAACACCTTTAGGCGTTGATGTGAATGTTTAGCCGCTTTATCAGTTAGGGTCGATAACACCCACAAATTCCGCTTCGTGTAGAAATGATGCACGTGGGTGAGGCCAATGTCATCGTTACGCCGCGACTCCTCACCCTCCGGCATCCGGTCGGTCGGAACCCAGTAGGGAATGTCCAGCGCTTCGATCTTCTCGATCAGCGCCAGATCGAAGGCGTCGGGCGTCTTTTCATACCGCTTGCTACCGACGCTGTAGTTGATCAGCACCGGCACTTGCTTGGTCTGGCGGATGGTTTGGCCGATAGCTTTGTCGTATTTGGTCACCCAAGCACGGTCCATCGTGCGCTTGGTGAGACTCGCGCCGCAGTGGGGGCAGGGAAATTCGTCTCTGACCTTGCCCGCTTCCTTGTCCACCGCCGCTTCCCAGAAGACCACCTCCTCGGTGCAGTCCGGGCAGACGAACACATCAGACCAGACAGTGTAGTTGATCGTGCCGCGGTGTGGGATCGACGCGATCAGCGCCCGCGCCTCGTCGGCCGTGCGGCATGCGCGCAGGCGCTCGGCCCACGTCGTCACCTCGTTCGCAGCGGTGGTGGTGAGCGTGGCGTACATCCAGCCGCATTCGGCCTCCACCTCCTTCAGTATCCGGTTGGCTTCGCGCTCGAAGGCGCGCACGTCCACCGGTGTGTTGTAGTTGTAGGCGATAAAGGTCGCCGCCGGCGAGAGGTCGTTGAGGACGGCGCGCCGCGCGCCGAGCTTCGAGAACGGCTTCCAGACCGTTTTGCCGCTTTCGTCCTGTTCCGGCTGGTAGATGGTGCCTGCATCATCCACCTTGTAGCCCAGCGACTCCACCGTCGTCCGGTCGCCGCAGAGTTGTGCGGCCACGCCGGTCATCCCCGTGCCACAGAAGCCGTCAAAGACAACATCCCCCGGTTCGGTGTAATGGAGGATGTACCGCATGATGGCCTTGTGCGGCACCTTCGTATGGTAGGAGTGCGCATTGTAGATGGGGTCGTTCTTGCCTTCGCTCACGTCTGCTGCAAACGGCTCCCGCCGGTAGTCGTCGGTCTGCGGGTCGTAGGGTTTGCCGTAGTGCGTGATGAAGTCCGCGATGAAGGGGTTCGGGCACGCCGTGTAATAGGGTGGATCGGAGAGGTTCAGGATGTCCTCGATCCTCCCCTGCGGGAAGCCGACCTCGTCCTTCCAGCGCTGGAGCAGGTCCTTGCTTGAGTCCGCATGGCGCATGCGCTCGGCGAGCTCACGCAGACGCGCGTCATCTCCCATCGGCCATTTCTCGATCGACTTCATCCGTTCCACGGCGTCTTTCACCGAGGTGAAGGGCACACCGCCAAGCTTGGCGTGGAGTTCCTCCAGCCCTTCGCGCAAGATGCGGAGGAAGTGTTCCCGCCGCGCTTCGTCGGAGGCGAATGTCTGGCCAAGACATTCGACCGGTTCCTGGTTCCTGGTTTTGAGATCCTGGTTTTCAAAAAGGTTGTTTTGGTGGTTCATGCGAACTTTACTCCTTTTACTCCTTTTGACTGGATGGGGCGGAATGGAGCCGTCTTATTGCCATCATGCAATGCGCTCCAATACGCACTGCGCATTAAAGTGCGCATTAGATGGCTTTCAATGCAACATTCAATGAGCAGCATTATTGCTTTGCCCATTCATAACGCGCCCAGCGTCCTCGCCCCGGTTCCTGTATTTGCGGGTTCTCTTGCCGTAACTCTCGCATCAACCTGGCCACCTGATTCCTGTCCAAATGAGTAATCTGGCGAATCTCCGCGTTACTCAATCCAGACTCTCCTCGTTCAGCGCGCTGCTTAAGAATGCTCAACACTCGAGTCTTCGCGGCTTCCCAATCAATGCGGCGGTCTCGCTCGGGATGACCGGGAGCCGAGAGGCGCCGGTGCAGGTCGGCACGCAGACGCCAGTAGGTGCCCCGGCCCGTGCCGCCACGCTCCAGATAGCCCAGATCGAGCTCCATGCGGCTCAGGGTTTCCTTGGCGTCGCTTTCCGTCTGCTGGGTAATACGGGCTGCCGTGGATGTGTCGATTTCGGGATGCCTCAAGAGATACTGCAGGGTCAGAAGCTCCTCGACTGACAGGATACGACCCTTGTCGGCCTCTTGTGCCACGAAGAGCCGAAAGGGAACAGACAAATCGCTGGCGCGGAAGATAACCCGGACCGCTTCGCCTTCATCGATGATCTCGGGAGGCTCCTTGCCCTCGATGAGCAAAGCCTGGTACATCCGGCGTACCCCCAGGTTGCTGCGGTTGACAAGACGCAAGCGTGTCAGGGCATCCACCAGGGCAGGGTTTCGAGGAACCGGTTCATGGCGCAGGATGTTCTGCGGCGTGATGCCGCCTGGTAGCCCGCCGGGATTGCTGATTTCAAGACGATCTTGAAATTGCTTGACCAGAATGGGGCCGTGAATCCGGTAATCGGCATGAACGAAGGCATTGAGCAGTGCCTCCCGCAAGGCGATTTCAGGATAGGTCCGGATTTCGAAATGGAACAGGCCCTGGGGAACGGTGGTAATCGGGTTGTCAGCCATGATCCGGTCAAGGATACGATCCAAAGCAATGGGAAGTGCATCGTATCCATCTGCGCGATCGGAATAGCCCGTGTCCGATACCATGCGCAGATGCGTCCAGACGTAGCCGGGGAAATGTTTCCGAATGGCACGCTCCGTTCCGGTCAGCAATACCCCCGATCTCAGCAAGCGTCCGTCCCGGATGAGCCCAAGCGTAGCAAGCAGTTCCCGATCGGGACGACGCAGGAGATCGTCGGGAGCATTCTCGCGACGAGCGGCCTCGCGGAGACGTTCCATCGCCGCTGCAGAGACCAGGGATTCAGGCATGCCGGAAACCGGAGTGGCGGTAAAATCGGTTTCGCCGGTCTCCACCATGATGCGACGGCGCAAGGTGCCCGTAAGTGGCTGACAATCCTTGCCAATTCGGATCTTGCCGCGTCCCTGCGTGTCCGTGTAGGGTGGCAGACCGGGATAAATCTGCATGACAATGAGTCGTCCAGTCCCCTCTGAAACCGAAAGCTCCTGGAACACGGGAGTCAATTTAGGATCTGTGGAGTCGTAAACCGCCTTTTTCAGCCGATTGATATCGATTTCTGGTGGCACGCCCAGGATGGCATTGGATCGTCCTACCGCCTTGTCGTTAACACCGAAAATGACGGTGCCCCCGCCGCCATTGGCCATGCAGACCGCCATTTCCACGACCAGAGCCACAGCATCCTGAATGCTGCGGGTGTTCCATTCCTTGAAATCGAGATCCTGCCCTTCAAGGGCATCCGCCGGCTGACTTTCTAGCTCGTCAAGGAGAGAGCGAATCTCGTCGAGATCTTTCATCACAATCTCATTTTGTTTTCATTTGCGCCCACTTGTAATTTCACTCCAGTACGATTCGGACTTTGCCGGGCTCGTTGCCCTTAGTGAGTTCATCCAGGTATTCCTCAAAGCGTTTCTTCATCTCCGCGGGCGTTGCTGGCACACCGCCCTTGAGCAGAGCTGCGCGCAGATCCTCGGTTTTCACGGCAACCTTGACCAACCCTGAGAGCACCTCTTTGAGGGCCTGAATAAACTCTTGGCTGAGCTCCTCCGGCAGCTTGCGTCGTTCAAGGAAGGCATCAACCAGCTTCCTGGGCTCGGGCTTGAGCAGGTCGAGGTTGCCGCGGGTGGTCGGGTCCTCCAGGTTGGTGAGCAGCGTCTGGGTCCAGTCCTCGAGGAGCCTGTCCAGTTCCGTGTCCAGCTGCTCGAGCACAGTCACAGCAGGTGCGCCCATGCCTTCCGTGCTAGGCCGGAAGCCGCAATGCGGGCAGATCGGCGCAGTAACGAGGTCCTGTTCGGTGAGTGCGAAGCAGCTCTTCAGGCTGGCCAAGCGGTTCTGAAAATCAGTCAGGTGCTGGCGCGGCATCAGATCAACCGTAGAGAGCTGCTGGAGTTTCTTGAGCCGTTCGTCCTGCAAAAGCGCACGCTTGCGCTTGTCCTCGTTCACGCCCAGTCGTGCTCGGGTGTGCATGGCGAGATAGGCTTGCACGTAGGCCTTCTTGAGGTCAGTGAGCTTACGCAGGGTTTGCTGACGGAAAGCGCTGGACGTGCGCTGAGCCGGGTCCGACACCTGCGCGAGTACCGCATCTCGCGTCGCTTTCATCCGCTCAACCCACTCGTGATCCGTGGGCAGCACGGCCTCGGCAGTGGAGAGGTAGGAGGCCACCGGGCCCAGGTCGCGCACCAGCTCCTGCAGGGACTCGATCTCCGAAAGGTTCCTCAGGCCGTCTTCGTGACGCGTCACCTCCTGGACGTCATAGCGGAAGTTCCTGAATTTACCGGGCGAGGAGTAGGCTTGGAGGGATTCCAGGAAGGTCTTGGTCTGGTTGAGCCGGTCGCGCAGCTGGGCTGCTTCCTCCTCAGCGAGCAGATGCCTGCCCCAGAACGACAAGCCGCTTTGCAGGCTTTGTTGGGCCAAGACCAGTTTCTCTACCACCTGGCCGATGGCTTTCTGGAGCTGCTGGACCGGCTCTTCCTTGCCCAGGGTGACAAGCTGCGCCAAACCCGGCGTAAGCTCGAGCAGCTCGAAGAGTGCTTTGATGGCGGGCAGATTCCACTCTTTGGACCGTTCGATGTGCTTGAAGTGGACCAGTTCGTCGATGGTCGCCGCGGCCAGCTGCGGCAGCCCGGTAGCGTCGAACTTCTTCCCCGGAATCGCAAGCACCAGGTCACCGGAGTAGACGAGCGCGGCCAGGACCACGACAGCCCATTCGGGCTCCAGACGGTAGCCCTTGTCCGGTGCGAAGTACTCGACGCCGTAGACTTCCTGGATCAGCTCCGAGCGGTTGACCACCTGGCCATGCCCCTTCTTCTTCAGGATATTCAGGATGTGCCCAGCGTACCTGGAGCGGTTTGGAGCGAGCCGCTCGCCGTCGAGGAGCTCCAGGGCGTCGAGCACGGCACTCGCCTGGCGGGTAGCGTTCTGTCCGGCGATGGCGCGCAGGGCGTCCTGGGCTGCCTGTTCACGGTTTTGGCTCGTAATGAGCACCGAAAAATTAGGATACTCAGGCGCTTGGTCCTGAAAGTGGGCAGCAAGGATCATCCCAGCGACGGTGTTCACTAGGTCGCGGAAGTTGATCCGCTCATGATCGGCGATGCCGAGGCGTTCGCGGATAGGTTTGCCCTTAACCCATTCGATGAGCAGCCGGGTACGTCCCTGATAGGTGACTTCAAAAGCATCTGCGACATGCTTCTGTAACCACCCCACCAATTCCCGCAGAAACCCAGCGGCTTTCGACTCATAGGTGGTTTTGGCGTGGCCGCTCGAGGTGGAGGCAAGATCCAAAGCGGCTGCATAAAAGCGTAGTTTCTGATCGAACGCATCATCCCTGCCCTTTAGGCGGAAGAATACCTCATCGGCCCTCTTCTCGTCCTTGAAGTGCGGTGGATTGAACGGCTGGATGAAGTAGAGGTAGAAATCACGGGGCGGTACCGCCGTCGAGCGCTCGTTGGGCGCGCCAAAGAAGAGATAGCCTTGCCTTGACGCCTTGTGCTCCAGCCATTCCAGTTCGTGCTGCCAGATGCGATAGCCGGTAACGTAGGTCTGGTCGGTGCACTCCATGACCCGTTTCAGAGCCTCGTAGTAGTAGCGGTCGAGCTGGGATGCATCGAGGCTTTCGGCACGCTTCTCGATAAGCGCGTCGTAGTCGTCGGTCTTCTTGAGATCCAGGTAGTACTGACGGTTATCTGGGTTGGAGGAAATGAACTGGCCGCTCACGGTCTTGTGGATCTCCTTCAAGACCGTTTCTACGAGGGTCAGTAGATCCTCTGCTGGATCGCCCCCCAGGTCCTCGATGCCGGGCTGGTAGAGACAGAGCGCGTCGCGCAACTCTTCAGCCGTGGCGCCTAAGGGGACGTAGATGTCTCCGGTCGTCAGCCGGTGGACCGAGAGCGCGTGGATGATGCGCAGCGCCATCGGCTTGTACACCGGCCGGGTGAAGGCCTGTGTGATACGGGACTCCAGCACCTGGCTGCAATCGATCACCGCTTTGATTTCTGGGACAGCGCGGAAGGAGGGGTTCTCACGCAGATTTGTCCAGTAGCTGTCGTAGGCGATGAGACCGGGCCGGTCCTGCGGCACCTCTTGGTCAAGGAGTTTTTTCATCGCCAGCGACAGGGTTTTGAGCACCTCGCGCTTCTCCACCGCTGTGACGCGTTCGAAGGTGTCGATGTAGTCGGGATGAACCGGAAAAAGGCGGACGAACTCGTCCATCCGCTCGTTCATGTTGCCGTAGAACTTGGCGAACGGGGTAAGGTACTCGCGGATCTTGGCCTGCTGTTCTGCGTTCTTCTTGAGCAGACGCTTGGCGACGACGAACTTCACGTCCTTGCGGGCGATGAGAATCTGTTCGAACCGATCCTTGACCCGGCGGATGCTGTCGGCCACGAAGGCAAAACGGGGGTTGTCGAAGATAGCCTCCTGAACACCCGCGATGAAGCGGAAGCGCAAGCTTCGGCAGACCTCACCCACCTCACGGAGAAAATTGAGGTCGAGGATCAATTCCTGGTCCTTGCGGGTGCGGAGATAGTCGAGCAGCTCATCTACAACCAGAAGGAGTCCGTAGTCTGGATAGACCTGGTGAAACGCGGCCATCATCTCCTCGAAGGCCCGCTTGTTGTTGGAGACCTGGCTAGCACCCGGAAAGGTGTAAGCCACCCCCATCGCGGCGAGCGCTTCCTCTAACGCGGCAACCAGGATCTCCCGCAACGACATGGTGGTGGCCCCGATCTCGGTACGAACCACCTTGAACTTGCCCGCGATTGCGCTGGCTGCTTGAGCCACCTGTGAATGGCTCAGCGAAGTTCGCAGCTCCGAATACTCGCAGACAGCGGAGATCACCGACATCAGGTGTGACTTACCGGTACCGTAGTTGCCCACGACAAGCAGTCCTTTGTTATCGATGGGCTGGTCGAACTGGAGTTGGGGAATCACGAGGTCAGACAATTTCTCAGCCATCTCGTCGGAGATGACGTAGGTGCTCACCAGCTGCTGGGCAGCAGCGGCTTCATCGGCATCCCGTAGCTGCACTACGGACTCGATCGGCTCGAAATGGATCAGGTCACGGTATTTCATTCTTTACCTCTCAGGTCTATCCGTATTGGCATCTGGAGTGATCACCAGAAAATCGCGAATTGGGTAGCGTCGATATTCGGGATGGCCTAAAGCAGCATAAATGATATCCCCACCCGCTATCGAGCCATTCCATGCCGCGACAACGCTCTTATTCCGGGACAATCCCTGAAGCAGACGCATAGGATCGTGCTGCAAGTGGACATCAAAAAGAATCTCGATGTTGTCGAGCAAAACCAGTTCACCTGGAACTGCACGGACGATTTCGTCCAGGAGTTTTTGCGTCAGCAGAGCCCGTTGACGTTCGGTCAGGTCCAACATGCGGCGGGAGAGTTCCAGATTGACGTTGATGAGCGGCGTCGAAAATTCTGCCGCAATCGCTTGAAGCACAGCGGTTTTACCGGTTTGCGCTCTGCCTACCAGCAAGACGAGGCGAAAATAAAGCGCCTGTACCTGATCGATGCGTTTTTTGATTTCTGATCGCGCCGGCCACATCGGGTTTCCCCTCCCCCTTGTCAAGCTGTCCACGCCATTCGATCCATTATGCCCGATTTTGTACGGGATCCCCCGCACCACAACCTTGCAGCCCCACGCCTTTTTCACTACGTGCTAATATCACCATCGAAACGATCGATCGACTGGTTTTCGCCCTACTTCACAAAGGAGCTCCAATGGACCCAAACACCCTCAAACAACTCGTTGGCGAAGCGGCCGTGCAGGAGATCCCCGATGGCGCAGTGATCGGTGTCGGCACCGGCTCGACGGTGAACTGTTTCATCGACGCGTTGGGCAGAAGCGGCAAGAAGCTCGCGGGCGCCGTTTCGAGCTCGGAAGCGACCACCGCGCGCCTCAAAGCGATCGGCGTGCCGGTGTTGGACGCCAATGCGGTTGAATCGCTTGCGCTCTATATCGACGGCGCAGACGAGATCGACCCCAACTTCTGCATGATCAAAGGGGGCGGGGGGGCGCTTACGCGCGAAAAGATCGTCGCGGCGATGAGCGAACGCTTCGTCTGCATCTGCGACGCGACCAAACGCGTCGCGGTGTTGGGCCGTTTTCCCCTGCCCGTCGAGGTGATCCCGATGGCGCGGGCGTTCGTGGCGCGACAACTCCGCGCGTTGGGGGGCGACCCGAAGCTGCGCGAAGGGTTCACCACCGACAATGGCAACCAGATCCTGGACGTGCATGGGCTGAGGATCGACGATCCGCTCGCGTGGGAGCGGCGGCTCAACGACATTCCCGGCGTGGTCACGAACGGCATCTTCGCGATGCAGGCGGCGCATGTGCTCCTTTTGGGTACCCCCAACGGGGTCGAGCGGTTCGTACGACCCTGACGGCATGCGGTTTTCGCGTTGTCACCAAACCGTCACAATCCCATGCTAAGATTGCCGGCACGTTCTATGGGAGAACCGCTGATGAACCTGAAGCCGCACACCCTTTCCCTCTTTGACAAAGAGATCAACGAGTTGCGCACCTTGGTACTCACCATGGGGCGGGAGGTGGAAGCGCAGGTGCAGCGCGCGGTCGAAGGGGTGCGGACCGGCAACGCCGATTTGCTGGAAGCGGTTCGTTCAAAAGAAAAAGAGATCAACGCCGAAGACCGCGAAGTGTTCGATAGAACCGTGCATCTCATCGTGCGCAATGCGCCCACCGCAAGCGACCTGCGGCTGGCGCTTGCGACGATGCAGATCGCGACAGACCTGGAACGGATTGGCGACGAGGCGAAAAAGATCGCGAAAGCGGGCTTGCGCCTGCTGGAACGGCAACCCGCTTTCACGCCCAGCGTCGAGCTCGATCTGATCACCCGTACCGGCGTGGAGATGCTCCATGCAGCGCTCGACCTCTACGCGCGGCTCGAAGACGACCAAGCTGGCGAAATCCTGGCGCGCGACAAAGAGGTAGACCGCATGTTCAAAGGGATCCTGCGCGAGCTGATCACCTATATGATGGAAGACCCGCGCACGATCTCGCAATCGATCGAATTGGTCTTCATCGCGAAAGCGCTCGAACGCGTGGGCGACCACGCGAAGAACATCGTCGAACACGTGATCTACGTGGTGGAGGGCAAGGACGTGCGCTACCGCGGCTCCCCGACTCCACAATCCGAAGCGTAAGCCTCGGCCGCGCATGGGCGCCGATCGCCCCCAAGATCACGCCACACCCCCCCAATGCCGCCCCCAGCGTGCGCACGACGCGGCCCTTGAGCCAGCGCCGCGAGCCATTGGGTTGGATGGGCCGCATCGCTGGGCAGGAATCAGTTTTGCGGCGGGACGTAGTTCGGGATCGCTTCGGGACCCGCGTCCGTGCCGAAGAGGAACTGCTCCATTTTCTCTTGCAGGAATTTACGCGCCTGCGGATCCAGAAGGTTCAAGCGGTACTCGTTGATGAGCATCGTCTGGTAGCGCTGCCACTCTTGCCACGCCGCTTTCGAAATCTGCTCATAGATCCTCTTTCCCAGCGCCCCTGGCAGCGGCGGACGTTCGAGCCCTTCGGCCTCTTTCTGTAACTTCACACAAAAAACGGTTCGTGTCATGGACTGATCCTACTGAGTGAGCGTTTTGACAAAGACTTTGCTGCGCCGTTGGTAATTGTAAAGTTCTCGCTTCTGTTTCGGAAGGGCGTCGACGCCCACTTCCACGAACCCCCGCTCCAGAAACCAGTGGGCGGTTCGGGTCGTGAGGACGTAGAGTTTTTCCAAACCGGCCGCGCGCGCTCGCGCTTCGATCCGGCGCAGCAGCTCCTCGCCGATCCCGGCACGGCGGTATTCGGGCGCGACCGCAAGGCACGCCAATTCCCCTGCCCGCTCTTCCGAAAAGGGGTAGAGCGCCGCAGAACCCACCACCACGCCGTCGTGTTCGACCAGGATGAAGCGGGTGATCTCTTGTTCCAAGAGCTCACGGTTGCGCCGCACCAGCGTGCCGTCGGCTTCCATCGGCGCAATCAGCGCGATGAGTGCCGGGACGTCTTCAGTGGTCGCGTCGCGATAGCGAAAGACGGGGTTGCGGGTGATCATCGTGCCCACCCCCGAGTGGGTGAAGCATTCGAGCAAGATCGCACCGTCGAGGTCCCGCGCGATGAGGTGCGCGCGCCGAACGCCGCGCCGTACTGCGTCGATCGCGTACGGCAGGTAGGCGCGCAGATCTTCGGTAAAGGTCGTGCCCGCTTCGTCCAGCCGCTGCTGCGCTTCGGTCACCGTCACCGACGCCATCACCCCTTCCCCTTCCGGCGCAGGGATACCCGGCGCATCGCAGAGAAAGATCAGTTTTTCAGCGTGCAGCGCCACCGCGACTTCGGCAGCCACCTCTTCCATGCTCAGGTTGAAGATTTCGCCCGACGGGGATGCGGCGATGGGGGAGATCAGCACGACGTTCTCTTGTTCCAGGTCGGCTTCGATTTCGTCTGCGATCACCTTGCGCACCGCGCCGGTGTAGAGGTAATCGACCCCATCGATCACCCCAAGGGGGCGCGCCACCAGGTAGTTGCCTCCGGTGATGCGCATGAAGCTTCCCGCCATCGGGGTGTTCGGCAGCCCCTGCGAGAGCTTGGCTTCGATCTCGAGCCGCGTGACCATCTGCGCCGCTTTCACGCATTCCAACGCTTTGGCGTCGGTGACGCGCCGACCGTGGTGAAACTGCGGCATCAGCCCCCGCCGCGCCATCTCCGCGTCGATTTGGGGTCTCGCCCCATGGACCAACACCAGACGGATCCCAAGCGCAGCCAGGAGGTTGCAGTCGTAGGCCAGCCGCTGCATCCGCTCCCCCTGCGCCACTTCACCGTCGAACGCCACGACGAAGGTTTTGCCGCCAAACGCGTGGATGTAGGGCGCTGAATGGCGCAGCCACGCAACGAACTGCGCGACCGCTTTGCTGTCCTCAAGCGCGATCGGCACCATCGCCTCCGGCGTTTCTGTCCCTTGCTTGCGCGCCGCAGCTCTTGCTCTCATCCGTTGTGCATCCCTTTCATTGCGACCACCACACCGCCGTTTGCGCGAGCGCCGCAACCGCTGCCGTCTCGGCCCGCAACACCCACGGCGCGAGCCCCAACGGGACCGCCTCGTGTTGCGCAAAGTAGCGCTTCTCTTCGGGGTGCCACCCCCCTTCCGGCCCGACGAGGAGCACGACACCGCCCACGGGCGGCGCGCGCTTCGCCACCGACGCACCCCCCGGCTGCAACCAGAACCAGGTAATCGGTGGCGCAATCCATGCGGCCAGGCGTTCCGCCAAGGCCGCAAGGGGCGTCACCGGGAGGATTTCCGGCACGGTTGCCCGACCGCACTGCGCGCAGGCGTTTGCCGCCACCTGTTGCCAGTGTTGCCGTTTCTTCTCCGCGCGCGCGGCATCGAACCCAACCTGGCTGCGCGCCGTGACGAGCGGCACCCAATGGGTCATTCCAAGTTCCGTGCCCTTCTGCACCACCCAATCGAGCCGCTCCGCAGGAAGGAGTGCGGTGGCGAGCACCCGCGGCGTCGGGGGTTCGGGCAGCGGCGTGACCGGCTGCAACGCCTCTACCGTCACGGTGCGGCGGCCGACCGCGACGACGATCCCCTCCCACTCCCGCCCTGCGCCGTCGAACAGGCGAATGGCGTTGCCCGGCAGGACACGCCGCACCAGCGCGTGATGAGCAACCTCGGGCGGTAGCTCCCAAGGCGTTGACGGCGCGCGCTGCCACGAACGGGCTTGCGGGGTATGAAAACGGGGAGGAAACACGCCACGGTCCCGATACGATTTCGTTGCGATTATCCCAGATTTCGCTGCGGTGCGCTGTCCGATGCCTCACAGTCCGGCTTACCCACGGTTGCCACAGCACGCGCAATAACCCTACGCACAAATGGGTTGACGCTGCGCTGCAACACGCTATAATTCGTCTCACGTGACGCGGGGTGGAGCAGTCCGGTAGCTCGTCGGGCTCATAACCCGAAGGTCGCAGGTTCAAATCCTGCCCCCGCAACCAATCTAACCAACCTGCGTGGTTGGTTTTTTTGGATACAACATTTCAACAATTTTCGAAAAATCAAAATGAATGCCAACGAAGCGATCGACGCCCTTTCCGCACTGGCTTCGGCACCGCGACTCGCGCTCTTTCGGCTCTTGGTTCGCGAGGAGCCGACGGGGTTGGTTGCCGGCGAAATCGCCGAACGGCTCGCGATGAGTCCCAGCCAGGTCACGTTCCACGCGAAAACGCTCGAACGCGCTGGGCTCGTACTCAGCACCCCCGAAGGGCGTTTCGTCCGCTACCGCGCCGCGATTCCCCGAATGCACGCATTGATTGCTTATCTCACGGAAGAGTGTTGCGCAGGACAGCGGGAGGTTTGCGCGACGTTGCGTGCTGAGTCGGGCGTCGATGACCGTTGGTTTCAGTTCTCTGAAGAGTCGTGTTCGTCATGAAACGGGTTTTGGTGCTCTGCACCGGCAATTCGTGCCGATCGCAAATGGCCGAGGCGATCCTCAATCACGACCTTGCCCCGTTCGTACGGGCGTTCTCGGCGGGCGTTGCGCCGCAACCTGAAGTGGCGCCCAACGCGCTCGAAGCGCTGCGGCGCGTGGGACTCCCCACCGATGGGCTCACGCCAAAAGATGTCATGCAGTTTCTCGACG
This sequence comes from Hydrogenophilus thiooxidans, assembly GCF_019049855.1. GTDB lineage: Bacteria > Pseudomonadota > Gammaproteobacteria > Burkholderiales > Rhodocyclaceae > Hydrogenophilus > Hydrogenophilus thiooxidans. Next base: position 81,644 of record NZ_JAHLSY010000006.1, on the reverse strand, counting down.
AACCGTTTGATCTCGTGGTCACGGTGTGCGACCACGCCCGCGAAGCGTGTCCGGTCTTCCCCCGCCCCATCCCCACGTTGCACATGGCCTTTCCCGATCCCCACGGCCAGCCGCTCGCCGCGTTCGAAGCGGTGCGGGACGCGATCCGGGCCCAGTTGGTTCCTGCGGTTGCCCAGGCACTGGCCATTCCCTTCCCTCAGGAGAGCGCGTGATGAGCGCACAATGTGACGTCACGGCGCGGCGCGCGGCAGGCGCGCCCCTCGGTTTTTTCGAACGCTACTTGACCCTTTGGGTGGCGCTGTGCATCGTCGCCGGGATCGTTCTGGGAAAAGTGGTTCCAGGTTTCTTTCAGACGATCGGCCGTCTGGAAGTGGTGCAGGTCAATTTGCCGGTCGGTCTCCTCATCTGGGTGATGATCATCCCGATGCTCATCAAGATCGACTTTGCCGCATTGGGCGGCGTCACCGCCCATTGGCGCGGCATTGCGGTGACGCTCTTCGTCAATTGGGCGGTCAAGCCCTTTTCGATGGCGCTTTTGGCTTGGCTGTTCGTCCGGCATCTGTTCGCGGAATTGCTCTCCACCGAGCAGCACGACGCCTACGTTGCCGGCTTGATCCTGCTTGCCGCTGCACCGTGCACGGCGATGGTCTTCGTCTGGAGTCGGCTCTGTAACGGCAACCCTCGGCACTCATCGGGGCGTCCAACTTTTTCGAATTGGCCGTTGCCGCGGCGATCGCCCTCTTCGGCTTCGAGTCGGGCGCAGCGCTCGCCACGGTGGTGGGCGTCTTGATCGAAGTACCGGTGATGCTCACGGTGGTGGCGATCGTGAACCGCACCCGCGCGTGGTACGAAGCCCGGCATGCCCGCGAAAACGCTGCGCTTTGAACACGAAAACACCCCCAACCCCGCAGAGAAAGGAGAAAACGATGACTGCTTCCTCGAACACAACAGCCCCCAACCCGGCACCGCCGACGCATCTTGGCTGGTTCGTCGGCATCCCGACCGCTGCGTTGGTGTGGTGGTTGGCCTATTCGCACCTCACCGAATGGGCCGATTGGGTTGTCGCAACGCTCGGTTTGAGCCGCGAGACCCACCTGGGTGAGGCGGTACACTTTTTCGCTTATGACGCGCCCAAAGTGCTCCTTTTGCTCTTGGGCATCGTTTTCGTGATGGGCGTGGCGCAAACCTTTTTTGCCCCGGAGCGCACCCGGGCGCTTCTTTCGGGCAAGCGGCTGGGCATTGGCAATTTTCTCGCGGCGCTTCTGGGCATCGTCACCCCGTTTTGCTCCTGCTCGGCAGTACCGCTCTTCATCGGTTTCCTCTCCGCGGGCGTCCCATTGGGGGTCACCTTTTCGTTCCTCATCTCTGCGCCGATGGTCAATGAAGTGGCGTTGGCGCTGCTCTTTGGCCTCTTTGGCTGGAAAGTGGCCGCGCTCTACCTGGTGACCGGGCTTATGATTGCGATCGTCGCAGGGCTTGTGATCGGCAAGCTCAAGATGGAGCGCTTTCTCCAGGATTGGGTGCGCGAGATTCACATGGGGCAAGCTGCGCTGCCCACAGGGAACACACTGACGTGGAACGACCGTCTTGCCGCAGGGCTGCGCCATGTCCGGGAAATCGTGGGCAAAGTGTGGCCTTACGTCCTCATTGGGATCGGAGTCGGCGCCGGAATCCACGGCTATGTCCCAGAGGAGCTGATGGTGAAGCTCCTTGGCAAAGAGGCACCTTGGTGGGCGCTTCCCGCTGCGGTGGCATTGGGTGTGCCGATGTACACCAACGCAGCGGGGATCATCCCGGTGGTCGAAGCGCTCATCACCAAAGGGGCCGCACTGGGCACGACGTTGGCGTTCATGATGAGCGTGATCGCGCTCTCGCTACCGGAGATGCTCATTCTGCGTAACGTTTTGAAATTGCCCCTGATCGCGACGTTCGCTGGCGTCGTGGCCATGGGGATTTTGTTCGTCGGTTATCTCTTCAACTTTCTGCTCACCTGATCGTTTGGTGAAAGGAGCATGCGATGGAAGTCAAAGTCTTGGGAACGGGGTGTGCGAATTGTAAGAATACGGTGCAGCTGATCGAATCGGTGGCCAAAGCAATGGGCGTGTCGATTCGACTCGAAAAAGTGGAGTCACTGCCCGAGATCATGCGCTACGGGGTGATGAGCACACCAGGCGTGGTCATTGACGGAAAAGTGGTCCATGCGGGCGGCATTCCCACACGCGCACAAGTCGAATCCTGGTTGAAAGCGGCGTCGTGAATTGGGCTTGAAGGGGTTGCGGCAACCGCTGCGCTGGGTTGGTGCCGAAGCGCTCAAAGCCCCGCCGCAGCACGCACCGCGTCGATCGCAGCGGCGATGCGGTCGCGGTGCTTCTGCCAGGTTTGGCATTCCGCTTCCAGCGCCGCAATTTGGGGTTCTAGGGTGTCGACGGAATCGCGGATGCGCTCCAGCCCTTGCATCCGCTTCTCCAGCGCTTCGGCTTGTTCGGCCAACGCCTCGTCCATCGGCACCATCACCACCCGGACCCACGCCAGGAACTGACGGTAGTGGCGCTCCCACCGGGCTTCGATCTCCCGCCCAACCAGCGACGCAAACTGCTCGATCACCCGCTTTTTGCCATGCCCCAAAAGAAACCCCCACCCCGCCACCTGTTCGAGCGCCACTTGGCGAACATCTTGGATACTCGCGATAAACGGCTCGTACTGCGGTGGTTCCGACGGGGGATCGCAGGTCAGCCCATACTCCGTTTCAAAGCGGTGGTAGAGTTTGTCTACCATCGTTTTCAGTTCGGCAAGTTTTCGGTTGCCCTCCTCGAGCCACTCTGAGATGCGGTCGAAAAAGCGTTCGATTTCGGTGCGCATCTGCGCTGAGAAGGTCGCCTGCTGGAGCGCCGCGACCACCCGCTCGACCTCGGCGCGAATCCGCCGACGACCGATGAGCTCGAGGAGCGCCTTCGCATCACGGGCAAAGAGGGTTTTTGCCGCTTTGCTCCGTTCGGCAAGCGCATCGAGCTCCTCTTTTTCACTCTGCACCTTTTTGAGGAGATAGAGCATGCGCGCCCGGTTTTTGCTGCGCAGCCCCTCAAGCTCCTCCAGTTGCGCGTGGAGTTGCGCCAATTTGGCTTCGATCCCGGTTGCGGCAAGGAGCCCCTCCAACGCGGCGTTGAGGTGAATTTCGCTGATCTCCAGACGACGATCGACGAGCACTTCGGAGAGCGCCGCTTCGAATTCGGTGATCCGCGACTGCGCCACGAGCGCCTCATCGTCCCGAATGCGCCCCACCAGAGCGCGTTGCGCCGAAAGCGGAAAGATCTGCGTGGGCGACACGCCCAAATGGTGCGCCACATCGGCAACCCGTTCGTCGATTTCGCGCTCGATCTCGGCACCTGAGCGCAGTCCATCTTCGAGCGCGTCGATCTTGTTGAGCACCACCAAGGTTGCGGCAGAGCGGTCGCCACCGCTGTGGATGAACCGGCGCCAAACCGCGATGTCGCTGCGCGTCACCCCGGTATCGATGCCCAGCACGAAGACGATCGCTTGACATTCGGGCAAGAGCGACAGGGTGAGGTCGATCTCCGCTCCGATCGCGTTGAGTCCGGGGGTATCGACGATCACGAGCCCCGCGGCAAGAAGCGGATGGGGATAGCGGATGATCGCATGGCGCCACGCAGGAACCAGTACGCTTCCGTCGGGTTGCGGCTCAAGGCCGTTTTCGCCGCTTGGGTCGATCCGAAACCCGAGCGACTCCGCCTCATCGACCGAAACCTGTTCGACTGCGGAAACCCCTTGGGTAGCGGCAAGGACGCTCTGCGTCTCGTGCGGGTCGAACGGCCGCCGCGTCCACAGCTCCGGGTGCATGCGCGCGTCGCGCAAGGTAAGATCGCGCGCCGCCGCAATCGGCAGGAGGAGCACTTCGGGTGTGGCGCCGTCGAACCATTCGAGCTCGGTGGGACACATCGTGGTGCGGCCGGTTCGCGACGGCAACACCCGTTCGCCATGGTTGGCAAAAAAGAGCGCGTTGATCAGTTCGGTTTTGCCGCGGGAGAATTCGGCCAGGAACGCGACCCGCAGCCGTTGGGTATCCACAGCGTCGAACGCTTCGAGCAACCGGGTGCGCACGCGCTCACGCCCTGCCACTCCGGCATCGGTAAGCGCCTGCTGCAGGTCGAGGAGCGCTGCGCGAACCGCCCCCCGCCATGTGTCGAAATCGATGAGGTATTGACCCAGTGCCATTTCCACTCAAAACGCTCTGGAAAGTAAAAAGAGTAGCACAAAATCGTGGATTCGACCGATCACCCCGCCTGGCAGCGCGGGCACCACCAGGTGCTGCGCCCTTGCTGGACGATCCGTTCGATCGGCGTCCCACAGCGCACGCACGGTTGTCCCGCCCGCCCATAGACCGCCAGCTGCACTTGAAACCACCCCGGCGCGCCATCGACGGTGACGTAGTCGCGCAAACTGGTCCCGCCGGCAGCGATCGCGGCCTCGAGCACCGCACGCACCGCAGCGATCAGCTTCGCCCATTCTTCCGCGGAAAGCGTTGCCGCTAGGCGCTGCGGTGCGATCCCGGCACGGTAGAGCGCTTCACACGCATAGATGTTGCCCACGCCCACGACAACCCGGCCGGAGAGCAGCACCGCTTTGATGCTGGAACGTCCGGCGCGGCGCATCGCCCATTCCGGGGTCAATTCGGGCGAAAAAGGTTCCGGCGCGAGGGTTGCGGACCAACTGGCATAGTCGTCGGCTGGCAACAGGTCACACCAGCCGAAGCGGCGCGGATCGCGAAAGCGCAGGACCGACGCAGAAAAAGCGAGCTCCAGATGTTCGTGGGGCAGCCATTCAGACGCGGGATCCGTGAAGTAGAGCCGCCCACTCATCCCTAGGTGAAAGCGCAAATAGGCGCGCGCACCGTCAGCGCGCACCAGTTCCAGCGCCACCACTTTGGCGCGCCGGGTCACGGCGCAGACCGTGGCATCGCGCCACGGCGAAAACGCCGAAGCATCGAGCGGACGGCGAAGATCTGCCCGGCGAACGGTTACATGCCGCCATCGCTGACCGATGAGCGGCAGGAGCCCCCGTTTGACCGTTTCGACCTCGGGCAATTCCGGCATGGCGCTATCCACCGAACGCGTTTTGCAACGCCACGAGCGTGAGCATCCCCAACGCGAAAGGGGCCCATGGGTTGCGCCAGAACGCCGCAGTGACCATCACCACCACCGCCGCAACCAGTTCCGGTTTGAACGTGACCGCCCCACCGGCCAGAAACAGGTCCGGCGCCACCAGCGCGCCGAGCGCTGCCGCAGGCGCATAGCGCAACCACGTCTGCACCGATTGCGGCAATCGCACCTTTTCCCCGAACAGCAAAAAAGCGCCGCGGGTCAGCCAGGTGGCCCAAAAGAGGAGCAAAAAAATGGGTAGATACCCCCATCCCCAAGCGCCGTGTCCATCTGCCATACTCACGCTCCTTGGCGACGCGCTTGCCAAGAGGTCCACGCGCCTCCAGCCGCCAGCCCGGCGAGCACCGCAATCACCACGCCGCTTTTGAGCGGCAGGTCATACGCCAGGATCGCCACCGTTGCCGAAGTGAGCGCGGTGACGCGCATCGCCGCCTCCTTGACGAGCGGCACCAAGAGCACCAAGAGCGCGATCGTGCCCATGAAGGTGAGCGGCCAGTCACGCGGCAACCATTCCGCGCCAAAAATCCCGATCAGCCCGAAAAGCTGCCACAGCCCCCAACACCAGAGGCCGGCTGCGAAAAAGAGGCGCCAACGCCGTTCCGGGTCGGGCTCGGCATTGAGGCGCGGCCCCAGAACAATGAAGAGCGCATCGACTAGCCAGTAACTGCCCAACGCACGCCGTGCCCACGATTGCTGGTGAAACGCTGGCGAGATCGCTGCACTGTAGATCACGAAGCGCAAATTGAGCACAGCGGCGGTAAGCCAGACGATCGCGATCGGGGCGCCGGCAACGATCAACGGCAACGTACCCAATTGCGCCGTTGCCGCATAGACGAAGAGGTTCATCGCCGCCGCTTCCCCTTCGCTCAACCCGTAGGCGCGCATCGCAAGCCCCGTGGCGATCGACCACGGGATCAAGCCAAGCGACAACGGCATCATCAAACGCAACGCTTCGCGCCACGCCGGTTCCTCAGGCGCAGCGCGTCGAGGTTCTCTGCTCACGGACGGTTCACTCCCTGTTTTTGTGGTGCTGATGCGCGCTTGGGCGATCGTTTGGCGGGCTGCCCAGCGCCCGTTCTTTGGCGCCGCGCAGGGGGATCGACCGGCGGCACCAGCGCATTGGATCCATACCCGATGAGGTCACGCCGCCCCAGCGCGCGCAACGCTTCCCGAATGAGCGGCCAATTGGCGGGGTCGTGCCAGCGCAGGAGGGCTTTGTGCAGCCGCCGTTGCCGCCCTTTGCGCACGACGGTGACCGGTACCCCCCCGTTTGCCAACCGTTTCAGTGGGTTGCGTCCGGAATGGTACATCGCGGTCGCCAACGCCATGGGGGTTGGCAAAAAGGTTTGAACTTGGTCGGGTTTGAAGCCGTTTCGCTTCAGCCAAAGCGCTAGGTTCACCATCGCCTCGTCGGTGGTTCCAGGGTGCGCCGCGATGAAGTACGGGATCAGCTGTTGCCGTTTTCCAGCGGCTTTCGAGTAACGTTCGAAGAGCGCGCGGAAGCGGAAGTAGGTATCGACCCCCGGTTTCATCATGTGCGCGAGCGGCTCCGGTTCGGTGTGCTCCGGTGCGATCTTCAACCGCCCGCTCACATGGTGCTGCACCAGCTCTTTGACGTATTCGGGACTTTTCACCGCCAGGTCGTAGCGCACGCCGGAACCGATCGTCACCAGCTTGACGCCAGGCACCTGCCGTGCCGCACGATAGAGCGCGATGAGTGGCCGGTGGTCAGTCCCGCCCAGGTTTTCGCAAACGTCCGGATAGACGCACGAGAGGCGTCGGCAGCGCGATTCGATCGCAGGGTCCTTGCACCGCATCCGGTACATGTTGGCCGTGGGGCCACCCAGATCGGTGATGTGGCCGGAAAAACCGGGCGTCTTGTCGCGAATCGCGGCGATTTCGCGCACAATCGATTCGTGCGAGCGGTTTTGAATAATCCGCCCTTCGTGTTCGGTGATCGAGCAAAACGTGCACCCACCGAAACAGCCGCGCATGATGCTCACCGAAAAACGGATCATCTCCCACGCGGGAATGCGTGCGTTGCCGTAGCTGGGATGAGGGCGGCGCGCGTAGGGGAGTTCGTAGAGGAAGTCCATCTCTTCCGTGGTAAGCGGTAATGGCGGCGGATTGACCCACAGATCGCGCGCCCCCGGCCCAACCCCGTGCCGTTGCACCAACGCGCGCGCGTTGAATGGGTTCGATTCCAGATGGAGGAGGCGCGACGCGTGCGCATAGGTCAACGGGTTTGCTGCCACCGTTTCGAACGACGGCAGCCGGATCACCGTGCGTTCACGCGCCGCCCCTTTGGGCTGCTCGACCGGGCGATCGGGGTCGGTGGCGTCAAGCTCCACCCATTCGGGACCGGGCAGCCAACCTGGCTTCACCGCAAACGCCGACCCCCGCAGGTCACGGATCGACTCAAGCGGTTCGCCTGCTTGCAACCGGGTAATGAGCGCAACCAGCGCGCGCTCGGCATTGCCGTAGAGCAGCAAATCGGCTTTCGCGTCGAGCAGGATCGAGCGCCGCACCTTTTCGCTCCAATGGTCGTACTGGGCGATGCGGCGCAAACTCGCTTCGATCCCGCCGATCACCACCGGCACACCGGAAAAGGCTTCGCGGCACCGCTGGGTATAGACGATCACCGCGCGGTCGGGGCGTTTGCCCGCCACGCCCCCCGGGGTGTAGGCATCGTCACTGCGGATGCGGCGATCCGACGTATAGTGGTTCACCATCGAATCCATGTTCCCGGCGGTAACCCCGAAAAAGAGGCGGGGCCGTCCCAGCGCGCGAAACGGTTCGGCGCTGTGCCAATCCGGCTGGCTGATGATCCCGACGCGCAAGCCGTGCGCTTCCAACAGCCGCCCCACGAGCGCCATGCCAAAGCTGGGGTGGTCGACGTACGCATCGCCCGTGACCAAGATGACGTCACAGGCGTCCCACCCGAGCGCGTCCATTTCGGCGCGACTCATCGGCAGGAACGGCGCTGGGTTCGGATTGGCCTGTTGGGGGAGGATCGTGGGTGGGCTCATCGGTGCGACTCGTGATTCGCGCAGGATTGTAACGACTTTCGAGTCAGAAAGCCATCGCCCACCATTCAGGACCTTGCGGCCCGTTTCGCTTGAACCCGCAACAGCGCGAGCAACAGGAGCGGCACCACGAAAAGGGTGAGGATCGTCGAAACGCCCAGCCCCCAGACGATACTCGAAGCCACCGGTCCCCAGAGGAGCGAGTGTCCGGCCAGACCCGTCGCCAGAGAAAAGAGCCCCCCGATGGTCGTGCCCGACGTGATGAGGATCGGTACGATCCGCCGCCGCGCCGCAGTCACCACGGCGTGGATCGGGCTCATGCCGGCGCTGCGGCGGTCGTTCACCGCGGCAACGAGAACGATCGCACTATTGACCGCGATGCCGGTGAGCGCCACCACCCCGTACATCGTATAGAGCGAGAGCGGCAACCCGGACGCGGCCAAACCGAAGACCACGCCGGTGAACGCCAACGGCACCGTCACCAGGATCAGCAATGGCTGCACGTAGCTGCGAAACTGGGTGGCCAAAATGAGGTAGATCAACCCTACCCCAACTAGGAAGATTTTCTGCAACGCCGCAAGGCTCTCCTTGATGTCGTCGAGTTCGCCGGTGAAGTCGAGCGTGACGTTGGGATAGTGCGCTGCGACCGCCTGCCAGCGTTGCAGCAGCTCTGCGTTCACCGCTTGGGTCTCGGCAACCGCGCGGTCGAGTTCCGCTTCCACCGTCACCGAACGGGTGTATTGGTAGCGGCGTACCACGCCCGCAGTTTCGCGCACCGTCACGTCGGCCAACGCCGATAACGGCACCGCACCACCCGAAGGCGTCACGATCGGCAGCTCGAGCCACGAGGAGACGCTGGGCCATTGCGCCGGCTTTGCCTGGACGAGCACGCGCCAGGTCTCACCGCCACGGCGCGTCTCCCCCACGTATTCGCCGTCGGCAAGAAGCGCCGCGGTTCGGGTCGCAGTGGCGACGTCGAGGTTCGCGTCGGCCAATGCCTCAGCGCGCCAACGCAATTCGACGGTGGGGCGCCCGGCCGCCTGATCATCCTGAATGTCCTTCACCCCCGGGATGTCGCGAAGCCACCCTTTGACGAGCGCCACCACGGCGTTGCGCGATGCGTCGTCGTCGGAGCGCACCTTGACGCTCACCGGGCGCTGCGCGGGCGGCCCCCCTTTGACGATCAGGAACGACGCCGTGTAGGGTTTTGCTGCGGCGGTCACCGCGTCGCGCAGCGCCTCGATCACCGCTTCGGTGGTTCGTCCGTCTGCTTGCCGAGGGTTGAGCGAAACGATCACTTGGGCATGGTGGTCGGCATAGAGGGGTTCGGTATCGGTGAATTTCACGCCCGCCATCGCCACCGCCGCGCGCAGCTCTTCGGCAGGCAGTGTCGCTTCCACCGCCTGCCGCATCCGGTCCGCAACCGCAAGCGTCTCCGAAAGCGGCGTTCCAACCGGTAAATCGGCATGGATGTAGAAAAGTCGAATCGTTTCGAACGCAAAAAACTGCACCCGAACGGCGCCACTTGCCACCAACGCCACCGCAGCGGCGAACGCCAGGAACGCAAGCATCGCCGCCCGTTTCGGTCGGCGTAGCGCCCACACCAACCACCGACCATAACGATTGCGCAAGCGGCGCTGAAAGCGCGCACGCCATACCCCCCAACGCGAACGCGGCCGATCGAACGCGGCGCGCATCGCCAGAATGTGCGCGGGAAGCATCCAATAGGCCTCGATGAGACTCATCGCCAGCGCCACGGTGACGACGACCGGAACGATCCGCAAAAAATCGCCGAGAATACCGGGCAGCAGCATGAGCGGCAAAAACGCCGCCACCGTGGTGAGCACGGCGCTTGCCACGGGCGCGGCCACTTCGCGCAATCCGGCGAAGACCGCCTGCTGCGTCGGTAACCCCTGCACGATCTTGTCGTGAATCGCTTCAACGATCACCACCGCATCATCGACCAGCATCCCCAGCGCGATCACCACCCCCAAGAGCACCGTCAAATTGAGGGTGCTGCCACCCACGGCCAATACGGCCATCGTTCCGGCCAGGGCAAAGACCATCCCAGAGGCAACCAAGAGCGCCAAGCGGCGACCGAGAAAAAACCCGACCATCACCAGCACCAGCGCAAGGCCCACCAGCGCGTTCTGCTCCATCACACCGATTGCCGCACGGGTCTCTGGCGTTTGGTCGTCGACGAGCGCAAGCCGCAGCCCCAGCGCTTCGAGCCCCGAATTGTGCTCGTCGATATAGCGGTTGAGCGCGTCCAAAAGCTGAAGGGTGTTCGCCTTCGCCTTTTTGGTGATCGAAACAAGGAGCGCCGGATGACCGTGGAAACGGACGAGTTGACGGGCGCGCTCCGCCCCTTCCTGAACCTCGGCAAGATGGGAAAGTGGCAGCAGCGCCGGTACCGGGTCGTTGGTACGCGCCACTTGGATCGGTAACTGGGCGAGCGCCTCGGCAGAAACCGTTTCGCCCTGTACCCGCGCGAGCCACTCTTCGCCAGCGATCCGCACCCGCCCAGCAGCCAGATCGCGGAACCAGGCGCGCACTTGATCCGCGAGCGTCACAGGGGCAACGCCCAGCGCCGCCAATGCGATCGGGTCGAAACGTATCTGCAGCTCCGGTTCGCGAAAGCCGAAGACCAACGCGCGATCCACCCCCGAAAGGCGCTCAAGGTCCCGTTTGATCCGCTCCGCGGTCGCCCGCAGCGTCTCCCCGCCCACCGGTCCGTACAACGCGAGCATCGCAGTCGGGAAACCGTTCGAGGTCGTGATCTCCATCACTCGCGGGGTTTTCGCGGTCTCCGGCAGGTCGTTCGCTTTGTTGAGCACCTCACGCCGCACCTCTTCGACGCGGCGCGCAAAGGTGGCATCATCCAGACGCTCGAAACGGACCAGGATCGATGAAAGCCCCTCCCGCGAGGTCGACACCAGATAGCGGATATGGGAGACGGTGCGTAGCGCCTCTTCAAGCGGCTCGGTAATCTCTCTTGCCACATCCTCGGCGCTCGCCCCCGGGTAGACCGTCCAGACATTGACCCAGTTGAAATTGATTTCGGGGTCGCGCGCCCGGGGCATCGTCAAGTAACCAGCGACCCCGAGCGCGACGACCAGCAAAAACGCAAGGTTCGCCAGCGGCCCATTGCCCAGCAATGTGCGCATGAACCCTCTCACCGCTGGCACGCCGCGCCGCTTTTGGATCGGGGCGCACGCGCACCCACCTCTGCCCACGCAAGGACCCCCTGGCGACCCACCGCAATCTGCGTCTCCTCAGGCAGCCACCCAGACGGTAACGCCACCACGGCGCTGCGCCCCGGAAGGGCGTCCGGTAGCGCCAGAAAATGGGGCGGCGCAGTGGGGTTACGTCGCACCCAGACCCCGACGCGCCCGTCGAAGGTCGTGACCGCTTCTGGCGGCGCGATGCGCGCCGACGATTGCCAGCGAATCCGCCCCACGGTTCCAGCGGTCAACGGATGGGGGTGCGTGACGCGAAATCGCACCGTTGTGCGCTGCCCTGGCGCGTCACGCACCGCATTGGTTGCGACCCAGGTGAGCGCGATTTCCGCGGCCGGATCGGAAGAGGGATCGGAGGTGAGCGCGGATGAATGTCCGGTTACGAACGGTACGAAGCGAGGTGACGCGGCAGCATGGGCAAGCTCCGCTGCCTGATCGTCCCCCACCTGCGCGACCACTTCGTGCTCGGCCGAGGTCACCACCGCGATCCCCTGTCCGGCAGCAACCCAGTTTCCCTCCTGCGCCAAGCGCGCGGTGACCACACCGGCAAACGGCGCGCGTACCACCGCGTGCGTCAAGCGCCATTCGGCTTGCGCACGTTGCGCCGCCCGCGCGGCCGCTTCCCGTTCGGCGATCCGCAGCTGCTCTTCGGCAGCCGCCACGTTGTCGCGGTTGCCCACCCGTTCGGCGAGCAACCGCTCTGCTTGGGCAAGTAACCGTTTCGCCTGCGCCACCCGCGTTTGCGCCGCGGCATAGGCCGCCGCCGCTTCGTCGTGCGCCAAGCGCAACAGCGACGCGTCAAGCTCCGCGACCACATCGCCTGCCGCCACCCGGTCCCCCACGCGCACGGGGAGTTTTTCGATTCGACCAGCGACTTCCGGCGCGACGGTTGCCGACTCGCGCGCAACCACTTTCGCGGGAGCTTCGCGCACCAACGGCGCCACCACCGCTTGCCACGGCCGCCAGATCGCCTCGATAGAACTGGCTGGCTCGCACGCTTGCGCCGTTTCGTCCTCAGCCACCGGTTGCGCCTGCGCAAGGCCCAACCAACCGCAGAGCAGCGCTAGGCGCCACACGATTCCCCATTGCTTGCGTCGCACCCAATTTCTGTTCCCGATCGACAAGTGCGCCTCCTGCTCAGTATAATGGGCGGGTCTTCCCGCTCGTGTTTTCGTACTATGGCTACCCAACCCCGCGTCGGCCTTTTCGTCACCTGCCTGGTCAATACCATTCGCCCCAACATCGCGATGGCGCTTGCGCAACTCTTGGAAGCCACGGGGCACCGCGTCGAAGTCCCGTTCGCGCAAACCTGCTGCGGGCAGCCCGGCTACAACGCAGGGGACTGGGATGCCGCCCGCGCGCTTGCGAAGCAAACCATCACCGCGTTCGAACCGTACGATTATCTCATCGCCCCTTCGGGCTCGTGCCTGGCGACGATTCGCCACGACTATCCGGAACTGCTCAAAGACGATCCCGAATGGCGGGAACGTGCGCAACGGCTCGCAGCCAAGTCGTGGGAAGCGCTGAGCTACTTCGCCCAACAGGTTCCATTGGAACAACTCCCACGGGTCCGGTTCCCCTATCGCGTCACCTACCACGACTCCTGTTCCGGCTTGCGCAGCCTGGGGATCAAGGGACAACCGCGCCAACTCCTTGCCCGTATCGAAGGGCTGACACTCGTGGAGATGGCGGAGGCCGAGGTGTGTTGCGGGTTCGGCGGCACCTTCTGCGTCAAATATCCCGAACTCTCCGAGGCGATGGTCGAACGCAAGGTCCAAAACATCTTGAAGAGCGGCGCGCAGGTGCTCCTAGGCGGCGACCTGGGTTGTCTGATGAACATTGCCGGGCGGCTTGCCCGCATCCATGCCCCGGTCCGGGTCTACCACACGCTGGAAGTCGTGGCGGGACTCGCGACGGGACCGGGTTTGGTGGGTTAGCATTCGGAGTGTACCCTATGACTGGACAAACCGCACGATCCTGCCAACCGGCTCAACCCCGCTCACCGCGCCGCTTTCGCGAACAAGCCGTCTTTGCGCTCCATGAACCTCATCTCCAGGCGGCGCTATCCCGTGCCGCGGATGGCTTCATCGGCAAACGCGCGAAAGCGGTTGCGCTCGTCCCCGAATTTGAGCAGTTACGCGAAGCGGGCGCCCGGCGCAAAGATGAAATCTTGGCCGACCTCGATACCTACCTCACCGCGTTCGAAGCCGAGGTCACCCGCCACGGCGGTGTCGTCCATTGGGCGCCCGATGCCGACACCGCGCGCCGCATCATCTTGGAGATCTGCGCCGCAGCGAATGCCCGCGTGATCACCAAGGGCAAATCGATGGTCTCCGAAGAGATCGGGCTCAACGAGGCGCTGGAGGCAGCGGGGTACGAAATCGTCGAAACCGATCTCGGCGAATACATCATCCAGCTGGCTGGGGAAGCCCCTTCCCACATCATCGCCCCCGCGGTCCACAAAACCAAAGAGCAGATCTCCGACCTTTTCGAAGCCGCGCATGGCACGCCGCGGCAAACGACCGTCGAAGGGCTGGTCACCGAGGCGCGGTTGCAGCTGCGACAAAAGTACTTCCAAGCAGACGTCGGCATCACCGGCGCGAACTTCCTCGTAGCCGAGACGGGACAGACGCTCATCGTCACCAACGAAGGGAACGGCGACCTCACCCAGACGCTTGCGCGCATCCATATCGTCACCGCCGGAATCGAGCGGGTGGTCGGCACGCTCGAGGATGTGGCGCTCTTTCTGCGCTTGCTGGCACGCTCCGCGACGGGACAAGACAGCGAAACCTACACCACCTACTCCGTTGGCCCGCGTCGCCCGGGCGACCAAGATGGCCCTGAGGCGTTTCACGTCGTACTCGTCGACAACGGACGCAGCCGGATGCTCAACGGCCCGTTCCGCCCGATGTTGCGCTGCATCCGCTGCGGCGCGTGCATGAACCATTGCCCGGTCTATGGTGCGATTGGCGGACATGCGTACGGTTGGGTCTACCCTGGACCGATGGGGTCGGTATTGACCCCGCTCTTTACTGGCCTCGACAATGCGCGCGATCTTCCCAACGCGTGCACGCTAAACGGTCGTTGCGCAGAAGTGTGCCCCGTGAAAATCCCCTTGCCGGACCTGCTGCGCCGCCTGCGCCATGAACAGCACAAAGCGGGGCTTCGTCCCGCGCTCGAAGGGCGTGCGCTCACCCTTTGGCGCTGGCTCGCTACGCGCCCGGCGCTCTACCATGCCGCAGAGCGGATCCAAGTCAGGCTACTCGCCGCATGGGCGCGAGGGCGCAAAACCCTCCGCTGGTTTCCCTTCGCGCGCGGCTGGTTTGCGGTTCGTGACCTTCCTGCGCCACCGGGGCGGACGTTCCTCGAGCTCTGGCACGCCAAACGTAACCATCCCGACGGAGTCGAGCGATGAACAACCGCGAACGCATTCTGACGGCGATCCGCACCGCGTTGGGCAAAAGCGGCACGGCTGAGACTGCCGATCCCGCTGCACGCGCCAATGCGATCACCCCGCGCGCGCCCCACCCGCGGCTGGCGTTTTCCGAACCCATCACGGAACGGTGGCAGCGACTGTGGACCGCACGCGCCGGAACGGTATGTGAACTTCCTTCCCGCGACGCCCTTCCCGAAGCGGTCGCGGCGTGGTGTGCCGAAGTGGGGGCTGCACCGCCCACGCACGCAAGCGGCACCCTCCTCAACCTCTCTTGGCCCGCTGCGTGGCAACTGCGTTGCGAACCGGCGACCGTCACCACCGAAACCGCGGTGAGCGAAGCGTACGCTGGCGTTGCCGAAGTGGGCAGTCTTGTCTTCCTCTCCGCCCCCGTGCATCCCATCACCCACCGGTTCGTGCCCGACAATCACCTCGTGCTGCTGTCGCAGTCGCGCATCGTCGCCCATTTCGAGGAGTTCTGGGCGCTGCTGCGCGACGAACTGGGCGACGATGCAACCGATTGGCGCGAACGGCTGCCGCGCACCATCAACTTCGTCGCCGGCCCCTCACGGACCGGAGACGTCGAGCAGACGATCCAGTTGGGCGCCCACGGACCGCGGCGGGTGCATGTCTTCTTGATCCCTTAAGCCCTTCTCGCGTCTGTTCCTTCAGGGCAGGGGTGCCCGCGCACCGGGCACGGGCGAAAAGCGCGTTGCTGCGCTCACTCCACCGTCACGCTCTTTGCCAGGTTCCGAGGCTTGTCGACATCGGTTCCCCGCACGAGTGCCACGTGATACGCCAAAAGTTGTAACGGCACCACATGGACGATCGGGGAAAAGAGCCCGTAGTGTTCGGGCAGCTGGATCGCGTGCAGGTGCGGCACCTGCGGTATGCTCACCCCCTGGTCGGCGAAGACGTAGAGTTCGCCGCCGCGTGCGCGCACCTCTTCCAGGTTGGACATGAGCTTGTCGAGCAACTGATCGTTCGGCGCCACCGCAACAACCGGCATGCGAGCATCGACGAGCGCAAGCGGCCCATGCTTCAGTTCGCCCGCGGGATAGGCCTCCGCATGGATGTAACTGATCTCTTTGAGTTTCAACGCCCCTTCCATCGCGATCGGCCAATGAACCCCACGCCCCAGAAAGAGCGTATGCGCTTTATCGGCGAAATGGGCCGCCCACGCAGCGATCTCCGCTTCCTTCGCCAACACTGCTTGCAACGCCACCGGCACATGGCGTAACCGCGCCAGATGCTCGGCTTCCGCTTCGGGAGTGAGCCGGCCACGCAGCTTCGCCATCGTCAAGGTAAGGAGCGCCAACGCCACCAACTGGGTCGTGAAGGCTTTCGTCGATGCCACACCAATTTCTGGTCCGGCATGGGTAAGGAAAGTGGCCGCAGCGGTGCGAGTCAACGCGGACTCGGGGACGTTACAAATCGCCAGGCTCTTCGTCATCCCCAGTTGATGCGCGTGTTCGAGCGCTGCGAGCGTATCGGCGGTTTCGCCCGATTGCGAAATCGCCACCACGAGCGTTGCCGGATCGGGGACACTGACGCGGTAACGGAATTCGCTCGCGATCTCCACCACCGTTGGGATTCCCGCCACCGCTTCGAGCCAGTAGCGCGCCACCATTCCAGCGTGGTAGCTGGTGCCACACGCCAAGATCAGCACCCGGTCGACCTCGCCAAGCCACGGCTCGGCCGCGCCAAAAAGCGCGGGCCCCAGCGCCACCCCACCGCCGATCGCACCGACGGTGTTGGCGATCGCCTGCGGCTGCTCGAAGATCTCTTTCTGCATGTAGTGGCGATACCCCCCCAACGCCACCGCGTCCGCGGTGAGCGCCGTGGTACGAATGGGGCGCTCCACCGACGCCCCGTCAGCGGAAACGACCGCGATCGACGACGGGGTCAATTCGGCGACATCCCCCTCTTCCAACCAGATCACCTGGCGCGTGCGGGAGACCAACGCCGAAACGTCGGACGCGGCGTAGTTCGCCCCCTCACCCACCCCCAGCACCAACGGGGAACCGCGACGCGCCACGACCAGCCGCTGCGGATCGTCGGCGTCGAGCACCGCGATCGCGAAAGCACCATGAAGCCGCGCCACCGTCTGCTGCACCGCAACAAAAAGCGGCGCTCCCGAAGCGCGTGCCTGCGCCACGAGGTGGACGATCACTTCGGTATCGGTCTCGGACGCGAAAACCGCCCCGTTCGCGCACAATTCGGCGCGCAACGCGTTGGCGTTTTCGATGATCCCGTTATGAACGAGCGCAACGCTCCCCACCACATGGGGGTGGGCGTTCGCTTCCGTCGGTGCCCCGTGGGTCGCCCAACGGGTATGGGCGATGCCCACCCGCCCGCTGAGCCCCTGGCGGCGCACCGACTCTGCCAATGCAGCAACCCGGCTCGTTCCCCGTGCGCGCCGAAGCGTCCCGGCATCATCGACCACCGCGATGCCCGCCGAGTCGTACCCGCGATATTCGAGCCGCGTGAGCCCATCGAGCAAGAAATCGACCACACTTCCGCGAGCATCTACTGCCGCAACGATCCCACACATCGTGCTTTGCCCTCCTCAGTTTGTCGTTCGTTACCATCGGCCGCGCTCGCTACCCCCGCCGGACCACGCCACGCCGCATGCGCACGCCAACCGCTCATCGTTTCTTCTGGGGCCGTTTCCAGCCCACGATCGACCGTTGCGGCGCCCGCGATAGGGTGAGCGCCTCGGGCGGCGCATCTTTGGTGAGCGTCGTGCCCGCTCCCAACGTTGCGCCGCGCCCGACCCGCACCGGCGCAACCAGTTGCGTGTCGCTACCGATGAACGCATCGTCCTCGATCACCGTCCGGTGTTTGTTCGCCCCATCGTAGTTGCAGGTGATCGTTCCCGCTCCGATATTGACCCGCGCCCCCACCGTTGCGTCCCCCAGGTAACTCAGGTGGTTGGCTTTGCTCCCTTCCCCGATTTCGCAATTCTTGACCTCAACGAAGTTGCCGATATGCACACCATCGGCGAGCACCGTCGTGGGCCGAATGCGGGCATAGGGGCCGATCACTGCGTTTGCGCCAATCCGCGCACCAACGATATGAGAAAAGGGCTCGATGCGCGTCCCCGGCCCAACGACACAGTCCTGCAGCACACAGTGCGCGCCCACCACCACATCGTCGTGCAACACCACCTCGCCCAGGAAGAGGCAACCGACGTCGATCGTCACGTCACGCCCGCAGGTAAGCTCCCCGCGCACGTCGAACCGCGCTGGGTCGAGCAGGGTCACCCCCGCCGCCAGAAGCTGTTCCGCCGTCTGCCGTTGGAAAATCCGTTCCAATTCCGCAAGCTGCCGCTTGTCATTGACCCCGAGCGTCTCTTCCACCGTCTCCGGTTGCACCGCAACCACCGGCACCCCCTCGGCCACCGCACGCGCCACCACGTCGGTGAGGTAATACTCCCCTTGCACGTTGTTGGGGGTAAGCGCGGCGAGCCACGCAGCCAAACGCGCTTTCGGCAAGACCATCACACCGGTATTGACTTCGCGAACCGCACGTGTGGCTGCGTCTGCATCTTTCTCTTCGACGATTGCGGCAACACCACCTGCGCCATCGCGCACGATTCGCCCGTACCCGCTCGGATTTTCGAGGGTCACCGTAAGCAGCGCGACCCCGTCGCACGCGGTTGCCGCGGCGACGAGCCGCACGAGCGTCGACGGCCGAATGAGCGGAACGTCACCGTAGAGGACCAGAACCCATCGTGCTGGCGAATCGGCGAGCGCCGGTAGCGCTACCTGTAACGCATGGCCGGTGCCAAGCTGCGGCGTCTGCGCCACCGTGCGCCAGATGTCTGAACCGGTTTGCTCGGGCGCCTTCTGTGGCGCAGTCGGCCCGTTCCCATTGCTTGCAGACACCCTCTGGCGCGAATACCACGCCGCGAGCGCAGCGGTTACCTGCGCCGCTTCATGACCGACCACCACCACGCCTTGCGCGGGAGCGAGCGCTTCTGCGGTATCGAGCACGTGAAAAAGAAGTGGCCGCCCCGCAAGCGGCTGCAACACCTTCGGCCGCGCCGAACGCATCCGCGTCCCTTTTCCCGCAGCCAGAACGACGATATCGACTGTGTGCGGTGACATCTTCCCTCGCTCTCACCGTGACCCTAGGATTTTCGCACAACAAAGCCCATATCGACCGCTTCGATTTCTGCCGACCGCGGCTCGCTCGATTTGCGCCGCCCCGTTTTTTGCCTTCTCAAACAATGCCGCTACAATCGCGCCGATACGCCTGAAGACGAATGCCTATGTACGAAGTGTTCATCGACGAGATGGAAGTGGTCGTCCCGGTGGGGCTCTGCCCGCACGAACGGCTGGCCCCGCAACGCTTACTCGTCTCCGTTCGCGCACGCGGCGCGCTGCCGATCCGTCCGCATGACCTCAGCGCGTGCATCGACTATTCGCTCGCCGTCGACCGCATCACCGCTTGGCACACGGAGCCCCACGTCGATCTCCTGGAATCGCTCGCCACCGAACTCATCGACCACCTCTTTCGCCACGATCCGAAAATCGATTGGGTCGAGGTGACGCTTGCCAAACCAGATTTTTACCCAAACGCCCGCGCCGTAGGGGTGCGCATTGCGCACTCGCGTGACAGCTATGCGGCGCGCACGGCGTTATAATTATGAATTACAATCATTTCGTCGGAAGCAATCATGGCATTCGATCCGGTTCCGCTCTTCTTCGTACTGGGTTTTCTGGCGCGACTCGCGCGTTCTGACCTCAAAATCCCCGGACAACTCTACGAAGCCCTTTCGATCTATCTGCTCCTGGCGATCGGTCTCAAAGGCGGTGTGGAACTTGCCAAAGAGCCTTTCTTCGAAGTCGCACCCAAAGCAGGGGTAACGTTCCTCTTGGGCGTGCTCATCCCGCTCGTTGCGTTTCCCATCCTCACCCGTTTGGGTCGACTGCCGCGGCCCGACGCCGCGTCGATCGCCGGTCATTACGGTTCGGTGAGCGCGGTGACGTTTGCGGTCGCGCTCGACTTTCTCCGCGCCAAAAACGTCCCATTCGAAGCGTACGCGCCGCTTTTCCTCGTCCTTCTTGAGATCCCCGGGATCATCGTCGGGATTCTTCTGGCGCGGATGGGTAACCTCCAAACCGTCCGCTGGGGACCACTCGCGCACGAGGTCCTTTTAGGGAAAAGTATCGTGCTCTTGGCAGGGGGACTCGTCGTGGGTTGGCTCGCCGGCCCCGAAAAGATCGCCCCGCTCGAACCGTTCTATTTCGTCGGCTTCAAAGGAGCGCTATCGCTCTTTCTCTTGGAAATGGGGCTCGTCGCGGCCGGGCAGATCGACGCGCTGAAGCGTGCCGGGGTATTTCTGACGGTTTTCGGTGTCGTGATGCCGCTCATCTCTGCTACCCTAGGATTCATCGCCGCGGCAATCGCCGGCCTTTCCGCAGGCGGCGCGATGCTCTTGGCGACGCTCGCCGCAAGCGCCTCGTACATCGCCGCCCCGGCCGCGATGCGTATCGCCGTGCCCGAAGCCAACCCGGCGCTCTCGATCGGCGCATCGCTCGTGGTCACCTTCCCCTTCAACATTCTGGTTGGCATCCCGCTGTATTATTTCGTATCCCAACAGATCATTGGATAACGAGATGAAAACGCGCGCTACCCGACAACTCGTCGTGATCATTGCCGAAGAAGCGATCGAAGGGCTGCTCACTACCGACGTGATGCGCCTGGGTGCCCATGGTTACAGCGTCTGTGAAGTCCGCGGTCAGGGCTCCCGCGGTTCCCGCAGCGGCGAATGGGAAGCCGCGAAAACGGTCCGCATCGAGGTACTCTGTTCGCCGGAAGTTGCCGACGCGATTCTCGATCACGTTCTGACCCACTACTTCCGCCATTACGCCGTGGTGGCTTATACGTTCGAAGTGGGCGTGTTACGACCGGAGAAGTTTTGAACCCCTTCAGCGTTCCTTGGCACGAAAACAGATCGTCGGTATGCAAGGGATGGCGGAGGCGGTGAGATTCGAACTCACGAGGGGCGCAAACCCCTGGCGGTTTTCAAGACCGCTGCCTTAAACCACTCGGCCACGCCTCCGATCGGGCGCAATTGTACCGTAAAACCTCACACCAACGCGACATCTTCGCCGCGCCCCAATTCGGCAGTCAGCGCGGCACGCATCGTTTCGCATGTCGCAACGGCCCGAACGGACGGGCGATTGCGGACGCGTCGCCCCCAGTAGGGCTCAGGAAAATGGGGATCGTCTCGGTAACGAGGGATCACATGCCAATGCAGGTGCGGCACCACGTTCCCGAACGCAGCCAGATTGACCTTGTCGGGTTGCGCCTCCGCGCGGAGGGCACGCTCGACGCCCCATAAAATCCGCCACAGATGGTTCGCCTCAGCCCAGGAAAGATCGGTCATCTCCTCGACGTGCCGCTGCCAGATCACACGGAGATATCCCGGATACTCAGGGTCTTGCACCCAAACGACACGACACATTCGGTTTTGCCAAACGATGGGCAACACTTCTGACGCACACAAGGGACAAGGTGGAGGCATCGCAAACGACCTGCTGACAACGCGCAGCGATCAGTATAATCTCTGTATATCCATCTTTGCTACCGTGCGCGTTCCATGGCCAACGACAAATCCGGTTTTACGCCCTTAGAGTGGCGTCCGCAACTCGCGGTGGGTCATGAAAAGATCGACGAAGACCACAAGCGGTTGATCGAACTCATCAACGAGGTGCAATCCCTCTTTGTCACGCATGCCTCGATGGGGGTGCTTACGCTTGCACTCGACGCGCTTCACGACTACACGCGTGATCACTTTGCGCGTGAAGAGTCGGTCATGCGAAAAATTGACTACCCCCACTTTCACAAGCACGCGCAAGCCCACGAAACGCTCGTCCGGCGCCTCAACGACCTGACCGAAAAGATCCTGCTGGCCCACTCCCAACAAACCTCAGCCGATAGTCTACCCAAGGAAAATAAAGAAGCGCTGTTACAACTGTTGCGCGACTGGTTGATCCACCATGTGATCCAGGAAGATCTCAAAATGAGGGACTACCTCCTGGGCGCAGCGGTCTGACGCTCGTACGCGCCTCATGGAATTTCTCGACACCCCATTCACCGCGTGGTTCGGTGTGATTCTGGGCGGTGCCGCCGCGGGGGCGATGAATGCGCTCGCTGGCGGCGGCACCTTCTTCTCCTTTCCGGCACTGCTCGCAGCCGGTTTGCCCCCGGTTGTCGCCAATGCCACCAATTCGGTGGCGCTCTGGCCAGCGAGCCTCTTCACCGCTTGGGCGTACCGGCACGAATTGCGCCGCTATGCCCACCACCTTGTCGTAATGGTCGTGATTGCGTTGATCGGAGGCGCGCTGGGTGCTGTGCTTTTGCTTTTCACCCCCAACCGAACTTTCGCAACACTCATTCCTTGGCTTTTGCTCATTGCAACGCTCCTTTTTGCCGCAGCACCACGTATCAACCGCTGGCTTGCGACAGAGCGGGAGATCGCTGCGGCTGCCCTCTCGCCCCATTTGCGCGCCGCAAAACGAAACGATACCGTCATAGCGCCCCCCGGCAGCAGCATTGCCCACCCGGGTGCGCGTCTGTTCCAGTTCTTCGTCGCGATCTACGGCGGCTTCTTTGGCGCAGGGATGGGGATCGTAATGATCGCGGCGATTGCGCTGCAACGCATCGAAGACATCCATGAAATCCAAGCCCTCAAAAACCTGCTCTCAGCGGCGATCTATACGGTAGCAGCGGCGACCTTCGTTATCGGCGGTGCGGTGAGCTGGCCCCACCTCGTGGTCACCGCGATGAGCGCCAGCGTCGGGGGATATCTCGCTGGTCGCGTCGCGCGACGCTTACCCGCGAAGTGGCTTCGCACCTTCGTCCTCTTCGTCGGAACCGCGCTCACCTGCTATTATTTCGTTTCCGTCTATGGAGCCGCGTAACGCAACTCGTTGCGGAAAAATCCGTTCATTGTGACTTAGGGAGACAAAAACGATGTCTGCACTACCTGACGGCGTGACGATCAACGCCCCGATGCACCCACGCTTCGACGAGATTCTGACACCAGAGGCGCTGTCATTCGTAGCCAAACTGCACCGGAAATTCGAACCACGGCGGCAAGAACTCCTGCGCGCGCGCGTCGAACGGCAAGCGCGCATCGACGCAGGGGAAATGCCCAATTTCCTTCCCGAAACGGCGCACATTCGCGAAGGCGACTGGAAGATCGCACCGGTGCCCAAAGCGTTGGAATGCCGCCGCGTCGAAATCACAGGCCCTGCGTCGGATCGCAAGATGGTGATCAACGCGTTCAACTCCGGCGCGGACAGCTACATGACCGATTTCGAAGACGCGAACAGTCCCAACTGGTTCAACCAGATCCAAGGGCAGATCAACGTCTATGACGCGATTCGCCGTCAGATCGATTTCGTTGCCGAAAACGGCAAGGAATACAAACTGAATGAGAAAATCGCGGTGCTGCAAATCCGTCCGCGCGGCTGGCACCTGGACGAAAAACACGTTCTTGTCGACGGGCAACGCGTCTCTGGTGGGCTTTTCGATTTCGGCTTGGCCTTTTTCCACAACGCCAAAGAGCAGATCGCGCGCGGCGCCGGCCCCTTCTACTACCTGCCGAAGCTCGAAAACCATCTCGAAGCGCGGTTGTGGAACGACGTCTTCCATTTCGCCGAAGACGAATTGGGACTGCCGCGGGGCACGATCAAAGCGACTGTTCTGATCGAAACGATCCTGGCCGCGTTCGAGATGGAAGAAATCCTCTATGAACTGCGTGACCACTCGGCAGGTCTCAACGCAGGGCGCTGGGACTACATCTTCTCCTGCATCAAAAAGTTCAAGAAAAACAAAGACTTCTGCCTGGCCGACCGCAATTTGATCACCATGGAAGTTCCCTTCATGCGTGCCTACGCCCTTTCGGTCGTCAAAGCGTGCCATAAGCGCGGCGCCCCGGCGATCGGCGGCATGAGCGCGCTGATCCCGATCAAAAACGACCCGGAAGCGAACGCGCGTGCGCTCGAAGGTGTGCGCAAAGACAAGCGGCGCGACGCGAACGACGGCTTCGACGGCGGCTGGGTCGCCCACCCCGGTTTGGTGCCGATCGCGATGGAAGAGTTCGTCGCGGTGCTCGGCGACAAACCCAACCAGTGGGAAAAACAGCGTACGGAAACCTTCACGGCGAAGGAGCTACTCGATTTCCGTCCGGAACAGCCGATCACCGAAGCGGGGCTGCGCAACAACATCAACGTGGCGATCCACTACCTGGGCGCATGGCTCAACGGCAACGGCGCCGTCGCGATCCACAACCTGATGGAAGATGCCGCAACCGCAGAGATCGCGCGCTCGCAAGTGTGGCAATGGGTCTATAGCCCAAAAGGGATCTTGACCGACGGACGCAAGGTCACCGCAGAGCTCGTCCGCTCCCTGATCCCGGAAGAGCTCGACAAGGTGAAAGCGGTGGTCGCCGCCCAAGGCGAACCGCTGGAAACGTATGAACAAGCGGCGCAAATCTTCGAGAAGATCGCATTGGATCCGGAATTCCCCGAATTCCTGACGTTGCCGCTCTACGAAGCCATGCCGTAGCCGCGAAAGGGGCGCAACCAAGCGCCCTTTTCTTTTGGCTGCTTTCTCTCGGGCTGAGGCGCGGTCACGATGCCAATGCTGACCCACGACGAACGCAACGCGCGGGCGGAAACGATCCGCAAAGCGTTTTGGCAACGCACGCGTTGCTTGACATGGGCAGAACTCGTTGTCTGGCTCCTCTACAACTTCGCGATCGTCTGGTGGGCCGAGCCGATGAGCCGGATCACCCTCTGGGGCATTCCACTCAGCTTCCTCAATCTCTCGTTTTTTTCACTCGTACTCTTTACCGTATTGGCAACCGGCTACGCCGTGCTGGTCAATCGTTGGGCGCGTTCTGCGCGCGCTCAGCTTTCAGCGCCTGCTTCGCCCGCCAATGGGCGTGTCGACTGAGCGCAAAATCCAGGATCAATTTCAACCAGATCGTCGTTCCCGCAATCGCGGTCCAGGTATCGAACGATAGTGCCAAGACGATCACACCATAGATCACATACGCGGTGACCGCACCGGCAACGAGATTGATTGCCGCGGTGTACGGCGCCCACCGTTCCGGATCGGGCGGCGGCTCTCCCCCTTTCAATGCCACTTCGGAGTAGTCGCGCTGGACGATGATACGAAACGCGCGGCGTAACCAGACGAAGGTTACTGGAAAAAGTGCCAAAAAGAGGATCCAATTGATCGCAAGCGAGACGGTCAAATGGATGCTTTCCATAGGTCGTATCCTCAGAAAACAAGCCGCCAACCGAAGTTGGCGGCCTGCGCATTATACCGGAGTTCCGGCAAGTGGTCTGGCCTGTCTGCCTCGGGCCAACTGAGGCAGGGACCAAACCGGACGATCAGTGGACGTGTGCGCCATCCACCGCTTTGGCACCGCGCGGCACGCGGACGCTTTCCACCAACGCCTGGATGTGCGCCGGGGGTTCCGGTGTGAACTTATCGACGAGGAACGCAACGATGAAGTTCACCGCTGCCCCCACCGCACCGAACGCCTCAGGCGTGATCCCGAAGAAGCTGTTCGGCCCGCCGATCAGGTCGAGATACTCGGTGCCCTTGATGAAGAAGATCCCCTTGTGTGCGAAGACGTAGAAGAGGGTCACGACAATACCGGCGATCATCCCGGCAATCACCCCCTCTTTGTTCATCTTCTTCGAGAAGATCCCCATCATGATCGCCGGGAAGAGCGAAGAGGCGGCCAAACCGAACGCCAGTGCGACGGTCCCTGCTGCGAAGCCCGGCGGGTTGAGCCCCAGGTAGCCGGCAACGAGGATCGAGATCGCCATCGCAATTCGGCCCGCCATCAGCTCACCTTTCTCACTGATGTTCGGCGCAAACACCCCTTTCACCAGGTCATGCGAAATCGCTGCCGCAATCGCCATCAAAAGCCCCGCAGCGGTCGAGAGCGCAGCCGCCAGACCCCCTGCTGCGATCAAGCCGATCACCCAGTTCGGAAGCATCGCGATCTCCGGGTTCGCCAACACGATGATATCGGCGTCCACCGTCAATTCGTTGCCTTTCCAGCCGGCTTGTTCGAACTTCTGCTTCGCGGCTTCGTCTTTGGTCTTGTCGTTGTAGTACTGGATGCGGCCGTCTCCGTTCTTGTCGGAGAATATGAGCAGACCCGTCACTTCCCAACGCTTCATCCAATCGGGGCGCTCTTCGTAGCGGATCCCTTGGTCAGCGGTCACCATCGGCTTGTTCTCGAGCGCAGCGGGATAAACCGTGGCCAAAAGGTTGTAGCGCGCCATCGCCCCGACCGCCGGCGCCGTGGTGTAGAGGATCGCGATGAAGACGAGCGCCCAGCCTGCTGAAGCGCGCGCGTCTTTCACGCGCGGCACGGTGAAGAAGCGCATGATCACGTGCGGCAAGCCGGCGGTGCCGATCATCAGGCTCAGGGTATAGACGAACATGTTGAGGGTGCTCCCCACCGTGGTCGTCGTATATTTCCCGAAACCCAGCTCGGTGACGATCTGATCCAGGCGCTCCAGCAGGTAGACGTCTGAGCCCTTCAAGGTGGAGCCCAACGCCAACTGCGGAAGCGGGTTGCCGGTGAGCATTGCGGAGATGAAGATCGCCGGGATCGTATAGGCCACGATCAACACGATGTATTGCGCCACCTGCGTGTAGGTGATCCCCTTCATGCCGCCGAAAACTGCGTACATGAAGACGATCGCCATCCCGATGTAGATCCCCATCTCTTTGGGGACCCCGAGAAAGCGGGAGAACGCCACGCCAACACCGGTCATCTGCCCGATGATGTAGGTGATCGACGCGATCAAGAGGCAAAGCACCGCGACGACCGCAGCGGTTTTGGAGTAATACCGATCCCCGATGAACTGCGGCACGGTGAATTTACCGAATTTGCGCAGGTACGGTGCAAGTGTCATCGCCAGAAGGACGTAACCCCCCGTCCATCCCATCAGGAAGACGCCACCGCCGTAACCCAAGTTCGAAATGAGGCCAGCCATCGAGATGAACGACGCGGCACTCATCCAGTCGGCAGCGGTCGCCATCCCGTTCATCACCGGCGGAACCCCACCCCCTGCTGCGTAAAACTCCGAAGTGCTACCAGCGCGGGCCCAGATCGCGATCCCGATATAGAGCGCGAACGAAAGCCCGACGATCAGCCAAATCCAGGCATTCAGTGACATGCTGTTTCCTCCCCTCACTCTTCGTGGACATCAAACTCGCGGTCGATGCCATCCATTCTCTTCGCGTACCAGAAGATCAACGCGACGAAGACATAGATCGAGCCCTGCTGGGCGAACCAGAAGCCCAACGGATATCCGCCCAGATGGATGCTATTGAGCACCGGGGCCAACAAGATCCCCGCTAGGTAGGAGACCGCAAACCAGATCACGAGCACTGTGCCAATGAGGCGCAGTGTCGCTTTCCAGTAGGCGTCGGGTGACTTGTCCATCTCAACCTCCTTTGTGGTTAACGAAAAAAGCCATCGCCCAGGGTGACCTCGACGATGGCATAAAGCGTACGGATGAATGCTTACGCGAAACTTACAGCAAGCGAATTTCCGTCAGTCGTCGGTTGCTCACATCCGTTCGATCATCGCTTTACCAAAGCCCGAACAGGAGACTTCGGTGGCGCCGTCCATCAAACGGGCGAAATCATAAGTGACGATCTTGTCGTTGATGGTGCGCTCCATCGCGGCGATGATGAGGTCCGCCGCCTCTTTCCAGCCGAAGAAGCGCAACATCATCTCGGCAGAGAGGATGAGCGAGCCCGGGTTTACCTTGTCGAGCCCGGCATACTTCGGCGCGGTGCCGTGGGTGGCTTCGAAGACCGCGTAATGGTCACCGATGTTCGCGCCCGGCGCGATCCCGATTCCGCCAACCTGCGCGGCGAGCGCGTCGGAGATGTAGTCGCCGTTGAGGTTGAGCGTTGCGATCACGTCGTATTCGGCAGGGCGCAAAAGGATCTGCTGCAGGAACGCATCGGCGATCGAATCCTTGACGACGATTTCGCGCCCGGTCTTCGGGTTGGTGAATTGGCACCAAGGGCCGCCGTCGATCGGTTGCGCACCGAACTCCTCTTTCGCCACCTGATAGCCGACGTCGCGGAAGAGCCCTTCGGTGAACTTCATGATGTTGCCTTTGTGCACCAGCGTCACCGATTTGCGGTCGTTGTCGATCGCGTATTGGATTGCGGCGCGCACCAGACGGCTCGTCCCTTCGATCGAGACCGGCTTGATGCCGATCCCAGAGGTCTCGGGAAAGCGGATCTTCTTCACCCCCATCTCTTCTTGAAGGAACTTGATGACCTTCTGCGCCCCTTCCGATTTCGCCGGCCATTCGATTCCCGCGTAGATATCTTCGGTGTTTTCGCGGAAGATCACCATATCGACGAGCTCCGGGTGCTTGAGCGGCGACGGCACCCCGTTGAAATAGCGCACTGGGCGCACGCACTGGTAGAGGTCCATCTCTTGCCGCAACGCCACGTTGAGCGACCGGATTCCGCCACCAACCGGAGTGGTCATCGGCCCTTTGATCGACACCGCGTATTCCTTGAGCGCCTCCAGGGTCTCTTCAGGAAGCCACTGATCGGGACCGTAGATGCGCGTGGCCTTTTCACCGGCATAGACTTCCATCCAGTGAATCTTACGCTTCCCGCCGTAGGCTTTCTCCACAGCAGCGTCGACCACGGCACGCATCACGGGCGTGATATCGACCCCAATCCCGTCCCCTTCGATGAAGGGTACGATTGGGTTGTCGGGGATCGGCTGCCCCATTACGATTTTTTGACCCCCTTCTGGCACTTGGATCTTTTGATAGCTCATGGTGCTTTCACTCCCTGTGTTAGGAACCCTTATTATCCGTCAAAACGCCTTTGCCGCGCTATACTTCGCGAAAACTCCAACCAGACAAGGGAGACGAAGATGGATCGGCCGATGCCCGATGAACTCGAACTCATCGCCCAAGGCATGGCACGAACGATGATCGAAGGGTTCGACAAGCACTACCGTATCTTTCGCGCGGTAAGCGCCCGGGCCAAAGAGCTCTTTGAAGCGGGTGACTGGCAAAAGCAGCTCGAATTGGTGCGCGATCGCGTCGAATTCTACGATCAGCGCGTTGCCGAAACGGTCGAACGGCTCAAAACGCAGTTTCCCATCGCTACGCTCGACGACGCCACCTGGCGTGCGGTCAAACTCTTCTACATCGACCACCTGATCGACCACAAACAGCCTGAGCTCGCAGAGACCTTTTTCAATTCGGTGACCACCAAAATCCTGGACCGAAGCTACTTCAACAACCAATACATCTTCGCGCGCCCTGCGATCTCGACCGAATACATCGAGTCGTTCCCGCCCGTCTACACGAGCTATTACCCGAAAGAGGGGGGGCTACGGGCAACGATCCGTCGCATCGTCGAAGATTTCGACTGGGAGCGCCCCTTCGAGGACCTTGACCGCGACATCGGCTTTGTCCTACGCGCGCTGGAGACGCACCTGGGTGGCCGGTGGCCGAAAATGGAAGTGAACGCCCAGATTCAGGTGCTCTATTCCCCGTTTTACCGCAACAAAACGGCGTACGTGATCGGCAAAGGGATCAACGGCCACGACGAAATCCCCTTCTGTCTGGCGATTCGCCACGGCGACAGCGGCAAATTGATCATCGACACCGCGCTCTTCGAAGCGTGGCGCATCTCCGTGCTCTTTTCGCTGTCGCGTGCCTACTTCCTGGTCGATATGGAAGTCCCGTCGGGCTACGTGCAATTCCTACGCTCGATCATGCCCAACAAACCGCGCTCCGAACTCTATACGATGCTTGGGTTGGGCAAGCAGGGCAAAACGATGTTCTTCCGCGATCTCATCGCCCACCTGCGCCACTCCAACGACCAGTTCATCATCGCGCCGGGGATCAAAGGGATGGTGATGCTCGTCTTCACCCTACCCTCTTTCCCGTACGTCTTCAAAGTGATCAAAGACCGCTTCGGCAGTTCGAAAAACATCGACCACGCCACCGTGCGCCGCAAATACCACATGGTGAAGCAAGTCGACCGCGTCGGCCGAATGGCCGATACGCTGGAATTTTCCCAAGTGGCGTTGCCGCTTGCGCGTTTCTCTCCCGAATTGCTCGTCGAATTGCGGCAAGAGGCGCCCAGTCTGATCGAAGTGATCGACGACCAATTGGTGATCAAACACCTCTACATCGAACGCCGCATGACGCCGCTCAACCTCTACCTGGAAACCGCCACCCCAGAGGAAGCCGAAGCGGCGATCATCGAATACGGCAATGCGATTCGCGAGCTCGCGATCGCGAACATCTTCCCCGGTGACATGCTGTGGAAGAACTTCGGCGTGACGCGCTACGGTCGGGTCGTTTTCTACGACTACGACGAGATCGAATATATGACCGAGATGAACTTCCGCGCGATTCCGCCTGCGCCTTATCCTGAAATGGAGATGAGCGACGAGCCGTGGTATTCCGCAGGGCCGCGTGACGTCTTTCCCGAAGAGTTCGCGACCTTCTTGCTGGGCGATCCGAAGATCCGGCAGATCTTCCTCAAACACCACCGCGACCTCTTGACCCCGCAATTCTGGCAAAATGCGCAAGAACGGATTCGGGCAGGCATTGTCGAAGATTTTTTCCCGTACGGGGAAGAGATGCGTTTTTGTCACCGCTACCGTGATTCAACCCCTACCCATAACTGAAAGGACCGAAGGAGGTGCACCGATGACCCGATTTTTGACCACCCGTACCGCGCGTGCTGGAGCAGCCGTGCTCGCGTCGGTAGCGTTGCTTGCCGGTTGCGTCACGACCAACCCCTATACCGGGGAACGAGCGAATACCGCGAAAGGAGCAACCGCCGGCGCCGTTGCCGGTGCGGTTCTCGGGAACGTCGTCGCAGGGAAAGGAGACCGGACCAAAGGGGCGTTGATCGGTGCCGCGGTGGGTGCCGTAGTCGGCGGCGCGATCGGCCATCAAATGGACCAGCAAGAGGCGCAACTGCGGCAGCAGCTTGCCAATACCGGCGTCGAAATCCAACGGCAAGGGGACACCATCCGGCTGCAAGCGCCGGAGGCGATCACCTTCGCCACCGGGAGCGCGCAATTACAACCGCGTTTCCTCACGGTACTCGACCAACTCGCGCAGAGCGTGCAGCAATACCCCAACACCCTCATCCGCATCGAGGGGCACGCCGACGCCACCGGCAGCGCGGCGTTCAACCAGACGCTCTCGGAAAACCGCGCGCAGGCAGTCGCGAGCTACCTGATGCAACGCGGTGTCGATCCGCGACGCATCGTCGCGGTTGGGTTCGGTAGTTCGCGCCCGATCGCCTCGAACGCCACGCCGGAAGGGCGGGCGCAGAACCGGCGGGTGGAAATTTTGCTGATCCCGGCAACCGACGGCTAAACCGCTTCTTGCGCTTTCGTCCGCGCTTTCGTCCGCGCTTGCGCCCAGCCCAGCGCCACCTGGTTGCGCCACAGTCGAATCACCCGTTTGAGTTCGGGTGAGAGCTGGAATTGCCGGGGCAGCGGCTTGTCGAGATAGGCAAGCCCGAACGTCTCGTCGCGCGTGCGCAAGGGAAGCAGCAAGACACTTTCGCCGCGCGGCAGGCGGCGCATCGCGTCGGGAAACTTCGCGGCAATCGCGGGGTCGCTGCGCATCTCGATTTCGATGTCGAGCCCCCGCGCCACCGCCAACTGAAACACGTGCCCGGGGCCGGACAGCGGGATGTGCCAAAGCGCCGCACGCAGGTCGCGCCATTCGGGTGCGATCCCGAATGCGGGCACGAGCCGATCGCCTTCGCAGAGAAAGAGAAGAATCCGTTCACAGCGCAGCGCCCGCCAAGCGATTTCGCACGCCATTACCGCAACCGAGGCCCACGGCTGCCCTTCGAGCAGCGATTGTGAATACTCCTCGATTCCGACCAGGATCCGCCGCATCGCCTGTGCTTCATCGACGGGCGTTTGCGGGTCGGGTGCGTAATCATCGTTGTCGTGGTCGGTTTTCGCTGTCGGTCCGGCGGATGCATCCGCGGGCGCCTCTGGCGAGTGTGCACGGTGTGGCGCCTTGCGCCCGTGGTCCGGCTGCGTCCCGGGATCGGCAAATACCGTAAAGGGATCCCCCGCTCCTACGAGAGCACGCCACCATTGGGCGGCCGCCTCTTCGCACCGTTTGGTGCTCGCCTGCCACTGTGACGCATCGATCGACTTGAGAAACGGATAGCGGTGCGTCAGCTCACCATAAAGCGCCGCGAGCGTCTTTCCTTGCGCCAGTTGCGCGCCAGCCGCCTCGGCTGCGGCGGTGAGCCAGCGCACGGCATCCTGTTCCTGGGTCAAGGTAACGGGCGGCGCACCAACCGTAGGCGCGATCGCCTCCTGCACCGCAAGGGGCAGCCCCCACGCTTTGGCGACGAACTGACCAAAGGTCGCGCAATGCACCCCCAGCACCTGATGCTCTGCTTTCGCTTCCGCCATCCCGGCGGCAACGAGCGCCCGGATCTGCGCCGCCTCCTCGGGAAAATAGTGGTGGACGAGCAAGCGGCCCAAGTGGCGAAAGAGCGTCGTCAAAAAGGCACGTTCCCCTTTGATTCGAAAACTGGGCGCAAGCTGTTCGGCAAAAAGCGCGCTCACCAACGCGCGCGCCCATTCGGCTGCGATCGTCCCCCGCGCCTCGCCTAGCCGCTGCAGGACCACTGAGGTGAGCGCCAGGTTGCGCACCGTCTCCAATCCCAGGAGTACGAGCGCCCGCGACACCGTCGTGACCTCCGGCATGCCGCTACGGCGGTAGGTAGCGCTGTTTGCCAAGCGTAAGATCCGCGACGCCAGCGAAACGTCGCGCAGGATCACGCTTGCCAAATGATCGACACGCGCGTCGTTCGATTCGGCCAATTGCACCACCAACCCGACGCTGCGCGCCAGCGCAGGAAATTCGCCCTGCGCGTTCATCCGCTCCCAGAGCGACGCAAGGACCGATTGCGCGGAAGATTCAGAACTCTGTTCCATCGGGTCCATTGTAGGCGAAACACCCGGTATCGTGCACAGATGCGATGCTTGACGCCGACTCCACAAAAAAGGGGGCCAAAGCCCCCTTCTTAAGGAACAGAACCCGAAGAACCGAACCTTACGCCGCGACTTGCTTGGCGACTTCGGCAAATTCCGGAATCTGATCGAAGTTCATGTAGCGGTAGATGTTGGGCGCTTGCGCGCTTACCGGTTGCATCAGCGCCATATACTCTTCGACCGTCGGGATACGCCCCAAGAGCGCGCATGCCGCCGCGAGCTCCGCAGACCCGAGATAGACCCGAGTATCGAGCCCCAGACGGTTCGGGAAGTTGCGGGTGGACGTGGACATCGCGGTGCTGCCGCGCTTGATCTGCGCCTGGTTGCCCATGCAGAGCGAGCAGCCGGGCATTTCGAGCCGGGCGCCGACGCGCCCAAGCACCCCATAGACCCCCTCTTCGCGCAGGATCATCTCGTCCATCTTCGTGGGCGGCGCGATCCAGAGGCGCGTGGGGATGTCGTTTTTCCCCTCGAGCACTTTCGCCGCGGCACGGAAATGGCCGATGTTGGTCATGCACGAGCCGATGAAGACCTCGTCGATCTTGTCGCCAGCTACTTCGGAGAGGAGCTTGACGTCGTCCGGGTCGTTCGGGCATGCGACGATCGGTTCGGTGATTTCGTTGAGGTCGATCTCGATCACCGCAGCGTATTCCGCATCTTCGTCGCGCTCCAACAACACCGGATTTTCGAGCCACGCTTCCATCTTTTCGATGCGCCGCGCCAAGGTTCGCTTGTCTTCATAGCCGTTGGCGATCATCCACTTCAAGAGCGTGATGTTGCTCTTGAGGTATTCGATGATCGGCTCTTTGTCGAGCTTGACGGTACAGGCCGCGGCCGAACGCTCGGCTGAGGCGTCGGTGAGCTCAAACGCCTGCTCGACCTTGAGGTGCGGCAGCCCTTCGATCTCCAGGATCCGACCGTTGAAGATGTTTTTCTTCCCTTTCTTCTCGACTGTGAGGAGCCCCTGCTGGATCGCGTGGTAGGGGATTGCATTGACCAGGTCACGCAGCGTGATGCCCGGCTGCATTTCGCCCTTGAATTTCACCAGCACCGATTCAGGCATATCGAGCGGCATCGACCCCGTTGCCGCAGCGAACGCGACAAGACCCGACCCAGCCGGGAACGAGATCCCGATCGGGAAGCGGGTGTGCGAGTCACCGCCTGTCCCGACGGTATCGGGCAACAACATCCGGTTGAGCCACGAGTGGATCACGCCGTCACCGGGACGCAAACTGACCCCGCCCCGTTCGGTGATGAATTTGGGCAGCTCTTTGTGCATCTTGACGTCGACCGGCTTCGGGTAGGCCGCGGTATGGCAGAAAGACTGCATCACCAAGTCGGCCGAAAAGCCCAAGCAAGCCAGGTCTTTCAGTTCGTCGCGGGTCATCGGGCCGGTGGTGTCCTGCGAACCAACCGTGGTCATCCGGGGTTCGCAGTAGGTCCCGGGGCGCACCCCTTTCCCTTCTGGCAGACCACAAGCGCGGCCGACGATCTTCTGCGCCAGCGTATACCCCTTGCCGCTCTCTTTGGGTTGCTGCGGCAGCCGGAAGAGGGTCGAAGAGGGCAACCCCAACGCTTCGCGCGCTTTTGCGGTGAGGTTCCGACCGATGATCAGGTTGATCCGGCCACCGGCACGCACTTCGTCGAGCAAGACGGGGCTCTTGAGTTTCGATTCCGCAATCAGTTGCCCGTTTTTGTAGGCTTTGACTTCGGCCGTTTCGTGGTTGATCGCAAGCTCGATTTCGTCCCCCATCTCCATCTGCGTGACGTCGATCTCGATCGGCAACGCGCCAGCGTCTTCTTGCGTGTTGAAGAAGATCGGGGCGATCTTTCCGCCCAAGCACACCCCGCCGTAGCGTTTGTTAGGGACGAACGGAATGTCTTTACCGGTCCACCAGATCACCGAGTTGGTGGCCGATTTGCGCGACGAGCCGGTACCGACCACGTCGCCGACATAGGCAACCGGATGCCCTTTCGCTTTGAGCGATTCGATCAGTTTGATCGGGCCGCGGACACCCGGCTCATCGGGTTCGATCCCAGGGCGTGGGTTTTTGAGCATCGCCAACGCGTGCAACGGAATGTCGGGCCGCGACCAGGCATCCGGCGCCGGCGAGAGGTCGTCGGTGTTGGTTTCGCCGGGAACTTTGAAGACGGTGATCGTCATGCGCTCGGGCACCGGCTCGCGGCTGGTGAACCATTCTCCCTCTGCCCACGACTGCAATACCGCTTTGGCGTTCGCGTTCCCCGCGTCGGCAAGCGCTTTGACGTCGTTGAAGTAATCGAACATCAATAAGGTGTGCTTGAGCCCATGCGCAGCGATTTGCCCCACCACCGGATCCTTCAACAGTTCGATGAGCGGCGCCACGTTGTAGCCACCCAGCATCGTGCCAAGCAGTTCGGTGGCACGCTCACGGTTGATGAGGGGATTGATCTCGTCACCCCGCGCGATGCGGGTCAAGAATTCGGCTTTCACCTTCGCGGCGTCGTCCACCCCGGGCGGCACCCGGTAGGTGAGCAGTTCGAGCAGAAACGCCTCTTCGCCTGCGGGCGGGTTACGCAGGAGCGCCACGAGCGCTTCGGTCTGTTCCTTGGAAAGCGGCAACGGGGGAATGCCGAGCGCAGCACGCTCGGCCACATGGGCACGGTAGGCTTCCAACATGACGATCACCTCGCTATGGTCTCGCACAAACAAAATATGTCTTATGTCTTTTATAAGACTAGAGGACTTGACAGAAAGATTCTACAAGAAAGCGCCACGAGCGACAAGCATTCGCCCGGGGCGCCGTGCCTCAGTGTTTGACAAAACGAACTACCTTGCCTCAGCAAGACACCGTGTGCAATACCGAGCAACGGGATATGGTCTGACGCACCCTCTAGCCGGGATGCGCTCAGCCCAACCGCGCGGCCAAAGCCGCATCGACGACGGTTTTGGGGACGTCGGCGGTCACCACCGCTTCCCCGATTCCCTTGAGCAGGACGAAGCGGATTTTGCCGCCGACAACCTTCTTGTCACCCGTCATCAGTTGCCAGACCTGGTCGGTATCGAGTGCCGGCCCCCGTACCGGAAGGCCAGCACGGATGAGTAGCCCTTCGATCCGGGCGCAGTCGTTTTCCGTGAGCCACCCCAAGCGAAGCGACACTTCGGCGGCGATCATCATCCCTGCGGCAACCGCCTCGCCGTGCAACCATTGCGTGTAACCGGTTGCGGTCTCGATCGCGTGCCCGAAGGTGTGACCCAAGTTGAGGGTGGCGCGAACGCCCCGTTCCGTTTCGTCCGCTGCAACCACCTCTGCTTTGTTCCGGCAGCTGCGCTCGACCGCGATCGCGATGCTTTCGGCATCGAGCGCCAAGAGCGACTCGATGCGGTGTTCCAGCCATTCGAAGAACGCGGCGTCGCGAATCAGTCCGTATTTGATCACCTCGGCAAGCCCCGCACGCAATTCGCGCGCCGGAAGCGTGCGCAAGGTCGCCGTATCGATCAACACCGCACGCGGCTGGTAGAACGCACCGATCAGGTTTTTGCCGCGGGGGTGGTTGATCGCGGTTTTGCCACCGACGGAGGAGTCGACTTGCGCCAAGAGCGTCGTCGGCACCTGAAGGAACGGCGCACCGCGTTGCCAGCATGCCGCAGCAAAACCGGCCATGTCCCCGATCACGCCCCCCCCCAACGCGATTACGGCCGTTTCGCGCTCGGCGCGCGCATCGACGAGCGCATCGAAGATCGTCTGGAGCGTCTCCCAGTTTTTGTAGCGCTCACCATCGGGCAACACCACCGCGGAGACCGCGACACCATGCCGTTCGAGCGCCGCGCGTAGGCCCGCCAGATAGAGCGGCGCCACTGTGGTGTTGGTGACGATCACACCTTTGGGTTGCGGCAGGTAGGGGAGCATGAGCTCCCCATGCGACAAAATCCCCTCATCGATCCAGATGGGATAGGATCGCGCCCCCAAATCGACGCTGACGATGCGCACGGCTCAACTCCTTTTTTCGGTTTGGGTCACAGCCCCTCACGCCGACGGTGCGGGCAACGGCACCCCATAGGCAATCAGCGCTTCTTCAAGCGCCTGCACCACCGCAGACAAGCGACCATGACGGGTCGTAACGATCAAGTCGGCCACTTCTCGGTACCAGGGGTCCCGCTCGGTAAGGAGCGCAGCAAGGCGCGCTTTCGGATCGGGCACCTGCAGGAGCGGGCGCGTGCGGTCGTGTTGCAACCGTTCCCACAACACCTCGAGCGGTGCTTCCAGATAGACAACCACGCCGCGGCGCTTGAAACGTTGTCGGTTCTCCGCGCGGGTCACCGCACCGCCCCCGGTTGCGATCACCAGATTCTCTCGAGCCAGCAACTCATCCAACAGCCGCGCTTCGCGGTCGCGAAACCCTGCTTCCCCCTCCATTTCGAAAATGAGCGGGATCGGAACACCGGTGCGCGCTTCCAACGCTTCGTCGGCATCGACGAACGCCAACCCGTGGCGCGCCGCCAACGCCTTGCCGACCGTGGTCTTTCCGGCACCCATCATCCCCACCAATACGATTGGTTCCACACCTTCCTCGGTTTTTTGGGAACATGGCCGTAGTGTACCTTAGCGCAAGCGCAGATCGTCGCTGACGATGCGTGGGGTCAAAAAGATCATCAGTTCGGTTCGCTGCGCGGTCCGGTTGGTGTTCTTGAAGAGGTTGCCCATGAGCGGAAGGTCTCCCAAAAACGGCACTTTGTTTTCATTTTGCTGATCGCTCTCTTCGAAAAGCCCCCCCAACACCACCGTCCCGCCATTTTCGACGATCACGTCGGTAGTGATCTGTTTCTTGAGAATGGGGGGGTTGCCCTGCACCGAACGGGTGTAATCGGCGCGGTTCTTCTCCACGACCACCGCCATGCGCACCCGCCCGTCCGGGGTAAGCTGCGGGGTCACTTCGAGCACGAGCGCCGCCTCTTTGAACGAGACCGTCGCCGTTTGGGTAGCGGTTCCCGGGGTCACATAGGGGATCTCGTCCCCGACGCTGATCCGCGCTTTGACGTTGTTCGCGGTCATGATCTTGGGGCTCGAGATGATGCGTCCGTTCCCCGAGACTTCGGCAAGGTTGAGCTCGAGGTTGAGGTAGCGGGTGAGCGATCGGTTGAAGATCGAAACCGCAAACGACCCGTAATTGGTATTGGACACGGTGGGCCCCGCCCGATTGGGCCAGTTGAACGGCCCGATGGTGTAGAGCGCCCCACCGCCCAGGCTGCGGATGCGCGCATCATCCAACCCAAGCCGCGCACCAATTTCCCGGCCGAAATTGGTGGTCGCTTCGACGATGCGCGCTTCGATCACCACCTGCTTCGGCGGCACGTCGATCTCTTTCAAAAGCGCGCGCACCGCAGCGAGACGCTCTTCCACGTCGGTCACAAAGAGCTTGTTGGAGCGCGCATCGAACGTTGCCGAACCTCGTGCGGAGAGAAACCCCTGACCCGCTGCGGCGTTTCCGGTCGCTCCCCCCCCGCCACGGCTGCTGCGACCACTTAGGATCATCTGATGCACCTCAGCCGCCGAGTGGTAGTTGATCTGGAACGACTCGGTGCGCAATACCCCTTTTTCCACCTGCTGGTTGATCGCCGCCAAGCGCTCCTGTTCGCGCTGCGCGATCTCTTGGGTGGGAGCCACCCAGATGATGGCGCCGTTTTGCCGCTTGTCGAGCCCTTTTGCCTGCAAGATGATATCGAGCGCCTGATCCCAGGGGACGTCTTTGAGCCGCAAGGTGATCGTCCCTTGAACCGTGTCGGACGCAATGATATTGAAGCCGCTGAAATCGGCGAGCACCTGCAGCAGCGCCCGCACTTCCACGTTTTGAAAGTCAAGCGTCAAGCGCTCACCCTGGTATTTCGGCTTGAGCAGCGCCGCAACAGCATCGTTCTCTTCTTTGGGCGGTTCAGCGATCTCCAGGACGAAGGTCGTATCCGCCTGGTACGCGGTGGGTTGCCAATCTCCCTTTGCCCAAACCGAGAGCACCGCATCGCGCCCCTTTTGCGCAAAGCGCAATTCGGCCACTGGTGTGCCGAAATCGCGAACGTCCGAACGTCGGCGCAACGGATCGGGTAACTGGACGTCGGGAAAACGCACTTCCAGGTGGTCACCTGCGCGAACCAAATCGGGCGAGACCTTCGCCGACGAGAACGTTACGACAATACGCCCCTCACCGCGTTCGCCGCGACGAAAATCGACGTCGCGAATTTCAGCGGTCCCCAACGCCAACTCGGGTGCTGCAGGGGTCGCGCTTCGTGCGGGCGCAACAGTTGCAATGGCGTCGGCAACCGGTTCCGACGTGGGCAGCGCTGCACGGCGCCAGTCGATGCGCCACCCTTCGGGGGTCGCCGTTAGCGCGTAGGGCACCGGCTCGTCGAGCACCAAAACGACGCGAAGCCGTTGTCCCGACTCCACCAGATAGACCCGCTCGACCCCGGCACGCGCCAAACGCTGTTCGGAACGCCCCAACCCGTTCTTGGCCCCGACGAAGTCGAAGATCGCGCGCGCCGGTCCGCTCATCTGAAAGTGGGCGGGTTGAGGGGTAGCCCCATCGAACCGCAGGAGGAGACTCGCCTGCCCATCCCCCCCCTCGACCAGTTCCACGCCCGTGAGCTGGGCCGCCCAGACCGAGAGCGCTAGCCACAGTCCACAGAAGCCGGCAACCCACCGCATTGCCACACCTCGCCATTCCCTTCGCACCTTACCCCCCTTGGCTTACCAATTCGCGTTCCCGTTCCCGCCAACGTCCCTCGTCGTCACGGACCAATTCGCGCAGCACGATCCGCCACCGCCGCCCCGCATCGGTTGTTTCGGGTTCGATCGCAACGATTTGGCCAAAGTCTTTGCCCAGATAATTGCCGACCGTCACTCGATACAATTTACCGTCTGGTGCAGCGATCAACCCCCACCGCGCCCCCTTCTGCTCCAAAACCCCGCGCAACGCCAAATCCTCCACCGCAAACGCTTCGAGCGGTTCGCGTGCGCGCGTCCAATCGGGTGCGGGCAATCCGGGATCGACCGCTGCCGCCTCGACTTTGGGGGGTGGCGGCAAGAAGCGCGACAAGGCAAAGGGATCGGGCAAATCATAGGCCGCGTAGGTGAGGGGAACCACGGTGCGCACCTGCGGTAACGGTTTGACCCGCCCTTTGAGCGGCGCAGCCGACTGCTCCATCCACTGCACCAGGTCGTCATTTCCGTCGGGCGGGACCACGAGGCCACAGCCGGCTGCAAGCGCCATCCCCCCCATCACCGCGAACCGACCGCAGAGGGCCAAAAAACGCCTGCTCATCGCCGCTTCCCTCCCGTCTGGGCACCCTTCTGCGAGGCCTGCGCTGCACGCTCCTCCTCATCCAGATAACGATACGCAAAAAGCGTGGCGTCCATCTGCAGGGTTGGATTTTCGGCGGGTTGATTCGCAACGGTCAATTTCACGTCGGCGAACGAGACGACGCGCGGCATCGACGAGACGTCGCTGAGGAACCCGGCGATGCGGTGGTAATCCCCCGTCAACCGGATCGTCACCGGCAATTCGGCATAGAACTCTTTCACACTTTCATTCCCCGGCCGAAAGAGCTCGAACCGCAAACCGCGCTGCAACCCGTAACGGTGGGCCTCTTTCAGCAAACCGTCGACTTCGGCGCGACTGGGAAGACGCTGCAAGAGGTCACCGAATTGTTTTTCCGCTGCTTGCACTTGGTTGCGCAGCAGGGGCAAATTCACTGCAAGCCGCTTCTTCGCCAACCACCGCTCTTTGAGCTCCGGCTCTTTGGCGACCGCCGCTTCGATCGCCGCGATCTGGTCGCTCCACAACAGGTACCATCCCAAAAAGAGGGCCAAAACGAAAGCCACGACCCAAACGGTGACCTGCGGCGCAAGCGGCCACAATCCCGGATCGTTCGGGTCGAGATCGCGAAACTGGGCAGCGAACCGGGCAAATTGCGCCTTCATCGTTCCGTTCCTTCCGTGTGGCTTGTGCGCTGCTCGATCGCGTCTCGGTCGATCGCGACCACCAGCGCGAATCGAACGCCACTTTGCCGGTCGACCTCGGTTGCCTGCGTTTCGATCAAGCGGACGCGATGGAAATCGGGAGAAGACTCCAGCGCGCGCATCAATTCTGAGACCGTGCCGTTGGAGCGCGCGAGACCGCGCAAGGTGACCTCGGCGTCATGACGCTCGAGTTGGGTGAGCGCCACACCCTCGGGTAACAACCGCGGCAGCGCGTCGACGACAGCGATCGGTTCGACGCGCCGCAATTGCAGCGACTCGATCACCTCTTTCCGGGCCAAAATCCCTGCAATCAGAGATTCCAACGACTGAATCTCGGCGATTTGCCGATCGAGCTCAGCACTCTCTCGTTCCAAGAAATGGTTGCGCGCCGTTTGGCGCGCCAAAAGGGAATCGAGCCACCACCACCCGACGGCGACGACGAGCGCGGCGCACAGGGCCACCCCACCCAAACCGAGATAGAAGCGCTGTCGCCGCTGCTCGCGCAGCGCTTCCCGCCACGGCAAAAGGTCGATGTCGATCGAATTCACGCTACCCCCCGCCACGCCAAGCCGGTTGCCAACGCAAATCGCGGCGCAACCGGCAACCACTCCTGCCAACGCGCTGCGACAGAGAGCTTCACCCAGGGGTTGAGCAGCGCCACCGGCGGCGAAACCATGCTTTGCACCGCATCGACCACACCGGGTAGTGCCGCAACGCCACCAGCAATCAGGACCCGATTGATCTGCGCCACCCCTTCGGACGCGGTGAGAAAAAATTTCAGCAGATTGGCAACTTCAAACGCGAATTTCGCCAAAAAGGGTTGCAGCACTTCCGCGTTTGCCGCTTCACTCCATCGATTCGACGAGAGCATCTGAGTAGCCGCCTCGTTCGAACGCAGAAACCGCGCCAAGTCACGGCGAACCCGACCGGCTTCGAACGACTGGCTGCGGTCGAAGCGCCGCTCGCCATTGACCCAGACGACGAGCTCGATCGTCTCTTCACCGGCATCGATGAGCGCCGTGACGCCAGAGAGCAGTTCCGCGCGCAGCGCCGCCCGACGCAATGCCAGACCTTCCACGTCCAGGTGGGCGAGGGCAAACCCCGCCTCTTCGGCAAGGAGCTGCATCGCTTCGACCCGTTCTTGGCGGGTGGCGACGATCACCACCCGTTCGGTCTCCGGTTCGGCGCCAGGCCCGACCACCTGCCAGTCAGCACGCAACTCCTCGACTGGGAAAGGGGACATTCGGGCCAATTCGGCAAGCACCTGCTCTTCCTCTTCCCGTTCGGACAGACCGGCGGGAAAGACGACGCTGCGCTGCATCACCGCGCTATCGGGAAGCGCCATCACTGCCGCTCGGACGCCCCCCAGCATTTGGCCCACCTGCATGAGCGCGCGCACCACCGCCTTTTGATTGCCTACGCCAGCGGCTGAATACCACCCACTTTCACACGGCACGGTGGCAACGCTCGCAAGCGCCACTGCCTCTCGCCGCCGCTCGAGCTTGACTGCTTTGACGGCCGACGGCCCCAAATCGATGCCAACGCCCTCCCCCGTTTTTTGGTGTCGTCCCAACCGCAGCATCGAACGCAACGCCTCCCCTCGATCGATAAAAAACGCGCTTTTGCGGCAGCAAAGCTATAATCGGCGAATCTCCGCCCGCTGTCAAGACAATAGTATGCGTTTGCTCAAATGGACGGCCATCGCGTTTGCGCTCCTCATGACGCCGCTTGCCGTGATCGCCACCACCATCCTCTTTGCGTGGCAGGAGCTACCTGACGTCACGCAACTCGTCGATTATCGCCCCAAAATGCCGTTACGCATCTACGCAAAAAACGGCGAAAAAATCGCGGAATTCGGGGAAGAACGGCGGGTGGTCGTCGAGATTACCGCTGTCCCGGATCATTTGAAAGCCGCGATTCTGGCAGCAGAGGACGAGCACTTCTACGAACACCCTGGCGTCGATCCGCAAGGCATCGTCCGCGCCGCGCTCGCAAACTTCATCACCGGGGCCAAAGCGCAAGGGGGCTCGACGATCACGATGCAAGTGGCGCGCAATTTCTACCTGACGCGCGAAAAGAGCTATTGGCGCAAATTCTACGAAATCCTACTGGCGATCAAATTGGAACGAGAGCTCACCAAAGACCAGATCTTGACGCTCTACATGAACCAA
The DNA here is from genome assembly GCF_019049855.1 of Hydrogenophilus thiooxidans. GTDB lineage: Bacteria > Pseudomonadota > Gammaproteobacteria > Burkholderiales > Rhodocyclaceae > Hydrogenophilus > Hydrogenophilus thiooxidans. Next base: position 38,507 of record NZ_JAHLSY010000006.1, on the reverse strand, counting down.
ATCTACCTGGGCCACCGCGCTTATGGGTTCGCGGCCGCAGCACAGGTCTATTTCGGCAAGCCGATCCAAGCGCTCACGCTCGCCGAAAGCGCACTCCTAGCGGGTCTTCCCAAAGCACCGTCGCAACTCAACCCCTACCGCAACCCGGATGGCGCATTGGCGCGGCGCGAATATGTGCTGCGGCGCATGCGCGAGGCTGGGTATATCGACGCGACCCAGTACGAACGCGCGAAGGCAGAACCGCTCGCGCTTGCGGGCGGCGCCAAGTTCGATACGGTCACGAGCCCGATCCCGTGGGGCGGCCACGTCGCCGAACTGGTCCGACAAATGATCGTCGATCGCTACGGCGTCGAAACCGCGATGACCGCGGGGCTGCAAGTGTACACGACGGTCGACCCGAAATGGCAGCGGGAAGCCGAAGCCGCCGTGCGCCGTGGGTTGATCGCCTACGACCAGCGCCAAGGCTTTCGCGGGCCGGAAGGTGAAGTTCCTCTTCATCTCTTACAGTCGCGGGACCCTGGGGCGCTTGCGGAAGCGCTCGAAGCCTACCCAGACGCGCCCGAAGCGCTCGCCGCGGTCGTCCTCACCGTCGCACCGAAAGCGATCACGGTCTGGCGCAACGGCAAAACTCTCTCTTTGACCGGCAAAGGGATCGCGTTCCTCGAGCGCGCGCTCGCGCCGCGTGCGCCCGCGACGCTCCAGATTCGTCCCGGCGCCGTGATCCGTATTCGGCAAAACGAGCAAGGGGAATGGGAAGCGACGCAACTGCCCGATGCGCAAGCGGCGCTCGTGGCGCTCGACCCCACCACCGGTGCGGTCCGAGCGCTTGCCGGAAGCTACGATTTCGAACTCGCCAAATTCAATTACGCCACGCAGGGTTTTCGGCAACCGGGATCGGCGTTCAAACCTTTCATCTACTCGGCTGCGCTCGAAAAGGGGTGGATGCCGGGCAGCTGGATCGAGGACGCCCCGATCGTCTTCGGCCCCGAGATCACGGGTAGCAAGGAGTGGGCGCCGAAAAATTACGACGACAAATACGAAGGGTGGATGCGGGTGCGCGATGCGCTTGCCCACTCGAAGAACCTACCGGCGGTGCGGATCCTCCACGACATCACCCCGCAATACGCGCAACAGTGGATTACCCGCTTCGGGTTCGATCCGAAACGGCACCCCCCGTATCTCACCATGGTCCTTGGCGCCGGGGAGACCAGCCCGTGGACGTTGGCGCGTGCCTACGCGGTCTTCGCAAACGGGGGGTATCTGATCGAGCCCTACCTGATCGAGGAGATTCGCGACGGACAAGGAACGCTGCTTTGGAAAGCGCAGCCCCCATTGGCCGGGGATGAGCGCCTGCGGGCGATTCCAGCACGCAATGCCTGGTTGATCGATTCGATGCTCCACACCGTGGTCGAACGGGGCACGGGCGCCGCAGCGCGACGTGCCCTCAAACGCAACGACCTCGCGGGCAAAACGGGCACCACCAACGACGCGGTCGACGCCTGGTTCGCCGGCTACCACCCGAGCCTCGTTGCGGTCACCTGGGTGGGCTACCCCCAGCCCAAACCGCTCGGCAAACGGGAGACCGGTGGCCGGGCGGCACTGCCGATCTGGATCGACTTCATGCAGACGGCGCTTGCGGGCGTTCCGGAAACCTATTTGCCGATGCCATCGGGAATCACGACCACGATCCTCGACGGCCGACCCGAGTACTATTACACCGAACTGTCGCCGCCCGATCCCTATCCTCCTACGCCCAACGGGGAAGGCGGCGAGGGGGGGAACCCGGGGCTGCTACCCACCACTCCCGAAACGCCCCCCAGTGAGCGCACGCCCTATGCGCCGATCTTGGAGCGCTCTTTCCTCAACTAAGAAGGATCCAGTACCGCCATGGGACAACGTTTCGTCAGCTATAAACACCATTTCCTGGTCGCGATGCCTGAGCTCAACGACCCCAATTTTCGCCAGACGGTGGTCTATCTGGTCGAACACCACCCTCAAGGCGCGATGGGGTTGATCATCAACCGTCCCACCGAAATCACCCTGGGGCAGCTCTTCGAGCGGGTCGAAGCGGGCGCGGTGAACCCCCTCGTTGCCGACGCACCGGTGTTCTACGGTGGGCCGGTCGCGACCGAACGCGGATTCGTCCTGCATCGCCCCAGTGGCGAATGGGCGGGCTCGATGACGCTACCCGACGAAATGGCGCTCACCTCGTCGCGGGACATCTTGCCGAGCTTGGGCGACACGAACGCGGTCCGCGACTTCCTGGTCTTACTGGGACACGCCGGCTGGGGGGAAGGTCAGCTGGAAAGCGAAATCGCCCGAAACGACTGGTTGACCGTCCCCGCCAACCCTGAGATCATCTTTTCCACGCCACCCGAAGCGCGCTATCAGGCAGCGCTCGCGCTGCTCGGCGTGCGCCCGGGCTTCTTGGTCGGAGGCGCCGGGCATGGCTGAGCGCGCGCGCGCCCCTAGCGTTGGCGTCTGGCTCGGGATCGACTACGGCAACGCGCGGATTGGGGTTGCGGTTGCCACACTGCCCGTTGCGATCGCGACCCCCTTGACCACACTGGCCGCGCAGCCCGAAGGCCGTTTCTGGGACGCATTCGACGCTTTCGTCGCCGAATGGCAGCCCAAGGGGTTCGTGGTGGGGTGGCCGCCCGCACCCGCAACTGGGGACCCCCACCCGATGCATCCCGCGATCACTGCGTTTGCGAACACCCTCACCGCGCGTTACGCCAAACCCATCTACTGGGTCGATGAGTCACTCACTTCGGCACACGCCGAACAGCTCCTGCGCGAAACGGGCAAACGCCGCTGGCAAGCGCGCAAAGCGCGCCTCGACGCCGTAGCCGCCGCGCTCATCCTGCAAACCTTCTGCGACGGTCACGCCACCGTCCACCCTTCGGGAGCACTCGCTCATGCATACGGAACGCCTTACGATACCGCCACCCCCTGACGCGGAGACGCTCTACCGCGAACTCGAGCGCGCGGTTGCGCCGTACCGCGATGCCTTCGACGCGTTCGTCGGCATCCACGCGGGCGGCAGCTGGATCGCCAAACGGCTGCGCGCTGCGCTCGCGCCAACGCTCCCCCTTGGGGTGATCGACGTGTCGTTCTACCGCGACGATCTGGCGCAACGGGGTCTGGGGCGGCGTGACGTTCGCCCCAGCGAACTCCCGTTCCCAGTCGAAGGGGCACGGATTCTGCTGATCGACGACGTGCTCTACACCGGACGGACGGTGCGCGCGGCGATCAACGAGCTCTTCGACTACGGCCGCCCGGCGTGCGTACGGCTTGCGGCACTCGCCGATCGCGGCGGTAGGGAACTACCGATCTGCGCCGACTTTTGCCCCTGGCGCAGTCCAACCCCCCTTGCCGCCCACGTGCGGCTCGAACTCATCGTTACCCACCAAGAGACCTTTCGTTGGGAGCTCGTTGCATGACGTCACTCCAACTCACCCCCGACGGGCGCCTGCGTCACCTCTTGACGCTCGATGGGCTACCCGAACCGATCCTACAGCAGATCTTTTCGTTGGCCGACTCGTTCTTGGAGGTCTCCGAACGCGCGGTGAAAAAAGTGCCGCTTTTGCGCGGCAAGAGCGTCTTCAACATTTTCTTCGAAAATTCGACCCGCACCCGCACCACCTTCGAGATCGCTGCCACGCGTCTTTCTGCCGACGTCATCAACCTCAATATCGCCACGAGCAGCACGGCGAAGGGGGAGTCGCTCCTGGACACCATCGACAACCTCTGCGCGATGATGGCCGACATGTTCGTGATCCGTCACGCCGCAAGCGGCGCCCCGGTGCGCATCGCGCAACACCTCGCTGAACGGGGGCTCGATCACGTGAGCGTGCTCAACGCCGGCGACGGCCGCCATGCCCACCCCACCCAGGGGCTACTCGACATGTACACCATCCGCCACTACAAGAAAGACTTCACCCGCCTCACTGTCGCGGTGGTCGGTGACGTCCTCCACTCCCGCGTCGCGCGCTCGGAGATCGCGGCGCTCACCACCTTGGGCGTTCCCGAAGTGCGCGTCGCCGGCCCGAAAACGCTGCTGCCGAAAGCGCTCGGCGAACTGGGCGTACGGGTCACCCACGACCTCGACGAGGCGCTCGACGGCGTCGACGTGATCATGATGCTGCGGCTGCAAAATGAGCGCATGCACGGCTCCTTCATCGCCACCACTGCCGAATACCACGAATGCTGGGGGCTCACTCCCGAGCGGCTCAAACGGGCGAAACCCGACGCGATCGTGATGCACCCAGGCCCGATGAACCGTGGCGTGGAGATCGCCTCGAGCGTCGCCGACGGCCCCCAAGCGGTGATCCTGCCACAAGTCACGTTTGGGATTGCGATTCGCATGGCCGTCTTCACCCTATTGGCGGGCGTTGCCCCGGGAGGTCTTACATGAAGTGGATGATCACCAACGCCTACCTCGTCGACCCCGCGTCGGGGCGGGAAGGGTACGGAGCGGTTGCGATCGCCGACGGCCGCATCGTGGCGATTCAAGAACACCCAGCCGATTCTCCTACCGCTCCGACAATCCCCGGTTTTACCCCGGATCGGATCTGGGACGCAGAGCGGCGCGTGCTGGCCCCGGCTTTGGTCGACACCTACGCGCACCTCACCGGTCCGGTGCTCGAGCAACAAACCCGCTTGGAGCGGGAATTGCGCGGTGCTGCCGCCGGCGGGATCGGCCACCTGGTGGTGGCGCCCGATACCGCCCCGCCGCTTGACGAACCGGGGTTGGTCGAAATGCTGCTCGAGCGCGCGCGTCGCGCCGCGATCACCGACACTCTGCCGCTGGGGGCACTCACCGTCGGCCTCAAAGGCGAGCAACTCGCGGAGATGGCGCGCCTTACTGCCGCTGGTTGCATCGCGTTCTCGCAAGGCGATCGCCCGATGCGCGACACGCTGGCATTGCTGCGGGCGATGCAGTACGCCGCCAGCTTCGACCTGCCCGTCTGGCTCACCGCCACCGACCCCGACCTCAGCCTACCGGGTGGCGCCCACGACGGCGTCGTTGCCGCCCGCCTGGGGCTACCGCCGATTCCCGTCGCGGCGGAGACGGTCGCGCTCACGCGGCTTATCGAACTCGCGGCCGAAGCAGGGGTTCGGCTCCACGTGGTCAATCTCTCGAGCGAACGCAGCGTCGCGCTGCTCCGCCGCGCGAAAGAGGAAGGGTTACCCATCTCGGCAAGCGTCTCGGCGCTCCATTTGACGATGACCGAACGCGACATCGGAGCGTTCGATACCAACGCCCATGTGATTCCGCCGCTGCGCAGCAGCCGCGACCGGGAAGCGCTCGCCGCTGCAGTTGCCGACGGTACGATCGACGTCATCACCTCAAACCACACGACCGTGGGTCGTGACGCGAAAGCCTACCCCTTTTCGGAGAGCGCCCCCGGGGCCGCAGGCTTCGAAACGCTCCTGCCGCTCGTACTGCGCTGGGGCGAATCGCAGGGGCTTTCGCTTGCCCAGACGCTTGCCCCAGTGAGCAGTCGCGCCGCCGCGCTCGTCGATAACGACGAATGGGGGCGGCTTGCAGTCGGCGCCCCGGCAGACCTTATGCTTTTCGATCCCGACGAACCGTGGATCGTCGACGCCCAGTCGCTCGTTGGGCCTGCGCACAACACGCCGTGGTGGGGTCTGCCGCTCACGGGTCGCGTCACCCACCTGATGCGGCGCGGCGTCTTCGTCTTCGAACGCGCAGCCGAACCGTTCAGAAATTGAGCGAATCGTAAAGGCGCGTGCGTCCGGTGAGCTCCACGGTCACCTCATTGGGCGCGCAGATCGCAGCGCTCCCAGCGCGCGTCAGCCACCCTTGCTGGACGCAGATCTGCCGTGGTCCCGGGTCGCGCACCACCCGCGCACGCCCCGGCGCGATTGCGATCACCGTGACACCCAACGCGCCGACTACCTCAATGGTTTGGGGGTGGTCGAGGGGATACGTTCCGACGACACGGCCCGCCACACGCACCACCGCGTGGGTGGGTGCCCCCGCCTGCAATAGCCACGTCAGCGACGCGACCACCGCCGCGACGCCAATCGCGAGAGCCCCCCAGTCCCCGGGACGCAACAGGTGCTGCCACCCGCGCCACGTCGCGTGCCGCATTGCCGTGTGTCCCACCACCACGGTCAATGCGGGAACAGCTCACCCAAACGGGTCAGAATCGCGGCACGCTCGTTCGCGTCACAACGCAACAACACCCGCTTGGTTCGAGACGTGTCGCCACCGACCAAAGTCACTGCGCTCGGACGCAGGGCAAAGGTTTCGGCCAAAAAAGCGCTGAGCGCTGCATTCGCCTTCCCCTCCACAGGGGGCGCCGCGATCCGCACTTTGAGCGCATCGCCGTGGCGCCCGGCCCAAGCGCTGCGCTTTGCGCCGGGCTGCACATGTAGGAACAACAACACCCCTTCTGGATGCATCTGCCAACCCGGCACGTCATCCCCCCACGGATGCCGCCAACAAGCCGCGCACGACCATGAATCGGAGCTCACCGCCAACGATCGCGAGCAGGTTGAGCGCAAGGAAGAGGATCACCGGACTGAGGTCGACCCCGCCGATCGTCGGCACGAAACGGCGGATCGGATCGAGGAAGGGATCGGCAAGCGCGTGGAGCACCGGCGCAAGCGGAGCATTGGGCTGTAACCAGGTGAGCAACGCCGAAACCAGCACGACCCAAAAAACCAGGTACCCCAGGACATAGAGGGTCTCGAGCGCCCCGCCCACCACCATCACCCCCAGAGCGCCAAAAAGCGGCAGGCTGGGCAGATGGCCCAACACCGCGAACTTGAGGCCAATCAACACCATTTGGCTCACCCACGCCAAGAGCACGCAGCTCCAGTCAAGCCGCGCCCGCGGCAACAGGCGTCGCACCGGCCGCGCCGCCCATTCGGTGAGGGTGAGCACGAACGCGCCACCCGGCAGAAAGAACGAAATTCGCCGCCAGCGCATCAAGAACGCAATCCAAAAGAGGGCCGAAAGCCCGTTGAAAACCGTTCCGAAAATGAGGTCGAAGAGTTGCCCGAACGCCATTTACGCTCCTTTCGCGAGCGCTTGCGCGCGCTGGTACGCCGCTGCAACCGCAGTCTCGAGAATGCGGTCCCACTCGCGCGCGCGCAACACCTCCAGCGCCGCGGCAGTAGTTCCGCCCGGTGAAGTGACACGGGCACGCAACACGTCCAAGGGGTCCGCACTCGCGTCGGCAAGTTTCGCAGCGCCCAGTAGGGTCCCGACCGCCAAACGGCGCGCCACGTCGGCGGGTAACCCCAGCTCGACACCCGCGCGGGCGAGCGCTTCCATGAAGAGGAACCCGTACGCTGGACCGCTGCCGGAGACCGCGGTCACCGCGTCGATTACCGCTTCGCTCTCCACCCAGACCACCTCACCCACCGCTTCCATCACCTTCTGCGCCGACTGCCGTGCGGTCGCGCTTACCGTCGGCGGGGCATAGAGCCCGCTCATTCCTGCCCCCACCAACGCCGGGGTGTTGGGCATCGCGCGGATGATCGGCGCTGCTTCCCTGAGCAAGTCGGCGATCCGCGCGATCGGCACCCCCGCCATGATCGACAAGACGGGCGTGCGCCCGACCCGCCCCGCAAGCGGCGCGAGCGCAGCGGCAACCACCTGGGGTTTGACGGCAAGCACGATCAGATCGGTTTCGAAAAAGGGGTCATCCACCACCGCAAGCGCCTGCACACCGTAGCGACTCGCGAGCGCCGCGCGGCGATCGGGGTTGGGATCGACGACGTGGATCCGTTTCGCGTCGGTCACGCGTCGATCAACCAGCCCACCCAGGATCGCTTCGGCCATATTGCCGCCCCCCAAAAAACTCAACCGCATGTTTTTGCTCCTTCTCCTGACGCGTCTCCACCCCCCTTCGGCCGTGGTGTTTTGCGCGGCCTGGGTCCAAAAAGGGCGCTACCGATGCGCAGATGGGTCGCCCCTTCGGCAAGCGCCACTGACCAGTCGCTACTCATCCCCATCGACAGCGCCCATACGGGCAAGCCTTCGCGCTGCAACGTGTCGCGCAGTTCCCGCACCGTTCGAAAGCGGCGCGCAAGCAGTTCGGGATCGGCGCTCGGCTCGGGGATCGTCATCAATCCCACCAGGTTGAGCTGCGGCAGGTGCGCGATCGCTTTCGCAAGCGCCACCACCGCTTCTGGCGCGACACCGGCTTTGCTCGCCTCCCCACTCACATTCACCTGCACCATCACGTTGAGCGGGCCGCGCGCGGGATCCCGCTGCTCGGCAAAGCGCTGCGCCACTTCCAGGCGGTCGAGCGAATGGACCCAGTCGAACGCCGCGGCGATCGCCCGCGTTTTGTTGCGTTGAATCGGTCCGATGAAATGCCATTCGATCGGCAGATCGGCAAGTTCCGCCTGTTTGGCGACCGCCTCCTGCACGTAGTTTTCGCCGAAGACGCGCAACCCTGCGGCAAACGCGGCACGGATCGCGGCAGCTGGCTGCGTTTTACTCACCGCCACCAGCGTCACCGTTGCCGGATCCCGCCCCAGGCGCGCTGCCGCTTCGGCGATTTGCGCCCGCACCGCGGCGACCCGTGCGGCGATCGCGGCTGCGGCGTCCTCACTCATACCGTGCATACTGCTCCGTTTCGTCGATCGTTTGCGACCGCAACGAGTATAGCACCGACAAATTGCGCTACCATAGCGGGACCAGATGCGGGAGACTGCTCGATGGACATCGCCGAACTGCTTGCATTTGCGGTCAAGAACAAAGCATCAGACCTTCACCTTTCGGCGGGGTTACCGCCGTTGCTGCGCATCCACGGCGACATCCGGCGCGTCAATCTGCCGGCGCTTACCGACGCCGACGTCAAGGCGCTCGTCTATGACATCATGACCGACGCGCAACGCAAAGCGTTCGAAGCCCATTTCGAAGCCGACTTCTCGTTTGAGATTCCGAAACTGGCGCGCTTTCGGGTCAACGCCTTCATGCAAAGCCGCGGCATGGGCGCAGTCTTTCGCACCATTCCCAGCAAAGTGCTCACCCTCGAAGAGCTCGACGCCCCGGCGGTCTTCAAGACGATCTGCGACCAGCCGCGCGGCATCGTGCTCGTCACCGGCCCCACCGGTTCTGGGAAATCAACGACGCTGGCGGCGATGATCGACTACCTCAACACCACGCAGCCGCTTCATATCCTCACCATCGAAGATCCGATCGAGTTCGTGCACGAAGCGAAAAAATCGCTCATCAACCAGCGTGAGGTCCATCGCGACACCCTCTCGTTCGAGAACGCGCTCCGTTCGGCGCTGCGCGAAGACCCGGATGTGATCCTGGTGGGGGAGATGCGGGACCTCGAAACGATTCGGCTCGCACTGACTGCCGCCGAAACCGGCCACCTGGTCTTCGGGACGCTACACACCTCGTCAGCGGCAAAGACGATCGACCGAATCGTCGACGTCTTCCCCGCTGCCGAAAAAGAGATGGTGCGCGCGATGCTCTCCGAATCGCTGCGCGCGGTGATTGCGCAAGTGCTTTTGAAGCGGCGTGACGGCAGCGGGCGCGTCGCCGCGCACGAAATCATGATCGGCACGCCTGCGATTCGCAACCTCATCCGCGAAAACAAGATCGCGCAGATGTACTCGATCATCCAGACGAGCCAAGCGTTGGGAATGCAGACGCTCGACCAGTCGCTGCAACAATTGGTCGCGCGCCATCTCGTTGCGCCCGACGAAGCGCGCGCCTATGCCGTGAACAAAGACGCATTCCGTTGATCCCCCAAGGAGCCCCTCGATGCAGCGCGACCAAGCGTTGACCTTCACCATCGATCTTCTCCGGCGGGTCAAAGAGCGCAACGGCTCCGACCTCTTCATCGCCCCCGATTTCCCCCCCGCGATCAAGATCGACGGGGCGCTTCAGCCGCAATCGAGCCAGCCGCTTACTGCCGCCCATACGCAGGCGATCGCCCGCGCGGTGATGAACGACCGCCAAGCCGCCGAATTCGAAGCCACGAAAGAGTGCAATTTCGCGATATCCCCCGCCAACATCGGCCGCTTCCGGGTAAACGCCTACCGCGCCAAAGGGGGGGTGTCGCTCGTCTTTCGCACGATCCCCGACACCATCCCAACCCTAGATGAACTGCGCCTGCCCGCTGTCCTCAAAGAGGTAGCGATGGTCAAACGCGGGCTCGTGATCTTCGTCGGCGGCACCGGTACGGGGAAATCGACTTCGCTTGCGGCGCTCATCGATTGGCGCAACGAGCACAGCCGCGGCCACATCATCACCATCGAAGATCCGATCGAATTCGTCCACTCCCATAAGAAATGCCTGGTGTCGCAGCGCGAGATTGGAATCGACACCGACAGTTGGGAAGTGGCGCTCAAAAATACGCTGCGGCAAGCGCCCGACGTGATCATGATGGGCGAGATCCGCGACCGTGAAACGATGGAGTTTGCGATCGCCTTTGCCGAAACGGGGCACCTCTGCTTGGCGACGCTGCACGCAAACAGCACCAACCAGGCGCTCGATCGCATCATCAACTTTTTCCCCGAAGACCGGCGACAACAGCTGCTGATGGACCTGTCGCTCAACCTCAAAGCGATCGTCTCGCAGCGGCTCCTGCCGCGCGCAACTGGCTCTGGGCGCGTCGCTGCGGTTGAGATCCTCCTCAACACACCGCTCATTGCCGAACTGATCTTCAAAGGGAACGTCCCTGAAATCAAAGAGGTGATGAAGCGATCGCGTGAGCTGGGGATGCAGACCTTCGACCAGGCCCTTTTCGACCTTTACGAAGCGGGGCTGATCCGGTACGAAGACGCACTGCGTTACGCCGATTCGGTCAATGACCTGCGCATCCAGATCAAACTCCACAGCAAACGCCCCGACAAACCGGAAGTGGAAGTCCCAGAAGGGCTCGATATCGTGTAAAAGGGGGCCTCTGCCACGCTCAGCACCCACCCGCTGCTCATGCAACGGGGCAACGAGCGCCCTCTTTGAGCGAACCGGCAACGATCGGATAGCGCAGCAGCACGCAGCGCAATTGCCCGTTGTCGAGGTGCCACTTCGCCGCTGGCCGTAAGCCGATGCGCTTGGCGAATCGTGGGTCGGCAGTCAAGAAGTGGGCCGTCCAACCCGCCCAGCGCCGTTTGAGAGCGTTGCCCAAGAGCGGGTACCACGCCGCGAGCGCTTCGGTTTCGGCCAAACGGACGCCATAAGGGGGATTGGACACCCAATAGCCCGGCGGTACTTCGGACGGCGGCTCGAGCGCCTCTGCTGCGGCAACCTCCCACTCGATCGGTAGCGGCGTTTCCACTGCGGCTTCGAGCCTCTGCCAATTGTGCTGCGCTGCGGCAATCTGCCGCGGATCGGCGTCGGCAGCAAAGAGGCGCGGCTCCGTGCGGTTTGCCCGCAGCGTCGCGATGTGCCGGGCGGTCTCGATCCGTAAGGTGTTGCGAAGCTGCGCCCAGGCCTGACGGTCGAGCCCGTGCCACTGTTCGAACGCAAACGCGCGAAAAAGCCCCGGGGGAATCGCATAGGCGCGCATCGCCGCTTCCAATAAGAACGTCCCGCTGCCACACATCGGGTCGATCAGCGGCAACGTGGGTGTCCACCCGATCACCTGCAAAATCCCGGCAGCCAGGTTCTCTTTGAGCGGTGCCAGGGTCTTTGCTGACTTGAACCCGCGCTGCGTAAGCGGCGCGCCGCTCGTATCCCAATAGAAGGTCGCCCCCCGTTCGTCGAGAAAGACCACGACCCGGAACGTCGGATCGTGTTTGTCGACGCTGGGGCGGCGACCGCACTGGGCGCGGAGTGCGTCGCAGATCGCGTCTTTCACCCGCAGCGTGAGAAAAGGAACCGCGTCGGTGCATGCCGCTCGCGTCACGGTGAGATCGACACGCAGCCGCGCATCGGGCGATATCCATTTCGACCACGCAATGGTTCGCGCCAAGCGGTAGAGCGCCGCCCCCTCTTCGCCACGCCGCCTGCCGTGCGGCAACGCACCGCCCCCCAACGCGACCAACACCCGCGTTGCGATCCGGCTGGTGAGGCTTACCCGCATGAGAACCGGCCAATCCCCGGTAAAAGCGACACCGCCCGGGCGCATTGCGATCTCGATAGCCCCCGCCGCGGTCAATTCGTCACTCAGAAACGGCTCCATCCCGCGCGGGCACGGCGCAAAGGCGCGCAACCGATTCGACACGACGCCCTTCCCGGCCTTAGAACGGCTTCAACACGACGAGAAAGACCACGAAGGTCAGGATCACCACCGGGATCTCGTTGTAAAACCGATACCAGAGGTGGGAGCGGGTATTGGCGCCTGCCTCGAAACGGTTGAGCAGCACGCCACAATAGGCGTGGTAGGCGATCAACAATCCCACCAGCGTCGTCTTCGTGTGCAACCAACCTCCGGAAAAACCGAAGCCGAACCAGAGCCAGAGACCAAAGAGCACCGCCAAAACCCCAAGCGGCGTCATGAAGCGAAAAAGTTTGCGCGCCATGAGGAGCAGCCGGTCGCGTGCCACGGCGTGCTCCTCCATCGCCAGATTGACAAAGATTCGCGGCAAATAAAAGAGCCCCGCGAACCACGAAGTCATCAAGATGATATGAAGCGACTTCACGACGCCGTAGAGCACGATTCCCCCCTTTCTTTCCAGATCGCTTTCGTAAGCCAAGCAAAAACCGTGGGATAGCGCAAACGCAGCCGGAGTTCCCGTTTGAGGCGGTCGTTACGCAGCCGTCGGCTTTCGGCCAGAAACGACGCCATCATCGGGCCGACGCGTGCCAATACCGCTTCCCTGGGAAGACGTGGTGGGCGGGGGAGTCCAACCGCATCGGCCACCGCATCGAACCACGCCCCCATCGGTAGCGGTTGATCGTCCGAGGCGTGATAGACCCGCCCGTTCTTGCCGCGCCACCCAGCGATCCAAAGAAACCGCGCCAGATCGTCGGCATGGATGTGGTTGCTGACGCTATCCGATTCGGCGCAAATCGCCGGATCGCCGCGCCGCAACCGCTCCACCGGCAAGCGTTCGGCGGCATAAATCCCGGGTACGCGCAGCCGCACCGCCCAACCCCCCCGTTTCGCCCAATCGCGCCACAACCGCTCCGCCGCGACCCGCCGCGCTGCGCGCGCCGTTTGGGGGGCGACCGGGTCGCTTTCGCGCACCCACGCCCCCTTTCGGTCCCCATAGACCCCGCTCGTGCTGAGATAGACCACACGCGGACGGGAAGCGAGATGGTAACGCCGCGCCGGGCCGCGTGGCTTGCTTCGGGCGGTGCTTCGCCGCAGCGCTGCCTGCAGATGACGGGTGCGGGGGTCACCCCGCGCATCCCCCGCAGGCGGTGCCGAGACCCAGACCTGATCCACTGCCGCACCGATTCGCGCCAACGACCGCCAGCAGTCGAGATCGGCCACCTGCACGCGCGCACCCAGCGCCCGCCACGCGGCGCTTTTTGCGGGATCCCGCACCACCACCCAAAACTGGACGCGCGGCGCCAACGCGCGCGCTGCGCGCAACGCCACATCCCCCCCGCCCACGATCAACACCCGGACCGTCACGTTCGCGTCCCTCTTCCCGTACAATAAAGCATTCCGATTATCGCACGCGACGTTTTATGACGCATACGATCCAGATCGCCAACCATCCCGACGCCACCTTTACCGCTGCGCCCGACGAAACGGTGCTCGACGCTGCGCTGCGCGCAGGCCTCACTGTGCCGTACGGCTGCCGTGACGGGGCGTGTGGCGCCTGCCGCGCGCGCGTTGTGAACGGCACCGTGGAATTGAAGGGGATCGCACCGGGCGTTTTGACCGACGACGAACGCACAGCCGGCTGGGCCCTGCTTTGCAAGGCCTACCCCAGATCCGATTTGACGATCGAAGTGCGGGGGCTGCGCCGCGCCGACGATCTGCCCATTCACAAATTCCCAGCGCGCGTCGAAACGATCGAAAAGATCGACGACGTTGCGATCGTCACGCTCAAACTGCCGGCAAGCCTCGATTTTCGCTTTCGCGCCGGCCAGTACGTCGATGTGCTCCTCCCTGACGGCGCGCGCCGCAGCTTTTCGATCGCGTCGGCACCCGACCACGGCGGTTTTCTCGAACTCCACATCCGGTTGGTGCCTGGCGGCCGTTTCACGCCGAAAGTCTTCACCGAAACCGCCCCCAAAACGGTGTGGCGCCTGGAAGGGCCGTTCGGAAGTTTTACCCTGAAATCGCGCGCGCGGCCGCTTCTTTTCGTCGCAGGAGGGACCGGTTTTGCGCCGATCCAATCGCTTCTGCAGGAACTGGCTGCCGGTGCTCCCCCTCAGGAACCGGTGCGCTGCTATTTCGGTGCGCGTACCCCCGCTGGGCTCTACCGCGATGCCTGGTTGCGGGCGTTTGCCGAATCCTATCCGTGGCTCGATTATCGCCCGGTGATCTCGGAGCCGGAGCGGGCCCCCGACTGGACGGGGCGAACCGGATTGGTACCGGACACAGTCGTTGCTGAGCTCAGCGACCTCACGGCGTACGACGCCTACGTCTGCGGCTCCCCCGCCATGGTTGAAGCCGCACGCGCCCGCTTCCGAGCCGCGAACCTGCCGGAAGACGCCTTTTTCGCCGACGCGTTCACCTTTCAATCCCCAGCGCCATGACCCCAGCTCTTGCTTACCTCACCCGCGAACCGGCGCTCAATCGCCGCTTTCAGATCACCGCGAACCGCCTCTGCCTGCACGCGAGCACCACGGAGCAGGCGCTCCAGACGCTTGCGGCGCTTGCGCCGTCCTGGCCCCAGTCGCACGCCGTGCTGTTGTCGCTGATGCGGCTACCACCCAGCGTCAAACTTTTGTCGTGGGCATGGCCAGAGAACACCTTCCTCGAAATCCCCCAACAGGCGCTCACCATTCCGGCCACGCAACAGCTGATCGACCACTGTGTCCAGCAAGAGACACCGCTTTGTCTTGCCTGGTACGATGGGGTGAGCGCCTACCCCGACGGGCCGTGGCGCTTTTCACTCGTCGACTGGCGCAAATGCCAAAGCCCTGAGGCTGCGCCCGGTGTTGCGTTGGCGTGGGGGGTGCCGTCGCGTGCTGCGGCGCAAACGGCGTTAGACCGTTTTGCCGGCGTGTGCGGGTGGTTCTTCCTCAAAGAGGCGCTCCCCAATACCCAGCGCGAACCGGCTCCGGCGCGCACCACGGTGCTGCAGCTCATCGCGCTCCTGCAACAAGACGCCGAGATCGCAGCGTTAGAGACCGTGCTCAAGCGGGATGTCGCGCTCGGCTACCGGCTGCTGCGCTACCTCAATTCGCCCGCGATGGGCCTAAGGATGGAGATCACCTCGTTTCGCCATGCGGTGAGCATTCTCGGCTACCGACCGCTGCTGCGCTGGCTCTCGGTGCTCTTGGTCCATAGCCACGAACACCCCGAAATGCCAGCGCTTGCGCAGACGGCATTGACGCGCGCGCGCTATCTGGAACGGCTCGCCGCAGAGTTTTTCGCTGCCGACGAGGCCGAAGCGCTTTTTCTCTGCGGGCTTTTCTCGATCCTGCCGCAATTGACGGGGGAACCCCCAGAAGCGTCGCTGGAGCCGCTCACCTTACCGGAAGCGGTCAAAGCGGCGCTCATTCAGCGAGATGGGCCCTATGCGCCGCTCTTGGCGCTTGCCGAAGCGAGCGAAAGCGCCTCACCCGCCCGCTTGATCGCCCAGGCCGAAAGCTTAGGGGTCGCCAGCGCCGTGCACAACCAGGCGCTCCTTCAAGCGCTGGAATTTGCCGACCAGATCAACCAATGAAAAACCCGCCCTCGCGGGTATCGCGATGGCGGGTTTTGGGCGCGCCACGGGCGTTTCGGTGCGGTGCCGAAACGCGCGCACCGCGATCACTTGAGGGTGAGCACCCAGCGGACGATCTTTTCGATATCCGCTTCGGCCACTTGAGGGTGCGGCGGCATCGGCACCGGTCCCCAGACGCCAGAGCCGCCCTTCTTCACTTTCTCAACGAGCTTGGGCACATCGGCTTCGCTGTATTTATTCGCGACATCCTTATAGGCCGGACCGACCATTTTCTTGTCGAGCGCATGGCACGCCATGCACCCTTTCGCTTGCGCCAGAGCTTGATCCGCGATCGCCGGTGCCGCAGAAACGGCAAGCACACCCGCTACCGCCAACAGTTGCGCGATTTTTTTCATCATGGCTCCTTCCTTTCGGTCAATGAAAAAAATTTCAAGACATTGTACGCGCAAAAGGATGCGGAAAGCAACCCTTGCTACATCCCAAGTAGCTCACTGCCGCGAATCGGCCACCCAGTGACGCGGCAGCCACGCTTCGCTACTTGCGCGCAGCGGGTTGATCTCAAGTCCGCCGCGACGCAAAAAGCGCCCCCAGACCAACAGCTCGCTCATGCCCAGACGCCACAGATCGGTATAGATTCGCTCGATGCACTGCTCATGGAATTCCGCGTGACAGCGAAACGCAACGAGGTAACGCAAAAGCGCCGCCGGATCGACGCTCGGCCCAAAACAGCGCAGGTAGAGGCTCGCCCAATCGGGCTGAGCAGTGACAGGACAGAGCGAACGGAACGTCTGCATCACGAAGCGCTGCTCCGAAGGGACGGAACTGCTGAGGGCAAGCAGCGTGGGATCGTAGTGGTAGCAGAAATCGGTTGCAGGGACCGTATCCAAACAGAGCGCTTCGGGGTCGGCGAAATCGGACGCGACCGCGCGAGAAAAGTGCGCAAGCGGGTGGAGCAGAACGCGAACGGGCGCGTTGGCTACCGCGGTAAGATCCGCCTCAATGCGCGCAGCAAGCGCATCCCCAGAGCCACAGCGTATCTGGTTAAAACCGTTCAAGTAGAGCTTGAGCGACTTCGATTCGATCAAATAGGGGGAATCGGCAGGCACCCCGATTTCAATCACCGCTGCTTGCGGTTTTCCGTTCACGTCGAGCCACGAGCATTCGTACCCATACCAGCGGTCTTCACCGACCCACTGCGGCAGTGCATCACCCAACGTCGCACGCCCAATGGCCCGCGCGATCGGTGTCAGCAGTTGAGGCGCGTATCCCTCGGGTACAGCGACCGTCTGCCCGAGCAACAACCCGCTCATCCCCCGCTCCCGTAGAGGGTCCACAACATCTTTGCCAACAGCAAGAGCAGAACCCCGGCGAAAATCCGTTTCAGCACCGGAACGGGCAAGCGGTGCGCCCAACGCGCACCGATTGGCGCGGTCACGATGCTCGTTGCGCTCACCCCAATCACCGCAGGCAAATAGACGTAGCCCAACGAAAGGGGCGGCACGTTGGGGTCATGCCACCCGTTGATCGCGTAGCCGATCGTTCCGGTGAGCGAAATGGGGATCCCCAGCGCGGCCGAAGTGCCGATCGCGTGCGCCACCGGGACGTTGCACCATGTGAGGAACGGCACCGTGAGCGTCCCCCCGCCGATCGCGACCAGCGCAGAAACGGCGCCGATCACGAACCCGGCGGATCCGAGCCCCAGCCAGCCCGGAAGTTGGCGCGTCGGCTTCGGTTTCAAATTGAGAAACATTTGCAATGAGACGTAGGCGATAAAGCAGGCAAAAAAAATCGCGAGGAAGCGACTGGGAATCAGGGACGCGACGAAAGCGGCGGCGAAGGTACCGAACAGCACGCCGCTTGCCATTGGGATGAGGGCGTCGGTGCGTACCGCCTGGTGTTGGTAGTGGGTTCGGGCGCTTGCAAGCGAGGTGAGGACGATCCCGGCCATCGACGAGCCAAGCGCCATATGGACCACGACCTCAGGGGAAAACCCCTGATAGGCAAAGAGCGTGGTCAAAACCGGAACCATGATCGCGCCGCCGCCCACGCCCAACAGACCGGCGAAAAGCCCAACGAATACCCCAAGCACCGGGTAAGCAAGCCACCAGAAGTCCATTTGCGCAAGAAAAAAAGCCCCGCAGCGCCGGTCCGGCTGAGTGACCTGAACCTGCGGTTCAGGAGGGTCGCGTTCCCGTCGCCATTAGGCGCGTACCTACCCAAAGCACACGCACACCGGCGACGTCTGGGTCGGCGACCAATCGTCACGTTATTGGTTCAAGGATCGTACAGCCTTCTCGAACGCCGCAGGGAGCACTCGGTTCAGCGCGGCAAAGGCGGCTGGCACTCCGCCAAGAGCCGATCGAGCCGCGCACCCATACGCTCGATTCTACGCTGAAACGCCGCGATGTCAAACCCTTCGTGCCGTTGGGTGCGGATGAGCTCCGTTGCGATCTCAAACGCCGCCCAAAGAAGCAGCTTTTCCCCGCTCAACCCCTCACCACTCAACCGCGCGAGCCGCTCGTCAAGCAAGCGCGCCGCATCCTGCAATAGCGGCGCGTCGGCTTCGTCACAGGTCAGTCGGTAGGTCTTGCCGCGCAGCGCCACCTCGACCCGCACTTCAGCCATCGTCCCGCTCCTCACGCGCAAGCCACGCCAGAATCTCGGCGCGCAGCGCCGCAACCCGTTCGTGCTGTTTGGCCACTTCGGTGCGCGCCGTGGCCACAGTCGCTTGAAGACGGCGGTTCTCTTGTTGCAGTGCGGCCACCTGGAGCCGCAGTTGGGCGTTCTCCTGCCGCGACGCGGTCAGTTGTTGCGCCAACAGCTCGATCTTCTCTTCGAGCCCGGCAAGCAAGGGCTCCATCTCACCGCTCCAGTTGCGTCACGTCCCGAACCGCACCCGTATCGGCGCTGGTCGTGAGCGCGGCGTAGGCACGCAACGCCGCCGAGACCGGACGATTGCGTGCTACCGGCTTCCACGCGTTTGCGCCGCGCGCTTCCATCGCGGCACGGCGCTTGGCGAGCGTCTCGTCGCTCACCGCAAGGTGGATCCGCCGGTTGGGGATATCGATCTCGATCGTATCCCCCTCCTCGACGAGCGCGATCGGACCGCCGCACGCCGCTTCGGGCGAAACGTGGCCGATCGAAAGCCCCGAAGTTCCGCCCGAAAAGCGGCCATCGGTGATGAGCGCACAAACCTTGCCCAACCCTTTCGATTTGAGGTAACTCGTGGGATAGAGCATCTCCTGCATGCCCGGCCCCCCTTTCGGCCCTTCGTAGCGGACCACTACGACGTCGCCCGGCACGATCTGGTCGGAAAGGATCGCCTCGACCGTCGCCTCTTGGCTTTCGAAGACCCGTGCCCGCCCTGTGAAGACCCAGATCGACTCGTCGACCCCCGCGGTTTTGACGATGCATCCGTTCGGCGCGAGGTTCCCGTAGAGCACCGCAAGCCCACCGTCTTGGGTGAAGGCATGGGCGCGATCGCGGATCACGCCGCGCGCGCGGTCGAGATCGAGCTCAGGATAGCGGTTAGCCTGAGAAAAGGCTTTCGTTGTTGGAATTCCGCCTGGCGCGGCGCGGTAAAAGCGCAACACCTCCGGGTCGTCCGTCTGCTTGACGTCCCAGTGCGCAAGCGCCGCTCGGAGCGTGGGACTGTGCACGGTGGGCACCGAATCGTCCAAAAGCCCCGCACGCTGCAGTTCGCCCAAAATACCCATCACGCCGCCGGCACGATGGACGTCTTCGATATGGACATCGGGCACCGCCGGCGCCACCTTGCACAGACACGGAACTTTACGGCTGATGCGGTCGATATCGGCCATCGTAAACGGGACACCCGCTTCGCGCGCCGCCGCCAAGAGGTGGAGCACCGTGTTGGTGCTGCCGCCCATCGCAACATCGAGCGCCATCGCGTTTTCGAACGCGGCAAAGGTGGCGATCGAGCGCGGAAGCACGGTGTCGTCGTCCGCTTCGTAATAGCGTTTGGTCAATTCAACGATCCGCCGCCCCGCCTCGCGGAAGAGCCGCTCGCGATCAGCGTGCGTCGCAACGAGCGTGCCGTTACCCGGTAGCGCCAGCCCCAACGCTTCGGTCAAACAGTTCATCGAGTTCGCGGTAAACATCCCCGAGCACGAACCGCAGGTGGGACAGGCGCTGCGTTCGATCGCGGCCACCTCTTCGTCGCTTACCTGGTCTTCGGCCGCTTTGACCATCGCATCGACCAGGTCGAGCGCCACCGTCTTACCCCCGATCGTCACTTTTCCCGCCTCCATCGGACCGCCAGAGACGAAGATCGTCGGAATGTTGAGACGCAGCGCCGCCATCAACATCCCCGGGGTGATCTTGTCGCAGTTGGAGATGCAGACCAGCGCATCGGCGCAGTGGGCGTTTACCATGTATTCGACCGAATCGGCGATGAGCTCGCGGCTTGGCAGCGAATAGAGCATCCCGCCGTGCCCCATCGCAATTCCGTCATCGATTGCGATCGTGTGGAACTCTTTCGCGATACCGCCCGCTTTGACGATCGCTTCGGCAACGATCCGACCCAGGTCGCGCAGATGGACGTGCCCCGGGACGAATTCGGTGAAGCTGTTGGCGATCGCGATGATCGGTTTGCCGAAATCGCTCTCTTTGACGCCGGTGGCGCGCCACAATGCGCGGGCGCCTGCCATGTTGCGCCCATGGGTCGTCGTTCGCGAACGGTACTGCGGCATGGTGCTCTCCTGCTTCAAGGCTTTTCACGTATTCTAACGCTTTTGCGCTAGGAAACGCGATGGCACTCCTCTATCCCGAAATCGACCCGGTTGCGATTCACCTGGGCCCGCTTACCGTCCGTTGGTACGGCCTCATGTATCTGGCCGGTTTTGTGGCGTTCTATGGGCTGGGGCTTCGCCATGCGAAACGGCTCGGGGTCACCGACCTCTGGTCCCCCGCGCGACTGGAACAGCTCCTCACCGCGGGCGTCATCGGCATCATCGTCGGCGGCAGACTGGGCGAAGTGCTCTTCTACCAACCCGCCTACTACTTTGCCCACCCCCTCGAGATCGCGGCGATCTGGAAAGGGGGGATGAGCTTTCACGGCGGGCTACTCGGCGCCATCGTCGCGATGCTCTGGTACGCGCGCCGCACCGGCCAAAGTTTTTGGCAGGTTGCCGACTTCGTCGCCCCCCTCATTCCGCCTGGGCTGGGGTTGGGTCGCATCGGCAACTTCATCAACGGCGAACTCTGGGGACGCCCCGCGCCCGAAGGGTTACCGTGGGCGATGATCTACCCCCACGTCGATACGATTCCCCGCCACCCCTCGCAACTCTACCAAGCCTTCGGGGAGGGGATCGTCCTCTTTCTCTTTCTTTGGTGGTTTGCACGCCGACCGCGTCCCACCGGGATGGTTGCAGCCGCGTTTCTCGTCGGCTACGGCAGCGTCCGTTTCTTCTGCGAATTTTTCCGCAACCCCGACCCCGGCATCTTCTCCGCGTTCGGCAGCCTTCTCACCACCGCGCAATGGCTCTCACTGGCGATGGTGGGCGCAGGAAGCGTCCTCATGGCGCGGGCGCGTCACTCTCGGCAACCACCGTCATCGTGAAGCGTGCCACCCCTTCGACCTCAGCGGTCACGCGGTCGCCCACCACCACCGCTCCGACCCCAGCCGGTGAGCCGGTGAGGATGAGGTCCCCGGCAGCCAACCGCCAGTAACGGGAAAGGGTGGCGATCAACTCGGGAATCGTCCAGATCATCTGCGCGATATCCCCCGCTTGACGCAGCATCTCATTGACCCAAAGCCGAACGGCGCCGCGGCTCAAGACAACGCCCGGGTGCGGAACGAGCGGCGCAAGGGGCAGCGAGGCGTCGAACCCCTTCGCCACATCCCACGGCCGCCCTTGTGCTTTTGCCGCGCTTTGCAGATCTCGCCGGGTCATATCGAGCCCGACGGTATAACCCCAGATCGCCTGCTCCGCCTGCACTGCACTGAGGTTGCGTCCGCCACGCCCCAACGCCACCACCAGCTCCACCTCGTGATGGACCTCCTCGGTCATCGATGGATAGGGCCAACGCGCAGCGGCATCCGTCACCGGAAAGACCGCATCGTTGGGCTTGAGGAAGAAAAACGGCGCTTCGCGGTTCGGATCGGCGCCCATTTCGCGCGCATGTTCCGCGTAATTGCGGGCGACACAGAAGATTCGGCGAACCGGGAACAGTCGCCCATCGGCCACGGGAACGGACGCGACCATCGGTTCGAAGACCCAAGCGTTTGTCATCGATCGACTCCTTGACTCTTGACACATCATGCAAATGCAATAGAATTGCAAAAATGACTCCGCACCGCATGCCACCAGACCCCATCACGCAGACACTCGCCCGCTATGGCCGGGTCACCGCCGCCCGGTGGTGGGCACTCGCTATCTTACGCGAAGCCCAGCAACCGCTCACCCCTGACGAACTCTTTGCAGCAGCGGCTGCTGCAACCCCCAAAGCGCCCGATCGTGTCACCGTCTATCGCGCGCTCGACTGGCTCGTCGCGAAAGGGTTGGTGCGGCGCATCGCCGCAAGCGACCGCGCCGCCCGCTTCGAAGTCGCGAGCAACAACCCGGCGCATGCCCACTTTCTCTGCACCACGTGTGGACGCACTTGGTGTCTTCCGCCCCACCCGACGCAGTGGCCGCCGCTTCCGGACGGTTTCGTTGCCCACGAAGCCGAACTCGTAGTCCGCGGCCAATGCGCGCACTGTCACTGATCGGTTTTCCGCGATGAACCCGCCCGATACCGCGCGCGAAGCCTTGCACCTCGACAATCTCACCGCCGGCTACGACCGCCACCCCGCGATCCACCACCTTACCGCAACGATACCAGCGGGCAGCCACGTCGCGGTGCTTGGCCCGAACGGCGCAGGTAAATCGACGCTCCTCAAGGTGATCGCTGGGGTGTTGCCCCCGATCACGGGCGCGGTGCGCCTCCCGGAAACGTGGCGCGGTCGCGTCGCCTACTTGCCGCAGCACCCCACGTGGCGCGTCGATTTTCCGCTTTCGGTCTTCGATGCAGTGGCGCTTGCGCTCTGGCCCGAGGTCGGTTGTTGGCGGCCGCTCGGGCGCGCCGAACGCAACCGCGTCCACGCCGCGCTTGCCGAAATGGGACTGACCGAACTCGCGAAACGCCCGGTTGCGGCGCTCTCGGGCGGACAGCAGCAACGGGTCCGTTTTGCGCAGCTGCTCGTGCGCGACGCGAAACTGATTCTCCTGGACGAGCCCTTCACCGCGATGGACGCGCAGACGACCGCCTGGGTGCGCCAAATCCTGGCCCAGTGGCGGGAACGCGGCGTAACGGTCTTGGCGGTTCTACACGACGAAACGATCGCGCGCAGCGACTTTCCGTGGACGATGCTGCTTGCGCGCGAGCTGGTGGCGTTTGCACCCACCCAGACGATCGACTGGGACGCATGGCATCGCCGCGCCGCGCAGCCGATCGCACCGCGCGACGATGCGCCGTGGTGCGCCGATTCGCTTGCCGCGGAGGAAGCGTGATGGCCTTCGCCGCACCGTGGGAAGCGCTCCCTCTGTTGCTGACCGACCCGTGGTTGCGCCAGGCGTGGCTGGCGCTGGCCGTTGCCGCGCTCGCGGCGGCGCCGTGCGGGGTGCTGCTGGTCACCCGCCGCATGAGTCTGATGGGCGACGCGATGAGCCACGCGATCTTGCCCGGTGTCGCTACCGGTTACCTGCTTGCTGGGTTTTCGCTGCCCGCGATCACCGCTGGCGGCCTCGTCGCCGGCGTTGCCGTGGCGTGGGCGGCCGGGTGGGCGAGCCGCAACACGGCGCTCTTCGAAGACGCGACACTTGCCGGGTTTCAACTCTCGGCGCTCGCGCTTGGAATCCTTTTGATCACGGCACAAGGCAACCCCACCGACGTGATGCACCTTCTCTTTGGTTCGGTACTGGCGCTCGACCGCGCAACGCTCGGCTTCATCGTCGCAATCGCCGCGCTAACTCTGCTCACGCTGCTCGTTGGTCGGCGCATGATCGCGTTCGAATGGTTCGACGCCGAGACCTTTCGCCGCCTCGACCCACGTGCGTCGGCCCGCACTTACTATCTTACGCTTGCGGTGATCGTCGCGATGATGGTCGCGGTCTTCCAAGCGCTCGGCGCGCTCTTGGGACTTACGTTGTTGATGCTGCCGGCGCTCACCGCCCGTTTGTGGACCAATCGTTTACTACCGACTTTCGTCACTGCCGCCTCGATTGGCACCGCAGGCAGCACCGTGGGACTGTGCGCCGCGCTCGTCGGCGATTGGCCGCCGGGACCCGCCGTTGCGGCGACCCTTTCACTGGGTTACCTCGTTTCGCTCCTCTTTGCCCCGTACGGCCTGTGGCGACGCCGCCACCCGTCGCCCAAACACCGCGTGGCATGACGTCCGAATCACACGACTCAACGGGAATGCTGAAAATGCATAGAAACGAACACGACCGCGGCGCCCCCACGCGCCGCCATTTTCTCGCCTATTGTGCGCAGTGGTTGGGCGCGCTGGCAACCCTGCCGCTTGCGAACCCATCGCGCGCACAAGCCCAGCGCACGCCAAAACCCCTCATCGTCGCGAGCCACCCGCTCGTTGCCGACTGGGTGCGCAATCTGATCGGCACGCACGCCGTGGTGCATGCGATCGCGCAACCCCAGCAGGATCTGCACAGCATCAATCTGCACCCCGCGCATCTTCCCCTTCTGCGGCAAGCGGTGGCCATCGTCGCGATGGGGCTGGGCACCGACGCCGCGTTCGTTCGCGACTGCGCCCGGCTCGTTCCCGACACGCCGCGCCTGGCGCTGGGCGACCTCCTTGCGCCAGAACAACGCTTGCCCCGCCCCACCGCCGTCGCGCCCGATCACGATCATGCCGAAGAGCCGGACCACACACCGGATCCCGATCACGACGCCGCGCTGGAACACCACCGGCACGACGCTCACTCAGCCCCGTACGATCCCCACTTTTGGCTCGATCCCGAACGGGTCGCCGAGGCCCTTGCGCAGGCACTCCCCAACCTGATCGTCCTTATCCCCAGCGCGCAGCCGTCGATCACTGCGCACGCGCACCCTTACCTGGAGGCGCTGCGCGCGCTGGCTGCGGAGGGGCGTGCCCGTCTCACCGACCTGCCCGCCACGCACCGCAAGGCGTTCGTGATGCACGACGCCTACCGCTACCTCAACGCCGCGTTCGGTATCGAACTGATCGGAATCGACACCATAGTGCCGCACGGCGAGATCACCCCGCAACGCCTGCTGACGCTCAAGGCGCGCGCGGCGCGCGAAGGGATCCGCGTCCTCTTCACCGAAGCCCACCGCACCAGCCGGGTGGCGCAAAGCTTTGCCGAGCGCCTCGGACTTACCGTTGCCGGCCCCCTCTACCCTGAGACCTTTGCCCCTCCGCCGGGGCCCGCCACCTATCTCGACCTGATGCGCCACAACTTGACCACGATCGCCACCGCGCTGCGCGCCCAGTAGCCAGCAGCAAGCGCCCACGCTTTCACGAGGTACGGACAAACCGGGCCCGGGGTGCGGGAACCGTGGCGATCTTTTGCTATCCTATCGGGCAACCCGATTCGATCGAGAAACCCGATGACGCTTCGCGCGCTTTTGACCGTGTTATCGACTGCTCTGCCCTTGGCGGTCGCCCCCTTTGCCGCGGCGCAAAGCGACACCGCGGCAGCTCCCCCTGGTTCGTCCGACGCCACCGAGCAAATTCGTGTCGATCCGTTGCACGCCCCGCTTGACGGCGATTTCATCTTTGCGTGGCTCGTCGGGGAATTGGCGCTCCGAAACGGGCAGTGGGGGCAAGCGCTCGAGGCGTACGGGCGCGCGGCCGAAGCGCAGCCGATCCCCGCCGTGCTCGACCGCTGGGCGCAAACGGCGCTCCTTGCAGGCGACGCGGCGCAGTTCGACCGCATTCTCACGCTGTGGCAATGGCTGGCGCCGGACGACGCGCGGCTTCGGCAACTCACCGCGCACCGTGAACGGCTCAACGCCCGTTTCGAAGCGCAGATCAGCGAACGGGTCGCCGAAATCCTGCAAAAGGACGCCGAACAGCGCGAGCGCAATCTGCTGGGGCTCCCCGCTGCGTTGGCCGAGTTGGGTAACCCCGCGCAGATCCTGCGCTTGATCGAACAAGCGGCCGCGCCCTACCGCGAAGAGCCAGCGGCGCACCTAATCGTCAGCGAAGCCGCGCGGCAAGCGGGCGATCTCGACCGCGCGTGGGCTGCCGCGCACCGCGCGCTTGCGCTGCGCCCCGACTGGCCGCCGGCGCTCGCGCAACTGGCGCAGGTGGCGCTCGACCGTTTTGCCCCGGAATCGGCGATTCCGATCCTTGCGCGCGCGCAGGAGCGCCAACCGGAAGCGCTTACGGTGACGTTGGCGCTTGCCGCGTTGCTTGCCGAAACCGACCACCCGCAGCGGGCGGTTGCGCTACTTGCGCCGTGGGTCGAGCGCGGCGCCACTGATCCGCGGCTGATCGACGCGCTCGTGACGTTTGGCGCGCAAGGGATCGAACCCGAACAGAGTGCGCGGTGGCTGCTGCGCCTGGCCAAAGAGCACCCCGAAGCGCGCCTCAAAGCGGCACAACTGTGGCTTGCCCGCGGGCAACCGCGGCGCGCCCTTGCTCTTCTCGACCCACGGGCGCTACCGAGGGAACTCGCCGAATCGGCGGTTGCGCTCACTGCGCAAGCGCTGGCCCGGTTGGGGCGCGTCGATGAGGCGCTGTCGCGCTTGGAAGCCCATGCCCCCCTTTCGGGCGTCGAGGCGGCGCTACGCGAAGCGCGGCTGTGGCAAGAAGCAAAGGAGTGGGAAGCGGCGCGTGCGGTCCTCATCGACGCGCTTGCAACGTTTGGCGATGCGCCGCAGCTCCTCTACGATTATGCGATCCTACTCGAACGCCTGGGCGCGCGCGACAGCGCCGAAGGGTATCTGCGTAAGCTTTTGGCGATGCGGCCGTTGGACGTTCATGCGATCAACGCGCTCGGCTACCTCCTTGCCGACACGAATCGGTCGCTCGACGAGGCCGAACGGTTGCTGCGCGCAGCGCGCGCCCTCAAGCCGAACGACGGCTTCATCATGGACAGCGAAGGGTGGTTGCGTTACCAGCTAGGGGATTATGAAGCCGCGCGGCGGCTGATCGAAGCCGCCTGGCGGCGCGCGCCCGACCCGGAAATCGGTGACCACCTCGTCGCCGTGTACCAGGCGCTTGGCGACGAAGCGCGCGCCGCTGCGTGGCGCAAACGCCTGGCGCGGCAATTTCCGGTGCGATAACCGATGTTGACGCTGGTCATTGTGCTGCCTCTGCTCTTAGGGACTGCGGCGTGCGCGTGGGCGGGCGCTCGGCTAGGGAGACGGGCAACAGCCGCTCTTGCCGCGGCTGTGGCCGCGCTGGCGTTGGGCGCGCTGCTCACCCAAGCGGCACCCATCTGGGCGGGCGGTGCCGTGGCCGAAGCGGCGCAGTGGGTCCCCTCACTGGGGCTCAATTGGCAACTGCGGGCCGACGCGTTGAGCCTCTTCTTTGCCACGTTGATCCTGGCAATCGGGCTTTTGGTGATCACCTACGCCAGCTACTACCTCGGCCCCACAGATCCGCCCGGGAAGTTCTACGCGACGTTGATGCTCTTCATGGCCGCGATGCTCGGGATCGTGCTCGCGGACAACCTGCTGCTCCTCGTCGTCTTCTGGGAGCTTACGAGTCTTGCGTCGTTTCTGTTGGTCGGTTACTGGAGCGAACAGTCGCCAGCGCGGCGCGGCGCCCGACAAGCGCTGATCGTCACCGGCGTGGGCGGCGTGGTCCTTGCCGCCGGTGCGCTGCTCCTAGGCGAAATCGGCGGCACCCACCAGATCAGCGCGCTCGTGGCGCACGGCAAGGCAATACAAAACCATCCGCTCTTTCCATGGGCGCTTGTGATGGTTCTGTTCGGAGCCCTAACCAAAAGCGCGCAGTTTCCGTTCCACTTCTGGCTGCCCGACGCAATGGCGGCTCCGACCCCCGTCTCGGCGTACCTCCATTCGGCGACGATGGTCAAAGCAGGCCTCTTCCTGTTGCTGCGTCTGCACCCGCTCTTTGCCGGTTCTGCTCTCTTCGAAACGGTCGCGTTACCTGTGGGGTTGGCGACCTTGACGCTCGGCGCCGTGGTCGCGATCTTCAAGCATGACCTCAAAGGGCTCCTTGCCTATTCGACGATCAGCCACTTGGGGTTGATCATGACGATGATCGGTCTGGGTACCGTCGAAGGGGTGGTCGTTGCGGTCTTGCACATCTTCAACCACGCGTTGTTCAAAGCGGCCCTCTTCATGAGCGCAGGGATCGTCGACCACGAAACGG
The DNA here is from genome assembly GCF_019049855.1 of Hydrogenophilus thiooxidans. GTDB lineage: Bacteria > Pseudomonadota > Gammaproteobacteria > Burkholderiales > Rhodocyclaceae > Hydrogenophilus > Hydrogenophilus thiooxidans. Next base: position 10,432 of record NZ_JAHLSY010000006.1, on the reverse strand, counting down.
GGTCGCGCGATCTGCGCCACGTCAATGGCATGATGCGCTATCTGCCGTGGTCCGGCCTCTTTGCGATCATCGCCGCAGCGGCGATGGCCGGGATCCCCTTTTTCAACGGTTTCCTGTCCAAAGAGCTCTTCTTCACCGCAACGCTCACCGCGCCCCACCCGCTCGTCCCGATCCTTGCAACCGTTGCCGCAGCGGCAAGCGTCGCCTATTCGTTCCGTTTCATTCACGACACCTTTTTCAACGGCGAACCGGGGCCGCTCCCCAACCCCCACCCGCACGAACCGGCGTGGGGGATGCGGGCGCCTGTGGCGCTTCTTGCGTTCCTCTGCCTGCTCTTTGGGGTGATGCCGTGGCTTGCGGAACCGCTGATCACGCGGGTTGCCGCAGCAGCAGCCGGGGCCCCCGTGCCAGAACTCCACCTTGCGTTGTGGCACCATCCCGGGCTTCACGTTGCGATGAGCGCAGTGGCACTGGCTGGTGGCGGCATCGCGTACGCTCTTCTGATGACCAACCGCTTCCTCCATCGCCTCGACATCGACCGTCTCTTCGGGCGTCGCGCCGGCCGCTGGCTCTTTGCCGCGCTCGTTGCTCGGATGGTGCGCACCGCGGCCTGGATCACCCGCCGTACCGAGACCGGTTCGCTCACCATGATCGTTGCGCTCGTCTGGGTGAGCGCGCTTGCGCTCGTTCATTTCACCGTACCGTGGCCGCAGACGGCCAGCACGCCAGCAGCACCGCAACCCACGTTCTCGACGCTGCTCGTCGCGTTCCCGCTCTGGTTGCTCGTCGCGTTTTCGGCGGGTGCGCTCCTTTTCTGGCATGCGCACCGCACCGTCGCAGTGCTTCTGACCGGTGTGATTGGGCTGGTGAGCGCCGTGGCGTTTGCACTCTTGTCCGCACCCGATCTGGCGATGACGCAGATCGCCGTCGAAGTGGTGAGCACCGTGATGCTGTTTCTGGCGCTTTCGTTCCTACCCAAACGCACCCCGGCGATCCCGTTTCAGCGACGGCTTGTGCACGCCGCGATCGCTGTCGCTGCTGGTGTCACCGTCGGCGTGTTGGCTTGGTGGCTCCTTGTGACGCCGCGCGAATCGATCAGTTGGTATTTCTTGGCCGAGGCGCTTCCTGGAGGCGGCGGCCGCAACGTCGTCAATGTGATTCTCGTCGATTTCCGCGGCTACGATACCTTTGGCGAGATCACCGTGCTTGGGGTCGCCGCGTTGGGGGCGTGGGCGCTCTTCTTTGGCACGTCGCGAGCGCAGCACTGCACCCGACAGACATCGCAGTGGCTCGAGCCCCATCCCCACCTTCTGCGCGTCGCAACGACCGTGATGCTGCCTGCGGCGCTTCTTTTGAGCGTCTATCTCTTCTTGCGCGGCCATAACCAACCGGGTGGTGGGTTCATCGCCGGGTTGGTCACCGCTGCGGCGCTTCTGCTCGTCTCTCTCGCGCACGGGTTTGCCGCAGCAAACCAATGGGTGCGCGCCCAAGACGGGTGGCGGTTCGCGCGTACGGTGGGCGCCGGAATCGCGATCGCAGCCGCCACGGGCGCCGCTGCGTGGGCGTTTGGACGCCCCTTCCTCACCAGCGCACACGGTCACCCACAGCTGCCGCTCTTAGGCGAACTCCCTCTTGCCTCGGCAGCACTCTTCGACCTTGGCGTCTATGTCACGGTGGTCGGGGCAACGCTGTTACTCCTCACCCCTTTGGCTGCGGCGCGCCGCAATGACCGCGAAACCAAGGAGAATGGACGATGACGCTGGAAGGGTTGGTTGCTTCGGCGATTGGGATCGTCACCACCGTAGCCGTCTACCTGCTCTTGCAACCGCGCGCGTTTGCCACCGCTTTGGGCTTGACGCTCCTGAGTTACGCAGTCAATCTGTTCATTTTCGTCGCCGGCGGCCTCTGGATCGACGCCCCCCCGGTACTCGACGCGGGCCGTCGTCTCAGCACCGATCCGCTACCGCAAGCGCTGATCCTCACCGCGATCGTGATCGGCTTTGCCACCACTGCTTATCTACTCGCGTTGGCGGTTCGCCGTTTTGCGGTGACGGGTGACGAGCGCACGCACCTTACCCCGAAGCACACGGAGGACGCGCGGTGAGCGACGCTGCGACCGCCCTCTTCACCCATTTACCGATCCTGCTGATCGTATGGCCGCTGGGGTGGGGGGTCCTGTTGCTCCTCGGCGCTGCGCGCAGCAGCGACCATCCGCCGGGGAGCGACCACCCCGAAACGTCGTTACGCCGCGAGCGCTGGCTCAGTTTGAGCGGTGCGGCGATCACCCTGTTGGGGGCGTCGCTGCTTTCCTGGGATGCGGCACACGGTGCGATTCGCGTCTACACGTTAGGGGACTGGCCCGCGCCGTTTGGAATCGCGTTGGTCTCGGACCGCTTATCCGCCCTTTTCCTCCTCCTTACCGCGCTGGTTGCCAGTAGCGCGCTGGTGTTTGCGATCGGCAGTTGGGACCACCGCGGTCGGGCGTTCCACCCCCTATTCCATATCCAGTGGGCGGGGCTCAACGGCGCGTTTCTCACGGGCGACATTTTCAACCTCTTCGTCTTTTTCGAAGTGCTGCTCATTGCCTCATATGCGCTCCTCACCCACGGCCTTGGCGCGGCGCGCCTTCGGGTCGCATTTGGGTATGTGGTCGTGAACCTCACCGCCTCAGCGCTCTTTCTTTTGGGGTTGGCGCTCCTCTACGGCGCTTACGGCAGCCTCAACCTTGCCGATCTGGCGCACCGCACCGCAGCACTCGAACCGCAACCCCTCTTTTTGGCGCGCGTGGCGGCGGCATTGCTTCTTGTCGTCTTTGCGCTCAAGGCCGCTGCTGCGCCACTCTATCTGTGGCTACCCGCAGCGTACAGTGCGGCGTCTCCGCCCGTTGCCGCACTCTTTGCGGTCATGACCAAGGTCGGCATCTACGCGATCATTCGCGTCCATTGGGCGGTCTGGGGCGGCGAGTGGGGCGTTCTGGGTAGCGCGGCGTTTGGGTTGCTGCTTCCTACTGCGATCGTCACGGGATTGCTGGGTGTTGCCGGGGCGCTTGCGGCCCGCACCCTGTCGCGACAGATCGCGTTTTTGACCGTCGCGTCGGTGGGCACAAGCCTCATCGGCGTCGCGTTGGCCACCCCGAAGGGAATTGCCGCCGCGCTCTTTTACCTCGTCCAGAGCACCGTCACCGTCGCGCTCCTCTTCCTAGTCGTTGCGCTCATCGCCGCACAACGGGGTGAAATCGGGGACGCGATCCAGCCGGCGCCGGCGTTGCGCGACCCGGTTGCGCTCGGTCTCGTCATGCTCCTTGCGGCCGCCTCCGCGATCGGTATTCCGCCCCTTCCGGGTTTTTTGGGCAAACTCTACCTGCTGGAAGCAAGTCTAGACCACCCGGGGCAAAGCGCCGTGTGGCTCACCCTCATCGCGGTGGGGGCACTCACGCTCATCGCGCTTGCCCGTGCGGGCGTGACCATCTTCTGGCATACCCACCCGAAGCGCATCACGGTCTGGCCCTCCGGTGACAGTCGCGTGCTCATGCAACCGGTCGTAGCGCTGGTGGTTGTCGTCGCCGCGATGACGCTCTGGGCCGAACCGCTCTACCGCTTCACCTACGCCGCAGCGGTTCAGGCCGCCGACCAGACGGCCTACGCCCGCGTCGTCTTGGAGCAAGCGCACGGATATGCCCCATGGACACGGCCTTATGACGGCACCCTTCCCCAGACCGAACCGCGGGAGGCGCCATGAACCGCACCCTGACTGCTTCACGCTGGTTCCCGGCGCCGATCCTTTCGCTACTCCTGGCTGGTGCGTGGTTGCTGCTCAACCACAGCCTGAGCGCAGCGCATCTTCTTGCCGCTTGCCTTCTGGGGTGGGGGATTCCGTTTTCGCTTCGGCCGCTCTTGGAGAGCCCTGTCACCATCCGCTGGCTGCCTGCGCTGCGGTTGGCCGCAATCGTCCTTTGGGATATCGTGGTCGCGAACATCCGCGTGGCGCGTCTGGTGCTCAGCCCCAACGCCAAACCGCGATCGGCGTGGCTGGTGTTGCCGCTGCGCACCGATCACGCGCGCGCCAATGCCCTGTTGGCAACGATCGTCACCAACACGCCCGGAACGGTTTCCGTGGCGTTTGCCGAGCGCTCGCTCCTCATCCATGTACTCGACTGCGCAGACCCAGCGGCAGCGCTCCACGAAATCGATACCCGCTACCAACTGCCGCTCATCGCGATCTTTTCGCTCGATATTGAGGAGACGACCCGATGACGCCCGCTTTCTCGCCCTGGCTCAACACGCTCCTTGACGGCGCGCTCTTCGTCATGCTGCTTTCCCTCCTCCTGGTAGCCTGGCGGCTGTGGCGCGGACCGGACGCGGTCGATCGCCTCCTGGCGTTGGATACGCTCTACCTCAACGCCGCAAGCCTCCTTCTGGTTTGGGACTTGCGCCACCCTATGCCGCTTCTTTTCGAAGCCGCGTTGATGATCACCGCGCTCGGCTTCGTCGGTACCACCGCTGCAGCGCGGTACCTGGCCCGCCACGCCGTGATCGAATAGGAGCGTCGAATGGTTTCGCAAGCGTGGGAATGGCTGATCGCCGGATGCGTGCTCGCCGGTACGTTCTTCACGTTCGTCGGCGCGATCGGCCTCAATCGCTTCCGGGACGCCTTCCAACGGCTGCACGCGCCCACCAAAGCATCGACGCTGGGGATCGGGATGCTGCTGATCGCGTCGATGATCGCTGCATGGCAAGAGGGGCGTCCCGGTTTTGCCGAACTCCTCATCACACTCTTCGTCTTCCTCACGGCGCCGGTCTCGGCAAGTCTCCTTGCGCAAGCGGCGATTCGGCGGCGCTGCAAAGGGGGGCCGCCCCCACCCCCTGCACCACCCCCCATAAAGCGCGACGGATCCACGCCATGAGCCGTCGAACTTGGGCGCCGTCTCGCGCATCGTTCGTCGGATTGCTTGTGGCCTGGATCGTAGGGTGCGCCACCCTCCCGTCGCCTCATGTCCCCGGGTTGGAAAACGTGTCCACCGCGACGGTTGCTTCGATCCCGGCGCGCTTCGTCGTCGAAGGGCGGTTTGCGGCGCAACACGAAGGAGAAGGCGTGACCGGGCGTTTCGTCTGGCAACGAACCGCCCACGAAGAGGAGACGTGGCAACTCCTCTCCCCCACGGGAAACGAAGTCGCGCGGCTTACCGTGACCGGCCACGACGCAACACTCACCGTCCCGGGGCAACCGCCACGCAGCGCACCCAACCCCGAAACGCTCGTCGCACCGCTCCTTGGTTTTGCCCTTCCGCCGTGGGCGATATGGCGCGCCGCGGTTTGGGGCTGGTGCCCGGTCGATGCGAATCCCCCCGCCGTCGAACCGATTGCGCACGAGTCGGCACAGGCGCTCGGCTGGACCTGGCGGTGGTCGGAACGCGACGCCAACGGCTGGCCACGCCGCATCGAAATCAGCCGCGGCGATACCCGTCTGATTCTCGTCGTCGCGACGCGGCAAGGAGACGGATCATGACCTCCGTCCCCCAGCAGCCAGAGCCCATCATCCCGGTACCACCCCAGGGCACCCGCACCGTCTGCGTCCCGGCGCCAGCCAAAATCAACCGATTTCTGCACGTAGTCGGGCGCCGGGACGATGGGTACCACCTGCTGCAAACCCTCTTTCAGCTGGTCGACTGGTGCGATTGGCTGACGATCACACGCCGTGACGACGGGCAGATCGTCCGAGAACTGCCGCCCAATAGCCCCACCGCTTTGGCCGAACTCCCCCCCGAACATGACCTCACGGTACGCGCCGCGCACTTGTTGCGCGCGCGGTTCGGCCGTCCTGAATGGGGCGCAACGATCCGTCTGGAAAAGCACCTTCCGCTCGGCGGCGGCCTTGGGGGCGGAAGCAGCGACGCAGCAACCGTACTGTTGGCGCTCAATCGACTCTGGGGACTCAACCGCACGCGCGAAGCGCTCTGTGCGCTGGGTGCCGAACTGGGTGCAGACGTCCCGTTTTTTCTCTTCGGCGAAAGCGCGTTCGGCGAAGGAATTGGGGAAAAGCTCACTCCGTACCCGCTTTCGACCGAGACGGTTTGGATCCTCGACCCTGGGGTTGCGGTCGCTACCGCTTCGATTTTTGCCTCTCCCCTCTTGACACGCGACACACCGTATTGCACAATATCGGCTCTCGCGCACGCCACGCTGAGAAACGATTTGGAGCCGGTTGCGCGCGCGCTTCACCCAGAAGTCGATCGCGCCTTGCAGTGGCTCGCTCAGTTTGGTGACGCACGGATGTCCGGTTCAGGCGGTTGTTGCTTTGTGGTAACAAATGCCCGCTTGCCGGATCCGCCTTTCGGCACACTCAAGCGTTGCCAGACGTTAGCGCGTCACCCATTGTGGCAGTGGGCGGAACCGAATTCCAGTTTTTTGGGGAGTCGCCAAGCTGGTTAAGGCACCGGATTTTGATTCCGGCATTCGAGGGTTCGAATCCTTCCTCCCCAGCCACATTCCCTGCGGGTAGGCTAAACGCCTACCCGTTTTACTTGATGAGGGTGAAAATGCCACGCGGCAGCATGATGGTCTTTACCGGCAATGCCAACCCGAAACTGGCTTCAGACGTAGTGCGGCGCTTGGGGATTCCTTTGGGTTCGGCGGTTGTCGGTCGCTTTTCCGACGGCGAGATCAACGTCGAGATCCTCGAAAACGTCCGCGGACAAGACGTCTTCATACTCCAACCGACGTGCACGCCCACCAACGACAATTTGATGGAGCTGGTGGTGCTTGCCGATGCGCTGAAACGCGCCTCCGCCTGGCGCATCACCGCCGCGATCCCCTACTTCGGTTACGCCCGGCAAGACCGTCGCCCGCGCTCGGCGCGCGTTCCGATCACCGCAAAAGTGGTCGCGAACATGCTCCAAGCCGTTGGCGTCCAACGGGTGCTCACGGTGGATCTGCATGCCGACCAGATCCAGGGCTTTTTCGATATCCCCGTCGACAATATCTACGCGACACCCGTTCTGATCAACGACATCGAAAAGCAGCGCTACGACCATCTCATCGTCGTCTCACCCGACATCGGCGGCGTGGTGCGGGCGCGTGCTTTTGCAAAGCGGCTCGACTGTGATCTGGCGATCATCGACAAACGGCGCCCGAAAGCGAATGTGGCTGAAGTGATGAACATCATCGGCGACGTCAAAGGGCGCACCTGCGTGATCGTCGACGACATCGTCGATACCGCCGGAACCCTCTGTAAAGCCGCTGCTGCGCTCAAGGAACACGGTGCCGAACGGGTGATCGCCTACTGCACCCACCCGGTCCTTTCCGGCGCCGCACCCAGCCGGATCAGCGAATCGGTACTCGACGAAGTCGTGGTCACCGATACCATCCCACTCAAAGAGGACGCGCAAGCGTGCGCCAAGATCCGCCAGATCACGATCGCGCCGCTTCTTGCCGACACGCTCCTGCGCATCAGCAACGAAGAGTCCGTGAGTTCGCTCTTCACCGATTGATTTTTTGGGAAACACCTCGTCTGCTGGTCGCGGCAGCGAGGTGGGGTTTGTCACTGTATGTAAGGAGAGTATGATGCAATTCAGCCTCAAAGCCCAGCGTCGCGACGACCAGGGTACGCGTGCGAGCCGCCGCCTGCGTCGCACGGGCCTCGTTCCCGCAATCGTCTACGGGGGCAACCAACCGGCGCAACCGATTGCGCTCAACCACAACGAGCTCTACCACCTCTTGGCGAACGAAGCGTTCCATACCGCGGTGATCACGCTTGAGATCGACGGCACCCAAACCTCAGCGCTGTTGCGTGACGTCCAGTACCACCCGTTCAAACCGCTCGTGCTCCACGTCGACTTTCAGCGTGTGGCCGCTGACGAAGTGATCCACATCAAGGTGCCGTTGCACTTCGTTGGCGAAGCGGAATCGCCTGCGGTGAAGCTCCACCACTGCATCGTCAACCACGTCATGACCGAACTCGACGTGCGTTGCTTGCCGAAAGACATCCCCGAGTACATCGAGGTGAACCTCTCGCAGCTCGAACCGGGCCATTCGGTGCACGTTTCCCAACTTACCCTCCCGCCAGGCGTCATGGTGGTGCGCCATGGGGACGAAGACCCGGTTGTTGCCACTGCGGTGAAGGTGGGTGGTGACGAAACCAGCAGCGAAGGCGAAACCGCCGGGGAAGCGTAATCGGCCCCCGTACGGAACCTTCGTAACGCGCGTCGCGGCATGAGTGGCCAAGCTCCTTTGCAATTGGTCGTTGGGCTGGGGAACCCCGGCCGAGAATATGAAGCGACGCGCCACAACATCGGTTTTTGGTGGGTGGAGCAGTTGGCGCGCGCATTGGGCGCAATTTTTCACCCAGAAACGCGCTTTTTCGGCGAAGTTGCGCGCTCCGATACGGTGCGGCTACTCAAACCCACCACCTTTATGAACCGCTCCGGGCAAGCGGTCGCGGCAGTGGCGCGTTTTTTTCGCATTCCGCCGGAAGCGATCCTCGTCGTTCATGACGAACTCGACCTTCCGCCCGGACGCGCCCGCCTCAAGTTCGGCGGCGGCACCGCGGGCCACAACGGCTTGAAAGACATTCGCGCCCAATTGGGCAGCGACCGCTTCTGGCGCTTGCGCCTAGGGATCGGCCATCCGGGCGATCGCAACCAAGTGGCGAACTACGTCCTCCATCCGCCCCGCGCCGAAGAGCGCCCGCTGCTCGACCAGGTAGTCACCGAAACGCTGGCCTGTTGGCCCTTGATCGCCCGTGGCGACTGGTCGCGGGCGCAGCAACGAATTCACGCGCTCGCACCACCCACCCCCTCGCTCACGACGACCCAGGAGAACCGGTCATGAAATGCGGCATCGTCGGGCTGCCCAACGTTGGAAAATCGACGCTCTTCAACGCGCTCACCAAAGCGGGTATCGAAGCGGCCAATTACCCCTTTTGCACGATCGAACCGAACGTCGGCGTCGTGGAGGTCCCCGATCCCCGGCTGCAGCAACTGGCCGAAATCGTCCAACCGCAACGGGTGGTGCCGGCGATCGTCGAATTCGTCGATATCGCGGGCTTGGTCAAAGGGGCGTCGCAAGGGGAAGGGCTTGGCAACCAATTTTTGGCCAATATCCGCGAGACCGACGCGATCGTCCATGTCGTTCGTTGTTTCGAAGACAGCAACATCGTCCACGTCTCAGGGAGCGTCGATCCGCTGCGTGACATCGAAGTGATCGACACGGAACTGGCGCTTGCCGACCTCGCCACGGTCGACAAAGCACTCAACCGCACCCGCAAACCGGCGCAAGCGGGGGACAAAACGGCGAAAGCACTCCTACCGGTCTTGGAACGGTGCCACGCGCAACTCGATGCGGGCCGCCCCATTCGCGCACTCGCTTTGAGCGACGAGGAGCGGGCGCTGCTCAAACCCTTTTGTCTGCTTACTGCGAAACCGGTCCTCTACGCCGCGAACGTTGACGAGCACGGTTTCGGTGACGACAACCCCCACTTGCGGGCCGTCCGTGAACACGCCGCACAAGAAGGGGCGGAAGTGGTTGCGATCTGCGCCGCGATCGAAGCGGAGATCATCGACCTGCCCGACGCAGACAAAGCGATCTTCCTCGAAGCGATGGGGATGAGCGAGCCTGGGCTCAACCGCTTGATTCGGGCTGCCTACCGGTTGCTGGGCCTACACACCTATTTCACCGCCGGCGTCAAGGAGGTCCGCGCCTGGACGATCCCAATCGGCGCCACCGCGCCGCAAGCAGCTGGCGTTATCCACTCCGACTTCGAACGCGGTTTCATCCGCGCGCAGGTGATCGCGTTCGACGACTTCATCCGTTACCGCGGCGAGGCAGGCGCGCGCGAAGCCGGCAAAATGCGTTCCGAAGGAAAAGAGTACGTGGTCCAAGACGGGGACGTGATCCACTTCCTGTTCAACGTCTAACTTTAGGGACACACTGATTTATTCGCAAATCGATGGGCCGAACTTGACCCTGACATGCGAGAATGGAAGTACTGACATTTGATAGGCACGTGACGATGCAAGCGAGCTTTTCCGAACTTGAATACGCGGCCAAGAAGAAAGTGACGCGGCGCGACCGGTTTCTTGCCGAAATCGACGCGGTAACGCCTTGGTCGGCGCTGGTGGCCGAGATCGAGCCGTTCTACCCGAAGGGAACCGGACGAGGCCGGCCGCCGATTGGCGTGGAACGCATGCTGCGCATGTATAGATGCCACCACCCTGCTCAAGTTTCGCCGCCTGCTGGAAACGCACCATCTGACCGAGCGCATCTTCGCTGCCATCAATGCCGTGCTGGCGGAGAAGGGTTTGATCCTCAAGGAAGGCACGGTCGTTGATGCCACGATTATCGCCGCGCCGTCCTCGACCAAGAACCGAAGCGGCAAGCGCGATCCGGAAATGCATCAAACCAAGAAGGGCAATCAGTGGTACTTTGGCATGAAAGCC
>NZ_JAHLSY010000050.1 GCF_019049855.1 Hydrogenophilus thiooxidans | reverse complement strand
GCTGAAAGTGCCCCCGATGACCCTATGGGCGTTGGACACGATCGAACGGGTGCGTGACGGCGTGCGGCGCTACATCCTGACCCTGGTCGATCCGGTGAGCCGCTGCGCGTTTGCGCTGGCGCTTCCCAAAAAGAGCAGCCGAGCGGTTGCCGAAGCGTTCCAAGCGCTGGCTTCTGGCCAAGAAGGGCATGGGCAACCGCTTCAGCTGGCAGCGCTATCGGACAATGGGTCGGAATTTCAAGGGGCGTTTGACGCGATGCTTGAATCGATGGGGCTGACGCACTACTGGACCTACCCGAAATCGCCGCGCATGAATGCCCACTGCGAACGCTTCAACCGCACGATCCAAGAGCAGTTCGTCGATTGGCACGAAGAGCTGCTCTTTACCGACCTTGAGTTGTTCAACCAGAATTTGAGCCAGTGGCTCATTGACTACAATACCGTGCTGCCACACCACAGCCTTGGTCTCAAGGCGCCGGTGCAGTGGCTCTTGGAAAACCATAAAGAGTGCCAAAGGTATTGGACGAATACAACGAATACACCTTGCTGCTGCCCGTCAGCTATAATGCTGCCCGTCAGCTATAATGCTGCACGGCATGCACACCGTGCACACCATGCTTGGGGCTGTGGGTACTTGGCTTTGGTCTGTTCTGTCCAGTATTTTAAGGAGAAGACAATGAAGAAAACACTGACTGCTGCTGCGCTCGCCGGCCTGATGGGCCTGATGCCCACTGCCCACGCCAGTGGCGAACTGGCAAAACTGGAAAATGTCTGCGCTGCCCTGAATGAGGGCAAGTCAGCCAAGCTGCACGTCTATACCGTGGATGAGATGGTAAGACTGCTGGAAAAGCACGGTTTCAACGCCAGCAAGAAAGATGCAAACGCCATCCGCTTCATGTATGAGAACAGCCTGATTCTCATGGTGCGCTATAACGATGGCGACTGGCAGCTCTATTACGGCACTTCCGGCGTGAAGCTGACCTATGAGCAGATTAATGACTGGAACCGCACCAAACGCATAAGCCGCGCCTATATCGACAGAGATGGCGACCCTGTGGTGGAGTCCGACCTGCTGGTAGGCAAGGGAGTCACGGAAGACCAGGTGATGAACTTTATCAAGGTGTTCCTTGATTTCACCCGTCCCCAATTCAAAAACTTCGTCAAAGAGAAAGGCAAAAGCAGTTGATCTGCATGCTTGATGCCCTGACCCCGGCTTGCAATGGCCGGGGTATTTTTGTCTCAACCTCTCGGCCCCAGCAGCCCGATCTGATAGCCGTCAGGGTCTTCCACAAACACGATAATGGCCGTGCCCGCATTCATGGGACCGGCTTCGCGGATAATCTTGCTGCCGCGGGCGCGAATCTCCTCCACCGCCTGATAGACATCATCCACCTCGATGGCGATATGGCCGAAGCCATTGCCCAGGTCATAGTGATCCACCCCCCAGTTGTAAGTCAGTTCCAGCACCAGGGCAATCGCATGAATGGCACTATCGTGGCCTGCTGAAATAGTCTTTCACGATCAATGGGTTGCCAAGGGAGCTGTACATAGCATAGTGTCTTGATTGGTGTAGTTTTCTGTCTTTTTGGGGGTGGCCCATGGAGACGGGAAACAAGAAGCTGCGGTTGGCGGACGTATTCGTATCGATCAGTGATCCGAGGCAAGCGGGCAAGGTCAAACACGACCTGGTCGAACTGTTGGTGGTGGCGGTCAAT
>NZ_JAHLSY010000049.1 GCF_019049855.1 Hydrogenophilus thiooxidans | reverse complement strand
TGGTGAGCTGCCGCTGCAAGGTTTGCAGCTCACCGAGGTAAAAACCCTTTTCCTCACCTTGCTGCAACCCTTGTTGCAACCCCTGCTGCAACCCCTGCTCCCACCACTCCTTGGTCCAACTCTCGATGCGTTCGGCCAACATCGTATCGACCTCCAGTAAGTCCGAGACGTCAGGTACCTCGACCGTGCCTTTTCCCATTTGATCTGAAAGGGTAGAGTCGACACTGTTATCCCAACCGGTTGGGCCCTTTCTTTTTTCTGTTTTTACAGAAATAATGTTTTCTTTTTGTAAATCTACTTATTCCCAGGCAATTCGCTGTTCATCGAACCGCCATTGGCAATTGCGTGCATCGCTTTTGTGACGGTACGGGTTATGTAGTCGTCGATATGCCCCTTTTTCCTTTCCTCGAGAAGCGGTGAGGCTTCACGCATGGCGACTTCAACCGCTGCAACCGAAAATCCCTGTTCGAGCATTTCGGTGACGATCATCCAGTCAAGGCGGGAGTAGTCGGTGTTTGGGTAAAGCGCTTTGATTACTTTGGCTTGCCTGTGGTATTCCCGAATCGCTTTGGGGGCTTCACCTGTGTGGGCCATCCGCGTCTCGACGTGGCGATTCTCGCTATTGGCCTCTTTGTGCGGCAGGTTGGGGTTCGAGCTACTCAGCGCTTCGATGAGTGTTTCAGCCTGGGTCGCGCTTTTTTCTTGCATCATCACAATTTTGACGAATGGATACATGCCGTTGGGTCTGCGGTACTTCTCTTTGCGGTTGGTGAATCCTGCCAACCGGCCGTAGTGGTCCCCGTCGGCGCTATTTGGGTCGCCGTGGTAGGTCGCAGCGAGTTTTCTGGCAACGGTTTTGCGAATCGCGACCGCGACCGGCGTGCCAAGATGGATCCATGCTTGGTAGTTCCGTGGGCTTGTTTCTGTAACCAGGCATGGTTCCCAGCCATCTTGCTGCATCTGTCCAATCGCTTCATGGGCGATGTCGTCTACCAGCACGAGCGGGTGGCGTTCTCCCGCGGGCTTGATATAGATGTGCGCTCCTTTGGCATTTTCGTGCCGCAACCAGGAAATGGCGTGGTAGAGATCGGCCCAGGTGTAGTGCAAGTTGATCATCTTGCCGTCGGGTTTGAGTACGCCAACGAGGAATGCGCCGATTTTCATCGCCAGAAGCTGCCGAGCGATGGCCGCTACGGTGAGATTCTTGCTGGTGACCGCGATCGATAAGCTCGGAACCCGTTCCATCTTCGTTCCTTGTCTGACGGCATTCGCGCCAACCGCTTTGGCTTCGTTGTAGCAGGTTGCACGGGCGGCTGCAATGGCTCCTGTCGTCGTTCGGTTGACAGTCATGATAATGGAAGTTATCATGAATCATAAAAGAAAAGTAGGGTTTTTCGTGACCGATTCGTACTCCGATCCGTCGCGAGCCATCGTTCCGCTCGAAGCGTTCGACGAACCACGAAAAAGCCGCTCTAATGTTGCGGTTTATGGGGCGTCGCACTTTCCGGCATTGATCGATGCGGCAAGCGACAAAGAGGCAGTAACGCAGTGGTTATCGATCAAGGGTGCGGGAAGTCCCCACACCTACCGTGCGTATCGTCGTGAAGCTGAGCGCTTTTTGTTGTGGTCGCGGTTGGAGCTGGGAAAAAGTTTTGCTGAGCTCACCGTCGGCGATTGTGCTCGTTATCGAGACTGGTTGTCGTTGCTAGGGCGTTGCGCAGAAAGTGAGTGGCCTTTCGCAATCGCGCAACATGCTTGGATCGGGAAACGTAACACTCCGCGCTACCATCCCGATTGGCGACCTTTTGAAGGACCGCTCTCGCCCGTTTCGGTGCGCTACGCGATCACGGTGGTGATGAGCCTGTTCGAGTGGCTTGCGGCAGTGCGTTATCTACCGGCAAACCCGTGGGTTGCAGTGGGCCGAAAATCGGCAAGATATGTCGATAGCAATGCAGAGGTCGAGCTCACGCGGGTCTTTTCCGGGGATCAGTGGCAAGAAATCCTGGATTTTCTTACCCAGTTACCTGAGAGCGAAGCGACTGCTCGGATGCGCTTCGTGATGATCTTTGCCAAAGCAACAGGTCTTCGCCTAGCAGAAATCGTGCTGTTGCGCGTAGCCCATCTCTACGTGCGACCGCTGAGCCGTGGCGGAACCAGGCTCATGGTCAAAGTGCTTGGCAAAGGGGGTAAATGGCGTGCGGTGCCCTTACCTCCTTATGCTCAGAAGCCATTGCAAGCGTACTTTGCTTTTCGTGGTCTTTCCCGGGAACTGTTGCGCAATCCGCCAGAGACGCCGCTCGTTGCTGCGCTTGGTACCAATAGTCCGCTTTCCCCGAATGCTTTTTACAAAACTGTAAAAAAGTTTTTCCGTAATCTTGCCAATCGCGTTCGGCTAGAGGGAAACGAAAGCGACGCGTCACATTTCGAGCGGGCCTCACCCCATTGGCTGCGTCACACCTGTGGCGCCCACCTTGCGGCAAGCGGTGTGCCGGTCAATCTGGTGCAGCAGCTTCTTGGCCACGCGAGCTTGGCAACGACGAGCATTTATACGGTTAGCGACGAAGAGCGGCTGTGGGAAGCCGTGGTTGTGGGGCGGGATCGCCATTGAGCCGTTTAATCAAATGTGAGGTACTTTAAGCTTACAATCAATGGCTTTCCTCATGCTCTTGGGGCACGATCACCTATCGGAACGCTCTGAGGAAAGTGGATGAAGTGACCATGTATTTAGACAACAACGCTACCACTGTTGTGTTGCCGGAAGTGCGCACGCTAATTAACTGTCAGGTCCCGGACGATTGCATTGATCCGCGACGTCGTGCATTATTCATAGGTCGCGAGACGATGCGTGAGCTGATCGAGGAACTCAGGAGGCAAAAG
>NZ_JAHLSY010000048.1 GCF_019049855.1 Hydrogenophilus thiooxidans | reverse complement strand
GCCGGGGTCACGCGCTTTGCGCCGCGCGCAAACGCAGACAACATCGCTTTGTCGGCCAGCAAATTGATGCGCCGCGCAATCCCCCCGCTGGCGCGCGCGATCCGGTTGAGCGCCGCTTGGGTGAAGGGGTTTTCGCCGGCGAGCCCTGCGGTGCGCAGCCGAAACGCGATGTATTCGGCAACGGTCATTTTGGGAAGCGGAGAGAGGGTGAAGCGGTGCACGATCCGTTCCCGCAGCGGCAGGAGCAGCGGATCGGCAAGGAGCGTGGTGAGTTCCGGTTGGGCAAAAAGCACGATCTGCAGCAGTTTATGCTGCGCGGTCTCCAGGTTGGCAAGCCGCCGCACTTCGTCAAGCGCCGCAGGGGTCATCGCGTGGGCTTCGTCGATCACGACTGCGGTGCGCTGCCCTGCTTGGTAGCGGGCAATGAGCGCGGCGTTGAGGCGGTCCAGGAGCGTTGCGCCCGGTAGTGACTCCGCTGCAACCGGGGTAGAGCCGTTTGCATTTGGGTTTGCCAAGACTCCGAGGTCGTGCGCAATCGCGGCGACAATTTCGTTGGGCGCAAAAGCGGGGTTGGCCAAATAGGCGACGTGCCATCCCATTTCGCTCAAGCGCGCAACGAGAAGGCGCGCAAGGAGCGTCTTGCCGCTGCCCACTGCGCCAGTGACTGCGGTGATCCCTTCGTCGGTGGTGACGGCAATGGTGAGCGCCTCGAGCAGTCGCCCGCGTTCCCCGCCCGCGAAGAAATAGCGGGGGTTCGGCGTGATCGAAAAGGGGGGCTCCGCTAAACCAAAGTGGGCAAGGTAGAGGGTCGACACCGGAACGTTCTCCAGGAGGAGCAGCCGTCCAGTTTACCGCAACCCGCGCGCAACGCTTCCCTTACAACAACACGCGCTCGATGCCGCCCGCGCGCACTTTCTCGACGTATTCCACCAGCCAATTTTCGCCCAGCACGTGCTTGGCGATTTCGACGACGATGTAGTCGGCATCCAGCCCCCCCGCGTCGTCGGCGTAGCGCGCAAGACCTTGCAGGCAACTCGGGCAACTGGTGAGCACCTTGATCGGGACGTTGGGTTGGTCTTTGCGCAGCAGCGCGGCGTCTTTTTCGAGTTCTTCTTGCTTGCGGAAGCGTACTTGGGTGGAGACGTCGGGGCGCGTTACGGCAAGGGTGCCCGCTTCGCCGCAGCAGCGGTCGGAGAGCTTCACGTCTGTGCCCATGAGCGTCTGCGCCACTTTGAGCGGCTGGTGGGTCTTCATCGGCGTGTGGCACGGGTCGTGGTACATGTAACGCACACCCGAGACCCCTTCGAGCTGGACCCCTTTTTCCATCAGGTATTCGTGGATGTCGAGCAAACGGCAACCCGGGAAGATCTGCTCGAACTGGTATTTGAGGAGCTGATCCATGCAGGTGCCGCAGCTGACGATCACCGTTTTGATGTCGAGGTAGTTGAGGGTGTTCGCGACGCGGTGGAAGAGCACGCGGTTGTCGGTAATGATCTTTTGCCCTTGCGCTTCGAACCCGGCGGCGGTCTGCGGATAGCCGCAGCAGAGGTAGCCGGGAGGGAGCACGCAGGTGGCGCCCACGTGGTAGAGCATCGCCTGGGTGGCGAGCCCTACTTGTGAAAAGAGCCGTTCCGAGCCGCAGCCGGGGAAGTAGAAGACCGCTTCCGACTCGTCCGCGCGCACCCTGGGGTTGCGGATCACCGGGATGATCGTGTCGTCTTCGATGTCGAGCAGTTGCCGCGCGGTGCGCTTCGGTAAGTTCCCCGGCATCGGTTTGTTGATGAAATGGATCACCTGCGCGCGCACGGGCGCTTTGCCGCGGGTTGCGGGCGGCAGTTGGG
Organism: Hydrogenophilus thiooxidans; assembly: GCF_019049855.1. Lineage (GTDB taxonomy): Bacteria > Pseudomonadota > Gammaproteobacteria > Burkholderiales > Rhodocyclaceae > Hydrogenophilus > Hydrogenophilus thiooxidans. The sequence goes on along the minus strand of NZ_JAHLSY010000048.1, from coordinate 1,049 downwards.
TTTGCGCCTGGATGAGACCGAGCCGTTTCGCTGTGCGGTAGGCAAAGCGCTGCGCGCGGTAGCCGAGGTCGATCATCGCGCTGCGGATCAGTTTCACCGTCGTCGGGTCTTTCACGGTGAGGAACGCCATCGCCGCTGCAGTGCCCGGGTTGAACGATTTTTTGCCCAATTTGCGCAGGAGGTTGCGCATGCGGATCGAGACGTCGCCAAAGTCGATGTCGACTGGGCACGGTTTCAGGCACTTGTGGCAGACGGTGCAGTGGTCGCCCACGTCTTCGAACGCCTGCCAATGGGCAACAGAAACGCCGCGCCGCGTCTGTTCTTCGTAGAGGATCGCTTCGATCAAAAGCGACGTGGAGAGAATTTTGTTGCGCGGGCTGTAGAGCAGGTTTGCACGCGGCACGTGGGTGGAACAAACCGGTTTGCATTTGCCGCAGCGCAGGCAATCTTTGATCGCGTCGGAAATGCCTTTGAGGTCGGTCTGTTCCATGATGAGCGATTCGTGCCCCATCAGGTTGAACGACGGGGTGTAGGCGCGGGCGAGATTCCCACCGGGCATCAATTTGCCACGGTTGAAGCGCCCTTCCGGGTCGACGCGCTCTTTGTACGCCCAGAACGCCTGTAGCTTTTCGGGTTCGAGGTAGTCGAACTTGGTGATCCCGATGCCGTGCTCACCCGAAATCACGCCACCCAGCTCCTTGGCGATCGCCATGATGCGGTCGACCACCTGGTTGGCGCGTTGCAGCATCTGGTAGTGGTCGGAATTGACTGGGATGTTGGTGTGCACGTTGCCGTCGCCGGCGTGCATGTGCAGCGCGACGAAAAGGCGCCCTCTCAGGACCGCTTTTTGGATCGCCTGCAGTTTGGCATGCGTCGGGGCAAAGAACTGTCCGGCGAAGATCGATTCGAGCGGCGCTTTGAGTTCGCGCTTCCACGAGACGCGTACTGAGTAGTCCTGAAGTCGGTGGAAGAGCGTTGGATTGGGGGCGGTGTTTTGGTATTCGCCGGCGCGAATCCCATATTCGGCAAAGTGCGCTTCGGCTTCGGCC
>NZ_JAHLSY010000047.1 GCF_019049855.1 Hydrogenophilus thiooxidans | reverse complement strand
GAAGGGCAGGCAGCGCCCCCCGAAATCCTCTTCGAACATCGCTTGGGCCGCCCGTGCCAGCGCCGCTTGGCGCTTGCCCGCAGGCATCAGCGCCAGCCCCAGCGCGATTTCAGCACGGCTGATGGCGCTGGTCCACACCTCTTCAGCGGGGAGGCGGTCCAGCCAGGCGACCACCGCATCACTGGGCTGTGGACGCATGAATTCCGACAGCACATTGGTGTCGAGCAGCATCACGGCGTCTCGTCCCGAACCGCATCCCAGTTGGGCGGCGTGCGCGTCGGTTGGCGTGGTGGGAGCTGAAAGTCGGCATCGGCCACTTCCGCAAAGCGCTGTTTCAGCCGCTGCCCCAAAGGTTGCGGTTGGGTTACGCGAACCAAGGCGTCGCGCAGAATGCGACGGGCTTCCTCCTCCATCGACACCCCATGCTGTGCGGCACGGATGCGCAGCGCCTGTTTGAGCGCATCGTCGACATTTCGAATGGTCAAAGCGGCCATGGAAGCACCTGCTGATTGATCGCAATGACAGCATTGTATGCACTGCTATCTTTTTCGTCAATGCACCTTCAGCACCCCCATCTTCACCAACCACGCCAGGCTGCGGAACACCAACGCCTGCCGCTCGGCCGGAATCGCGGCCACCAGCGCCAGTGCCGCCTTGGGGCCTGTGGCGGCCGCTTGCAACACCGCCTGAACCTCGGCCTCGCTGGGCAGCACCACCTTGGCAAAGTCCACCATCGCCAGTTTCCGGTAGGCGAGCGTGCGCTTCAATGCCGTGTCTGCGTCGGCATACACCAACCCCAGCACCGTCTGTTCGGTCAGTGTCCGGGTTGGGTAGGCGGCAAAAGCGTGGAACGGGTCCATCCGCGCCGGCCAGGGGTGCGGTAGCGGCTTGAGCTCTTTGGCTTGGGCGGTGCGGATTTCGTTCAACTGCGCCCACAGCGCCTCGTACTGCGGAATGATCGCCGCCCAGTCATAGACCGTCCGCGCGCGCTGCCGGCCCGCTTCGCCCATCTGCTTACTCAATGTGGGCAAACAAAGTGGGGGGATCCTTTTGTTTGCTCTTTGAGCATCTTCCATCAAGCCCCTGTCGCGCAAGGCCCTGATGGAAAAGACCCCGCCCCTTGCGGGAAGAGCGGGTTTGCCCTCATCTTACGCCACCTGCAGTGCCTTGAGGATCGGCAGCCGCTCTTCGGCAAAGGTCAGCGCCTGGGCAGCGAGCTCGGTGAGGTTTTCGTCGGCGGTTTCCAACGCCTTGCCCTCTTTGGTCAGCCGCTGACCTAGCGCCTGCAGGTGGTCCCAGACAAAGCGCGCCCACTCCTCCGGGGTCTTGCGGCCCTGTTGACGGGCATGCAAAAAAAGCTGCTGAAAGCGATTCACCGCAATGCCGCCGCCGGTGACGGGGCTGGCCAAGTAGGCGAAGTCGTTGCATGCGCGGCTCTTGGTCATGAGGTGCTGGTTGAGGCGGTCGCACGTTTTCTTGGCGCGGCTCACATGGGCTTCGTCCTGCGCAACCGCAACATCCCCCTTGCCCACCAGAATCAGGGTCGCTTGCAGGATTTGGGCGAAGGTGATGCCTTTGGGCGCGAGCTGCTGTTCGATCTGCCCCAGCGTCATCGGCTTGTGGCTGGAGAGCAGCTCCAGAATGGGCAGATAGACGCCTTCGTTGAGCGTGGCTTCGCCGCGGCTGCCGGTGACCTTGAGCGCCACGGGCGGGCGCGGGGTGGTGAGGATGAGGCGCTGCGCGCGCAAGCCTTCCAGCCGCTCGAATGCCGTGGGTTGGCGTGCGCCCTTGATCCAGTAATCCCGGCGGAACTGGGTGTTGCAGCAAAAGTCGCGCACCAGTTGGCGAAAGCCCGCATCCGGAATGCTCCTAAGCAGCGCCTGTTGCTCCTCCGAGAGGTTGATCGCATCCACATGGTCCAGGTAGTGGGCCGATGCCGCATAGCTGAGCTTGGCAGGGGCGAGCCACTCGGCCATCTGCGCCACCGACATCGGATGCCAGTCGCGGTTGAAGTATTCGTGCGCAAGGTAATGGCGATTTTGCTCCTTCATCTTGGCGATGCGCTGCGCCACCTGCGGGTTGGCCGCGGCAAAGGCAGGTTGGGTGGCCAGAAGCTTTTCGGCAAAATCGAGCGCTGCGTCGATGCGGCTCACGATTCCCTGCCCCTTGGCAGCGAGTGCATCGGCATAGGCGATCAAGAGCTCGCGCATCGGCACCATCGCGGCCCAGCCGGGCTGGGTGTTGTAGCTGATGTAGAGCACACCGCCCACCTTGAGCTTCTTGCGGATGAAGTCGACGATGACGGCGCGGTTCTCATCCGAAATCCAGCTCCAGATGCCGTGCAGCCCAATGAAGTCGAACTCGGGCAGATCGGGCCGGGTGCAAAACTCGGCAAACGCCTCATCGAAAAGCCGAAGAGAGGCACCGGAAGCAGCGGCAAGCTCCTGCGCAAAACCGGCCTGCGCCGGGTTGAAGTCGGTGGCCCACCAACTGGTGGTAGAGGCAGCGGCGTGGATATCCAATCAGCCATCGTGAGTTCCTTCTGACTGTTAGCTGGAAACGAAAATATCGAGCGCTTTGAGCACCACGAGCACAATTCCTGCGCCACCGATGTACCACTTCATGGTGGTGATGATGGTTTCTTGCATCTTGACCTGCGCCTGCTCGAATTTGGTTTCGAGGCTACCCATACGGGCTTCCATTTTGGACTCTAACGCGCCCATTCGCTTTTCAAACTCGGCGGTCATCTCGGCCTTGAAGGTCTGGAACTGACCTTCAAGTGCCTGAAATTTCCCTTCCAGCGCCGCAATGCGTGATTCCACGCGGTGCTCCAGCTCTTGGAACTTCCCCTCGAGCGCGACGACGCTTGCGGTCACCTCATCGAGTTTTTGATCGAGGTGGTTGATGTGGTTGTA
>NZ_JAHLSY010000046.1 GCF_019049855.1 Hydrogenophilus thiooxidans | reverse complement strand
ACACAACTCGCCTCCTGATGAACATCATCAGAGGCAGGGTAACGAAGGTGGGTCAATTTCGATGGCCAAGGTGGGTCATTTTTACATGGCCATCGACAAAGGTGGGAGGATCGGTCAATAAGATGTGGGTGTCCCATGTTGTGAAGCGCTGCAGCGCCGCGACGCTCTCCAGCGGCAGGTCACGGATGACCTGTGGGGAGAGATCAAGGTAGGGGATCGGCAGGGAAATGCCGCTTTGGGAGAGCGCTGCCGCCAACGGCGTTGGGGCAAGCGAGGTGGCCGCGAGGGCCATCGAGTCGGTTGGCATGGGGCAACTCCTTCGTGGTTCAGGAGTAACCCATTCTTGTCATGGGATGTCAGACGATCTGCCCCCTGAAGTCAGACGGATATCAGACGGGCCGCCCGGTCGGGCGGCTGCAGTCTTTTGCGGCGCGGGCGCTCTCGCTTGAGGGGTGTCTAGGGGCGCGATGTCTGACCGATGTCAGACGGCGGCGCAACGCTGGATGCAAAAAAGGCCGCGCAGGGCGGCCGGCGTTGTGGCGATATCAGACGGATCTCAGACGAGCAGCATCCACGCGCCTCGTTTCACGCCCGGGGCCAAGTCGAGGTACACGCCCTTGATCGTCGCCCACTGCTCCTTGCGGAAGGCCGTGCTGGGGCTGAAGGATTCCGAACCGGCCATCGCATCGCTGGTTTTGACGATAGGGCTGCCGTTTTTGTAGGCGGTGACGAGGATGTCGAAGATGGCGATCTGCTTTTCGCCGGTGAGCATCAGCGGCGGCTTGCCGGGGATGTAGAGCGTGGCCGATTGGTCGCTGTGCTTGACCAGATCGACCGCCATCCCCCCCCGCGCGCGAGGGTTTTGCGCTGGAGGAAGAGGCTTGCCAGATGCTCGATGTTGAGCAGCGCTTCGCCTGTGGCGCTCAAATGGTCGGCAACAGGGGTGACCACATTGGGCCCCAGGCACAGCGGATGGGCACGGCCGGCGGCAGCAGCGGGAAGTTCGACGCGGCGGTGATCGACTGGATGGTCATAGGCGATGAAGCCGGGCTTGCCGCTGGCGCGCACGGTGACTTCATGCACCTGCTCATCGATGTCGATCAGCAGGGTTTGTTGTCGGCTGCGCCGCTCAAGAAAACCGACGTGCTCAAGCGCTTGCGGATCGATGCCGCGCACCAGAAAAAACTGGCCGGGCACTTCCCGCTCGGTTTGGTCATAGAGTGGCAAAAGCGTCGCAAAGAGCGCACGCGCGTGCTCACGGGTCAGGAGCTGGACGGGACGCAGGATGTCCCAGGCGGCAAGCAGCGCATAGCCCAGCTCGCGCTGCACCGGGTCGCGGTTGCTGCGCAGATTGCAGCGGTTCGGGTCGGACAGGGTGATGTTCAGCGTCTTGGTCTTGTCGCTGCCGTGCTGGGTGTAGCGCACGGAAATGACCACACGGCTGATGCAGGCCGCCCGACTGAAGAGGTGATCCTTGCCGAAGAGCGATTCGGCGACTTCCTCGATATCGTCATCGGCGGTGACCTTGAGGCTGGCGCGGTGTTTGTAGTTGTCCGGGCGGGCGTCGACCTCCACCACGGCGACGTGCTCGATGTCGAAGCCGTCCACCCTGGGTGGCGTCAGGCGCAAGGAGTCCAGAAAGCGCCCCATGTTGTATTGCTTGAGCGTGAGGGGCTTGCCTGAAAGATCCAGCTTGAGCCCCGTCTCCGCAAAGCAGCCAGCCACCTGCTGGCGCACCGAGGGGCTGGCCGAGAACACCTCGATCACACCCTCGTCAGGTGAAAACAGCAAGGTCGCCTCGTTGAGCGGCCGGTAGTAGCGCTCCTGGCGGCTGCCATCGGCTTCCTGGTATTCGGCGACGCTGGACAGCGGCCCACCATGGCGCACGATCAGCAGGTGTTGGGGAATTTCTTGGCCGGCGGCGTCTTTCTTGTCGACCTGCAGGTGAGTCACGGTGCATCGACCGGTGAGTTCGAGCCTCTCCTGGATCTGCTCCTCCAGCGCTGCCTTGACGGCATCGTCCCAGACGAAATCCACCTTGGCATTCGCATCCAGTTCGAAGGCCTCGTACATCCGCCCGAAGTTGCGGTAATGGTCGGCGTAGAAAAGGTTCTCGGCTTCGTCGAACAGCAGCGACTGGTGCTGATAGAGCCACAGGCTACGACCGAGATCATCGAGCTGGGCAGCAAAGGCGTCGATGTGGACTTGCTCGAATAGTTTGGCGGCAACCCGCGTGACGGTCTCAACACCACGCCCTTCGGCCAGCGTCAGGATGCGGTGGGCGTGGCGGTCAAGGGGAACAGCGGCGTCGGGTTTGAGCGCGCTGGCGATGTCGAGGAGTTGAGCGCGAATGGCCTGGATGCTGGCTGCGTCAGTGGCCGACGCCCACTGCACATCGCTGAAAATCGCCGCGTACTGTCCTTTGTCGACAGTGGCAAGAAACCCTTCCAGCGCGGCCAGTGGAGACGCCTCCAGCAGACGATGCAGGGAAACGCCGTTCTTGAATGACTTCGCCATGCTCCACAGCCTCCCAGTCTCATTTTGGATAATTTATTATCTCAGACGCTTAAGATAGCGTGAACCCATGTCCATGGGCAGGACACCCCGGTAGAGTTTCAGTCCTGACTGTTGCCGAGCCAGGGCTCCGACACTTCGGGGTGACCTTACTGGTGATGCCGGAGGCGGAGAAGCGCTGGCGGCGGCGGGATGAGGACGAAGAGCCGGTGGAGGATAGTTACGACCGGTTCGTCTCCAGAGGGCAGGCGTAATACAGAAAATATACCCAAGGCACATAGATGACTTTTCCATATGACATTCCTATAACACTAAAAATCATCGGAGCACTCTCCGCAGGCCTGGGATCGATGCTTTTGGCTTGGCGGGTCAAGACGATCCTGAAATGGGTGGTTTATTGCCTAGTTGTCAGGTCCCATATCATTATATTCCCCGAAGTCGTGCTAAACTCTTCGAAGCGTACCGACTCCTTGAGCGCTTGTTCCAAGGCCGGAAAGCATTGAA
>NZ_JAHLSY010000044.1 GCF_019049855.1 Hydrogenophilus thiooxidans | reverse complement strand
CTTTTGCCTCCTGAGTTCCTCGATCAGCTCACGCATCGTCTCGCGACCTATGAATAATGCACGACGTCGCGGATCAATGCAATCGTCCGGGACCTGACACATATTCAAGTTCGGAAAAGCTCGCTTGCATCGTCAAGTGCCTATTAATCAATTCTCGCATGTCAGGGATGAGTTCGGCACATCGATCTGCGAATAAATCAGTGTGTCCCTAGTGGTCTAGAAAATGGCGATCACGACACGGGGAGGTGCAAGCGGGGGCGGCAATGGCGAAGTCATTCGCAAACGGCGTGAGTCTTCACCGCCTGCTGGAAACCGCGCCCCTTCCCGCCCTCCAGGCGTTCCTGACCACCATCGACAACGAACGCTACGCCGAGGCCTTCCACCCGGCGCAATGGAATCTGGCGCAAGCGGACCCCGACGCGGCGAGGCTGCGCAGCGAGGTCATCGCCATCATCGCCATCGCCAACGCGCTTGCTGCTGACACTGCCGTTCCCCTCGACCGCCACGCGCGGTGCGCGCAACCACCGCAGCGGCGCTACAATCGTTTGGCAACACACCAAGAAGGAATCCAAGATGACCGACTGGAGCGCTGGCTACGTCACCGACATCGGTTACACCTTTGGCTACTACGCCGAACTCAACCCGCAACGCTTGGCGCTACCGCTACTTGCGGCCGGTATCGTGCCGCCCAAGGTGGAAGCTGCGTGCGAACTCGGCTTTGGCCAGGGCATGAGCATCAATATCCACGCCGCGGCGTCCACCTCGGTGTGGTGGGGCACCGACTTCAACCCGGCGCAGGCGGGCTTTGCCCAGGAGCTCGCCGCCGCATCGGGGGCATCGGCGCGGCTCTTCGATCAAGCGTTTGCCGAATTCTGTAACCGCCCCGATTTGCCCGAGTTCGACTTCATCGGGCTGCACGGCATCTGGAGCTGGATTTCGGACGAAAACCGCGCCGTGATCGTCGATTTCGTCCGCCGTAAGCTCAAAGTGGGCGGCGTGCTCTACATCAGCTACAACACCCAACCCGGTTGGGCGGCAATAGTACCGATGCGCGAACTCTTGATCGCCCATAGCGACGCCCTTGCCGCTAAGGGTCACGGGATCGTCAGCCGCATCGACGCTGCGCTCGATTTTGCTGAAAAGCTTCTGGCCACCCAACCCGCTTACGCCGCGGCCAATCCGCAGGTACCACAGCGCATCGCCAAGATGAAGGAGCAGAACCGCCACTACCTGGCGCACGAATACTTCAACCGCGACTGGCACCCGATGTCGGTGGCGAAAATGGCCGAATGGCTCGCGCCTGCGAAGCTGCGCTTTGCGGCATCTGCCCACTATCTGGACCATGTCGATGCGATCAACCTCTCTGAAGCGCAACAAGCGCTGCTCGATACCATCCCCGATGCGAACTTCCGCCAATTGGTGCGTGACTTTTGTTGCAACACGCAGTTTCGCCGCGACTACTGGATCAAGGGCGTGCGCCACCCCACTGCTTTCGAGCGGCTGGAGGCGTTGCGCGCCCAGCGCCTCATCCTCATCACCCCGCGCGATGCGGTGTCGCTCAAGGTCACCGGCAGCCGTGGGGAAGCGTCGCTCAACGAGGGGGTCTATCAGCCCATCCTGGACCGACTTGCCAGCCATAAGCCCATGACGCTCGCGCAAATCGAGCAGGAGCTCACGCCCAAGGGCATCACGTTTGCACAAATCGTTCAGGCGGCGCTGATTCTGGTGGGCAAAGGGGATGCGGCCATCGCGCAGGAAGAAAGCAGCGTCACACGCGCCAAGAAAGCGTGCGATCGTCTCAACCAGCACCTGATGGCGAAGAGCCGCGCAAGCAACAACTTCGCCTATCTGGCAAGCCCGGTCACTGGCGGTGGTGTTACCGTGCCACGGTTTCACCAGCTCTTTTTGCTCGCTCGCCAGCACGGGCGCAAAACCGCTGAGGAGTGGGCGCGCTTTGCTTGGGACCACTTGCAGGCGCTGGGTCAGCGACTCACCAAAGAGGGCAAGGCGCTGACAACCGCGGATGAGAACCTTTCCGAACTCACTGCCCAAGCGCAAACCTTTGCCGAGCGCCAGCTGCCGATCCTCAAGGCGTTGCAGATTGCGTAAAGGCCCACGATGCGTCACCTATGTCCACCACCGCCACCGAAATTTTTTGAGACAACCTCAAATCGAAAATTCTAGATCTTGCCGAACAGGCACGGAACCCGATAACGAAACGTTGGCAATGAATCAGCCCTGATTCGCGCTTCGGATAGTGTGAGGAACGATGGGCTTTTCCGATTTTGATCTCGTTACAATTCCTCCAGGTACTAACCAGACAGACGTGAAATTTCTCTTCATCCACCAAAATTTTCCCGGCCAGTTCAAGCACCTGGCGCCTGCGTTGGCGCAACGCGGCCACACGGTCGTCGCGATGACGATGCAACAGACCGGCGTGCGCCAATGGCAAGGCGTGACGCTCGTGCCATATGCCGCCAGCCGCGGCACCACGCCGGGCGTGCATCCGTGGGTGAGCGACTTCGAAACCAAGGTGATTCGCGGCGAAGCGTGCTTTCGCGCGGCGCTACAATTGAAAGCGCAGGGCTTTAGCCCCGATGTAATCATCGCCCACCCCGGCTGGGGCGAAAGCCTGTTCCTCAAAGACGTCTGGCCCGCTGCAAGGTTGGGCATCTACTGCGAGTTCTTCTACCACCCTCAGGGCGCAGACGTCGGCTTCGACCCGGAGTTTCCCGCGCCAGACGCAGAAGGTGATGCGTGCCGGCTGCGCCTCAAAAACCTCAACAACCTGCTGCACTTCGAGGTGGCCGATGCCGGCATCAGCCCCACCCACTGGCAGGCGAGTACCTTTCCCGAACGCTTCCGCAACAAGATTACCGTGGTGCATGATGGGATCGACACCCAGGCGGTCACGCCCAACCCGGCAGTGTCGCCTACCCTCACCACCCAAAGCGGAGCGCGCCTGACATTGACGCGCGCCGACGAGGTGATCACGTTTGTCAACCGCAATCTCGAACCCTACCGCGGCTTTCATGTCTTCATGCGTGCGCTGCCGGAGATTCTGCGGCGTCGGCCCACCGCGCATGTGCTCATCGTCGGTGGCAACGGCGTCTCCTACGGCGCCCAACCCGACCCACAACGCTACGGGGGGCGCACGACCTGGCGTGAGATCTTCACCGCCGAAGTCCGTCCGCAAATACCCGACGATGACTGGGCGCGGATCCATTTCCTCGGCAACATCCCGTACCCCTATTTCATCGCGCTGCTGCAGCTCTCGACCGTTCACGTCTATCTCACCTACCCCTTCGTGCTCTCCTGGAGCCTTTTGGAAGCGATGAGCGTGGGCTGCGCGATTGTCGCCAGCGACACCCAGCCGCTGCACGAGGCCATCCGCCACGACGACACCGGACGGCTGGTCGATTTCTTTGACGTAGCGGGCCTGGTGAATGAAGTCTGTGCGCTGCTCGATGACCCCGCGGCAAGGCAGCGGCTGGGCCAGAACGCCCGCGCGTTTGCGCAGGCAAACTACGACCTGCAGACGGTGTGCTTGCCCAGGCAGTTGGCGTGGGTGGAGGGGCTGGCGAAGTGAATTGGCTGATCGATCCGGATGAGCTCAAAGCCGAACGTGCCGCCATCGAAGCCGAATCGATTGGCTGGCAGCCGCTGGGTGAGGGCGCGTACCTGCACCTGGGTGACCGGAATGAGGAAGAGGTCGTCATCACGGTGACCGGCGTGCCGGATGCGGGGATGGCGGGGATGGCGGGGATGGCAGGGATGGCGGGGATGGCAGGGATGGCGGGGATGAATGTGCTGCTGGTGGGGTGAGTGATGACGAAGGACGGTTACTAGAAAAAATAACTGACCGCATTACTCAACATACCCACCCCAAGTAAGAAGAAGCCCGCGATCAGCAGAGCAAGCCCCAACTTGCTTTCTATGTCCAGCAGATGCTTCGTTATCCCTCCGATAACCGGCTCTTGAACTCGCTGATTGTTGGCTGCCTTGGTCAGTTGTTCGATGGCCTGCTCGTGAGTGACTAGGTGTCAAGACCCGCGACATTATCTACCCTTGAAATGAAAAGCTCTGGTCGCTCGGTTTGCCACCATCGGAGTTTCTCAATAGGAGTCATATGACCCAAAGCGCGTTGAGGAAT
>NZ_JAHLSY010000043.1 GCF_019049855.1 Hydrogenophilus thiooxidans | reverse complement strand
CAGGGGTTGCAACAAGGGTTGCAGCAAGGTGAGGAAAAGGGTTTTTACCTCGGTGAGCTGCAAACCTTGCAGCGGCAGCTCACCAAACGCTTCGGGCCGCTTCCGGAAGCGGTGCAGGTGCGCCTGAGCACCGCAAGCCGCGAGGAGATCGAGCGTTGGCTCGATCGGGTGCTCGATGCGCACACGCTCGACGAGGTCTTTGCCGAGTAGCACGAACGCCTCCCAATCTCGGGCCTGCGCACCCTCCCGGTCATCGGCAATATCATAGGCGCAAATCACGGTATGGGTGATCGCGTAACCTGACGTTTCCGTTTTCCCCACCCATACAGCGACAAAATGCCCACGCTGCTTCATCGCAAGCCGTCGCTGCGCCCATCACAGCATCCTTCCATCCCCATCGCGTTCAAGGCCTGACGGCCTGACGCTGCAGCTTTTTGGTACGGAAAAGGGATCTACCGAAACAAAGAAAAGCAGGTTTCTGTAAAAAAGCAAAAAATGCAGCCGATCAGCGCGCCGGTCGGCTGCAGCACTCCATGAACACGGTGACAAGCCCAACCGGTTGGGATAAGGGTGTCGACCGTTTCACAAGAGGTCCCGAATTTATGCCTATTTTTTGTGCTTTTGTCCCATCGTCGGGCATGGCTCAAAGTGGCAGCGTTCCGTATCGAAGTGCGACCAAGGGGTCGGCAAAACTCTCCGCCTCCTGCGCTTCGCGTATGGCGATCGCATCCGGACACAGGTGTTTGTTCAGTTCGAACAGAGATACTTGCGGGTGGTTCAGCACTTTTGCGGCGCTTTGCCGGCGCACCTTGGCGAATTGTCGGTGGCAGGCTGTGGCTGTGTGCGTTTTGCCAAGCCAGGCGGCAAAGAGGGCGCTTTCCAGGAGGTATCGGGCGTCCTTCAGTGCTTCCAGCGCGCGCGCTTCGGCGTCATCGGGAAGTCGCTGCCCGGAAAGCGCAAGGTAGAGGAGGAAGTAGGCGGCAGGTCCCGGGTCTTCCTGCTGCCTGAGCGCGATGCGCGCCGCAGCGGCATAGCGCTCGGCAAGGTGCATCGCCAGGCGGGAGTCGCCTGCACGAGCCTGTTGCCAGGCCCACGCCGCTTGGGCACGCAGGCAGTAGAGAAGGGTATCGTTTCCTTTTGCGGTGGTGAAGGCTTTTGGGGGGATCTCTTCGGTCATCGCCGCGGCAAGCCACGCCCATTGGCCGGTCGGGGCGAATGCGGGGTGTTGGCGCGCGTACCAAGCCGCCGCGTAGAGGGCGCTTGCCGCTTCCCGTAGTCCCGATTCTCCGAGTTGCCGGGCATGGCGCCATTTTTTCGCCAGGCGTTCGAGCGCCGGTTCCGGCTGGCCCCGCCGCAGTTGGATTCGGGCGGTGAAATCAAGGTAGCGCCGTTCCGCTTGCGCGCTCTGTTCGGCGTCGGGCCAGTCGATCAGGTGGTAGTGGTTGCAGAGTTCCTGCGCCGCTTCGGGCAGATCCCAATCGATCAGTTGGTTGATGAGCGCACCGAGCAGCTTGCCGCGACCGCTTTCGTCTTCGTGGGTGTGTTCGAGCCCGGCCAGAAGGTAGCGCACCGCGCGCGGGTAATCGCCAAAGCGGCGGGCACCGTTTGCCAGCGCGTGAAAGCGCTGGGGTTGTGGGTTTTGGGCCAGGCTTTGTTCTACCGCTCGTTCCAAAGGCCGGATGGCGCCGTGGTCGAACTTTTCGGCAAGCCACAGAAGGGGCGGAGCAAGCGTTTCGCGCACGATGGGCCAGAGCGCGGCGGTGTTCCATAGGGCGAACGTCTGGGCAAAGTGCTCCTGCCCACAGCGCTCATCGAGCGGCAGCGGTTCACCAAACCGGACATGGCGCCAGTAGTGGCCGTGCCAGCGTTGGGTGAGCGGGATTTCGCCCCACAGGGTGAGGCGTTCGAGCCCCCCTGGGGCGGCGTCGGACTGCAGGTGCGTCAGCCACCGCGCGGGTTCCGGAGGCGAGGAGGCGCACTGTTCGAGATAGGTGTCAAGAAGGGCCGCGATGGTGGGTGCATCGAGGAGATCGGTTGCGGCCACCACCGTTTTGACGCCCCGTTGCAGCAGTTGGTCGACCAGCTCGGTCAGGGCGCCGTGATTGCAGGCCAAGAGCCACAGGCGCTCGATGTGGGTGAAGTAGGTTTCGGCGTCGAGCGCCGCTCCGTTGCGATCGCGCAATCCGGTGGTGCTGCCGTGCGCGAGGACGACCAGGGGTGTGTTCGCCGATATTTTGCGCGTCCGCAGTGCTTCGCGGGTGACGTGGCGCAAGCGCCGTTCGCGCACCCAGCGGGACAGTCGTTCGGCGAAGGGGTATTCGTGGCAGGGAAAAGCGTCGAAGCAGCGAAGCGGTAGGGTTGCCCACGGGCGGTCAGCAGGAGGGATGAATCGACCGCGGCGCACGATCAGCGCGTGCTCGGAGAGCGGTTTGCCCTGGAGTTGGGTGGTTTCCCACGGGGCGTGGTGCCATGCGGCAGGGAGTTCGGCATCGAGGAAGAGCAGCCACCGGCCGCCGTTTTCCCGTTTGGGGAGGAATGGGATGAGCGCGGCAAGGGGTGAGGCTTCCCACACCGTGCCGCTTGTCGGCGGCGAGCAGCGAGGAACCGTCCCGTGGTGGTTCGGGGTGAGGATCGCGATCCGGTCCTGGTGCGGCCAGATCGCAAGAAACGGCAGGGCGTCATCCATCCATGCGTTTCCGCAGCGCTTCCCCAAGCGGGATGGTGTCCGCAAGACCGTCGACAGAGAGGGTCAGGGTGGCGTACCGTTCGTCCCATCCGAACGTTTCTGCTTCACCCGGGGCAATCTCGGCGACTTCGAGCAGGTTGCCGTCGGCATCGCGCAGTTCGACGCTCAGTGGGCGCTCTGCTCCGTTGCGCACTGCAAGGAGCCCTTCTGGCGACCGCGGATCGCTCTGGTACACGATATGCGCCAAGTTACGCCAGTTGAGCGCGCAGGCGTTTTCTGGCACCGCTTGCGCGGTCTGGGCCGCATCGCCACTCATTGCAACGGCAATCTGGGGTTGCCAGGTGAAGGCGTCGCCCAGCGCGGCCACCAGGCGCTCCCAGAGCCGTTCGCCTTGTTCCCACCACGTTGTGCGCGGGGTGTCGTTGGCTGGCGCGACGTGGGTTTGTGTGGCCAAAGCACGCACCGCGGCAAGTGCCGCTTCGCGGATCGCATCGGCAGCGTCTAGGTAGAGCTGCTGGTAGCGGTGGCGGGGGTCGCCGTTACCGCCCAGATTACCGCCAGTAACCACCCAGTGGCCTGTCGAGGTCTCCCGCACCGCGATTTTGCCGATCGCAACCGGCAGGTAATCCGGGAGGGTATCGGTGAGAAAGTCGGCGGCTAGCGACCGGATCGCATCCAACCGGTCTTTTGCCACACGGCCCACGACGCGGGTTGCCATCGGCAGGTAGAGCCGCACCGGGTTCCACACCTGCACCATCGCCGCTTCCGGGTCGACGGCCCCCTCTTCTTCCTGGATCACGTGGTCCCATGGGCCGGCGAACTCGACCTCACCAGCGGCGATCCAGCCGTGCCAAAAGGTGGCCATCTCTTCGTCCGGCGCATCCAGTAGGACATAAAGCGGCGCAGTCATCACGCCCGGCATCGGTTCGGCGCCTTCGGGCAGGGTGATGCGCTCGACGCAGACGATCTGGCCCGGACGCCCAATGGGCTCGGTGCCGTGTTGACGGTTCGCCGCCACGCGGCGAGCGATCAGTTCGCGCAGTGCAGCGGGCATCGGTATGGCATCGCCTGGTTCGGCCACCGGTGCGGTCAGCGCGTCGTCCTCTTGCGCGACGAGCTCTTGGTACTGCCGCCATGCTTCTGAGGCGCGCACGGCGCGGGCGATCTCATCGGGAAGTTCGCCCCGCTCCACGGCCTGAATGAGCCCGATGGTGACGCCGAAGTGCTGGCGTTCGATCTCATGCAGCCGGGCAGAGAGGTGTTGCATCATGTCCATGGTAAACCTCTGCTAAAGCTTCTGATTGGTAGGGTTTGGCATTTCGCGGGGGTTGCGCAGGCGCATCATCCTTTTTTGGGGTGCTCTGTCATAGATAACGCCACGTCGCACAAAATGTTCAACGCACAGTGGATCGCTGCGATCTGATCATGGGCGATTGCGATGCCGCTTCGTTCGAGCCACTGCCCAATGCGTGTTTTGCGAAACGCCTCCACGGTCGTGGCGGTGCGCTCCCCTTTTTTGATCTTCCAGTTGATTCCCAGTTTTCTGACTTTGCTGTGGTACGCCGGAATTTGGTAGCTGTCAGGTACCATATCATTATATTCCCCGAAGTCGTGCTAAACTCTTCGAAGCGTACCG
>NZ_JAHLSY010000042.1 GCF_019049855.1 Hydrogenophilus thiooxidans | reverse complement strand
ACACAACTCGCCTCCTGATGAACATCATCAGAGGCAGGGTAACGAAGGTGGGTCAATTTCGATGGCCAAGGTGGGTCATTTTTACATGGCCATCGACAGATGGCGACAACCCGGCCGAATTGACCTGGGACGACACCCTGCAAGACGCGCTGCGGCAGCAAATCCAAACCCGGCTCGAACTTCCGGGGCGCTGCACCGTCACCCATCTGCGCGTCGCCCCCCAAGCAGGCTCTGCCCAGGCTCACCCACAGCACCTGCTCATCGTGCGCCACGGCGGCCCACTGGCAAGCGTTGCCGAGTACCAAGAAAGCGACGGCAGCCGGCAGGAGCGCTACTATCGCCCGCTCAACGAAGCCACTTTGCTTTTCTCGCCAGAAGAGCGCCTCATCGAGGTATTCTCGGTCAGCCCCTCGGTGCGCCAACAACTTGCCAGCGCCTTTGCCGAGACGGTGCTCAAGCTCGACCTCTCCAGCAAGCCTCTTGCCCTCAAGCAATACCACCTGGGGCGCTTTATGCGCACCTTGCGCCTGCCACTGCCCACCATCGCAGGCTTTGACATCGAGCGCGTTGCCGTGGTCGAAGTCGACGCCCGCCCGGACAACCTCCGGCACCGCGCAAGCCTCAAGGTCACTGCCGACGACGATATCGAAGCGGTTGCCGAATCGCTCTTTGGCCCAGACCACCTCTTTCACCGTGCCAGCGCGATCAGCCGCGTGGTCATTGCCGTGCGCTACACCCAGCACGGCAGCAACAAGATGGGTAAGTGGGAGATCCGGGACTGGACGCACAAGCACTGCCCCGAGTGGGAAGATCCGCAAGGCTCGTCTTACCCCATCCCGTTCGAACGGTTGGCGCAAGCGGTGAGCTTTGACGCGACGACCGCAAAAGAACTTGCGGCCCAAATCCAAGCGGAACAAGAGGTCGACAGGCTCTTTGCGGCGCTATGAGCCTGTTTCTCCCGCTCAGGCGGGCGACGTTGCTCGTTCCTTCTGGGCCGGATAACGATCCCGACCGGAAACACTTATTCGTCTTGCTGACAGACCCAGTAGATGACGCAACGGGAGTGAAGTCTGTGCTGATGGTCTCGCTCTTCAGCATCAAAGAGGGTTTGCTTACGATGCGTCTTGCATTCTCGCTCCGGGCGATCACCCCTTCGTGAAGCGGGAGAGCTTCGTCGTCTATCACAAAGCGCGGATCGAAGCGGCTGACAAGGTGCTGCGCGGCGTGAAGGAGGGCAAGCTGATACCGCACGAGCCAATGGGCTCAGCCGTGTTCGCGCGAATCTGCAAAGGACTGGAGATCTCCCGCTTGGCGCCTCCAAAGCTGCTGCGGTTTTATCTGGCAGCCAGTGGTCGATGCGAAAACTGACACCACCTCCCTGCTGCCCTCCCACAAGGTACAGTAATCCCGTGCTGCTGATAATTGCGGCCACCGCAAACCCCGCGTGGGCAGTGTTGCTGCCGGGGCTCAGTTCGTGATGCGCAACAACCGGATGAGCAGCGGCGAACGCGACGCGACGAACGGGTTGGCCACGGTGACGCCGCGCCAGGTAAAGCCATCGTGAAAATCTTCCGAGAGCAGGAATCGGCAGCGGTTCTCTGCAGCGACGGCTAGGATCAGGGCGTCCCATATGGGCAGCTGATGGTCGACGATCAGATCCAGCGCCGACTGGAAAGCACCCCAGGTGGAGTCGACCACTGCAAAGCTGTCTGCCCAACTCAACACGGCTTCGCGCGTCTGCTCGGCAGAGCGTTTGGCTTTGCTCGTCAGAACCCGAGAGAGTTCTCCCAACGTTTGAGCCGGCAGCACCACTTCATTGCTGGGCAGTTGCTCGACCAATTGGATGGCCATACGGCAACGTCGTTCATCGCCGATCCCTTCGGCATAGGCCAGGATGTTGGTGTCGAGGGCGACTCTCACCGATCAGCCTTCGTACAGTTCATCGCGCGTCCAATTGCGAGTACCGCTGGGTTTTTGTTGACGCAGCCGCTCGAGTAAAGCGCGCTTGGCCGATTCACGTTCGGGCTCGCCAGAAGGGGCGGGGGAAATGGTGGCCACAGGCTTACCGCGCGACAGCACGGTCACGACCTCGCCGGTTGCAACATCGCGTAGCACGCTGGAAAAGTGGCGATTGGCGTCGCCGGCAGAGATGGTTTTCATCGGGCTTCTCGTAAGTAGTGTTTGGCACTACTTTATCTGATTGTCGTGCTTGCCGTCAAGGGGTGGATCTTTGATGATGCCGGTAACGATATCCTGCTCTCGGAGTTCCCCATGCAACTTCTCGTCACCCGCCCGGTGGTTCTCACTGGCGCCGGCGGCACGCATTCGTTCACCCCAGGTCTGGTGATCGAGATCGATGCCGCCAGCGCCGAGCGCAACCTGACGCTGCAAGCTGGCGTCGTCGTCGGGCCGCGCGAAGCCGTTGCCGCGCCTGCCAAGCGAGCGCGCAAGGCCACCGATGCTTGAACTCACGCTCAGAATCGATCTGGAGAGAATCGGCCAGCAGCTGGCACAGTTGCCCAGGCATGCCCAGGTCGGTATCGCCGAAGCACTCACCCGCACGGCGCTGGATGCCCGCGATGCGGTGCGCGAAACGCTGCCGCAGCGTTTCACGCTGCGCCGGCCATGGGTGGCGCAGGGCATCGGCGCGCTGCCGGCAACACCGCGGCGTCTTGTGGCCGTCGTCTATTCGCGCGACCGCTTCATGGCGCTGCAGGAGACGGGCGGCGAGAAGACCAGCAAGCTGGCGATTTCCGTCGGCCGCATGGCGCAAATCGCCAAGACTCAGTCATTTCCAAGAGTCAGTAGCCGAAAGCGCTGCGAGGCAAACCCGGGGTCTTCGTGCGCAAAGGGATGGTATTGCATCGCCAGGGGCGTGAGATCGCACCGCTGTGGTTGCTGCGCCGTCGGCAGCAGGTTGCGCCGCGCTTGGGCATGGTCGAGACGGTCTCGGCGCTGCTACAACCCCGCTTTGCCATTCACCTTGAGCGTGCGTGGCGGTCGTAACGGCGTTGTGCGCTATCATTGCCCGGCTGAGGCGATGAGAACGGAGCGCAGCCAGTGAATCCCGAACACGACAGTGGCTACAAGCTGCTTTTTGCTCATCCGGAGATGGTGCGCGATCTCATCACCGGCTTTGTGCCGGGCCAGTGGCGTGAAGAGATCGACTTTGCCACCCTTGAGCGCGTCAATGCCAGCTTCGTTGCCGAAAGTGGCAAGGCGCGGCACGATGACATGATCTGGCGCGTGCGCCTGCGCAATCGCTCCTGGCTCTACCTCTATCTGCTGCTGGAGTTTCAGTCGCGCTCGGATCGCTTCATGGCGCTGCGGCTCCTTGTCTATGTGGGGCTGCTCTACCAGGATTTGGTCAAGCGTGGCGAACTCACCGCCACGGGCCAGCTGCCGCCGGTGCTGCCGATCGTGCTCTACAACGGCACCACGCCGTGGCGCGAGGCCGAGTCGCTCGCCGAGCTCGTTGCCGCGCCGCCGCAAGGGCTCGAAGCGTACCTGCCGCAGCTGCGCTATCTTTTGATCGACGAGAACCGCTACGACGAAACGACGCTTGCCAGTCAGCGCAATCTGGCCGCGGCGCTGTTTCGGCTGGAGCAATCGCGCACGCCCGAGCAGTTGCGCGCGGTGCTCAAAAGCCTCATCGCGTGGCTCTCCGAGCCGGAACAAAAGGAGTTGCGCCGCAGTCTCACCATCTGGATCGCGCGCTTGTTGCGCCGTAAAATCCGCAGCGAAGAGATTGCCACCGTCACCGACCTATTGGAGATCGACACCATGCTTGCCGAACGCATCGAGAGTTGGACACAGCAGTGGATGCTGCAAGGGCTACAACAAGGGCTGCAAAAGGGTAAGGCCGAAGGCGAGGCGTTGGCGCTCAAGCGTCTGTTGGCCAAGCGCTTTGGGCCGTTGCCGGCGGCGCTGGAAGCCCGGATTGCGGCCGCTTCGCTCGAGGAGATCGAGGCGTGGTTCGATGCAGCAATCACCGCGCCGTCGCTCGACGCAGTCTTTGGCAGCAACCCGCAGTAGCCGTTGGCAGGATAGACGCGCTACGGTTTGCTGTTGCCGGCAACTACCTCATGCCGGTGGATCCTCTACGGGCGGTTTCAGTTGGTCGCGGCTCTCTTCTATCAGCCATCCCACCACGATCTCCGGCCACTGCGGCTGGGACTGGTGGGCGAGCCATTCGCTGACGGCCTTGCGGATTGTATTCGTCCAGTACCTTTGGCACTCTTTGTGGTTTTCCATGAGCCACTGCACCGGCGCCTTGAGGTCGAGACTGTGGTGCGGCAGCACGGTATTGTAGTCGATGAGCCACTGGGCCAACTTTTGGTTGAACAGTTTGAGGTCGGTAAAGAGCAGATCTTCGTGCCAATCGACGAACTGCTCTTGGACGGTGCGGTTGAAGCGCTCGCAGTGGGCATTCATACGCGGTGATTTCGGGTAGGTCCAGTAGTGCGTCAGGCCCATCGATTCGAGCATTGCGTCAAACGCCCCTTGAAATTCCGACCCATTGTCCGATATCGCCGCAAGCTGGATCGGTTGCGCCTTCCCTTCTTGACCAGAAGCCAGCGCTTTGAACGCTTCGGCAACCGCTCGACTGCTTTTTTGCGGGAGCGCCAATGCAAACGCGCAGCGACTCACCGGATCGACCAGGGTCAGGATGTAGCGCCGTATGCCGTCACGCACCCGTTCGATCGTGTCCAGCGCCCAGAGGGTCAGCGGGGGCACTTTCAGCCCTTTGGGTTTTCTGGCTTTGCGTACCCGTGGCCGCAGCGGTTTTGCGAGCACGGGCATCGAGTCGCTTTGGGACGAGACGCATCTTGTCCGGTGCTTCGGCAATGATCCGACCGATGGTCGATACCGAAGGTAGGGTAATACCTTGTTCCGCACACCACGGAGCTAGCAGCCGGTGCAGCCGCTCTTTTCCCAGGTTGGGATAAAGGGTGCGCAGCTCGCGAATGCGCTTTACCAACCGCGGGTCGCGATTCTTGCCGCGCTTGCGCTTGGCGATCGGCGCTTTGGGGATCAACGCCGCAGGGTTGCCCCCTGAGGCCTTCAACGCCGCTTTCCAGCGATACAGCGTGCGACGCGACACGCCAAATGCTTCTTGCGTGGCGCTCAATCCGTGCCGCTCCCAAAATTGCAGAATCCGTAGCCGTTCTTGGGCATCCTTCGGTGTCATTTCCCACTTCTGTCCTAAGGACACGCTGAACAAATCAGCATTTGATTGAAAATGAGCGAGAGTGACCGTATCCCTTCGACATTCACACCTCGGTGGGCAAGAAATGTCTTTTTTGCCGCCATTTTCGGCTGGCTTTCGCCCCGTTTCT
>NZ_JAHLSY010000041.1 GCF_019049855.1 Hydrogenophilus thiooxidans | reverse complement strand
TTGGGTCATATGACTCCTATTGAGAAACTCCGATGGTGGCAAACCGAGCGACCAGAGCTTTTCATTTCAAGGGTAGATAATGTCACGGGTCTTGACACTGCACCTACTGCCACTCGTTGTGGCTACAGCACTCACGGGTTGTCTGTCAACAGCGCCCAAAATCGGGGATGAAAGCGCAAAAACCAGTGCTACCGGCGCTGCTGCGGGGGAATCGGCGCAAAATGTCAATAGCCAATTGGAACGGTGTGACCGGCCTTTTGGGACCGTTGCTCTGGTTGAAAACCAGGATGCCCCCTGGTATCTGACACTGCGCGAACACAAACTCGGCTCAACGATCCCTGTGCTGCGACTTCTGGTTCAGCAAAGTAACTGCTTCATCGTTGTCGACCGCGGTCGTGCCATGAACAACATGGAGACGGAACGGCGGTTGCGCGATAGCGGCGAATTGCGCCGCAATGCCAACTTTGGTAAAGGGCAGATGGTAGCAGCCGATTACTCGATTACCCCAGAAATCATTTTCGATCAGAAAGGAACGCAGCAGTTGGGGGCTGCCGTTGGTGGGGTCGCTGGGTTGCTTCTGGGCGGTCTCCGCACCAACGAAGCGGCGACAGTTTTGCTCCTCACCGATAACCGTTCTGGTGTTCAAGTTGCCGCTGCCGAAGGGAGCGCAGCCAACACCGACTTCGGATTAGCCGGCCTTGCCAGTTTGGGGGGAGCGGTGGCAGGGCTTGGTGGTTACGGTAACACACCGGAAGGCAAGGTGATCGTTGCCGCGTTCATCAATGCCTACAATCAGATGATTCAGGCGCTTCGCAGCTACACGGCGCAAACGATGGGCGACCGGGGTTTGGGAACCGGGGGACGCTTGGCAGTGGATGGTGCCCCAGCGACAACCTCTGAAGCGCCTATGAGTCTCAAAGAAGCGCAAATGCGGCTCAATCGACTTGGTTATGACGCCGGCACCCCAGACGGCAAAATGGGCGCTAAAACGGTGCAAGCGTTGCGGGCGTTCCAGCAGGCCAACGGCCTACCGGTTACCGGTAAGCTCGATGCAGCAACACAAAACGCGCTGCGTCAGTAATTTACTTACCGAGCGGAATCAGCAAATGCGCGGGAGCGGATCGGCATGGAGCCAATCAAGGAGCCGCATCCCGCCAAAGAGGGTTCGCATTTGCACCAATGCATACGGATCGGCGACCACTTCCCCGATCCGCGCCGCATGGCGTCCCAAAGGATGGGCGCGCATCGCCGCCAAAAGCGGCTCGCTCGCCTCCGGCGGGCAGACAACGAGCACTTTCCCTTCATTGGCCAAATGCCACGGTTCGATCCCGAGGAATTCGCACGCCCCAGCCACTTCGTCCCGCACGGGAATCGCCGCTTCATCAAACACCATCCCAACGTTTGCGACCTGCGCCATTTCGTTTGCGGCAGCCGCCAGCCCGCCCCGCGTCAGATCCCGCATCGCACGGATCGGCGCACCCGTTTCGCGCATCGCGGCAATCAACGGGGTGAGCGCGGCACAGTCCGATTCGACCGGTGTCGCCAACGGTACCGCTTGGCGGGCCGCCATGATCGCGATCCCATGATCCCCCAGGGTACCGGAAACCAGAACGTGGTCGCCCGGCTGGATCGCGCGCGCACCCCACGTTTGGGTTGCTGGCGCAACGCCCACACCCGTCACCGCCAGATAGAGCCCATCCCCTTTACCCCGTTCGACCACTTTGGTGTCGCCCGCAACGATCGCCACCCCCGCCGCTGCGGCCGCCGCCGCAACGTTTTGCACCACCCGCTCGAGCGTCGCCAAGGGCAAACCCTCTTCGAGCAGCACACCAATGGTGAGGTACTTCGGGGTCGCGCCGCGCACCGCCAGATCATTGACGGTGCCATTCACCGCCAGTGTCCCAATGTCGCCCCCAGGGAAGAAGAGCGGCGTGACCACATGCAGATCGGTGCTCACCACCGGCACCATCCCTTCGGCAAGCGCCGGGAGCACGGTGGCGTCCTCTTGCTGCGCCAGCCATTCGTTGTGCCAATGGCGCGCAAAAAGCGCATCGATCAATTGCGCCGTTGCCCGGCCACCTGCGCCATGGGCAAGCGACACCACGCCATTGGCGATGTCGAGCGGGGTTCCGAAAGGTCGTCTGGCCATTACACCTCCATGAAGAGCGATTGCCGCAGCGCACGATTCGGTGCACCTTCGCGTCGATAGCCCACCTGCCGATGACGCGCAAGGTGGAGCGGGGTCCAAGAGTGGGGCGTGCGATGGACGAAATGGTAGCGCGCCACATGGTACGCGGGGTCGAACCCATAGAAATTGTTCGCCATCGCTTCGAGTTCGTGGCGGCGATATTCCGCAAGCGGGCGCACGGCTTCGTCGGCCGCGCGCAAAGCGGCTTTGCGGGCCAGGAAGGCAGTAACCGCTGCGGCATCGTCTGCCAGCCGCTGCGCCTCTTGCCGCACCGAAGCCGCGAAACCGTCACTGGGAAGCACCGCGTCGTAAAACCCGAGCGCAACCGCCTCTTCACCCAAGATAGGCAAGCGATGCGCCATCAGTTGCGCAGTCCCCGCATCGCCCAGCCGCTTGGGCAAGAGGTAGGTCCAAAATTCCGAACCGTAGAGATTGCCCATGTTTTTGTAATGCGGATTGAGCACCACGCCCTGACGGACCCAGACGAAATCGCACGCACGCGCGAGAAAACAGCCGCCTGCCGCTGCGTTCCCTTCCAGTGCCGCAACGGTGATCTGTCCCGAATGGCGAATCAAGGCTTCCGCGACATCGTCGATCGCTTCGATGTTGGCCATCGACGCGTCGGCGGGGCGCTCCGCTGCTTCGATCACGTGGAGGTGGATCCCGTTGCTCCAGAAACCGGTTCCTCCAGCCAATACCAAAACCCGTGTCGGGCGGGCAAACGCCCACCGCAACGCAGCCAAAAGCCGTCGACACTGTGCGGTACTCATCGCGCCGTTATAGAACCGGAACGTCAAGAACCCGACCGCCCCGGTTTCACGGTAGGCGATCTCCTGCCAAGTCGGCTGGGACGCTTCCCAATAACCATTCCCCGGAATCTCCGGATACGCCGCGGCCTCGGGGAACGCAACCAGCGCGGGCAGCTTCACCCCCCCTTCTTGCCGCACCTGACCGACCCAGACCGCCCCGTCGCGGGTCGCGACCAACAGCGCTTCGTCACGCCGTCCGATCACCATACCCGGCTCGGCACGATGCGCTTCCGCTTCCGGATGCAAGTCGAAGAGACGACAGCGTTTCCCCAGAAGCGGCGCGACCACGCCCGGCGCGCCGTCGGAAGCGTTCGCGAGCCGCAAAATGGCTTCTGTCGTCGTCGATGCCCAATCGATCGTGCGCTGCGTTGCCGTCAATGCCGGACGAAAAACGCCTCTTGGGGCCGGTTCCGGCACTTCGCCCCGCGCCAGCCGCGCCAATGCCTCGCGAACCGCGTCCACCGCCGCCTCCGTGACTTCACGACGGTAGAGATCGGCTTTGCGCGCCGGCCGCATCGCGAAGGTGCGGTACGCCCAGATCGGCCCGGCGTCGTATTCGGCCACGGCTTGAAGCACCGTCACACCCCACGTGGGTTCCCCGCGCAGGATCGCGTGGTCGAGCGCGTTTGGCCCTCGGTCACCCGGCGGCCCAGGATGGACGATCAGCGTCGGCACCTGCCGCCACACTGTTTCCGGTACTTTACGTTTGAGGAACGGCGCGACGATCACTTCCGGTTGCCAGAGCGCCACCGCCTCTTCGGTCACTGCGTCGCTGATGTCGAACTCGACGCTCACCTCGTGACCGTCACGGCGCAATTCGGCGTGGATCCGCTGACTCAAGCTGTTGAACGCATGGACCAAAAGCAGGATACGCATCACACCTCCTCGGCTTCGACTGCGGCGCTGCGCTCCTGGAAGCGACCGTAGTGGTAGTACGCCGCGCACGCCCCTTCGGACGAAACCATGCACGAACCAAGCGGCGTTTCCGGCGTACAGGCCTTGGCAAAGAGCTTGCAATCCCGCGGCGATTTGTGACCGCGCAGGATCGCCCCGCATTCACACGCCGGGTGATCGGAGATTTCCGGTGCCGGGATCGCAAATCGCGCTTCGGCGTCGAACTCGGAAAATCCTGCGCGGATACGCAATGCGGAATAGGGCAATACCCCCAAACCTCGCCACGCGAAGGTTTTCCGCAATTCGAAGACCTGCGCCACCAGCGCCTGCGCTTTGCGGTTCCCGTCGCGCGTCACCGCGCGGGTATATTGGTTTTCGACTGCCGCACGCCCCTCATTGACCTGACGCACCAAAAGCAGCAGCGCGTGCAGCACGTCGAGCGGCTCGAACCCAGCGATCACGACCGGCTTTTGGTACTCTTCCGCGAAAAATTCGTAAGGACGCGAACCGATGACGACGGAGACGTGCGCGGGGCCGACGAAACCGTCGAGTTGCGCGCTTCCCCATCGCCGCGCCTCGCTCGACTCCAGGATGCTCATGATCGCCGAGGGGGTCAGCACGTGACAACAGAGCACGGAAAAATTTCGCACCCCCTTGGCCTGTGCCGCCAAAATCGCAGCCGCGGTGGGCGGCGTGGTCGTCTCGAAACCGATCGCGAAGAAGACCACCTCGCGTTGCGGGTTGGCTTCGGCCAACGCCACCGCTTCCAATGCGGAGCCGACCATGCGCACGTCCGCTCCCTGTGCCTTCGCCGCCAAGAGCGATTCTCCTTTCCGGGCCGGGACGCGCAACACGTCGCCATAGGCGCACAGCGTCACATTCGGCTGTTCCGCGATCGCAATCGCTTGCGCCACGCGTCCCGGAGGCAATACACAGACGGGACAGCCCGGACCGTGGATCATCCGCAGGTTGGGGGGCAACAGCGCCGGAATGCCGTAGCGCGCGATCGCATGGGTATGGCCACCGCAAAACTCCATGAACCGGTAGGTGCGGTTCGGATCGACCTCGGCGGCGATCTGCCGAGCAAGCGATTGCGCCAGCTTGGGATCGCGAAACTCACGGATGAAGCGAAGGCCCGCCATCATGCCGCTCCGGTTTGCCACTCAGCCATCAGCGCAAGGGTGCGTTGCGCCTCTTCGGGATCGAGCCGGGTCAAAGCGAAACCGACATGGACGATCACGTAATCGCCCACGGCCACCTCATCCAAAAGCGCGGTGCTCACCACCTGTTTCGTTCCGCCGACCACCACTTCTGCCTGCCCGTCAGGCAAAAGCGCAACCACTTCTGCGGGTATTGCCAGACACATCGCCTGTTTCCTCTCTGCTAGATGTCAAGACCCGTGACATTATCTACCCTTGAAATGAAAAGCTCTGGTCGCTCGGTTTGCCACCATCGGAGTTTCTCAATAGGAGTCATATGACCCAAA